>CAKTPM010000001.1 GCA_934591705.1 uncultured Oscillospiraceae bacterium
TCCCACTGGCCATAGTGGCCGGTGGCCTTCTTCAGTGCCTCGTTGGCGTCGTCGCCCTTCTTGATGAAGTCCATCATCTTGCCGACGCTGACAAACTCATAGCCGATGACCTCATCCTTGTCGTTGAGGGCCATCTTGCTGCAATAGCCCTCGGCCATTTCAAGATAGCGGGGGCCCTTTTCCCGGGTGCCGAACATGGTGCCCACCTGGGAGCGCAGACCCTTGCCCAGGTCCTCCAGGGAGGCGCCCACAGCCAGGCCGTCCTCAGAGAAGGCGGACTGGGTGCGGCCGTAGACGATCTGCAAAAACAGTTCCCGCATGGCGGTGTTGATGGCGTCGCAGACCAGGTCGGTGTTCAGGGCCTCCAGGATAGTCTTGCCGATGAGGATCTCGGAGGCCATGGCGGCGGAGTGGGTCATGCCGGAGCAGCCGATGGTCTCCACCAGCGCCTCCTCGATGATGCCGTTTTTCACATTCAGCGTCAGCTTGCAGGCACCCTGCTGAGGGGCGCACCAGCCGATACCGTGGGTAAAGCCGGAGATGTCGGATATCTCCTTGGCCTGCACCCACTTGCCCTCCTCGGGGATGGGAGCCGGGCCGTGATAGGCGCCCTTGGCAACGGGGCACATATTCTGAACCTCAGTCGTATAGATCATGATGACGATGTTCCTTTCTTAAAGATGTGTATTGAATCAGCTGCCGTGCAGCAGAAATTCCATGGCTCAGCGGGCGGCAAAGCCGATCTTGCGGTGGACCTTGCTCAGGGTCTTGTTGGCCAGGTACTTAGCGCGCTCGGCGCCCTCCCGGTAAACGCTCTCCAAATATGCCTTGTCGGCCATAATGCGCTGGGACTCCTCCCGGATAGGCCGCAGCAGCTCCACCACCGCCTCGCCCACGGCGGGCTTAAAGACGCCGTAGCCCTGGCCGCCGAACTCCGCCTCGGCCTGCTCCACGGTCTTGCCGGTGGCGGCGCAGTAGATGGTCAGCAGGTTGGAGATACCTGCTTTGTTGACCTTGTCGAACTTCACGGCGGTCTCGCAGTCGGTAACGGCGCGCTTGAACTTCTTCATGATGACCTCGGGGGTATCCATCAGATTCACGCAGCCGTCCGGCAGGGACTTGCTCATCTTGGTGGTGGGGTCATCCAAGGACATGAGCCGGGCGCCCATCTTGGGGATGAAGGGCTCGGGCAGCACGAAGGTGTCGCTGTAGAGGCCGTTGAACCGCTGGGCGATGTCACGGGTGAGCTCCACATGCTGCTTTTGGTCCTCACCCACGGGCACCAGATCCGCCTGATAGAGGAGGATATCGGCCGCCATCAGCACGGGGTAAGTGAAAAGCCCGGCGGTGATATTGTCGGCATGCTGCTGGGATTTCATCTTGAACTGGGTCATTCGGGAGAGCTCACCGAACTGGGTGTAGCAGCCCAGGATCCAGCCCAGCTCCGCGTGCTGGGGCACATGGGACTGGATAAAAATGATGTTCTTTTTGGGGTCAAGGCCGCAGGCGATATACTGGGCCAGCTGATCCACGCTGCGGCGGCGCAGGGTGGCCGGATCCTGGCGCACGGTGATGGCGTGCATATCCACGATGCAGTAGAGGCAGTCGTATTTGTCCTGCAGGGACACCCAGTTGCGGATGGCGCCCATGTAGGAGCCCAGGGTCAATTCGCCGGAGGGCTGGATGCCGCTGAATATGCGCTTTTTCTTTTCTTCCATAATATCCCTTACTTTCCTGCCGGGCGCAATATCGCCCGCTATTGTACATCCTGTACTCTACCACAAACCAGGAGGAAATGCAAGAAATTGAGGAGAATTGCTTGACTTTTCAATGTGAACAAATATAATATATGCGTTAAAATATTGCCTTCGGAAATAATGAGGAGAAAACGCATCATGGATATGAAGTATTTTGAGGAAATGGAAGCCAAGATCCCCCATGGCAAGGTGCGCACCCGCTTTGCCCCCTCCCCCACCGGCTATATGCATGTGGGCAATCTGCGCACGGCCCTTTATACCTGGCTCATCGCCCGAAATGCCGGTGGCACCTTCATCCTGCGCATTGAGGATACCGACCAGGGCCGATTGGTGGAGGGCGCCACCGATGTCATTTACCGCACCATGGCCGAGTGCGGGCTTACCCACGACGAGGGCCCCGATGTGGGCGGCCCCGTGGCCCCCTATATCCAGTCCCAGCGGCGGGACACCTATGGCAAGTATGCCCGGCTTTTGGTGGAAAAGGGCGGCGCTTACTACTGCTTCTGTGAAAAGACCGAGTCCGAGGAGGAAAGCGGCGAGTTTGACCGCTCCGCCGACCCCTGCCGGGACATCCCTCTGGCCCAGGCCCAGGCCCGCGTGGACGCCGGGGAGCCCTATGTCATCCGGCAGAAGATCCCCGCTGAGGGCACCACCACCTTCCATGACGCCATCTTCGGCGACATCACCGTGGACAACGCCACCCTGGACGACCAGGTGCTCCTGAAGCGGGACGGCCTGCCCACCTATAACTTCGCCAATGTCATCGACGATCACCTCATGGGCATCACCCATGTGGTCCGGGGCAGCGAGTATCTCTCCTCCGCCCCCAAGTATAACCTGCTCTATGAGTCCTTCGGCTGGGAGATCCCCACCTATGTTCACTGCTCTCCTGTGATGCGGGACGCCCAGAACAAGATGTCCAAGCGCCACGGCGACCCCAGCTATGAGGACCTCCGGGCCCAGGGGTATCTCACCGAGGCCATCTTGAACTATGTGGCCCTTCTGGGCTGGTCCCCCAAGGGGGAGAACGCCGAGCGGGAGATCTTCTCCCTGTCCGAGCTGGCGGATATCTTCGACATCTCCGGCATCTCCAAGTCTCCGGCCATCTTCGACATTGCCAAGCTGGACCACTTCAACGCCGTGTACCTCCGGGCCATGGAGCCCGCCGCCTTTGCCAAGGTGGCCGAGCCCTACATCCGGCAGACCGTCAAGGGGGATTTTGACCTCTGCGCCATCGCCTCCCTGCTGCAGGCCCGGTGTGAACGGCTCACCGACATCCCCGAAAAGGTGGACTTCTTCGACGCCTGCCCCGACTGCTGCGCCGAGGCGTATACCAATAAAAAATCCAAGACCGATCCCGCCGTCTGCCGCACCATGCTGGAGGCCGCTATCCCCATGCTGGAGACCCTGCCCCAGTGGACGGTGGAGGCCATCCATGACGGCCTCATCGCCCTGGCAGAGAAGCTGGGCGTGAAGAACGCCACCCTGATGTGGCCGGTACGCATCGCCGCCTCCGGCAAGCTGGTGACCCCCGGCGGTGCCGTGGAGATCTGCCAGATCTTAGGCCGGGAGGAGACCCTCCGCCGTCTGCGGGCCGGTCTCGAGAAGCTCAAGTGCATGACACAGGAATAAAAAAGCAATTTTGCAAAGGAGGAATCCCCATGAACGGAAAAGCAACAAATCTACCCGAGCTCTTCGGCAGCATGGTCTTTACCGAGGAGAAAATGCGTCAGCGCCTGGCCCCTGAGGTCTATGCGGCCTGGCAGCAGTGTCTGGTACAGGGAACCCCTTTGCGCCGCGACATCGCCGACAAGATCGCCTGCGCCATGAAGGACTGGGCCATCGAGCTGGGCGCCACCCACTACACCCACTGGTTCCAGCCCATGACCGGCTACACTGCCGAGAAGCACGAGAGCTTCATTACCCCCGCCAAGGGCGGCCGGGCGCTGATGGAGCTCTCCGGCAAGGAGCTCTCCCGGGGCGAGGCGGATGCCTCCAGCTTCCCCTCCGGCGGTCTGCGGGCCACCTTTGAGGCCCGCGGTTACACCGCCTGGGACCCCACCTCCTACGCCTTTGTGAAGGATAAGACCCTCTGCATCCCCACCATCTTTTGCTCCTACAGCGGCGAGACCCTGGATAAGAAGACCCCCCTGCTGCGTTCCATGCATGTGCTTGACCGCGAATGCGTGCGTATCCTGCGGCTTTTTGGCAATACCGAGGTGCAGCATGTGACCTCCCAGTCCGGCGCCGAGCAGGAGTACTTCCTGGTGGATAAGAAAATGTACGCCCAGCGGGAGGATCTGCGGCTCTGCGGCCGCACCCTCTTCGGCGCCAAGCCCCCCAAGGGCCAGGAGCTGGACGACCACTATTACGGTGCCATCAAGCCCCGGGTGGCCGCCTTCATGCACGAGCTGGACGAGGAGCTCTGGAAGGTGGGCGTTTATGCCAAGACCGAGCACAACGAGGTGGCCCCCGCCCAGCACGAGATCGCCCCGGTCTACGGCGACTCCAATACCGCCTGCGACCATAACCAGCTCACCATGGAGCTCTTAAAGACCGTGGCCGCCCGGCACGATCTGGTGTGCCTGCTCCACGAAAAGCCCTTTGCCGGCGTCAACGGCAGCGGCAAGCACAACAACTGGTCCCTGCAGACCGACACGGGGGAAAATCTCCTGAAGCCCGGCAAGACCCCCAGCCAGAACGCCCAGTTTTTGCTGTTTTTGGCCGCTTTCCTCAAGGGTGTGGACGAATACCAGGATATGCTGCGCTGCTGCGTGGCCTATCCCGGCAATGACCACCGCCTGGGAGGCAACGAGGCGCCTCCTGCCGTTGTGTCCGTTTTTGTGGGCGATGAGCTCCAGGCCATCCTGGATGCCATCATGTCCGGCTCCACCTATGTGGACATCACCAAGCGCAAGCTGGAGATCGGCGTGGACACCCTGCCGGAGATCCCCCAGGACACCACCGACCGCAACCGCACCTCTCCCCTGGCCTTCACCGGCAACAAATTTGAGTTCCGTATGCTGGGTGCCACCCAGTCCATCGCCAGCCCCAATGTGGTGCTCAACACCATGATGGCCGAGGAGCTCTCCCAGTTCTCCGACATCCTTGAAAAGGCAGATGACTTTACAGCCGCTCTGCAGGCACTGCTGCAGAAGACCTTCCGGGAGCACAGCCGCATTGTCTTCAACGGCAACGGCTACGGTGAGGAGTGGACTGCCGAGGCGGCCCGCCGGGGCCTGAGCAACGCCCGGGACACCGTGGATGCCCTGCCGGCCTACATCAGCGAGCGCAATGTGCAGCTCTTCACCCGCCACGGCATCCTGACCCGGGACGAGATGGAGGCCCGCTACGAGATCCACCTGGAGAACTACTGCAAGGTCATGACCATCGAGGCCAACACCCTGCTGGATATGGTGAACCGCCGCATCCTCCCCGCCGTATTGGGCTATGCGGACGATCTCTCCAAGACCGCCTTCCGCCAGAAGCAGATGGTGGGCAGCGCCCACGCCGCGGAGAGAGTGCTGGGCAAGGTGTCCTCCCTGTGTGATACCCTCTATGAGGACTGCGGCAAGCTCCGGGAGGCGCTGGAGAACGCCCCCGCCGCGGAGAATATCGACACTGCCCGCTATTATCGGGACCATGTCCGCTGCCTGGTGGAGGAGACCGGCGGCGTCATCAGCGCCCTGGAGGCCATCACCGACGCCCGGCTGTGGCCCTATCCTACCTATGAGGATATCCTTTTCTACGAATAAGAAACCCCCATACGCAAAAAGAATTGCGGGCCCGCGGGCCCGCAATTCTTTTATTTCTGCCGCTTTCGCTCCTGGATATAGTGGATGACCATGGTGGCCAAAAACACCACGCTGACATAGCCGAACACCGGGAACACCACCCCCACGATGTCGCTGAAGCCAAAGAGACTGCCCAGCCACACCGCCACCGCCATCAGGGGGATGTAGAGCTTACCACGGCCCCGGAGCCAGGTGAGCTTCTGCTCCATGTGCGCACAGAGGCCCACCAGGGAGGCCAGGGCGTTACAGAACATGCCCAGCATCAGCAGGATGCCGTACACGCTGCCCAAAAAGGGGCTGATGCCCGTGGCTACCGCCACCATGGGGAGCTGCGCTGCCTCCGTGCCGGGAGCGGAGGCCACTGAGGTTAGGATGCTGCCGGCCACGATCACCAGCTCCGTGCCCCCCAGGAGGATACCCACCCGAATGGTGCGCTTATTGTCCCCCAGGTACTCCCCCAGGGGCATCATGATGCCGATGCTGCCCAGGAGGTTATAGGCCACATAGGTCAGACAGGCGATGAACCAGTTGGGCATCAGGGGATTGGTGTTGCAGTTTTTGATTTTCAGGATCAGCGAGGGGTCAAACTTGCACCAGGCCGCGATGCCGAAGAGGAGCGTAGCCCCCACCAGCACCGGCACCAGGGCGGAAAAGGCGTTGACCATACCGCTTACGCCCAATAGGGCCACCAGGGCTACCGCGGCGGTGAAGATGCCGCTGCCCAGGGCGGCGGGCACGGAGAAAAGCTGCTCCCCCATGGCTCCCACTCCGGCGGACATGATGATGACCACCCCGAAGAGAAACAGCGCCGCCACGATGCCGGCGGCCCGCTGCAGCCACTTGAGATGGTCCCAGGGCACCAGCAGCTTTTCCAGCTCCCGGCAGCCGGTCATCTGGGTCAGGCGCAGCATGATCATGCCGAAAACCACAAACAGCGTCGCCGACACGCAAAAGCCCAAATAGCCCCACAGGCCGAAGCTGCCGAAGAACTGCCACAGCTCCTGGCCGGAAATAAAGCCGGCGCCCAAAAAGCACCCGGCGTAAATAAAAGACAATGGTACCGCTTTGATCTTTTTCATGGTGTTCTCCTAAAATTCATGCTCCGCTTATTTTAGTCATTTCCGCCGCTTTCGTCAACCCCGGTTTTCACCAAAGATTTCGTTGAATTATTCGGTTTATCATTGACGGGACTATTCCCCGGCGGTATAATGGAGAAAATATAGGCGCATGGCCTGCAATATGGGAGGTAGTTCTATGATCAACACCATTGATGGTATTCTGGAAGCCGCACGGGGTGGAAAGGCCGGCGTTATCGCCGTGGCCGCCGCCCACGATCAGCCCGTGGTGGAGGCCGTGGTGGAGGCCCGCCGGGAGGGCATCGCCGTGCCCATCTTGGTGGGCCATACGGAGGAGATCGCCTCCATGCTCCGGGACCTGGGCGAGGATCCTGACGCCTATGAGCTCATCCCCGGCGACACCGACCAGGACTGCGCCGCCAAGGCCGTGGCCCTGTGCGCCGAAGGCCGGGCCAACTTTTTGATGAAGGGGATTTTGGGCACCGCCGACCTCATGCGGGCGGTATTTAATAAGGAGTGCGGCCTGCGCACCTCTCACCTGACCACCCACTGCATGTTCTATGAGATCCCCGCCCTGGGAAAAATGGTCATCCTCACCGACGGCGGCGTCAACACCTTTCCCGATTTGGAGAAGAAGGCGGAGATCCTGGAGAATGCCGCCATGTGCTTCCGGGCCCTGGGCTATGAGCATATCAACGCCGCGTGCATCTGCGGTGCGGAGCAAGTGAATCCCAAGGTGCAGTCCACCGTGGACGCCGACGCCCTGGCCCATATGACCGACCGCTGGAGCAAGTACAATATGGATGTCTGCGGGCCGGTGGCCCTGGATCTGGCCGTCAGCAAGGAGGCCTGCAAGCATAAACACTTTACAGCCCCCGGCGCAGGCGATGCCGACATTCTCCTGGTGCCCAACTATGAGGTGGGCAACGGCATCGGCAAAGCCGCCTCCCTCTTCGGCGGCGCCAAGAACGCGGGCATCATCCTGGGAGCCAAGGTGCCCATCGTGCTGGTCTCCCGCAGTGACAGCGCCTATTCCAAGCTGGCCTCCATCGCCGCCGGCAGCGTGCTGGCCGCCCGGATGGATCTGCACTGACAGCCGCCGAGAACAGGACTCTCGCCACACTCTGTCTCAATAAATAAGTAAGGAGATTTTATCATGGTCAATCAGAATTATTATGATCTGGGCACCGCCCCCTCTGTGATCCGGCAGCTGTTTGCCTACGGCCTTGCCCAAACCGCCCGGGTGGGCGCCGATAAGGTCTTTGATTATTCCCTGGGCAATCCCAGCATCCCCGCCCCCAAGAAGGTCAACGAGTCCATCCACAAGATCGTAGATGAGACCGACTCCATCAAGCTCCACGGCTACTCCATGGCTCCCGGCTTTGAGGAGGCCCGGGCCGCCGTGGCCAAGGATCTCTCGGCGCGCTTTGCGCTGGAGGTGCGGCCCGATGAGCTGTTCCTCACCTGCGGCGCTGCCCCGGCCCTCATCTCCGTCATCAAGGCGCTGGTGGTGGATCACAGCGCGGAGATCATGGTGGTGGCCCCCTTCTTCCCGGAATACCGCCCCTTCGTCTGCGGCAACGGCGGCAAGCTGGTGGTAGTCCCCGCCGACACCGCGGCCTTTCAGATCCGGCTGGAGGAGGTAGAAAAGCACATCACCCCCCGGACCCAGGCCATTATCATCAACTCCCCCAACAACCCCTCCGGCGTGGTCTATACCCGCGAGACCCTGCAGGGTCTTGCCGCCCTGCTGGAGCGCAAGAGCGCCGAGTACGGCCACCCCATCTACATTATCGCCGACGAGCCCTATCGGGAGCTGGTTTACGGTGATGTGGAGGTGCCCTTTATCCCTGGCATCTATAAGAACACCGTGGTCTGCTACTCCTATTCCAAGTCCCTGTCCCTGCCCGGCGAGCGCATCGGCTATGTGTATGTGCCCGGCTTCGCGGAGGACAGCCAGGCCCTCTATGCCGCCGTGGCCGGCGCCGCCCGGGCCATGGGCCATGTCTGCCCTCCCACGCTCATGCAGAAGGTCATCGAGCTGTGTGCCGACCAGCGCCCGGACCTGGCGGCCTACGATGAAAATCGCAACCTTCTCTATAACAGCTTACGGGAGATGGGCTATGAGTGCGCCAAGCCCGACGGGGCCTTCTACCTCTTCGTAAAGGCCCCCAACGGCGATGCCATGGCCTTCTCTGAAAAGGCCAAGCTGGAGCATAACCTCTTGGTGGTCCCGGCGGACGGCTTCGGCTGCCCCGGCTACTTCCGCCTGAGCTACTGCGTGGCCAACGATATGATCCGCCGCAGCTTGCCCGCCTTCCGGGCCATGATGGAGGCATATCGGTAACTTTTCTCGTCACTAAAGCCCCGCCCTCCAAAAGAGGGCGGGTTTTTACGCCTATTTTCGGCGTTTTTTCAATTGTAAATTCCGAAAATTTTTTCTATAATGGGAGCATCATTTTTTTGTGAGGTGTTATCATGAGCAAGATCATCATTCCCGCCGGCTACCAAACTCCGCTGTCCAGCTATGAAATGCAGCGTGCCATTGAGTTCATCAAGAGCAATTTTCAGGTCAATCTGGCACAGGCGCTGAATCTGCGCCGTGTATCCGCGCCCCTCTTTGTGGACGACCACTCCGGCCTGAATGATAATCTCAACGGCGTGGAGCGCCCTGTGGGCTTTGATATCCCGGATGTGGGGGCCAACGCCGAGGTGGTACACTCCCTGGCCAAGTGGAAGCGCCTGGCCCTGAAGCGCTACGGCTTCCATGTGGGTAAGGGCCTCTTTACGGATATGAACGCCATCCGCCGGGACGAGGAGGTGGACAACACCCACTCCATCTATGTGGACCAGTGGGACTGGGAAAAGGTCATCTCCCGGGAGGACCGCACGGAGTACTATCTGCGCCAGACTGTCCGGGCCATTGTGGCGGCGGTGGTGGAGACTAACGAGGCCCTGCAGATCGCCTTCCCCAGCTTACACACCAAGCTGGAGCGTGAAGTTTACTTCATCTCCACCCAGGAGCTGGAGGATCGCTGGCCGGACCTCACGCCCAAGGAGCGGGAGGACGCCATCTGCCGGGAGCATCACAGTGTATTTTTGATGCAGATCGGCGGCGCTCTCAAGCGCAGCGGCAAGCCCCATGACGGCCGCGCCCCGGACTATGACGACTGGTCCCTCAACGGCGATATCCTGATGTACAACCCCGTGCTGGACCGCAGCTTTGAGATCTCCTCCATGGGTATCCGGGTGGATGAGGCCGCCATGACTTACCAGCTGGAGATCCGGAACTGCAACGACCGCCGGGAGCTGCCCTTCCACAAGATGCTCCTCAATGGCGAGTTGCCTCTGACCGTCGGCGGCGGTATCGGCCAGAGCCGCCTGTGCATGCTGATGATCGGCACCTGCCACATCGGCGAGGTCCAGGCAAGCTTGTGGGATAAGGACACCGTGGCCGCCTGTGAAAAGGCCGGTGTGCGGCTTCTGTAAGCGATAGAAAGAACGACCCTGCGGCCTTTGGCCGCAGGGTCGTTTTTCTATGTGCCTGCCGGTTATTCCAGGGTGTCCTCCAGCTCCTGGAGCCGCAGGAGCATGCGCTCGAAGGCCTGGGAATCGTTATTCTCCACGATCTGCTGGCAGCGGCGCAGGGTCTGGAGGGTATCCTCATTCATCCCCTCATAGCGGCCCCGCTGCTCATTGCACCAGTCCCGCTGCTGGGCGATGCACTGGCGCAGCTTGGCGATGGCCTCGGCCCGGAACTCCTCGGTGCGCCGGTGGGCGCTGATCTCGATCTCGGCAATGTGATCCTTCACCTGGGCGTAGGCCTGGGCCGGGCCCCGGAGGGCCTCGTTTTCCTCCCGCAGGGCGGCGGCCTGCTGCTCTGCCTCCCGGCAGCGCTCCTCCCACTCCGCAGCGCTCTCGCTGCCCTCCTGGAGCACAGCGGCCTTGCCATGGAGCTTGCGCAGGGCCTCCTCCAGCTGCGTGTTCTGCGCCTCAAGGGCCTCTGCCTTCTCCCGGAGGGCATCGGTGAGTTTTTTATTCTCCTCGGCCTGCCTGGCAATGAACTTTACCACATCGTCCTTGGCAAAACCGCCGAATAAACAGGTCCTGAATTGCTCGCTCATGGCGCATACCCCCGTAGATACTTTTTTCTTTAAGATACCACAGATTTCGGCACTTTACAAGGTCTATTTTCCGGGGCGGCTGCCGATTTTACCGCCTCCTCTCCCCTGCCCGGCCCGCTTAGAGGGAGTTTCCCTTGACAGGCGGCAGCGCCGATGTTAGGGTGTATGATGTTACCATATATTTGATCCAACGCATGAAGGTGATGACCTGCTATGAAGAGAATTCTCCCCAAAAAAGCCCGCCGCCTGCTCCACGGGGGACTGCTGCTGGCGGCAATATACCTGCTGGGCTGCCTGCTGGTGCCCCCGGCGGTGGGCACGCAAAGGAAAAGCGCCGCCCGGGTATCCCGGCCCGCTCCCGCCGCCGAGAGCGTTTGCCTCATCGACAGCAATGAGGACGCCCTGGCCTGGCGGCTGCGGCTCATCCGCTCCGCTCAGGAGCAGATCCTCCTCTCCACCTTCGACTTCCGGGCGGACAGCAGCGGCTCGGATGTGCTGGCGGCGCTTTTGGACGCCGCAGACCGTGGCGTGGAGGT
This sequence comes from uncultured Oscillospiraceae bacterium, assembly GCA_934591705.1. Taxonomy (GTDB): domain Bacteria; phylum Bacillota; class Clostridia; order Oscillospirales; family Oscillospiraceae; genus Vescimonas. The sequence continues at coordinate 11,288 of CAKTPM010000001.1, forward strand.
GCGGCTCCTTGTGGACGGCATGAACGCCCAGCTTCATTTGCAGGGCAGCGCCGCCTTTCAGGCCCTGGCCGCCCGGGAAAACGCCCAGGTCAAATTCTATAACCCCCTTCGCCTGACAGGGCTTTGGCGGGCCAACTACCGCTGCCACGACAAGTATCTTATCATCGACGGCGGGGCCTACCTCATCGGCGGGCGCAACACCAGCGACCTCTTTTTGGGCCCCGGCGGCAGGGCCCGGCAGAACATGGATCGGGATGTGCTGGTGCACAGCGGGCCAGGGGGCTCCGTGGAGACCCTTTTGGAGTATTTTGACGACATCTGGGCCCTGGACACCAACCGCGCCTTCCGGCCCCGGGCCGAGAAGAAAAGAGTCCGGGAGGCCGCCGCCGCGCTGCAGGAGCGCTGGGCTGCCCTCCGGGACGCGGCAGCTGTGCCCATCGACTGGGAGGTGGAGACCCTCCCGGCGGCCGGGGTATCGGTGCTCCACGGGGACTGCCGGGCCCGGAACAAGGAGCCGGCCCTGCTGAATACCCTGGGCGACCTCATGGCCCAGGGCCGGGAGAGCATTGTGCTGCAGACCCCCTACATCATCTGCAACCGGGCCATGTACGACACCCTGGAGAAGGCCGCCGGCACAGCGGCGCTGCAGATCCTCACCAACGCGCCACAGAGCGGTGCCAATCCCTGGGGCTGCGCCGACTACCTCAACCACAAGGGCCGCATCCTGGCCACCGGCGCCGCCGTGTGCGAGTGGAGCGGCCAGCGCTCCATGCACACCAAAACCATCCTGGTGGATGCGCGCACCTGCCTCATCGGCTCCTTCAACTGGGATATGCGCAGCGCCTATCTGGACACGGAGATGATGCTGCTGGTGGACTCCCCGGCGCTGAACGCCGCCCTGCGGGCGGATACAGAGGTGCTGCTCCGGCAGGGCCGGACTCTGACGCCGGCGGGCGCGATCCTGCCGGGAGCGGACTATTCCCCACCGGAGGAGCCCCTTCTCAAGAAGCTCCTGCAGCCGGTGCTGCGGGCGATCATCTGCCCCTTCCGGTATCTTCTGTAAGCCGGCCGATGACATAAGGAACGCCCCTGCCGAGGGTATCGGCAGGGGCGTTTGTCCGCTATCGGCAGCAGCGGGATGCAGCCATCCCTCTCAGCTGTTCAGGGTGTATTTCTTCAGTGCCATCACCAGGGTGGGGACCAGAAGAATGTGGAGAATGATGCCGGGAACGGCGTTCACAAAGGCGCCGGCAAGGAAGGCGCTCCAGACAAACTCGGAGTGGGTAAGACCGGCCAGCACCACCCGGGCAATGCCCCACACGACGCGCCCGGCCAGCATGGCGGAGATCAGGGAGACATAGATGTAGCCGTTTTTCTTGGGGAGCAGCTTATAGAGAAGGCCGGCCACAAAGCCATAGGCGGCAAGCTCAAAGCACATGGCAATGCCCGTTGGCATCAGCGGCGGCATACCGTAGATCAAGGAGCGCAGCAGGGGCGCGGCGGCGCCTACCGCCAGACCGTACCACGGGCCGCAGAAGAAGCCGCAGAGCAGCGCGGGGATGTGCATGGGACAAAGGGCGCTGCCGATCTGGGGGATCTGTCCCGTCAGGAACGGAAGGACGAAGGCCAGGGCCAGGAACAGGGCCGCCAGGATCAGCCGGCGCAGGGACTTTTGCTTGGATGACATCATTTTCTACCTCATTCTTTTTGTGATATCATCGCATTGAACGATCGCGGTGCCTTCATGGCACGATTTAGCAGGAATGCATGCATGGGGACAGGGACCGTCTTGAACGGCCCCTATTATTTTCTCGCTGCGCTCTCTCCCTCCGGAGAAAGCACGGCGGTCAAATACGCCTTTTCTATCACCCGGTAGGCCGGGCAGTGTCGGCTGCGGTAGATCTCGGAATGGCGAACCGGGGGGAAATCCTCGGTGCGCCAGCGACAGATAGCCGCCTGCAGCTCCCGGAGCGGAAGAGATATCTGCCCCTCTGCCGCCAACTCACAGGTCAGGGCCAGGGCCGCCTCCAGCTTTTCCCGGCCATTGAGGCAGGGCTGCGCCGAACGGATAAATGCGCGGCAGAGGGCCTCCAGGGCCCGGTCAGAGGTAAGGGTCTTCAAATGCACCCGGCAGTATACCGCCCCCAGCGGCTCCACCGCCGGAAGGTCGTCCCTCCGGGCCATGGGCAGCTCCTCGCGGAGCCGTTTGGCAACTGTGCCGGGATCGGCGGCCAGGTGCCCGCAGCCCAGGCAGGCCTGGTAGAGGAACTTAAAGAGATCCTGTATCTCCAGGTCGGGATTCGCCCGGCAGTATTCCAGGATGTCCGCCGGTGTCACATTCATTGACAATGCGCTTCAGCTCCTCTACGGTCTCCGCCGCGATCTCGCTTAAGGACAGCTTCCTTACGCCGACCACGCGGTTGTTGCAGCGGTTTACGGGAAGCAGCAGCTTTACTGCCCTGCTCTGCCCGACGGCCACCGCCATGGCCGGGGTGATCTCCCCCATCATGGAATCGGCGGACAGGATCCCCACCGGGCCGATGATCACATCGGCATCGCGGCAGGCCACGATGACCGGGTTTTCTCCGGTGGCGCCGTACATGGCGCCGCCCTTGAGTATGGTGCTGGTGGCAATGCTGTTTGTGCCGATGGCAAACAGCTCGCAGGGGATCTTGCTTTTTATAATGGCCTCGGCAAGAGTCTGTCCCAGCTTACCTCCCTGGCCGTCTATGATCACGATCTTCATATGGCGCTCCGCTCTGCTTATTTTCAACACTCCGATTCTACATGATATCCTGCAAAAATGCAACGGTTATTATCTGTAAGCGGGTTCCACTATATAATTCTCAATTTATAAAACCGGGAGTTGTCTGGTTCAAACTGTAATCTCAATTTGATTACCTTCGATTGCCAGAATACAGCTTTCATAGTAGCCATCTCCTGTTGTCCGGGGAGCGCTGATCACTTCATAGCCATCAGCTTTCAACTCTACTGTCAAGGCATCAACCTTTTCTTTACTTCCTACGCTAAATGCGATATGTGCATATCCTGTGCGAGCAAGCTCCTTAGGTAAATCAGTCATTTCCGGCTTATTCATAATCTCCAACCGTGCGCCGTCATCAAAAGAAAGAAAATAGGAGCAAAAGTCAGTTTTCAGATTATGATATCCTTCGTTTGACTTTGCGCCCAGATACTTCATAAAAAAACTGCGAGTTTTTTCTAGGTCGTTTACATATAAAGCAATGTGTTCGATTTTCATAATTCCCCTCCTGCAAATTCCGATTTGTGGAATGTATCGTACCATAACGCATGAGCGTTTGCAACTGAAGCTGCCGGCAGGAATACCTGTGCATTAGAAAGAATTCATCGTGTGGGAAGTGACGCTCACCTGACCTCAGAAAACGGCAAATGAGCCGTTTTTCAAAGCGGGCGCCGGGTGTTTCGACAACACGCGGAGCACGCGGCGGGTCGTGATACCACCCCCGCACCTTACAGGTGCAGAAGGCCCTGAGCGCAGGGCCAAAAAGTAAAACAAAACCTCCGCGCATCCTTCGATGTGCGGAGGTTTTGGCACGCCGTGAGGGATTCGAACCCCCGGCCTTCTGGTCCGTAGCCAGACGCTCTATCCAGCTGAGCTAACGGCGCATGCCTTTCAAACAGCTTGTTTATAATAGCACAGCACCAACTAAAATGCAAGTACTTTTTTCAGTTTGAGGAAACTTTTTTTGACAAAAGACCTCCGACTTTCATCGGAGGTCTTTGGATAAATCAGAGAAGCTCAGTCGATGGGGGTCAGCTCGCCCAGAACCACATAGCGGCCGTTGGACACCTCATAGGAGCAGGTGGACAGAGTCACGATCTTGCCCTTGGGCACGCCGGTGCTGGACTTGAAGGTGGACTTGGCCACATAGCTGGCCAGGGTGGACTCATCCACGCTGAGGGAATAAATATCCGCATCGTGATCCACCCGGCAGCCGGCGAAAAGATCCAGCCGATAGTTCTGGGTGGGGGTGTAGATGTACATATAGGGATGGACATCGTAGTAGGACTGGCCTTGGTTATTATACTTCTGCAGGGGGGCAAACATGTTGCCGGTCTTCATGTTGTGGCCGTAGATGATGGTATTGCTATCGGAGAAGTTGCTGGAGTTCAGGTGCTCCATGAAGATGGCGCCGTTGGCGTTCTCCTTGCCGTCGATACCGTGGGTCAGGTAGAAGTCGTTGCTGGAGGACTGCATGATGGGGTAGTTGATGCCGGTGTTGGCACAGTAGATGTAGCCCACCACATCGGGATACTTGGCCTTCAGGCCCTCCCAATCGATATTGCTGAGCTGATCGGGCTCAATGACCACGGGCTTCTTGGGCTGCTCTTCCTTCTTGTCGTTATTCTCCGTGGAGGGATTGTTGTTCGTGTTCTCGCCGTCACCCTGGGTGCCGGTGTTGTCAGGGGCGGGGGTCACGAAATCGTCGATCACCTGCTGGTGCTGCTTTTCGCTCTGGCGCTGGTCGGAGATATAGGAAATGATCTTCCAGCCGGAGAAAATCAGAATACCGAACAGCACTGCCAAAATCAGGTAGTAAAGGGCCTTGTTAGACTTTTTCCTTCTTCTGCGGGGGGCGCTCCTGCGGGCAATGCGTTCTTCGTTTTCGTTATGATTCATAGGGATGATCCTCCTTCACACACACGAGCGTATTCTAACAGATTTTTACGCCCTTTTCAAGCTGTATTTACAATTTTCTGATTATGCTTTACTTAATTTTTAATATGCGTTACAATGGTACAAATTCCAAAAGGAGGAACCGTATCATGATCTATTTCAACAGTGATTATCTGGAGGGCGCCTGCCCTGCCATCATGGAGAAGCTGGCCGCCACCAACATGGTGCAGACCGTGGGATACGGCGAGGATGAATACTGCGCCGCTGCCCGGGAAAAGATCAAGCTGGCCTGCGAGGCCCCGGATGCCGATGTGCACTTTCTGGTGGGCGGCACCCAGACCAACACCACTGTCATTGCCTCGGTGCTGCGGCCCTATCAGGGGGTCCTCTCCCCCGTCAGCGGCCATGTGAACTGCCACGAGACCGGCGCTATCGAGTCCACCGGTCACAAGGTACTCACCCTCCCCACCGACAACGGAAAGATCACCGCCCAGCAGATCAGCGATTACTATAAGTGGCACCGCTTCAACCCCGACTATGAGCACATGGTCATGCCCGGGATGGTGTACATCTCCTATCCCACCGAGGGCGGCACCCTCTACTCCAAGGCGGAGCTGACGGAGATCTACGATACCTGCCGGGAGTGCGGGCTGCCCCTTTTCATCGACGGCGCCCGCCTGGGCTACGGCCTCACCTGCGATGCCTGCGACCTGACGCTGCCGGAGCTGGCCCACCTTTGCGACATCTTCTACATCGGCGGCACCAAGGTGGGGGCCCTGTTCGGCGAGGCGGTGGTGGTGATGAACCCCGCCCTGAAGAGAGACTTCCGCTTCATGATGAAGCAGCGGGGCGGCATGCTGGCCAAGGGCCGGCTGCTGGGCATCCAGTTCGACACCCTCTTCACCGACGGGCTCTACTTCACCATTGCCCGCCATGCCAATGAGATGGCCAAGCAGGTCCACGCCATCTTCGCCGACAACGGCTATCGCTTCCTCTTCGACTCCCCCACCAACCAGCAGTATCCCATCATGAGCGACGCGGAGCTGGCCATCATCGGCAAGGACTTCGGCTATGAGTACTGGGAGCGTGTAGACGCCGAGCATTCGGCCATCCGCTTCGCCACCAGCTGGGCCACTCCCCAGGAGAATGTGGACGCCCTGCGCCGGGCTATCACGGCTCTTCACCAATAAAGACGACAAAAGCAGCGCAAAGGTTCCGCCCTTGCGCTGCTTTCTTGCGTTTTATTCAGGTCCTTCTGCGGATATCGATGCCGCTGATGCGGACATCCAGCCCCTTTTCCCTTACAAAGCCGTTGGTCTTTTCAATGAGAAGCTCCCGCTTTTTCACGGAGAGCTCCTCGATGGCCCGCTCCACACCGTCCCGGCCCTTCCGGGCGATGAACCGGTGGCCCCAGGCGGCCAGGCGCTCCTTCTTCCCGGCCAGCATCCCTAAAAGACCGCCCCTCTCCGCCAGCTTTTTTGCCGCGGCAGGGGCCGCCAAGTCCACCAGGCCGTCATAGTCCGCCTCAGAGATCAGGATGCGTATTTCCAGCATGCTATGATCCTCCCTACAGAAAAGGAAGCCGGATATTTCCGGCTTCCTTTTTGGTTTTCTTACGCCTTGGGGCCGGCGGTCACCAGGGCCTTGCCGTGCTCGTTGGTCTCATACTTGGCGAAGTTCTTCACGAAGCGGCCGGCCAGATCCTTGGCCTTGGTCTCCCACTGGGAGGCGTCGGCATAGGTGTCCCGGGGATCCAGAATGGCGGGATCCACGCCGGGCAGCGCGGTGGGCACCTCAAAGTTGAAGTAGGGAATGGTCTTGGTGGGGGCGCTCTGGATGGCGCCGCTCAAGATAGCGTCGATGATGCCGCGGGTGTCCTTGATGGAGATGCGCTTGCCGGTGCCGTTCCAGCCGGTGTTCACCAGATACGCCTTGGCGCCGGAGAGCTTCATCTTCCGCACCAGCTCCTCGGCGTACTTGGTGGGATGCAGCTCCAGGAACGCCTGGCCGAAGCAGGCGGAGAAGGTGGGCGTGGGCTCGGTGATGCCCCGCTCGGTACCGGCCAGCTTGGCGGTGAAGCCGGAGAGGAAGTAGTACTGGGTCTGCTCCGGGGTCAGGATGGACACGGGAGGCAGCACACCGAAGGCGTCGGCGGAGAGGAAGATCACATTCTTGGCGGCAGGGGCGGCAGAGATGGGCCGCACGATGTTCTCGATGTGGTCGATGGGATAGCTCACGCGGGTGTTCTCGGTGACGGACTTGTCATCAAAGTCGATCTTGCCGTTTTCGTCCACGGTGACATTCTCCAGCAGGGCATCGCGGCGGATGGCGTTGTAGATATCGGGCTCGGAGTCCTTGTCCAGGTTGATGACCTTGGCATAGCAGCCGCCCTCGAAGTTGAACACGCCATTATCGTCCCAGCCGTGCTCGTCATCGCCGATGAGAAGGCGCTTGGGGTCGGTGGACAGGGTGGTCTTGCCGGTGCCGGAGAGGCCGAAGAAGATGGCGGTGTTCTCGCCGTTCATGTCGGTGTTGGCGGAGCAGTGCATGGAGGCGATGCCCTTCAGAGGCAGGTAGTAGTTCATCATGGAGAACATGCCCTTCTTCATCTCGCCGCCGTACCAGGTGTTGATGATGACCTGCTCCCGGGAGGAGATGTTGAAGGCCACGCAGGTCTCGGAGTTCAGACCCAGCTCCTTGAAGTTCTCCACCTTGGCCTTGGAGGCGGTGTAGACCACGAAGTCGGGCTCGAAGCTCTTGAGCTCCTCGGCGGTGGGCTTGATGAACATGTTGCGGACGAAGTGGGCCTGCCAGGCCACCTCCATGATGAAGCGGATGGCCATGCGGGTGTCTCTGTTGGCGCCGCAGAAGGCATCCACCACAAACAGCCGCTTATTGCACAGCTCGCTGACGGCCAGATCCTTGACCTTGGCCCAGACCTCCTCGCTCATGGGGTGGTTGTCGTTCTTATAGGCGTCGGTGGTCCACCAAACGGTGTCCTTGGAGTTTTCGTCCATGACGATATACTTGTCCTTAGGAGAGCGGCCGGTGTAAATGCCGGTCATCACATTCACCGCGCCCAGCTCGGTGACCTGGCCCACCTCGTAGCCGGTGAGCTCCTTCTTGGTCTCCTCTGCAAAAAGCTCCTCATAGGAGGGATTGTAAACGATTTCGCTTACGCCGGTAATACCGTACTTTTTCAGATCGATCATGTTAATTTCTCCTTTTCATGTATTGTTAAAATTGTAATTGTCTTGCATTCTCCCCCATTGTGAGGTTATAGCTATTATATCATAGTTTTTGCCTGGTTTCCACTGTTCAAAGCGCAAAAAAATCACAGGATCCTTTAGAAGAGCTAACAAAAAATTGGCTCTTTTGTGAGCCAATTTTTAACCATATTTGCGAAAGTGTAACAGTGCCTCCAGCACGCCGCCGCCCACGGCCAGGGCCTTGTCGGAAGCCGTGCGGCAGTATTCGGGGCGGCAGCGGGGGTCCACATCCCCGGACTTCATGCCCCGATGCACCGGCGTACCCTCCGGCAGGATGCCCCGCAGCACGCCGGAGATGGTGCACACCATGGGCTTGCCGTTGACCTCCCCTACAGTCTCCCCTGCCTGCACCTGGGCGCCGATGTCCCGCAGCAGGTGAAATACGCCGTCATCCGGCGCCCGGAGCACCCGTTCCCCGGCATAGCCGCCGATGAGACCGGGGATGTTGGTGTTGGGAATGGCGCTGCCCTGATAGATGACCCGGCCCAAGGTGTGGCCCCGCATGGTCTCCACCACCGCGTGGCAATCTTCCCCGGCCGTGAAGCCGGGACCCACCCCGATGACCGTGGGGGCATCGGTGATGCGGGTGCCCAAATTGCGCTTGGCCAAAATGGCGTCCACCACCGCGTCCGGCCGGAGCTCGGCGATGGTGCGCCCCTCGGGATCCGCCAGCACGGGGATCTCCCCGGCCGCCAGGATGGCCCGGGCGGCAGCACAGTCGGCAGCGAAGCGGGCCCGGATGTCCTCCACCGCGGCGGCGCCGTTTACAATGGCCTGGGAAAAGCACACCGTGCGGCGGATGGCGGTGGGCTTGGGCAGGTCGGTCATTGCCACCTCAATATGGGCGCGGCAGAGCCGCAGGGCGATGCCGGTGGCAATATCCCCGGCGCCGCGAATCAAAACCAGCATGGTATCCCCTCTTGCGTTATATTTTTTCAAGGATAACATTCTTTGCCGCCGGAGTCAATATTGACCTTTGCCGCCATTGCTGGTAAAATGCTCTCATGGAAACGAAACTGACCTACAAAATCTCACCCCGTCTTTTCACGGAGGACAAGGCCTTTGGTCCCGGTGTGGCGGCACTGCTGCACCGGGTGGATGACCTGCACTCTCTGCGGGCGGCGGCCATGAGCATGGGAATGGCCTACTCCAAGGCGTGGACCATCGTAAAGAACAGCGAGAACGCCTTCGGCTTCAAATTCCTTACCTCCACCGCCGGAGGCAAGGGCGGCGGCGGCGCAGTGCTGACGGCGGAATGCCGCGCACTCCTGGTGCGCTATGATACCTTTTGCGAAAAAATGAAGCGCTACGGCGATGCCCTTTTCGCGGAGCTCTTTGCAGAGGAGCTGTGACGACATAAAAAGCAAGAACCGGTTCATGGGAACCGGTTCTTGTTTTTTTCCTATGCGGCATCAGAGCTTGCCCAGGGCCTTCAGGACCTTTTCAGGGGTCATGGGCCAAGAGCGCATCCACACGCCGCAGGCATCGTGGATGGCGTTGCCGATGGCGGGGGCCGCGCCGTTGCAGGCGATCTCGGAGATGGACTTGGCGCCGAAGGGGCCATAGGCATCGTCCACATCGATGAGAACGCTCTTGAACTCCTCCGGGGCGTCGCCTATCATGGGTGCGCCGTAGTCAGTGAGGTTGGCGTTGATGCACTTGCCGTTTTCATCCAGGCGCATATCCTCATAGAGGGTGTGGCCGATGGACTTCATCACCGCGCCGTACATCTGGCACAGGGCGATCTCGGGGTTGATGGGGGTACCGGCATCCTGGAGGGCATAGAACTTCTGCACCTTGATCTCGCCGGTCTTGACATTCACCGCTACCTGGGCGAAATGCGCGCCATAGGGCACGCTGGAGGCGCCGGTGACAAAGCTGCCATGGGCCACCATCTGGCCGCGGCCGGTGCCGGAGGTGGCGGTGTGCACCAGCTCGTAGTAGCTGATGGATTTGCCGGAGGTCTTGGAATAGACCTCGCCGGGAGACCGGACCTCCAGGTCCTCCTCCCTTTCCTCCATCTGCAGGGCGGCCTCCTTGATAATCAGCTCCTTGAGCTTTTGGGTGGCCACCAGGGAGGCATTGCCGCTGAAGAAGGTGCCGGAGGAGGCGTAAGCGCCGGTATCAAAGGCGCAGGAGTCCGTATCGCCGGAGACCACGGTGATCTTGTCCATGGGGAGCTTCAAGATCTCCTTGACGATCTTGGCGGAGATGGTGTCAAGGCCGGTGCCCAGGTCGGCGCCGCCGCTGTTGAGGATCACGGTGCCGTCGGTCTCCAGCTTGGCGATGGCCTCGGCATGGTCAAGACCCGGCAGGCCGGAGCCCTGCATGATCATGGCAAAGCCCTTGCCGATCTTCCAGTCGGGATCGTCGGAGGTCTCCTTCTTGCCCCATTCGATCATCTCGCAGCCCTTGACGATGGCCTCGTCCAGGCCGCAGGAGCCCACAGGCACCACGGCACCCTCGCGGCCCTCGCCCAGGCCCTTGAGGATCTCCAGCATGTACCCTTCCTCCACATGATTCTTGCGGACCATGTCCTTATAGTCGATGCCCAGCTTGTCGGCCAGCTCGGCCATGGCCATCATCAGGCCGTAGGTGCCCTTGGGGGTACCATAGCCCTGATAGGCGCCGGCAGGCGGCGTGTTGGTGTAAAACACCTTCAGGTCATAGGCCATGTTCTCCACCTTGAAAAGGGGCAGGGTCTTGGAGCAGCTGTTCATAGGCACCGTCAGGCAGTGGTTGCCGTAAGGCCCGGTGTTGGCGCAAACCTCCATGAAGATGGCGGTGATGGTGCCGTCCTTCTTGGCGCCCATCTTCACATGCACCCGCATGGGGTGGCGGGTGGAGTTGGCATAGAACTCCTCGGCCCGGGTATTGCGGTAGTAAACCGGCTTTTTGGTGATCCACGCGGCGTAGGCAGTGAGCTCCTCCACCAGGATGTCCTGCTTGGAGCCGTAGCCGCCGCCCACGCGCTCCTTGATGACATGGATCTTATTCTCGGGGATCTGGCACACCCAGCTGACGATGCGCCGCACATGGTAGGGCACCTGGGTGGCGCAGTTGAGCACCAGGCGGCCGTTCTCCACATGGGCGTAGCACACATGGGGCTCCAGGGGGGTGTGCTGGATCTGGGAGGTCTGATAGGTCTGCTCCACGATGGCGTCCGCCTCGGCGAAGCCCTTTTCCATATCGCCGATGCCGCCCTTGTTGGAGGCGGCGATGTTGCGGCGGATATCCGCCCCCAGGGGGAACTGATAGACCACCTTTCCCTCCCGGGCATCGCCCTGGAGGGCGTTATAGGCGTCAATATCCGCCGGAGCGCCGGCATTGTACTGCACGGGGCCGTTGTGTACCAAGGGCGCACCCTCGGCCATGGCCTCCTCCACGGTGAACACGGCCTCGGTGGGCTCGTATTCCACACGGATGAGGGCGGCGGCGCGGTCTGCAATTTCCGGGGTCCGGGCCACGATGCCCGCCACCCGGTCGCCCACATGGCGGACCTTGCGGTTGAAGAGCCGCCGGTCATGGGGAGAGGGCTCCGGAGCACCCTGCCCGGCCTGCATATAATACACATCCGGGCAGTTCTCGGCGGTGATGATGGCGGCCACGCCGTCTAACTTCTCCGCCTCGGAGGTGTCAATGGACTTGATGTAGGCGCTGGCAAAGGGGCTGCGCAGCACATGGAGGCACCAGCTGTTGGCGGGCACCTTGTCCTCCACGAACACCGGCTCGCCGGAGACCAGCGCCGCGCCGTCGATCTTGCCGCAGGGCTTGCCCACCACCTCGAGATTGGCCCGGAAGGAGGGCGCGATCTCGGTTTGGAAGGCGCCGGAGTCCCGGAGCTCCCGGGCCAGCTGTACCGCCAGATAGTAGTGCTCATACCCTGCGTCGCGGATGAAGATGCTGTTCATCACATCCCGGATCTGCTCCCGGGTGGGGTCGGGATGCTTCTCCAGCAGCCAGGTCAGGATCAGCGCGGCGGCGGGGGCGTTGTAGGCGCTTTGCACCACGCCGGCGGCTACCAGGGCCTTTTGGACATAGTTCAGCTCTCCGTTTTCCAGCAGGGACTCGGCGGTGCGGATGTCCGCGCCTTCGGCCTGATAGAGCAGGATGAGGTTGGAATACTTCAGCGTGCCGTTGAAGATGACGGTATCGCTGCCGGCAAAGCCCTCGGCGTCGTCACTGTCCCGGACGCTGTAGCAGCCGGTGTGGTAAAGGATGCCCCGGAGACGGTCCGTGGGCTCGCCCCGCAGGACGATGTTTTCACCGTTGAGTATGCATTTTACTTCCATATGGCTTACCTCCCCAGCGTGAACACGAGCTTGGCCAGATACTTCTTATACGCGGCGCTGCCGGTGAGATCGTCCACATAAGCGGCGCTCTCAGCGATGTCCGGCGATGTGCCGTACACGATGGGGCTGCCCTGCACGCTCAGGGCGTAGACCCCCTGGCTCTCGGCGGCGATGAGGGCCGCGTGGCTGCTGACGGTGTTGCCGAAGCGCTTGATGCGGCCGATGCGGCCCTTGTCCAGCACCACGCCCCGGATGAAGCGGAAGCAGCTCCCCTGCAGGTATTCGCCGACGGGCATTTTCTCCTCGCCGTGGGGAGTGACGGTGTCCAGCTCCGCCTGGGCGGCGGTGAGGGCGGCGGCCAGATAGCTGTCACTGCGGCGCAGGCCCAGGTTCCCGCCCACAGTGGCGCTGCAGCGGCGCACGAAGCTGGCGCAAAGGCCGGCGGCCTCCCGGATGAAATCCGGCACCAGCTCGCTGTCCGCCAGCTGCTGAAGTGTGCAGCGGGCGCCGATGTAAAGTTTATCTCCTTGCAGCTCAATGGTGTCGCAGCCCAAGCCGTTGATGTCAATGAGATCCTTGCCTTGGGCGCTGCCGCCCAGGCGCAGATCGTCCGTACCACCGGCCAGATAGACCGCGGTGTCAGCGTGCTCCTTGCGGAGCTGCACGGCCTCCAGCGGTGTAGTGGGATGATAGATGATCATGGTGCTTCCTCCCTGTTCACTCGATGCGGCCGGCGGGATGACCGGCGGCCAGCTCATCGATAAAATAGTTCAGCATACGCCGGGTGGTGTTGCGGCGGTATTCGGGCATGGCGTGTGGGGCGATGACATCCCGGCACCAGGCATCCAGGAAGCCAACCTTGGCGCCGGCGAGCTCCGTGAGCTTTTTGCCGATGAGCAGCTCCTCCACCTGCCGGGAGCGCTCCACCTTGGGGCCGGCGGCGCCGGAGGAGGCCCGGAAGTCCACCACCGCGCCGTCACGGACGGTGGCGGCGGCGGAAAGGGTCAGCTTAGAGATGGCATTGGCCCGGCGCATGCCGATCTTGCGGAAAAAGATATGGGTGAAGTCCGTGGGCGGGAGGATGACCTTGGTGATGAGCTCATCCTCCCGGAGGGCGGTGACCTTGGTCTTGATAATGAAATCATCCACCTTCATCCGGCGGCTGCCGCGGACAGAGGTGAGCTCCACCTGGGCGTCCAGCAAAATCAGCGGCTGGGGCATGTCGCCCTTGGGGGAGGCGTTGCCGATGTTGCCGCCGATGGTGGCGCTGTTGCGCAGGGCGATGGCCCCCATCCGGGAGGCGGCATCCCGCAGCAGCGGGTGCACCAGCTCAGAGGCGGCGATCTCCACGGAGGTAGCGAGCGCGCCGATCTCCACGGAGCCGTCCGGGAGCTTTTCGATGCCCTTGAGCTCCTGAAGGCCGGCGATGATGACCACCGGCTTTTTGAATGCGGGGGTGATGCCCGCGCCCCGGGAGTTGGCCACCATCAGATCAGAGCCGCCGGCCAGAGGCAGAGCGCCGGTCTCGGCCCGGATCTCCAGGGCCTCGGCCAGGGTTTGCGGCATGAAGCACTTTACTTCTTCCATAGGGCAGCTCCTTTCTTCGCGGCCAGGCGAATGGACTCCACAATGAGGTCATAGCCGGTGCAGCGGCAGATGTTGCCGCTGATGCCCACGCGGATCTCCTCCTCCGTGGGGTCAGGGTTGTTGCTCAAAAGAACATAGGTGGCCAGCACCATGCCGGGGATACAAAAGCCGCACTGCACGGCGCCGCCCTCGGCGAAGGCATCGATGATGCAGCGGCCCTTTTCCGTGTCACGGATGCCCTCGATGGTGAGGATCTCGGCACCGTTGCAGGCGCCCACGGGGATGATGCAGGGGGTCACCAGCATCCCGTCCTTGATGGCGGAGCAGGCGCCGCACTCCCCCTCGCCGCAGCCCTCCTTGCTGCCGGTGAGGCCATAGTCCTCCCGGAGCACATCCAAAAGGCGGTTCAGGGGGTTGCCGGTGTAGACCTTCTCCTGGCCGTTTACCTTAAAGCGAACATCATTGTACATTTTTCAGCGCCTCCTCAATATCTTCCGGGGGAATAGGAATTCCCTGCACGCGGATGTTCAGCGCCCGCTCCACCGCGTCCACATAGGCCGCAGAGGCGCCGTTGAACACCAGCTCGCCCATGCCCTTGGCACCGTAGGGGCCCCAGGGATAGGGGTTGTCCTGAATGTGGTAAAACTGCTTGGGGAAGTCCATGGAGGTGGGGATGACATAGTCGGACATGGACTTCTGCTTGAAGTAGCCGTTCTTGTTCTCGATCTTTTCCATGGAGCTATAGCCCAGAGACTGGAGAATGCCGCCGTTGATCTGGCCGTGGACGATGAGCTCATCAATGGCCTTGCCGATCTCATGGGAGGACCAGACCCCCACGGTCTTGACCTCGTTGGTGAGCTTATCCACCTCCACCTCCACGCAGGCGACGCCCCAGCCGTAGCCCAGGTAGGCATCGCCCCGGAAGGTGGCCTGATCCCAGGGGTATCCCTCGGGGTGCTCATACTCCACCTCGGTGGAGAAATCACCCTCGTTCCAGCGGGCCTTCATCTCCAGTGCGGCCCGCTCTACCAGGCGGCCCACCACCATGGTGGAGCGGGAGGCGGCGGTGGGACCGGAGTCCACCACCTTGGAGGTGTCGGGGTTTTTATACTCCACATTGGCCATGTCGATGCCCAGCGTGGCGGCGCAGATCTTCCGCAGGGTGGTGCGGAAGCCCTGGCCCATCTCCGTGGAGCCCACGAAGATCTCCACCTTGTCGCCGGTCTTGGTCAGCCGGGCGTGGGCCTTGATGATGGCCTGCTCGCCGTTGCCGGTGAAGGCGCCGCCGTGGTTATAAAGGGAAATGCCGATACCGCGGCCGCAGCCGGGGGTATACTCCTTGGCCTTGCGCCAATAATCGGACTCCCGGGTCACCACCTCCAGCATCTCGGGGAGCTTGACCTCCTCGATGATGTGGCCGTTGGTGGTGGTCTCATCGCCCTTCCTGCAGAGGTACTGCTCCTTGAGAGCCAGGGGATCCACCCCCAGGTGGCGGGCGATATGGTTGAGGTGGGTCTCGATGGCAAAGAGGGTCTGGGGCGCGCCGAAGCCACGGAAGGCGCAGGTGGGGAAGGTGTTGGTGCCGATGCCCTCGCCCTTGAGGTAGGTGTTGGGGAAGGTGTAGACGCCGTTGGCATGGAAAACACCACGCTGGAGCACCACGAAAGAGGAGCTCAGATACGCGCCGCAATTATAGTAAATATGGCCCTGGACGCCGGTGATCCTGCCGTCCTTCAGAGCGGTTTTATAGATGCACTTGCTGGGGTGGCGCTTCACGGAGAACTGGGTGTCCTCCTCCCGGTCAAAGACCATTTTAATGGGCTTGCGGATGATGTTCTCGGCCACCAAAAGCGCGCCGCAGAGCACATCCGGGAAGTGCTCCTTGCCGCCGAAGGCGCCGCCGGTGGTGCACTGGCGGATGATGATGTCCTCCGGCGGGATGTTCAGGATGCCCGCGATAGACTTGCGGATGTAGAAGGGGCACTGGGCGGAGGCATAGAACACGAACTTCCCGTCCTCCATGTCGGCCAGGGCGCTGTTGGTCTCCAGGTGCACATGCTCCTGATAGGGGGTGGTGATGGTCTCTTCAAAAATCTCATCCGCCTCGGCGAAGATCTCGGCCATGGGGCGGCCCTTCTCGCAGAAAAGCTCGCACATCACATTGCTGTCCTTCTCCGGGAACATGGGGCCGCCCACGCAGCGGATGCCGTCATCGATGGTGACGGCGGGCTCCTGGGCCTCATAGTCCACCACGATGGCGTCCCGGAGCTCCTTGAGCTTGCCCCGGTCGGGGCCCACCACCAGGCCGATGGTCTCGCCCACATAGAGCACATAGTCCTGGGCGAAGCAGCGCCAGTCCTTGGTGATCATCCAAAGCTCGTTTTTGCCCTCCGCCGGAATGTCCTTGGCGGAGATGAAGTAATACCCCTCCGGCAGCTCCGGCACATGGATGTCCAGGATCCTGCCTCTGGGGATGGTGCTGCGGACCATGTAGGCATACTGCATATCAGGCAGTTTCATGTCGCAGACATACATGGCCTCGCCGCGGGCTTTTTCCGCCGCGTCGATGCGCTTGATCTTGTCATCGATCTTTGTAATTGGCATATCGTTTTGCCCCCTGTTACAAAAATTTTTCTGAGTTCCTGATTTCTACCTTATTAAAAGTGCATCAAATATCGGGATGGCACATTTTAAACATTTCATTGCGGTTTTGCGAAAAGTTGGATATACTATCCCCAAAGGGAGGGATCGCATGGAATTGGGATGCATCGTCATGGCCGCCGGCAGCGCCAGCCGCTTCGGCAGCAACAAGCTCTTGGCCTCCTTGGAGGGCCGGCCCCTCATCGCCTACGGCTTAGACGCTCTGCCCGCTCAGCGGTTCGCCGCCGTGGCGGTGGTCACGCAATATGAGCGGGTAGCGGACTTGGCCCGGGAGCGTGGATTTCAGGTGCTCTATAACCGCCACCCGGAGCGGGGCCAAAGTGAGTCCATCAAATTGGGCCTCGGCGCCCTGAGCACCTGTGACGGCGTTCTCTTCCAGGTGGCCGACCAGCCCTATCTCCGACAGGACACCCTCCTGCGGCTTATAGACCTCTTTGCCGCCCACCCCCGGGACATCGCCGCCCTGGGGCACCACGGCCAGCGGGGGAATCCCTGCCTGTTCGCCGCCCGGTTTTTCCCGGAGCTGATGGCCCTCACCGGTGACCGGGGCGGCAGCGGCGTCATCCGCCGGTATCCCCAGGCCCTGCACCTTTTGGAGGTGGAGGCAAGGGAGCTTTTGGACATTGATACCCCGGAGATCTTGGCCCGGCTTCAATAGCATAACCCCTCCCCTGCCGCCTTTTCCGGCGGCAGGGGACATTTTTTGTTTTTTACCACCAATAGCGGGGCATCTTGGGCCGCTCGTAGGGCGTTTTCATCAAGGGTAAGCTGGTGCGCATCTCGCCGTCCATGGCGAAGTACGCCCCTGCCACGGCAGGCGCCGTGGGGATGGTGGTGATCTCGCCGATGCCGATGGCGCCGCAGGCCATGTCCTGGCCCTCCTTCTCCACCAGAATGCTGTGGATCTCCGGCACCTGATGGGCCCGGAACAGGCCCAGAGTGCCGTATTTGACGCTGGGCTTGCAGTCGTAAAGCGGGTAGTGCTCTGTGAGTGTAAAGCCCAGGGCCATTACAACGCCGCCCTCGATCTGCCCCTCGCAGCTGATGGGGTTGATGGCCTTGCCCACGAAATGCGCCGCGTCGATCTCCCGGATGGTGCCGTCGTCATTAAGGACGCACACCTGGGTGGCATAGCCGTAGGCCACATGGCTCACGGGGTTCTCCACATCCGTGGTCCCTAAGGGGTTGGTCTTGGCCAGGTACTCGCCATAGAACTCCCGGCCCTCCAGGGCCTTCCAGTCCACCTGGGCCCCGGCGGGCAGCTCGGTGCCCACGGTGCCCTGGCTGTTGCTGCCGGGCAGATCCTCCAGGCCCCGGCGGTTGGCGATGCCGGTATAGTCGGACACCGTGATCTCCGCACCGGCGGCCTGCAGCAGCTTTTGGCAGGCCCGGCGGCAGGCCTCGCCGGTGACCAGGGTCTGCCGGGATCCGGAGGTGGTGCCGGAGTCCGGGGCGTTGACGGTGTTGGCCGCCTCGTAGACAATGTCCCGGGCCTCACAGTGGAGCATGGTGCCAACGATCTGGGTGAGCACCGTGCCCAGGCCCTGGCCGATGCAGGAGGCGCCGCTGCGGATGTGGAGCTTGCCGCCCTGCACCGCCACGATGCACCGCCCGGTATCCGGGATGCCCACGCCCACACCGGCGTTCTTCATGGCGCAGGCGATGCCCACGAGCTTGTTGTTTTCGCAGATGTCCTTCACGGCCTCCAGGGTCTCCACCAGGCCCGTGGAGGGGGGCGCGATCTGCCCGTTGGGCAGGGTGAGACCCGGGCGGATGGCATTGCGGTAGCGAATCTCCCAGGGGGAGAGGCCCAGCTCGTGGGCCATCTTGGTGAGGGTCATTTCAATGGCGTAGCAGGTCTGGGTGACGCCAAAGCCCCGGAAGGCCCCCGCCGGGGGATTGTTGGTATAGTACGCCCGGCCGGTGATCTCAAAATTTTCATAGTGGTAAGGGCCGGCGGCATGGGTGCAGGCCCGCTCCAGCACCGGGCCGCCCAGGGAGGCATAGGCGCCGGTGTCGGCGATGACCTCCGCCTTGACGCCCTGGATGTAGCCATCTTGGGTGCAGCCCATGGTGATGGTCACCTTCATGGGGTGGCGCTTGGGGTGGATGATGATGCTCTCCTGCCGGGTGAGCTTCACCTTCACCGGGCGGCCTGTGAGCCAGGCCACCAGGGCGGCATGGTGCTGCACCGTCATGTCCTCCTTGCCGCCGAAGCCGCCGCCCACCAGCATATTGGTGACATGGACCTTCTCCTGGGGGATGCCCAGCATCAGGGCCGTCTCCCGGGCGGTATCGTAGGTGCCCTGGTCGGAGGAGAGGATGCACACACCATCCCCCTCCCGATAGGCCACGGCGCACTCCGGCTCCAAAAAGGCGTGCTCGGTATAAGGGGTCTCGTAGTGGTACATCAGCACCCGGTCGGCCTCCAGGAGGGCCTTGTCGGCGTTGCCCCGGGAGACATGCTTTTCACAGAGAAGGTTTCCGCCCTCGTGAACCTTGGGGGCAAAGGGCTGGGCCGCGTAGGTGGGGCTGAACACGGGCTTGAGCTCCTCATAGTCCACCTCCACCAGGACCTTGGCCGCCGCCAGTATCTCCGGGGTCTCCGCTGCCACCAGGCAGATGGCATCGCCCAGGAAGTGGGTGATCTTGCCCACGGGGATCATGGTGTCCCAGTCCTGGGTGAGGTGGCCCACCTTCACCTGACCGGGGATGTCCGCGGCGGTATAGACCCCCACCACGCCGGGCAGTGCCTCGGCCTTTTCCTTATGGATGGCCAGCACCCGGGCCCGGGGGTACTTGCTGCGCACGGCGCTGGCATAGATCATGCCGTCTAAATAGATGTCATCGGGGTATTTGCCGCTGCCCAGGACCTTTTCCCGGGCGTCGATCCGGGGCAGGGACTGCCCCACCCGGGCCGGGCCGTCCTCCCGGGGGATCTCCCCGCCGGTGCGCAGGAGCTCCGCGGCTAAGAGGATGCCGTCAATGATCTTCTTATAGCCGGTGCAGCGGCAGATGTTGTTGCGGATGGCATAGGCCGCCTCCTCCCGGGAGGGAGCGGGGTTCACATCCAAAAGGCCCTTGGCGGAGATCACCATACCCGGGATGCAAAAGCCGCACTGCACCGCCCCCGCCTTGGCGAAGGCGTAGGCATAGACATCCTTTTCCCGCTGAGAGAGGCCCTCCACGGTGAGGATGGTCTTGCCCTCCAGCTTGTCGGTGGAGGGGACGCAGGCCTTGGTCGCCTTGCCGTCTATCAAAACATGGCAGGTGCCGCAGGCACCCTCGCTGCAGCCGTCCTTCACGGAGGTCAGGCGCAGCTCATCCCGCAGGTAGCGCAGGAGCTTTTGGTTCTTCTCAACGGTCACTTCCCTGCCGTTGACTGTAAACTTTGCCATAGCGTTCTTACCTTTCTCGGTGGGTTTTGCGCTGGGAAAACAGCGCCTATCAGGTCATCATAATTCATCATCAGTATACACCAAGAGGCGCTTTCCTGCAAGTTTTTTAGGCAGATTTACCATGAACACCCCCTATTCTTTTTTCAGAACAACGCCGTGCATAGCTTTCACTGCGGATACGAAAAAAGGAGCCGAAACGGCTCCTTTTTGGGGTTTATTTCTGCAAAATAGCGGAAATTGCAGCCATAAGCTCGGTTTTGCCGGTACCCTTCTCCGCGGAAAAGGGGATCAGGAGCACCCCGTCATCCAGCGCCAGCACCTCACGGATGCGCTGCAGATTGGGCTCGACCTCACTTTTTTTCAGTTTGTCCAGCTTGTTGGCTAAAACGATCATGGGACAGCCGCTCTCCCGGAACCAGGTGCACATGGTCACATCGTCCGCCGTGGGCTTGTGGCGGGCGTCCACAATGAGAACGCCCAGGGAGATGAGCCCCTCCTCGGCAAAATAGCTCTCCATCAGCCGGCCCCAGCGGTCCCGCTCCTCCTTGGAGACCTGGGCATAGCCGTAGCCGGGCAGGTCGGTGATGTAGACGCTGCCGTCGATGAGGAAGTAGTTGATCTGGTTGGTTTTGCCGGGGGTAGCGCCCACCCGGGCAAAGTTCTTGCGGTTCAGAAGGCGGTTGATCACCGAGCTTTTCCCCACATTGGAGCGCCCGGCAAAGGTGATCTGGGGCCGGCCGTCCCGGATAAACTTCTCCCGCTTCACCGCCGAGAGGACAAATTCCGCCTTGTTAAAGTTGATCGCCACAGCGCACCTCCTGAGTGGGCTTCGCGGTAAACGCGGTCATATGCTGCACGGCCTCCTTCCGGGAATCCGGCTCCAGGGCCGCCGGGAACACGGTGTCCACCGTATCCACCGGGATGAATCGCAGAGCCCGGCGCACTGTCTGGTCGATCTCCTCCAAGTCCTTTTCATTCTCCCGGGGGAGGATGACGGTGGTGATGCCGTTTCGCAGAGCGGCCATGGTCTTTTCCTTCAGGCCGCCGATGGGCAGCACCCGGCCCCGGAGGGTCACCTCTCCGGTCATGGCCACATCCCGCCGTACCTTCCGGCCGGTGAGGGCGGAGAGGATCGCGGTGGTGATGGCGATGCCGGCGCTGGGGCCGTCCTTAGGCGTGGCTGCCTCCGGGAAGTGGATGTGGATGTCCTTATTCTTATAGAAGTCCCTGTCCAGGCAAAGCTGCTCCGTGCGGCTGCGCAGACACGACAGGGCCGCCTTGGCGCTCTCCTGCATCACGGTGCCCAGGTTGCCGGTGAGCTCCAGCTTGCCGGTTCCCTCCATCACATTGACTTCGACCTCCAGAATTTCGCCGCCTACCTCCGTCCAGGCCAGGCCGTTCACCACGCCCACCTCGTTCTGCTTCAGGTGCGCACCCTCGGTATAGCGGACCACGCCCAGGAGCTCCTTGAGGTCTTTTTCTGTAATGGTAACAGACTTTACGCCTTCTGTTACGATACGCATTGCTGTCTTGCGGCAAAGCTTGCCCAGCTGCCGCTCCAGCACACGGACGCCGGACTCCTTGGTATAGCCGGTGATGACCTGCCGCAGGGCCGCATCGGTGATCTTGCACTGGGCAGGGCGCAGGCCGTGCTCCTTGCGCTGCTTGGGCAGAAGGTGGCGCTTGGCGATCTCCAGCTTTTCCTCATCGGTATAGCTGCTGAGCTCAATGACCTCCATGCGGTCCAAAAGGGGCCGGGGGATGGTGTCTAAGGTGTTGGCGGTGGTGATGAACATCACCTTGCTCAGATCCACCGGCAGCTCCAAGAAGTGATCCCGGAAGGCGTAGTTTTGCTCTGCGTCCAGCACCTCCAGCAGGGCGGAGGCGGGATCTCCCCGCATATCGCTGGCCAGCTTGTCGATCTCATCGAGCACCATCAGGGGATTCATGGCGCCGCAGCGGATGATGGCCTCGATGATGCGGCCGGGCATGGCGCCGATGTAGGTCTTGCGGTGGCCGCGGATGTCGGCCTCATCCCGGACGCCGCCCAGGGAAAGCCGGGCCAGCTTGCGGTTCATGGCCTTGGCAACGGACACGGCGATGGAGGTCTTGCCCACGCCGGGAGGGCCCACCAGGCAGAGGATCTTGCCCTTGGCGTCGGGGTTGATCTGCCGCACGGCAATGAACTCCAGGATCCGCTCCTTTACCTTCTCCAGGCCGTAGTGATCCTTTTCCAGGATGGCCCGGGCCCGCTCCACATCCGCCCGGTCGTGGGTCAGCTTGCCCCAGGGCATCTCCAGGCAGGTATCCAAATAATTGCGGATGACCGCGGCCTCGGCACTGCCGAAGGGCTGCTTTGCCAGGCGGTTAAGCTCCTTCATGAGCTTCTCTCGGGTCTCCTTGTCCACCCGCAGCGCGTCCAGCTTCTCGGCATATTCGGCGATCTCCTCGTCGCCGTCCTCCCCCAGCTCGTGCTGCAGGACCTTCATCTGCTCCCGGAGGATCATGTCCTTCTGCACCTGGGTCACGCGCTGGCGCACCTTCTGCTCCATTTCAGATTCGATGGAGAGGACCTCCACCTCATGGGCCAAAAGCTCGTTCAGCCGCTGGAGCCGGCGGACGGGGTTGAGCTCCTCCAAAAGCCGCTGGCGGTCATCGTGGCGGAGGTTGATATTCTGGCCGATGACATCGGCCAGCCGCCCGGGATCCTTCAGATCCAGCACCGCGGCCAGGAAATCGTCGCTGACGCTGTTGGAGACCTCCTTATACTCGCCGAAAATGGCGTAGGTCTGCCGGAGCATCGCCTCCACCCGCTTGGTGCGGCGTCCGGGGGGATCCTCCTCCAGCAGCTCCACATTGGCCTGGAGGTACGGCTTGGTCTGCCACAGGCGGTGGATGCGGGCCCGATGGCCGCCCTCGGCGATGACCCGGACGCTGGACTCGGAGGTCTTGATGATCTGCAGGATATGGGCCACGGTGCCCACCTGATAGAGATCCTTCTCCTCCGGCTGGGAGGTGGCGATGTCCCGCTGGGTCACCAGAAATACGGTGCGCTGGGCCTCCATGGCGGCATCCAGCGCAAAGATGGATACCTCGCGCTCCACATCAAAGCTGATGGAGAGGCCGGGAAAAACCGTCAGTCCCCGGAGGGCGATGACGGGGATATTCATTCTCGTCTTCTCTTCCATGAGAGTTCTCCTTTCGTAAGGGGATGAGGCAAAGGGAGAGGCGTGGGCCTCTCCCCTTTTTTGTCGTTAAGAGGCCGGTGCAGAGGTTCTGCGGTTCTCTGTCTTGCCGGTCTTTAGTTTTGCCGGGCGCTTGGTCCTTGCAGGGTCGCGCTCCACAAGGGGGTCGGCGCCGCGCAGCACACAGTCCTCGGTGATGGTGACCCGGGTCACCGTGGGATCGGAGGGGATGTCGTACATCACCTTCGTCAAAAGCCCCTCCATCACCGCCCGGAGGCCCCGGGCGCCGATGTGCCGCTCGATGGCCTTATCCGCCACAGCGGCCAGGGCCTTTTCCTCAAAGCAGAGCTCCACATCGTCGTAGGAGAAGAGCTTTTTATACTGCTTCACCAGGGCGTTTTTCGGCTCGGTGAGGATGCGCACCAGGTCATCGCGCTCCAGGCCGTTCAGGGTGGTGATCACCGGCAGACGGCCCACCAGCTCGGGGATGATACCGAACTTCAGAAGATCGTGGGGCTGCACCTCCTTGAGGATGGCGCTGTCCCGGCGCTCCTGGCGGGTCTGCACCACGGCGTCGAAGCCGATGCTCTTGCGGTCGGTGCGCTGCTCGATGATCTTATCCAGGCCGTCGAAGGCGCCGCCGCAGATAAAGAGGATGTTGCGGGTGTCCATCTGAATGAACTCCTGGTGGGGGTGCTTGCGGCCGCCCTGGGGCGGCACATTGGACACCGTGCCCTCCACGATCTTCAGCAGGGCCTGCTGCACACCCTCGCCGGACACATCCCGGGTGATGGAGGTATTCTCGCTCTTCCGGGCGATCTTGTCAATCTCGTCCACATAGATGATGCCGTGCTCGGCCAGCTCCACATCGTAATCCGCCGCCTGCAGCAGGCGCAGGAGGATGTTCTCCACATCGTCGCCCACATAGCCGGCCTCGGTAAGGGTGGTGGCATCGGCAATGGCGAAGGGGACATTGAGGGTCTTGGCCAGGGTCTGGGCAAAGAGGGTCTTGCCGCTGCCGGTGGGGCCGATGAGCAGGATGTTGCTCTTTTGCAGCTCCACCTCCTCATCGCCGCCGAAGTAGATGCGCTTATAGTGGTTGTACACCGCCACGCTCAGGGCCACCTTGGCCTCCTCCTGGCCGATGACATACTCATCCAGCACCGCCTTGAGCTCCTGGGGCGTGGGCAGCTTATCCGGCGCCTCCAGAGACATGCCGTGGGGCTCGTAGGCATCGTCCAGGATGGACATGCACAGGGCCACGCACTCATCGCAGATGCGCACGCCGGGGCCCTGGATCATCCGGTGCACCTGGCTCTCCGTTTTGCCGCAGAAGCTGCAGCGCAGGGCTTTTTTATCTTCTGCCATGCAAATTACCTCTTATAAATGACCTTATCCACCAGGCCGTACTCCTTGGCCTCCTCGGCGATCATCCAGCAGTCCCGCTCGGAATCGGCCTTCACCTGCTCAGGGGTCTTGCCGGTGTTCTCCGCCATGATGCGGTTGATGCGCTGCTTGATCTTCAGGAAGTGCTCCACATCGATCTCCATGTCGGTGACCTTACCCTGGGTACCGGCGGAGGGCTGGTGGATCATCACCTCGGCATTGGGCAGGGCGATGCGCTTGCCCTTGGCGCCGCTGGAGAGCAGAAACGCTCCCATGGAGGCGGCCATGCCGATGCAGATGGTGGACACATCGCACTTGATGTACTGCATGGTGTCATAGATGGCCATACCGGCGGTGACGGAGCCGCCGGGGCTGTTGATGTACATTTGAATGTCCTTGTCCGGGTCCTGGGCCTCCAGATACAGAAGCTGGGCCACCACAAGACTGGCTGTGGTATCATTCACCTCTTCGCCCAGGAAGACGATGCGGTCGTTGAGAAGGCGGGAAAAAATATCATAGGAACGCTCCCCGCGGTTTGTCTGCTCCACAACATAAGGGACTAAACTCATTCTGAATACCTCCTGATCTCGGTTAGATGCTTACCAACGAAGTATACCCATCCAAATGCGGTTTTAACTCTCGTATTTTACTCAGCCGCCTCGGCTTCCTGCTCGGCGTCCTTCTTGGCGGTCTTCTTGGCAGCGGGCTTCTTGGCGGGCTTCTTTTCGTCCTCGGCCTTCTCCTCCTTGGCGGGGGCCAGAGCCGTGGCGCTGTCAGCCACCAGCTTGATGACCTTCTCCCGGATGAGCTGCTGCTTGACATTCTCGGCGCGCAGGTACTTCTTCACGGTGTCCAGATCCATGCCGTACTTCTCGGCCACGGTCTTGATCTCGGCCTCTACCTCCTCCTCGGAGGCATCCAGGTTCTCGGCCTTGACGATGGCGGCGCAGGCCAGCTCCATCTTCACCTGCTCCAGGGCGGGGGCCTTGGCATCAGCCATGACCTTCTCGTCGGTCATGCCGGTCATCTTCAGGTACTGGTCATAGGGGATGCCCTGGGAGGCCAGCTGCTGCTTCATGTTGTCGATCATCTGGGCGGCCTGGACCTCCACCATCTCCTCAGGGATGTCGGCCTTGACGCCGGCGGCCACCTTGGTCATCAGGGCGTCCTCAAAGGCACGCTGGGCGGCGCTCTCCCGCTCGGCGGTGATCTTCTTCTTCAGGTCGGCCTTCAGCTCCTTGAGGGTGTCGAACTCGGAGACATCCTTGGCGAACTCGTCGTCCATGGCGGGGACCTCCTTGACCTTGACCTCGTTGACCTTCACATGGAAGACCACGGGCTTGCCGGCCAGCTCGGGGGTATACTCCTTGGGGAAGGTGATGTCGATGTCCTTCTCCTCGCCGGCCTTCATGCCGATGAGCTGATCCTCGAAGCCGGGCACGAAGCTGCCCGAGCCGATGGCCAAATCGAAGTTATCGCCCTTGCCGCCCTCGAAGGCCACGCCGTTGTCAAAGCCCTCGAAGTCGATGTTGGCGGTGTCACCCTTCTTCACGGCGCGGTCCACGGCCACAAAGCGGCTGTTGCGCTCGGCCATCTCCTTCAGGCGGGCGTTGACATCGTCCGCCATCACCTTCACCTCGGCGCGCACGGCCTCCAGGCCCTTGTACGCGCCCAGCTCCACCTCAGGATACACGGCCACGGTGCACTTGAAGGAGCAGCCGTCCTTGCCGGCATCCAGCAGCTCCACCTCGGGATAGCCCACCACATCCAGCTTTTCCTCCGCCACGGCGGCCTCATAGGCCTCGGGGAGAATGATATTCACGGCGTCCTCGTAGAACACTTCCACGCCGTACATTTTTTCGATCATCTTGCGGGGCGCCTTGCCGGGCCGGAAGCCGGGGATGCTGATCTTGCCGCGCATCTTGAGATATGCTTTGTTGACGGCATTCTCGAATTCCTCGGCGCCCACCTCAATGGTCAGCGCGACCTTGCTCTTTTCCAGTTTTTCGCAGGTTTTGACACTCATTGTTTTTTCCTCCAGTTTAAGTAATTGCATAGTACCGCAATTATTCTTTATCAGTGCAATGATATATGATAACAGATGTATCCGGGAATTTCCACTACTTTTTTATTTATTTTCATTTATTCACAGATTTTCTTGGGAACAAAGCGCAGATAGTCCGCCGAGACCAGGAAAAAATCCGTGCCGTCATAGGGTCCCTCCAGAGCTCGGCTGAGGGCCGCGCCATGGAGATGGCCGTAGCAGCAGACCGTGACGCCGTATTTCCGCAGCAGCGCCAGTATCTCCGGGCACTCATAGCCCCGGTACCGGGGCGGATAGTGGAGAAAGCAGAGCTTTTCCCGGTCTCCCGCCATTTGCAGGGAGGTCTCCAGGCGGCCCAATTCCCGCAGAAAAACCTTCTCATCGTGGGTGCCCAGGTCGTCCAGCTCATAGAACCAGCCCCGGGTGCCGCAGAGGGCCAGATTCCCATAGAGATGGCAGTTATTGTGGAGAATGTCCAGGGTAGTGATCTCATGGTCCGCAAAGAATTTTTTCATCTTGGCGGCGGTGTTCCACCAATAGTCGTGATTGCCCTTTAAGAGGAGCTTTTTCCCCGGCAGGGCATCGATAAACCGCAGATCCTCCAAGCTCTCCTCCAAGCTCATACCCCAGCTCAGATCGCCGCAGAGCACCGTGACATCGTCCTCACAGAGGGTGGAGAACCCCTCCCGGATGCGCTCCACATAGTTGGCCCAGCCGGGGCCGAAAACCTCCATGGGCTTGTCGGAGCTAAGGGAGAGGTGCAGATCGCCAATGGTGTACAGTGCCATCCCTTTACAGTCCTTTCAGAAGAGTCGTCGGAGATTGTTCCAGAAAATGTCCTCCAGCAGCGCCGCCGGGTAGCCCCGGCTGCACAGGGCCTCATAGAGCGCCGGAACATCCTCGATGCCCGCCATGCCGCCGGCCAGGGCCTCGCAGCCGTCTAAGTCGCCGCCCATACAGAGGGTCGTTTCGCCGCCTAAGTTCAAAAAGTGCTCCACATGGGCCACCAGGGCGTCCATGCTGCCGGCCCCCACAAAGTCCAGATAGAGGTTCAGGCCCACCACGCCGCCGGTGTCCCGGATGGCCCGGAACATATCGTCCGTCAGGTTTCGGGGATGGGGGCACAGGGCCCGGCTGTTGGAATGACTGGCCACCACCGGGCGGCGGGCCAGCTTGATCAGGTCCCAAAAGCCCGCATCGGAGAGATGGGATACATCGGCATAGATGGCGCTGCTCTCCAGCGCCCGGATGAAGTCCCGGCCCTTCTCGGAAAGGCCGCGCTCCTTGTCCTCGGCATTGGTGCCGGAGAGGACATTGGCCCGGTTCCACACGGGGTTCAGGAGCTTTACGCCCCACCGGGCTGCCTCCGGGATGCGGTCTATATCGCACTCCAGCAGATCCGCCCCCTCGATGGAGAGAAGGGCCGCCGCCTTTCCGGCGGCCACGGCGCTGTCGATCTCCGCGCCGGTGCGGCAGCGGGCGATGGAGGCGGCATTCTCCTCCGTTTCCCGGAGAAAGCGTGCATAGAGCCGCCGGCACATCCCCCACATCCCCTCGGCGGGCTTGTCCGCCGGGTCGTAAAAGAGAGCGAAGATCTGGGCATAGCGGCCGAAGCAGGCCTTGGCCCGGCGCAGGTCGATGTGGCCGCTATTCTCCCCCAGGCCCCGGGCCCTGGCAAAATAGTCCCGCTGCGCCTGCGCATTGCTGCCCAGGTCTATGGACAGGCCCTCCCCTGTCATCTCGCAGCGGTAAACGGTGTCGCAGTGGGCATCAAAATAAGGTATCATGGCAGTTTCCTCATATAAAGGCATCGTTGATGTATTCTATGCGCTCTAAAGCGCCGTCATCCGTGAGATACACCTCCGCCACATCGAAGCGGCAGGGTGCCTCCAGCAGATCCTGCTGCTGGAGAAAATAAAGGGCGGTCTTGCGTATCCGGGCCTGCTTTCCGGCGGTGACATACTCCCGGGGCAGCCCCACCATCAGATTGGTGCGGGTCTTGACCTCCACGAAGCACAGCACATCGCCGTCCCAGGCGATGAGATCGATCTCGCCGAAGCGGCAGGAGAAGCTGTGGGCCACAAGGCGGCAGCCCCTTTCCCGGAGATACTCCGCCGCCAGGGCCTCGCCGCGGGTGCCTTCACTTCTGGACATGGCGGGCCTCCCAGCTCTTGAGAAATGTGAGCCGATGCTCCGGACAGGGGCCATAGGCGTCCAGCATGGCGTAGTGCAGGGCCGTGCCGTATCCCTTGTGCCGGGCAAACCGGTACTGGGGATAGGCCTTGTCCAGCACATCCCGGACATAGCGGTCCCGGCTGACCTTGGCCAGCACAGAGGCGGCGGCGATGCTGGCGGATTTGCCGTCCCCGCCCACCACGGTGCGGTGCGGCGCGGTGATTTGGGCCGTTTTGCCCCGGTCGCGGTTGCCGTCAATGAGGGCCATGTCCGGCCGGAGAGAAAGGCCGTCGATGGCCTTTTGCATGGCCTTCATCCGGGCGCTTAAAATATCCGTTTCGTCAATTTCCCGGGCGGACACGGAGGCAACGGCCCAGGCGGCGGCCTTCTCAAGGATGATGTCATAGAGGGCCTCGCGCTTTTTCTCCGTGAGCTTCTTGGAGTCGTTCAGGCCCTGGATGCGGCAGCCCGGCGGCAGGATAACGGCGGCGGCATATACCGGCCCCATCAGCGGGCCCGCCCCGGCCTCATCCACGCCGCACACCACCTGGCCGGGATACTCCTCCTCGATGGAAAAGGGATGCAAAAGCTCGCTCATGTGCTCTCCTCCACGGTCTCCAGTGTAAAGCGGCCCAGCTTGCCACCCCGGAATTCATCCAGCAGGATGCGGCTCATGCGCTCGGTGTCGATCTCGCCGCCCCGCATGAGAAAGCCCCGCCTGCGTCCGGCCTCGGTGAGAAGGTCATAGCCCATGGCCCCCTCCTCCGGAGCCACCCGGTAGCGCTCCCGGAGCACCTCCGGGTAGCGGCGGCCCAGGTATTCCATGAGGCAGCAGGCCAACTCCTCAATGTCCATGACATCGTCCTTGATGGCCCCGGTAAAGGCCAGGCGGATGCCCACCTGCTTGTCTTCAAATTTGGGCCACAGGATGCCCGGCGTGTCCAGCAGCTCCAGCTGCCGGTCCACAGGGATCCACTGCTTTGTGCGGGTGACGCCGGGGCGGTCCTCCGCCTTGGCGGCCTTGCGGCCCGCCACCTTGTTGATGAAGGTGGACTTGCCCACATTGGGGATGCCCAGCACCATCACCCGCAGGGTGCGGCCCACCTGGCCCTTGGCCTCATAGGCGGCCAGCTTGTCCCGCAGGAGAGTGCGCACGGCGGCGGCGAATTGGGCCGTGCCCATGCCGCTTTTGGCGTCGCTCTCCAGAACGGCATAGCCCTTGTCCCGGAAATAGGCGGCCCACCTTTTGGTCTCGGCGGGGTCCGCCTGATCCACCCGGTTCAAAACCACCATCCGGGGCTTATTGCCCACCATCTCGTCCACATCCGGGTTGCGGCTGGAAAGGGGGATGCGGGCATCGAGGATCTCGCAGACGGCGTCCATATGGCCGATCTCGTCGGCGATCATCCGCTTTGTTTTTGTCATGTGGCCGGGAAACCAGCTGAGGGCTTCTATCTGCATGGCATACGCCTCCAATTTAGCTTTTTTATCAGTATAGCACACCCGGCGGCAAAAGGCAAAGGGCAACTCCCCCGCCGGGATAAAAAAAGAAAGCCGCCGATGGCAGCTTTCTTTTTTCGGATCGAATTACAGCTTCTCGCGAACCTTGGCGGCCTTGCCGACACGGTCACGCAGATAGTACAGCTTGGCGCGGCGGACATAGCCGTGACGCACCACCTCGATGGTCTGGATGGTGGGAGAATGCAGGGGGAAGACCTTCTCCACGCCCACGCCGTAGGAGATACGGCGGACGGTGATGGTCTCCTCGATGCCGCCGTGCTTCTTCGCAATGACGGTACCCTCGAAGATCTGGATACGCTCACGGGAGCCCTCCTTGACCTTGACATGCACCTTGACGGTGTCACCCACTGCAACCTGAGGCACCTGGGCCTGGAGCTGCTTTTCGTTCAATGCCTTGATGAGATCCATGGATATTTCCTCCTAATATATATAGGTGTTCATGCCGGCATTTCCTGGCACTCTTCTCTTTGAGATGCCGCACGGCAGAGGACCGCCCTTTTCACGCCAGGATAGGATACCACAACAAACGGGGAAAAGCAAGTGCTTTTTTACCAAAAGGCCGGATTTTCTTTTGCTTTACCGAAAATCCTCGCCGTTTTCATCCAAGATCCGCCGGCGGCGGATGCGCAGGAAGTCGGGCATAAGCGCCGGCAGCTCCTTTTGGATGGCCTTTTCCAAAAGGGCCGGGTTCAGGCCTGGATTTTGCGCCTGGACGGTGACGGTGCCGCGAATTTCCCCTGCCCCTTCCGTGAGCTCCACCCGGTGGAGCATGGGGGCGATGTCCACATCCGCCAGCTCCTTGCGCTTGGTCTTTTTCTGAATGATGAGGGACTCTCTTTGGAAGAGCGCCGTCAGGGCCTGAACAGCTCCCGCCGGAACGCCCCGGTCATATTCCAGCACAATATCCGCCTGCAGCTGGCAAAGCTCCTTCACCGGGCGCCGGGCCGGGTAGCAGCAGAGCACCCGCAGACCCGTGGGCAGGCCGGTGTTGATCTTCTCAGCGATGCCCGTGCCGTCATGCTCCTGCTCCACCTCAAAGTCCAAAAGCTCGCAGTCGCTCTGCTGGCCCACCGGCAGGGGCAGCACGATGGAGAGGATGGGGTGGGGATGATAGCCCTGCGTATGCTTGATATCCAGCTCCGTACGGGGAAAGGCCCGCTGGATGGTGCGCATCAGGTCCAGGTGGGAGATATAGGAGGCCTGGGCCTCCTTGACAAAGAGCATCCGCAGCTTAGACATCGCACTTCCCTCCTACCAGCTTATTGGCCCCGCAGCCGTTGCAGCGGGTGCGGCAGTCCGGGGTGGTAAGGGCCCGGTACGCCTGCTCCCGCTCATGCCACAAATAGGCCTCCGTCACGCCGCTGGAGATGACGCTCCAGGGCATCAGCTCGTCCTTTTTCCGGGTGCGGTAGGCATAAAAGGCCGGGTCGAGACCGCACTCCGCCAGGGCCTCCTGCCAACGCTCCAAGGAGTAATACTCCTCCCAGGCGTCTAACTTGGCACCCTTGCGCCAGGCACATTCCAGAGCGCGGCCCAGGCGGCGGTCGCCCCGGGCCAAAACGGCCTCCAAAAAGCTGGTGTCACCATCGTGCCAGTTATAGGTCACGGTTTTGGTGTTCATGCTGTCCCGCAGGAGCTTCACCCGGCGGTCATATTCCTCCCGGGTGATCTGGGGCTCCCACTGAAAGGCCGTGTGGGGCTTGGGGACAAAGTAGCTGGTGGACACGGTGATGCGCACGCCGCGCTGCTTGTTAGGGGCGCTCTCCCGCCATTCGTGCATCACCCGGGCGGCCAGGTCGGCAATGCCGAGGATATCCTCGTCCGTCTCCGTGGGCAGGCCCAGCATGAAGTAGAGCTTCACGGCGTTATAGCCCCCGGCAAAGGCCGTGCGGCAGCTTTGCAGCAGCGCCTCCTGGGTCACATTCTTGTTGATGACATCCCGCAGCCGCTGGCTCCCCGCCTCCGGGGCGAAGGTCAGGCCGGTCTTGCGGCCCTTGGCCAGCCGCTGCATCAGGGCCATGGAGAAGTTATCCGCCCGTAAGCTGGGAAGAGACAGATTCACATGGCGCTGGGCGCAAAAGCCCTCCAGCTCATCGCAAAGCTCCGTGAGCTGGGGGTAATCGCTGGTGCTCAGGGAGGAGAGGGTCACCTCCTGGTAGCCCGAATCGTTGCAGGAATTCACGCAGTATTCCGCACACAGATCCCGGCTGCGGTTTCGCACCGGCCGGTAGACATACCCCGCCTGGCAAAAGCGGCAGCCCCGGATGCAGCCCCGGAACAGCTCCAGGGTCACGCGATCCTGAACGATCTCCGTGCTGGGAACAATGGTATTTACCGGAAAATAGGACTTGTCCATATCGTGGACAATGCGCTTGGTGACCTTGGCGGGCGCCCCCTCTCGGGGGATGATGGCCGCCACGGTGCCGTCCTCATGGTAGCGCACCTCATAGAGAGAGGGCACATAGATGCCGTCCAGCTGGGCGGCGGCGTAAAGGAATTTATCTTTACTCCACCCTTCCCTGCGGGCTTTGCGGTGCAGCTCTATCAGCTCCGGAGTCACATCCTCGCCCTCGCCTAAGCTCACGATGTCCACGAAGTCGGCGATGGGCTCGGGGTTGTACATGGCGGTGCCCCCGGCGATAATGAGCGGCGTCAGGCCCGTGCGCTCGGCGCTGTGGAGGGGGATCTTGGCCAGATCCAGCATATTGAGGATGGCGGTGAAGGCCATCTCATAGCCCACGGAGAAGGCCACGATGTCAAAATCCGTGATGGCATCCCCGGACTCCAAGCCGTAGAGGGGGATACCCGCCCGGCGCATCTCCTCCTCCATGTCCCCCCAGGGGGCGAATACC
Source organism: uncultured Oscillospiraceae bacterium (assembly GCA_934591705.1). Classification (GTDB taxonomy): domain Bacteria; phylum Bacillota; class Clostridia; order Oscillospirales; family Oscillospiraceae; genus Vescimonas. Next base: position 44,315 of record CAKTPM010000001.1, read on the forward strand.
CGCTCGCACCACACGCCGGGGATGCGGTTCATCACGCCATAGAGGATGCGCATGCCCAGGTTGGACATGCCGATCTCGTAAATATCGGGAAAGCAAAAGGCGATGCGGGTGTCCACCTGGGACTTGTCCTTCACCACCGCGTTATATTCGCCGCCCACATAGCGGGCCGGCTTCTGCACCCGGGGCAGGATGCGTTCGAGCTTCTTATCCACGGTTTTTCTCCTTTGCGGGGTTTTCTTTAACTTTATTATTTTACCTTCTCCCGGCCGGTTTGACAAGCCCTATTTGCCCGGCCACACCGAAAAAGAGCCCCAGGGCCGCCCATAGGAGAAAGCCACCGCCGTGGAGCCGGCACACGAGCACCGCGCTTCCCAGCACCAGCAGCGTGGCGGCCGCCACGCTCACCCACCGGAGCACCCGGTCCGCCCGGTCGGGGTCGGAAGCCAGAGCCGCCAGGATCCACAGAATGCTGCCCCCATCCAGTCCCCACACCGGCAGCAGGTTGAAGACCCCCAGCACCAGCTGCGCGCCGGCAAAGAGATAGGCCTCCTCCCAGCGCCGCCCCAGAAGGCCCAGGAGCACGAAGAACAGTCCGTTGGCCAGGGGGCCGGCCAGCAGCGCCAAAAGCTCCCGGCCATAGGAAAGCGGCCCCCGGGGACGCATCTCCAGGCCCAGGGCCGTAAGCCGCGGCATAGAGACGCCGCAGCCCATGCAGCGCAGGGCCAGCCAGTGCCCGGCCTCATGCAGGACTATCGCCGCCGCCACCGCCAAGAGCACCTCCGGGGAGGACAACACCGCAAAGGCGGCCAGAAGCAGCACCGTGCCCACCGGCAGCCGCCTCTCAGCAGGTGACATAGTAGATGGGGTTGAGGTAGACATTGTCCCGGTGGAGCTCAAAGTGCAGGTGGCTGCCGGTGGCCTCCCCGGTGGCCCCCACCTCGGCAATGGGGTCGCCGGGCTTCACGGTCTGCCCGGCGGAGGCGGTAACGCGGCTGCAGTGGGCGTAGAGGGTGGAATAGCCGTTTTCGTGGACGAGCTCCACATATTTTCCCAGCTCGCTGCTCTCCGCCACCACCGCCACCTCACCGGCGGCAAAGGCGGATATCACCGCTCCCTCCGGGGCTGTGATATCCAGGCCGTAGTGGAACTTCTCCCGCTCTGTGATAGGGTGATCCCGATAGCCGAAGGCAGAGCTCAGGCGTCCCTCCACCGGGTCTGTGTAGTCGAAGCCCAATATCTGCTGGAGCAGCTCCGTCCGGGCAGGGGTATTGGTAAGGGAGTAGACCGCGGCGTTGCGATCCGCTGTGTGGTCGGCCGCCTCCACGCTTTGGACGCCGAACACCGCCTCATAGGCCTGCTCCGCCGCCTGGCGGGCATCGGGGCCCATCAGCTGCCCCACGGCGGAGAAGACCGCGGCGGCATCGGTGGTCTCCCCCATGAGATCCAGCACCTGCTCTCGGTACCGGGCTGTCACATCCGGCATAGTGAGCTTTACCCCCACGATGACGGCGAAAAGAATGGCGCAGAGGATGGTCTGCGTCATAAATGAGCTGCGGCCTTTGGGCTTCTCCACCCGCTTGCCCTCCCCCGCCGTGTCGGATGCCGCCGGCCGCCGCTGCGCGGGATAGGCCCCTCTGGCCCGCCGGGCGATGATCTCCTGTGCTGTCATGGCATGACCCCCCTTTTTGTGAAAAGTATATGAGGGCTTGTCAGCCGGTAGAACTCGCCGCCGATGCCCGTGCAAGAGGCCGGGAGTCCCGCTGTCCAATAACAAAAAAAGACGCACCCGAAGGTGCATCTTTCTTTCGTGGTCGGAGAGAGGAGACTTGAACTCCCGGCCTCTTGGTCCCGAACCAAGCGCGCTACCAGCTGCGCTACTCCCCGTCAGCCGTTCTATTATATGAACTTTGGAGCGGGATGTCAAGGAAAAAAATCCCCCCGGAGGAAAAAGGGGCAAAATCTCCTCCGGGGGACCCGGGGCCGTCCGGCCCTATACGCCGTTAGCGCAGGCGGCGGCTTTTCCCCTCCCGGCAAGATTGCAGCACCATACCGGTGAGGGCGAAGAGGGCGATGACATTGGGCAGGACGATGAAGTTATTGAACATATCCGTCAGCTCCCAGACAAAGTCGCTGCCGGTGACAGTACCCAGGAAGATGAACACCAGGGCAATGAGGGTGTAGATCGTCTCGCAGAGCTTGGGGTTCTTTCTGCCGAAGAGGTAATCGGCATTGATCTTGCCGAAGAGGTTCCAGCTCAAGACCGTGGAGAAGGCGAAGAAGAACAGGCACACCGCCACGAACTTGGCGCCCACGCTGGCGCCCCACACGCTGCCGAAGGCGGTCTGGGCCAGGTTGGCCTTGCCCAGGACGGTGCTGGCCGCGGCGGCGCCGCAGTCGTGAAGAGGCCCGTCGGCGGTGTAGAGGGTGCAGATGATGACCAGGGCGTTGAGCGTGAGCACCACGAAGGTGTCGATGAAAACGCCGATCATGGCCACCACGCCCTGATCGTGGGGATGGGCCACATTGGCCTGGGCGTGGGCATGAGGTGTGGAGCCCATACCGGCCTCATTGGAGAAAAGGCCCCGCTTGGCCCCCTGGGACACGGCGGTCTTGAGGGCATAGCCGAAGCCGCCGCCGATGATGGCCTGGGGGGCAAAGGCATAGCGGAAGATCATGGCGAAGGTGGCGGGCACATAGCGGATGCGGCAGGCCAAGATCACCAGGGCACCCGCCAGGAAGATACCCGCCATGATGGGCACCAGCTTCTCCGTAACGACGGCCAGGCGCTGCACGCCGCCCAGGAAGATGACGCCGCAGATCACCACCAGCACGATGCCCGCCGCCCACGAGGGGATGCCGAAGGCAGTCTGCATGGTGGAGCCGATGGAGTTAGACTGCACCATGCAGCCCATGAAGCCCAGAGCCAGGATGATGGATACGGCAAAAAATCCCGCCAGGAACCTGCCAAAGCCGCCCTTGAACGCCGTGGTGATGTAGTAGACCGGGCCGCCCTTGATGCGGCCGTCCGGCTCCACGATGCGGGTCTTTTGAGCCAGCGTTGCCTCGGCGTAGATGGTGGCCATGCCGAAGAAGGCAATGACCCACATCCAGAAGATGGCGCCGGGGCCGCCGGTGAGGATGGCGCCGGAGGCACCCACGATGTTTCCGGTGCCCACCTGGGCGGCGATGGCGGTGGCCAGGGCCTGGAAGGAGGTCATGCCGCTTTTCTGGGCGCCGCCCCGCAGACTCATTTCGCCGAAGAACTTCCGCATGCCCTCGCCGAAGCAGCGCACCTGCACAAAGCGGGTGCGGACGGAGTACCAAAGTCCTACGCCTAACAGCAGGAAGATGAGGATGTAGCTGCTGAGGTATTCGTTGATCTTGCTCACAATGGGGTACAATAGGGTTTCCATGGTCTTCTCTCCTTTTCGGATAAAATAAAACAAGAGCCGCTGCAGGCAGCGACTCTGGAGAAAAAGCCGACAAGTGAAACCACTTGTCATCTCCGTCCTTTTGCCTGAGAGATTCAGCGCACCATGCGCCTTGCACCTTCGGCACCCAATTCAATGGGATTCTCCAGAGTACCCTCCCCGACCGGTCTTTCCATTCCGGGCGGTTCATAGGGTGGTATCAAGTTGGGAGCTACTATAGCACAGTTTATTTCTCATTGCAAGAGGAAATTTTTATTTTTTGACCGATGAGAAAAAGAGCCGCCGGCGGGCGGCTCTTTTTCTCACGGCGCTCAGGGCAGCCGGAAGGTCAGCTTCACAGGGTTGTGGTCGGAGTAGGCAAAGCCGGTGTCCACCACCTGAGCGCTCAGCACCTCCACATTGTCGGAGACCAAGAAGCCGTCCACTGTCAGCACATACTGCCCCTGATGATAGGGGCCGTCGGCATTGCGGCAGGAGGGCACCGGGGCCGCCTCATCAAAGGGGGCCGCCAGGCGGATGTGGGCCGCCGCGTCAAAGACGCTCTCCGGGATGGGCTGGGCCCAGGTATAGTCCCGGTCCGCCTCGCCGAAATAGGCGCTGCTGTCCCCCAGGAGATCCTTGTTGAAGTCGCCGCCGGCGATGCAGCAGTTGCCCTTTTCGTACTCCGCCTCCATGTCCGCCAGCAGCAGCTCCAGCTGCCGGTTGGCAATGGTGCCGTCTGAGGTATAAGCAGAAAGGTGGAGGTTATAGACCACAAGCTCCCTATCCCCTGCCGGGATGCGCTGCACGCTGTAGCAGCGGTCCAGATCCAGCACCTTCACCACGCCCTTTTCCACCGGCAGCTCCACCCGTCGGGCGGCGGTGATGGGGAAGCGGGAAAAGGTCAAAAGCCCTGACACGGAGGCCCCGTGGGGCTCCGTGATGGGATAAAGCAGGTAGGCCGAGCGGTAATTCTGGGCCCAGGTATAGCTGCTGCTTTGGCCCAGGGCGTCCGTCAGCACCGCTCTTTCATCCACATGATAGCTGCGGGTGGCGTCTAAGTCCACCTCCTGGATGAGGGTGAGGTCGGCGGCCTGCTGCTGGGTGAAGGCGGCGATGCGCTGCAAATTCTTCTCCAGCCGCTCCCGGCTCCAGGCCCGGGATTCGGTGCCGCCGTCCATGAAAAAGCCGTAGTCCGCCTCATAGGCGCCAAAGCCCATGTTGAAGGATAATACGGTATATTCCTTCCCCTGCTCCACCCGGGCGGTGCCCTGCCCGCCGACTGTCAGCTCTTGGTCGCCGATACGGTTTCCGGCATAGGCAAATACATAGCCCGCATACACCAGCACCGCCGCCAAAAGGCAGGCCAGGGCGATGAGCAGGCCCTTCCAAAATTTCTTCATTGGGTTTCTTCCTTTCACATGTTTACATTTTCATCGCTACCCAGTATAATACAAGTATTACCGTTTGAAAAGAGGAACTTACCTTGAAACGCATCATCATCCGCTTCAACGCCCCCGTGGTGCTGACCCTGGCCCTTTTGAGCTTACTGGCGCTGTTTTTGGACGGCCTCACCGCCGGGCGCACCACCTGGCTCTTCTTCAGCGTCTACCGCGCCCCCCTCACCGATCCGCTGACCTATGTGCGCTTTTTCGGCCACATCCTGGGCCACAGCGGCTGGGAGCACTACATGAGCAACATGCTGCTTCTGCTGCTGGTGGGCCCCGGCGTGGAGGAGAAATACGGCCACGCCCGCATCTTTTGGTGCATCATGGCCACCGCCCTGGTCACCGGTCTCATCCAGTTTATCTTCTTCCCCAAAACCGCGCTTTTGGGGGCCAGCGGTATCGTGTTTATGATGATCGTGATGAACTCCTTCACCGAGATGAAAAAGGGTGAGATCCCCTTCACGCTGATCTTAGTGGTGATCTTCTACTTAGGCGGCGAGCTGGTGGACGGCTTTTTCAAGAAGGACAACATCTCCCAGCTGACACACATTGCCGGCGGCCTCATGGGTCTTATTTTCGGCTTCACCCTGGGTGGCCGCAGACGGAGGTAGTACCATGCTGAGCATACTTTTTCCCGCCGCCGCCTTTTGGGCGGACCGCAAGACCAAAGCCATGGCCCGGGAGGGCCTGCAGGTGGTGACCCCCTGCCCGGAGCGCATCGCCTGGGAGCCCATGGAGAACCCCGGCTTCGCCTGCGGCAGGTGTAAGGACAGGCCCCAAACGGTGCGCCGCGTGCAGGCGGCCTGCTTTGGGCTGACGGCCCTCACCCTGCTGCGGGAGCATCCCCGGCAGAATAGCTGGGAGCGCACCGGCGCCGGCTTTCTTCTGCTGGGGGCATTGAGCAACCTCATGGACCGCCTGAAGCGCGGCACGGTGACGGATATGCTCCGCTTCCCCCAGGCGCCGGGGAAGCTGAAGGGTCTTGTCTTCAACCTCGCCGACCTTATGCTCCTGCTGGGGGCGGTCCTCACCCTCATCGGCACCATGCGGCGAAAAAAGAAAGGCGCATAACAGAAAAGCGGCATGAGAAGATCCCTTGACGATTGTCAAGGGATCTTCCTTTACTGCTCTTTCTGCTCCTGGGCCAATTCGTCCAGGGCCTGCTGATAGACCTTCTTTTCATGGCGGGAGTGGATCACGCTTTTATCAAACCGCTCCCACATATCCGGCCGGCGGGTGATGGTGCGCTTATAGCTCTCCTTGGTGCGCCAGTCGGCCACATTGCCGTGGTGCCCGGACAAAAGCACCTCCGGCACCGCCCGACCGTGCCACACCTCCGGGCGGCTGTACTGGGGGTATTCCAGCAGCCCTGCCCAGTGGCTCTCCTCGGTATAGCAGCTCTCCTCCGGCAGCACCCCCGGTACCATGCGGCACAGACAGTCGGCCACCGCCATGGCGGGTATCTCCCCGCCGGTGAGAACAAAATCTCCCACGGAGAGCTCCTCGTCCACGCACTCGTCGATAAACCGCTGGTCGATACCCTCATAGTGCCCGCAGACCAGGCAGATGTGTCCGTAGGCGGCGATGAGCTCCTTGGCCACCTGCTGGGTAAAAACCCGCCCGCAGGGGGAAAGGTAGATGGTGCGGGGCCGCTGCCCCGCCTCCTGGCAGATGTGCTCCCAGCAGCGATAGAGAGGGTCGCACTGCATCACAGCCCCCCGGCCGCCGCCATAGGGATAGTCGTCCACCTGCATCTGCTTGTTGGTGGTATAGTCCCGGATCTGGTGGCAGCGGATGTCCACCAGGCCCTTGTCCCTTGCCCTGCCGATGATGGACTGGCCCAGCATGCCCTCCACGGCATCGGGGAAAAGCGTCATAATATCAATTCTCATCCGTTGCCAGCCCCTTCATCATGTGTACCCGCACCGTGCCGGCCTCCACATCCACACCGGCGATGAAGACCCCGGGCACGGCGGGAATGAGATACTCCCGCTCCCCCTTCACCTCGTAAACGGCGTGGGCGGGATAGTGCAGCACCCGGTGCAGCAGGCCCAAGGTCTCGCCGGTGGCATCATCCACCACGGTGCAGCCCACCAGCTCCGCCTCGAAGCATTCTCCCTCCGGCAGGTGGGCGTCCTCCCGGCGCACCGCCACGCTCTTGCCCTTCAGGGCCAGGGCGGCATCCATATCCTCCACGCCGGGCAGCTTCAGCAGTACGGTGGATTTGTGCACCCGGGCCGCGCTGACCGGGGTGAGCTTACCGCCGATCAATAGCTGCTTGAACCCGGCGATCTCCGCCGGGTCAAACGCCGGCAGCGGGTTTACCTTCACTTCGCCCCGGATGCCGTGGGCGTTTACCACGGTGCCCAGGGGTATCTCCTGTAATTTCATCTGTCCTTGCTCCTTTTCCCGGAAATGATGCTTCTTCAGGGACTATTATAGCGGATCGCCGCCGGGTTTGCAAGATTGACGAATCTGCTCCGCGAAGTCGGCTCCCGGCCGGCTTCTTTTTCTGTGATTGGAAAATATCTCCGGCGGGCGCACTTTTCAAATGCGTAAAACGGTGATATACTATACTGCGAAGTTTCTGTGAAGTTCAGGAGGCAAATCATGAAAAAAAGTGTTTTACGCAGTTATGCCCGCCTCATCGCCCGCACGGGCGTGAATGTCCGGCCCGGACAGGAGGTCTTTATCGACGCCGACTTAGACCAGCCGGAATTCGTGCAGATGGTGGTGGAGGAATGTTATAAGTGCAAGGCGAAGAAGGTAGTGGTGAACTGGAGCTACGAGCCCCTGCAGAAGCTCCACTACCGCTATCGCACCGACACCGTGCTGGGCAAGGTGGAGGATTATGAGCTCGCCCGCCTGCAGCACTATGTGGATGTGGTCCCCTGCCGCATCTACCTCCTCAGTGAGGACCCCGACGGCCTCCGGGGCATCGACCAGGCCAAGATGGCCAAGGCCCAGCAAAAGCGCTTTCCCATCATCAAGCCCTATCGGGACAAGCTGGAGAACCGGTATCAGTGGTGCATTGCCGCCGTGCCCGGGAAGGCCTGGGCCAAAAAGCTCTTCCCGGAGCTGCGGGTGTCCCAGGCGGTGGAAAAGCTCTGGGAGGCCATCCTCTCCACCTCCCGGGTCAACGACGATCCCATTGCCGCCTGGGAGGCCCATAACCGGGACATCCACAGCCGCTGCGACTACCTCAACGGCCTGGGCATCCGGGAGCTGCGCTATCACGCCGGCAACGGCACGGACTTCACCGTGGGCATGATCCCGGAGGCCCACTTTTCCGGCGGCAGCGAGAGGAGCTTGCAGGGCATCACCTTCAACCCCAACATCCCCTCGGAGGAGTGCTTCATCTCCCCCAAGCGAGGCGTGGCGGAGGGCATCGTCTATGCCACCAAGCCCCTTTCCTACCAGGGACAGCTTATCGACAAATTCTGGATCCGCTTCCATGAGGGCAAGGCCGTGGAGTGGGACGCGGAGGTGAATCGGGAGCTGCTCACCAAGCTCATCACCATGGACGAGGGCAGCGCCTATCTGGGCGAGTGTGCCCTGGTGCCCTATGACAGCCCCATCCGGCAGAGCGGCCTTCTTTTCTACAACACCCTCTTTGATGAAAACGCCGCCTGTCACCTGGCCCTGGGCATGGGCTTTGCCGATACCGTCAACGACTTTGACAAGCGTACTCTGGAGGAATGCCGGGCCCTGGGCGTGAATGACTCCATGGTCCACGAGGACTTTATGATCGGCTGCGCCGACATGGACATTGACGCTCTCTGCGCCGATGGGCGCACCGTGCCCATCTTCCGCCAGGGCAACTGGGCCTTTTGAGCTCCCGCAGAAAAAATTTCCTGTGCCGCGGCACAGGAAATTTTTATTGCCGCGCGCCCTCATGCCGCAGCAGCCACGCCTTTACGGCCAGGCCGCCTGCGTAGCCGGTGAGGCCGCCGTCCGCGCCGATAACGCGGTGACACGGGATGATGATGGAGATGGGGTTGCGCCCCACCGCGCCTCCCACCGCCTGGGCGGACATCCGCTCCCGGCCCATTTCCCGGGCAACGGCCCGGGCGATAGCGCCGTAGGTGGCGGTCTCCCCATAGGGGATCGCCAGCAGATGGCGCCACACGGCCTGCTGAAAGGCGTTTCCCTCCGGCGCAAGCGGCAGAAGCCCGGGCGACGGCTTTTTGCCGCTGAAATAGGCGTCCAGCCACTGCGCCGCGGCGCGCAGCAGCGGCGTTCCCCGATATTCGCCGTGCAGGTCGGCCGGGGCGCGGCGCTGTCCCCGGATATAGAGGCCCTTCAGCTCATCCCCTGCGCCGCAGAGGAGAATTTCCCCCCAGGGCGCGGCATAGCGCAGCAGGTCCATTCGTCCACCCCCCCTTTTTCTCCCATCCTACCGCCGCCGGGGCTTTCTGTCAAGAAAGCTTGCACATCTGGGAAAAATTTGCTACACTGGAGTCGAAATATAGCTTGTGAGGTGTACCATGAAAAACGCCGTTATCTTTCTGGCCGACGGGACGGAGTCCTGCGAGGCGCTGATCACCGCCGATCTTCTGCAGCGCGCCGGCATCCATGTCACCACGGCCTCCGTAATGGGGCGCCGGGAGGTGCTCGCCGCCCCCAAGGCCCGCATCACCGCCGACTGCACGGCGGAGCAGGCGGACTATGACCGGGCGGATGTGCTGGTGCTCCCCGGCGGCATCCCCGGCGTGGATCACATCCGCGCCAACGGGACCGCCATGGCCCAGGTCCGCCGCTTTGCCGATGAGGGCCGGCTCCTGGCCGCCATCTGCGCCGCGCCGGGCATTCTCTCTGATCTGGGGCTCCTGGCGGATAAGTGCGCCACGGTGCACCCGGAATGCACCGCCGGTTTTCACGCTAAGCGCATCAGCGGGGAAAAAGCCGTCACGGACGGCGCCATTATCACCGGTCAGGCGCTGGGCGGCGCTTTCGCGTTCGCCCTGGCCATCATCCGGGCCCTTTTGGGGGAGGAGGCCGCGGCGGCCACGAAAAAGCAAATCTGCCTGTAACCTGCAAAAATCCGTGCGGCGCACCCGGGAGGGTGCGCCGCGCTGTTGTGCATCAGCCGATCATCTCACGCGCCCTTGAGCCCCTCATACTGCGCCTTGGATTCATACACCGTCAGATACAGCCGGGGCGCATAGGCGAGCACCCGGGTGCCGCCGGCGGAGGTGCCCGCATAGACGGTTTGCGTGTTGGCCAGCTGATAGACCGCCACGCAGTAGCCGCCGGATACCTCCGCCGTCCAGCGGGCACTCTCCGTCAGATGGGGCTTATCGGCTGCCGCCGGGTCATCTGTCCAGGGCTGCGCGGCAAAGGCGTTGTAGAGAGCGTCCTCCTCCAGGCCGCCGAAAAGCGCCGAGGCCAGTTGGAAATACCCCTGCCAGTCCCCCCAGGAGAAGGTGGGCCGCTCCTCCAGTGATGCCCCCAAGACCTGCACATAGAGCACCCGCCCCGTATCTGTGGAGGCCCCGGACACAAAGGTTTTTGCCGAAGGGTCTTCCTTATGAGCCGGGTCCCGCAGGACATAGGTGGTCAGGTCGCCGAGGGTCTCCGTTTCCTCCGGGCAGAGCACCTCCGGCAGGTCGGTTTTCTCCAGGGCGGCACGAATCGTCTCCTCCGTCACGGAAAACGCCGCACTGTCTGGTTCTTTGCCGCAGGCAGCAAGGGAAAGGGTGATGAGAACACTTAAAAGCATGCAGATCACTCGTTTCTTCATGGGGATGACCTCCTTTTTTATTTTTCGCTGCGCGGGACAGCGTGTCGCGGTTTCTACCCACAGGATACGGGAAACGCCGTTCTTCGTCCAGCAACAGGAGGTTGCGTTTTGCCATCGCACGGCCTTTTTTGGGCAACCTGAAGTTGCCTGCCCTGCTTTTGCGGAATGGATGCATTTTCACTGCTGCCCCTATAGGAGATCAAACCCTCCGGCTAAGCCGGAGGGTTTGATCTCCTATATAGATTATTCTGTCGGGCACCGGTGTTTTTCAATGGCTTTATGGGCCGCACCTCTTTTCAATTCCCGTTGTTTTTGGCCGCCACGGCCACTGTGACCCGGTGATACAGAGGTACCAGACACACGCCGTCCAGCACGCACTTGAGGCCGTTGAAGGGCACGATGAAGGGTATCTGCGCCCAGATCGTCTCGATGCTCGAGCCGTACTGCAGCTGCAGGATCACCAAATTCAGCGGGACGGAGAAGGCCATTCGGGCCAGGGATCCCACGGTGATCGCCAGAGCAAAGCGCCCCAGGGAGCCGCTTTTCCTGCGCAGCAGCGTAAAAACCAGCAGGAAGCAGCCGCAGGCCAGGAAATCCGCTGTCAAGCCGTAAAGATTCGTTCCGAAAATGAAAAACGAGAGCAGCTCCTTTACCAGCAGGGCGCTCAGTCCCCCCAGTCCCGGCAGGGCCAGGGCCGCAAACAGCAGCGGCACCTCTCCGATGTCCATTTTTAGAAACGGCGCCGCCGGAAAAATGGGAAAGCGGGTGAATTTCGCCAGCAGGATGGACATGGCCCCCAGCTCCGCGATCAGCACCATCCGAAACGCCTTATTGGTCCTTGCTTTTTCAAAAATGTTCATTCCTTCACCTTCTTTAAGCATCCTGCACCGCCGGCGGCTCAGACTACATATTTTTCGTAAGGCATCTCACAGAGATAGCGGTCGCGGCGGTCCACAATGGTGGTGACCACATTCTTGCCGGGACCCAGGCGGCGGGCGATCTCCAGGGCGATGAGCACATTGGCACCGGAGGACATGCCGCAGAAGATGCCCTCCTCCCTGCACAGGCGGTTTGCCATGTCACGCGCCTCCTCGTCAGTGACCAGGAAGCACTTATCGGGATAGCCCGCCTTGACCATCTTATGGATGATGGATTCCTCTGTGACCCACTTGTCCAGGCCCATGGCGGCGGCCACCTTATGGCGGGCGTCGGAGACCTTGTACTCACCGTAGTCGCACTCCCGCTTGGGCAAGCTCAGATAGCACTCGCTGCCGCTGGGAACCACACCGAAGGTCAGCGCGGGATGCACGCCCAGCTCCGCCAGGCCCTGGCACAGCCCATAGAGGGTGCCGCCGGCAGCCACGGAGCAGCCGATGGCGTCGATCTGGCCGTCCAGCTGCTCATAGATCTCCCGGGCCATGGCCTTCTGGCCGTCCAGATTCGCCATGTTGTAGATCTGGTCCACCCAAACGGTTTTGGGATCCTCATCCTCCATCCGCTGGCAGTCCATTTTCGCTGCCAGCACATGGGGGATGTCCGGCTCCTCCTTGGAGAATTCCTCCACCTGCTCCGGCGTCAGATAATCCGAGGGCTCGCTGGACACGGTGACCTCAGGGCCAAAGGCCTGGGTGATCTGCATACGGGAGTTGGTGGCGCCCTCAAACTGGTAGCGGTAGAGGACCAGCCGGGCCTTGAGGCCCTTGGCCGCGCAGACCAGGGCCAGGGCGGGGGCGGTGTTGCCGGCGGAGGCCTCCACTACCACGCCGTCCGGCGGCAGCTGCTTGCCGTTCCAGGTGTTCCCCTCCTCGGCGGCGTTGACCATGGCCAGGGCCATGCGGTCCTTGTAGCTGCCGCTGGGGTTAAGGTGCTCGAGCTTTACAAATACATTGGCGCCCACATCCCTGCCGATCTTATTGAGCTTCAGCAGCGGCGTGTGGCCGATGGCTTCGGTGATATTGTTGATATAATTCATAACCAAATGCTCCTTACGGTTTCAGGTTTTTATGGGCGGATGATCTCCCGCGCCAGGGTGTCCACCAGCTCCAGGGGGGACTGGTTGGGCAGCTCGAAGGCAATGGGCATAGACACACCCGCCGCGTTGATGGCCGCCAGCTTATCCCGGCAATAGGCGGCATTTCCGGCAATGGCCAGCTTGTCCACGATGTCGTCCGTGACCAGGGGGATGACCTCCGCCGTCCTGCCCTGGGCCAGGGCGTCCTTAAAGGGCCGGATGATCTCCTCTGTCAAACCGGCCTCAAACATGATGGGGTGATAGCCGTGGATGCCAATGAACTTTGCAAGATATGGCCGCACCAGATCCCGGGCCTCCTTCTCCTTGTCGCTGACCGCTGTGGGGAAATAGGCGGCCATCTTCAGCTGTTCGGGATCCCGGCCCGCCGCCTGGGCCCCGGCGGAAATGTGCTCCCGGGCGTAGGCGATATAGGGCAGCGATGTACACGAGGAGAGCACCACGCCGTCGGCGATCTGGCCGGCCTTGTACAGGGCCTTGGGGCCCTTCACGCCCAAATAGACCGGCATGTCGGAGCGGTATGGCTCAAACTCCAGGTGGATGTCCCCGGTCTTGAAAACCTCGCCGTTATAATGGGTATGGCGGGTATTGACCAACTGGCGGATGATCTCCGCCGCCTCGGCGGCGGCCTGGATAGGTTTCACAAAGGGGATGCCTGCCTTGTCCTGGATCCATCCCTTGTTGCTGCCGCCCATGCCCAGGATCAGCCGGCCGTGGGAGAGGGCGTCAAGAGAGGCCGCCTCCATGGCAGACAGGGCGGGATGGCGGGTAAAGGGGTTGATAACGCCTATGGCGATCTGAATTTTTTCCGTGTTCAGAGCGCAGGCGGTGGCGGTGGAAAACGCGCCGCCGTAAAAGTAATCCTCGAAGATCCAGCAGGCCTCCAGGCCGGCCTTTTCCGCGCTTTTTACCATGGCGATGGTATCCTCCAGGGAGTGCCCTCCGAAGATACCGAAGCTTAATCCGTACTGGTTGCTCATAGCTTATAGCTCCTCTCCTTTTGTATTCTGCAGAGCCGACAGGAACACATCCCGCGCCTGCTCCCGCACCGTTGAAGCGGCCGCGTCCTCTCCCGACAGGGAAAGGCCCCGGATCAAAACGACGGGGCGGCTGGCGCCGCTTTGCTCCATCAGCAGCGTGGCCGCGGCGGCCAGCTCATCGCCTACCGCCTCCACACTGCTGTGCATAACTCTTCCGTCACGGTCCCTTTGGCCGATATAGCTCTTGAGCAGCGTCGTGCCGCTGGCGCCGATGACAATGCCGCCGGCACCCTCCCGGAAGGGCCTTCCGTGGGTGTCGCAGATCACAACGCCCAGCCGACAGCAGAAGCGCTCCTCCAGGGCACGGCGCAGCTGCGCCGCAGAGCGATCGGGATCCTCCGGCAGCAGCACGGCGCTTTGCTCCCCGGCATTGGAGCAGTCCACCGCGGCGTTGGCGCATACAAGGCCCAGGTGCTGGCGGCAGAGCAAAAGCCCCGGGCCGGCCCACAGAACCTCGTCGGACTCCTGAAGGATCACCTCTACCAGAGGCGGCTCCTTCCCCGTGCGCCTGGCAAGCGCCATGGCCCGAGGGGACGGCGTCACCTCCGAGAGCCGGCGGATGCGGCCCTCTGCCTTGGAGACGATCTTGTGCGCCAGCACCAGGATGTCCCCGTCCCGGGGCAGCAGCCCCTCCTTTTCCAGGGCGTCTCCCAATATCCGCCCCAGATCATCGCCGGGGTGGATGCTGCCGATGCCCTCCGGCGCAAAAGCCTGATAAGAGACCATGGCCCTCAGAACCCGATGAGCCGGAAGCCGATGTGCTTGCTGCCGTAGCGCTTGTTCATGCCGATGAGCATGGGCGTCTGGCTCTCCAGGGCGCAGGCCAGGGTCAGCGTACCGGCGTCATAGGCGGTGATGCCGATCTCCTCTCCCAGCCGGAGGATCATATCCTTCAGCTCCGGATCGTTGGCCACCACCAGGGCGTTGGCCTCCACCGGATGTGCCAGGTCGGAGAGCAGCGTGGCGGAGATGGTGTGGAAGCCGGCAGCCACCCGGCAGCCCTCCCCCAGGATCGCCGCCGTCTCCTGGGCGTTGGAGCCCTCGGCCGGCGGGGCATAGCGCAGGGGCTTAAAGGCCAGGGGCACCGTGATGTCCAAGACGGGCTTTTGGGCCAAAGCATCCCGCAAGCTCTCCAGGGTGGCTCTGTGGCCGGCGGAGGGCACGGAGAGAATGACCAGCTGCGCCGAGGCGACGGCAGCTGCATTCTCGGCGCCGGAGATCAGCTCGGTTCCGGTCTCCTCCCGGGCGGTCTTCGCCGCCTCCTGGGCGCGCTCGGCAGTGCGGGAGCCGATGATCACCTCATGGCCCGCCTTAGCCAGGCGCAGGCCCAGGCCGTAGCCCATGTCGCCGGTTCCGCCAATAATTGCGATTTTCATAGAGGTCGCTTCCTTTCTTCGTAGTTAAGAGATGGGTACAACAATAAGGGAATTGTCCCCGCTGTCCAGGAAGATAAAGCCGTCCTCGGTGACGGCCACCGTGTGCTCGATCTGCACACCGCCCCAGCCCACGCGGTAATAGGGAGTCTCCAGACACAGGACCATATCCTTTTCAATGACCATGTCAAAGCCCTCCGCCAGAGAGGGCAGGTCGTAGCCCTCCAGGCCGATGCCGTGGCCGCAGTGGCTCCGGGCATAGTGGGGAAGCCCTGCCGCCCGGGTCCCCTCCACGGCGGCCCGGAACAGCTCCTCCGCCCGAACGCCGGGCCGCAGCGCGGCAAACTGCGCTTCTGCGCCGGCAGCCACCGCATCATAGCACCGGCGGGTCTCCTCATCCGGCTCACCGATCACCATCGTGCGGGCCAGGTCGGAATAAAAGCCGTTGAGGATGCAGCCGAAGTCGAAGCGGACCATATCCCCTGCCCGGATCTGCAGCCGGGTGTTGTGGGCGTCCACAAAGGCAGCACGGTGGGCGGCGGTGGCTACAAAGAAGTAGGGCACGGCGCCCCGGCGGGTCACCGCCAGACGGTAGCGGGTCTCCAGGTCCTGCTCCGTGATGCCGGGCCGGGCACCCTCGATGGCCTCCAGCAGTGCCTCCTCGGCCACCCGGGCG
Organism: uncultured Oscillospiraceae bacterium; assembly: GCA_934591705.1. Classification (GTDB taxonomy): domain Bacteria; phylum Bacillota; class Clostridia; order Oscillospirales; family Oscillospiraceae; genus Vescimonas. Next base: position 60,034 of record CAKTPM010000001.1, read on the forward strand.
CTTTCCTGCAGGGCGCTGATCTCCCGGGGATGCTTGATGCGCCGGGCCTGGCGGAAGATGCCGCCGGCCTCGGTAAGGGCCGCTAGGCCCAATTCACCGGCAATGCGCCGGGCTACGGAGAAGTTGATGTGGGTCTCGTCAAAGCCGGGTGCCGTGCCGGCCCGGCGCACCGCAGCGGCCAGGGCCGCCTCGGCAGTATCGAAGCGCTTTTCGCAGACCTCCCTTGCCCGACGGGTAAAGGCATCTTCCTCCCGGTCAAAATCAAAGTGGAAGCCGCCGTAGCAGCAGATATCCGCGCTGAGCCCGGCAAATTCCAGGATGTTGGGCACCTCCGCCACCGAGACCACATAGATGAGCTGCTCTGTTTCCACGGACAGCACCCCATAGAGCTGGGTAGAGGCAGACACGGACTGGCCGATGCTGGTGTAGCCGCCGGTCAGATAGGCGATGTTCTCCGGAGAGGATGCCACCAAGCAATCTATGCCCTTTTCCCGGGCAGCGGCGCACAGCCGCTGAATTCGGAACGCTTGCATATAAATTCGCTCTCCTTACTTCTGATAGTGGGAGATCACGCTCTCCGAGAAGAAGTGCATATCCTCCCGGGTCTCCTCCAGGGTATTATTGGCAAATAAAAGAGCGGAGAAGGTGGTGACGCCGGCGGCACGGTACGCCTCGATGCGCTCGATGATCTCCTCCGGGGAGCCCACCAGGTTGCGCTGGGTGTAGTCGCTGGCTTTCTTCCCCTTCAGGGTGGACTGCTCCAGGGAAATGGTGTGCTTGTAGATCTGGGAGCGCTCAAATTTGGCGCAGGCCTCCTCATGGGTGCGGCCAATGGAAATGCAGAACTGCGGCGCCACATCAATGTCGTAGGGCCGGCCCGCCTCCGCGCACTTCTCCTTCAGCCGCTCCACGCCGGAGGCGATCTCCTCCACCGTCAGGTCGAAGGGCAGCCAACCCCGGCCGTAGCGGACCGTGCGGCTGAGTCCCTTCTCCGAGTTGCCGCCGAAGTAGAAGGGGAAGAATTCCTGCACCGGCTTAGGATAGGACCGGATGTCCCGGAGATCGAAGTACTCCCCGGCGGCGCTGACCTTCTCCTCTGTGAAGATACGGTGGATCATCTCAATGCTCTCGTCGAACAGCTTGCCCCGGACCATGTCGGCGGCCTTTGCACCGAATTCGGCCTCAAACTCCTCCCGATAGGCACCCAGGCCTACGCCCACCAGCAGGCGGCCGTCGGAGATGTGATCCAGAGTGGACAGCTCCTTTGCCACAATAGCGGGATTGCGGAAGGGGATCACCAGAAGGCCCGTGGCCACCTTGAGGGTGGTGGTGCGCTGGGCGATGGCGGCCAGAGTCAGCAGCGGCGCATAGTATCTCGGCTGCCGGCCAAACTCGTCATACACATACTGCTGGGTGGTGATGTGGTCATTGCCCCACACGGAATCAAAGCCCAGCTTTTCCGCCAAAACGGAAATGTCGATAATGTCGTGAACATCCGCATACGGAATCGGATACATAAGACCCTCTGCACCTGTGGATATGCCAAGGCCAAACTTGACTTTGTTGTTCATAACAGTTTACCTAATTAAATCCTTTCTGTAAATGGTAGTTTGAGACGCCAGAAATGAGGAAAAACCAAGCAGAAATAATAAATAATTATTACCTCTGTCTCATAGAATAACCCTCTTTGTCATAAAAGTCAAGAAAAATTCGGTTTATGCCTTAACTTTTGACTGTTTCGCAATGTGTTAAAATCTAACAGCGGATATAATTTTATCTATTGACAAAATTTTATTGATGCTGTATGCTGAAGCAAAGCACCCGCCGTTTTCCCTCTCCGGCCCGTTTTTCCCTGAATGCACAGCGGCTTACGGCTGCCGGAGGCGTGAAAAACAGACGGGGTAAGCCGATGGCGGCCAACGAGGAAGCGCAGTTCCTTTTTGCGTCCTCCGCAAAAGGTATAAAGCCGTGACGGACTGGGAGCGGATTTATACGGCCTGTCAGGATGCTGCCGCCTGCAAATTTACAGGAAAGTGAGTTTAGTCACCATGGAAGAAAACAAATCCCTGGCCTCAGGCATGACCAATGACTACAGCACATCTCCCGTCCCTGAAAAGCAAAAGAAAAGCTTTGTCAACAATGCGGCTGTCTGGTTTGGCTTTACCGTCAGCATCAGTGCCTTCCTGACCGGCGGTACGCTGGGCGTGGGGCTGACGGCCAGCCGCGGCCTTGCAGCCGTCCTCATCGGCAACTGTGTGCTGATGGGCATCGCCGTTCTGCTGGGCATTATCGGCCAGCGCACCGGCCTGACCACTGCGTCCTTGGGCCGTATCGTCTTCGGCAAGAAGGGCTCCGTCATCTCTTCTTTCATCCTCGGCGCCCTGGGCATGTGCCTCATCGGCGTGCTGATGAACAGCTTCGGCTCCTCCATCGCGGCCCTGCTGCCCGGCTTCCCCGGCTTCTTGGCCATTTTGATCTTTGCCATCTGCATCACCTCCAGCGCCATCTTCGGCTATAAGGGCCTGACGATCATCAGCTATATCGCCGTACCCTCCCTGCTGATCCTGCTGCTGATCAGTCTGATCTCCACCTCAAAGCTGGTGGGCGGCAGTCTGAGCATGGTCTTTGCCGCAAAGCCCGTGGGTGAGCTGACCATGGCCGCCGGTATCTCCAATGTGATCTCCACCTGGGCCAACGGCGCCTGTCTGTCTGCGGATATCTCCCGCTATGCCAAGAAGCCCAGTCACATCGTCGGCAGCGTTGCCTTCGGCTTCATCGTGGGCACCTCCGTCTTTGAGGGCTCCGCCGTTCTGATGTCCGTGGCCACCGGCAAGGGCAACTTCACCGACATCTTCAGCGCCCTGGGTCTGCTGATCCCCGGCCTGCTGGTGCTGCTGCTGGCCCTCTGGACCACCACCGACAACAATGTGTATTCCTCCTCCCTGGCCTTCACCAACATGAGCGAGCTGGTGGGCATCAAGATCCCCAAGTGGGGCTGGACCATCATCTGCGTCGCCATTGCCGTGCTGGCCTCCACCTTCGGCTTTGCCAACAACTTCGGCAAGTGGCTGGGCTACCTGGGCGCCTTCACCACCCCCTTTGCCGGCGTTCTGATCGCCCACTTCTGGGTGCTCAACTCCCCCAAGAGCACCGAGTACCGCATGCCCGCCGGCTTCCGGCTGTCCGCCTTCCTCTCCTGGGTCATCGGCTTTGTCATCTGCCGCCTTGTAGTAGCCAACCAGGCCGCCGTTCCCGTTCCCTCCAGCATCGCCGGCATGATCAGCGGCTTTGTGGTCTACATCATCCTCTCCAAGCTCCTGGACAAGGATAAGGAGACCGACGAGCATTTTGTCATCAATAAGGAGTAAGGTTCACCGCCTCTTGGCGTAAACCGATCTCTCGGGTCCCTTCAAAACAAAAAAGAGAGATCTGCATACGGCTTCGTATACAGATCTCTCTTCTGGTTTCAGCGCTTAAGCGCCGCCGGCTGCCGCCGTGGCGCGCAGGTGCTGCAAATAGCGATAGGTGGTGGGCTCGGATATCCCCAGCCGCTTTGCCACCAAGCTCACCGCCCCCTTCAGCACAAAGGTGTTGTGCTCGCACAGGTAGGAAATGACCTGCTCCTTCTCCGCCTTGTTCAGCGCCCGGAGGTCGGAAAGCCCGTAGTGCGTCATGGCCTCCTCAAGGGTGGAGTCGATCATGGAGTCGGCGGAGACCAAAAGGGCCTGCGGGGCCATGGTCTCGCCGGGCGCGGGGGCCGCATCCCCCAGGAGGAGCTCCTTGGAGAGTATCTCCTGCATGGTCAGCAGATGGGAGATATCTGCATTGACATTCAATAGCCCGATGATCTCCTCCTTGTCGTTGCGGATGTAGAAGGTGGAAAAACGAAAAACACGGTTGCCCACGCTTCTTTTTCCTGTATAATTCGTAATGAAGGGCTGCCGCAGGCGCTCCGGCTCAAAGATGTGGTGGACATCGAAATCCATCAGGGTATCTCCTACCCTCCGCCCGGTTAGATAACCGTTTTCAATGGCGATGATGGAATGATCGATCTCCGCGAGGTAGTGCACAGCCACCTCACAGGACGGCCCGCAGATAGAGGCGATGAACCTCGCAATCGGAATGTAGGACTCTACGATTTCACGGTCAGTGATAAAAACACCCCCAAGTGTTATATGCTCGCCAGGCGGCGAGACCCAGCGAGATCCTTAATATTAGCAATAATAATATATTCTCATTTTTTTGTCAAGCCATCTCACCCCCTCCGGGCCGGAGGGGGATCGTCCGGACGGTGCCCCCCCGCGGCCGCCGGCAGTTTTTCCCCCGCTTGACAGGCAGCGGCCAGAAAGAGAGGACTTATGCAGGTAAATATGATTCTGAACGGAAAAGAGATAAGCTGTGAGGCCGCTCCGGAGGCGCCTCTGCTGGAGACCCTGCGGAGCTTAGGGCTCCACAGCGTTCGCTCCGGCTGCGAGAGTGCCAACTGCGGCGTTTGCACCGTTTGGCTGGATGAAAAGCCAGTTTTGTCCTGCTCCGTGCCCACCCTGCGTGCCATCGGCCATCGGGTGACCACCGTGGAGGGCGTGGAGAGCGAGGCCGCCGTCCTGGTAGATGCTCTGGCGGCGGAGGGTGCCGACCAGTGCGGCTACTGCGTGCCCGGCCTGGTCATGAGCGTGCTGGCCATGAAGCGGGAGCTGACGCAGTACGATGACGCATCTATTTTGCACTATCTGAACGGAAATCTCTGCCGCTGCTCCGGCTACGAGGCACAGCTCCGGGGCATCCGCAGATATTTAGAAGAGACCCAGGATTGAGAAAGGAGCCGCCATGTATCGCGTAAGAGAATATGTATGTCCCGACAGCGTGGAGGAATGCGCGCGCCTTTTGAAAAGCAACCGCCGCAGCCGACTCATCGGAGGCAATCTGTTTTTGCGGATGACCTCCATGGAGATCCCTCTGGCCATCGACCTCTCCGGCTGCGGCCTGGAGGGCATCCGGCAGGAGGCAGACGGGACTCTCCGCATCGGCGCCATGACCTCCCTGCGCTCCGCGGAGACCAACCCCCTGCTGCAGACCTATGCAGGCGGTATCCTCAGCAGGGCCCTGGGAGAGATCGTGGGGGTGCAGTTCCGGAATCTGGCTACCGTAGGCGCCAGCGTTGCCTCCAAATACGGCTTTTCAGATGTGATCACTCCCCTGCTGGCCTGCGGGGCCCGGGTCACCCTGTTTGAGCAAGGGGAGCTGGACCTGGACGCCTTCCTCCGGCAGGCTCACACGAGAGATATCCTCACGGAGCTGATACTGCCCCCCACGGAGCTGCAGGGCGCCTTCTGCAGCTTCCGGGAGTCCAAGGGGGACTTCTCCCTGCTGAATGTTGCCGCTACCCGCCAGGGCGACGCCTGGCGCCTGGCGGTAGGCGCACGGCCCCAGTGCGCGGCACTGGCCGCCGGGGCCATGGAGCTGCTGGCCCGGGGCGGCACCCCTGAGGCGGCCGGGCAGGCCGCTGCGGAGGAGTTGACCTTCGGTGACAACATGCGGGCCAGCGCGGTATACCGCAAAACGCTCTGCCGGGTCCTCTGCACAAGAGTACTCCGGGAGCTGGAGGAGGTGGCGAAATGAAAAACATCGGCAAAACCCTTCCTAAGGTAGATGCCCGGGGCAACGCACTGGGCGGCAGCGTCTATGTGGAGGACTATCCCCGGCTTCCCGGCACCCTGATCGTGAAGGTGCTGCGCAGCCCCCACGCCCACGCCCGCATCCGCTCCATCCGCACCGCGGCGGCGGAGAAGGTCCCCGGCGTGGTGGGGGTATTCACCTATGAGGATGTCCCGGATATCCGCTACAGCGCCAACGGCTGCTCCTATCCGGAGTCCTGCCCCTACGACCGGAAGATACTGGAGGACAAGGTTCGCTATGTAGGCGATGAGGTGGCTATCGTGGCCGCCGAGACCGAGGCGGCCGCCCGGCGGGCCCTGCGGCTGATCCGGGTGGAATACGAGCTTCTTCCGGCGGTCTTTGACGCCGAGGAGAGCGCCCGGAGCGCTACGGCCATCCACGATGAGCAGGACCTTTTTGTCCCGGCGCCTGCCGCCGGGTACGACCCGCAGCACAACCAGATATCTTGCTTCCAGATCAACCTGGGCGACATCGACCGGGAGCTTGCCGCCTCCCAGGTGGTCTGCTCCTCCGTCTATGAGACCCAAGCCCAGGCCCACGCCATGATGGAGACCCTGCGGAGCTACACCTTCTTTGCCCCGGACGGACGGCTGACGGTGGTGGCCTCCACCCAGGCCCCCTATCATCTGCGCCGCCAGATCGCCCGCTGCACCGGCCTGCCCATGGGCAGGATCCGGGTGATCAAGATGCGCGTCGGCGGCGGCTTCGGCGGCAAAAAGGTGGCTATTGCCGACCCCATCGCCGCCTTTGTCACCATCAAAACCGGCCGGCCGGCTCTTTTCGTGCTGGACCGCCGGGAGAACTTTACCTCCACCACCACCCGCCACGCCATGAAGCTGCGGGTCACCCTGGGCGCGGACCGGGACGGTACCCTCCGGGCCATCAAGCTGGAGAACATGAGCAATACCGGCGCTTACGGAGAGGAGGGTCCTCCCGTAACCATGGTGACGGCCAACAACATCCTCCCCAGCTACAACCGGGCCAACGCCATCCACTACTGCGGCCATACCATCTATACCAACCTGGTCCCCGGCGGCGCCCTGCGGGGCTACGGTGCCACCCAGGGCGGCTTTGCCCTGGAGTGCGCCATGAGCGAAATGGCGGAAAAGCTGGGCATCAGCCCCTATGAGTTCCGCCTGAAGAACATGCCCCGGCTGGGCGACATCGGCGGCGTTCTGCACAGCGAGATCAAAAGCTGCGCCATCGAGCGCTGCATGCAGCGGGGCCGGGAGCTTATCGGCTGGGATGAAAAATACCCCTGCCGAAAGCTGGAAAACGGCCATATCCGCGCCGTGGGCGTGGCGCTCACCACCCACCGGACCAGCATTCCCGTGGCGGACAAGGCCACGGTGCTCCTGCGCCTGGAGCCAGACGGCAGCTACCTGGTGCTCACCGGTGCCGCCGACCTGGGCACCGGCGCCGACACCGTGCTGACCCAGATCATGGCCGAGGCCATGCAAACCGCGCCGGAGCGCGTCTGCGTCCGCAGCGGCGACACAGATTACGGCACCTACGACTCCGGCGCCTTCGCCTCCTCCACCACTTATGTGGCCGGAAACGCCATCCTGAAGGCCGCCGAGGAGCTGCGGCAGAAGATCTGCCGACAGGGAGCCGCCCTGCTGGGCTGCACCGAAGAGGAGGTGGCCTTCGACGGCGATGTGTACCTGTCGGCCGATCCCTCCCGGCGGGTGAGCATCGAGACCATCGGCACCAAGGCGGAGGGTGGCGGAACGGAGGAAATCCTCAGCACAGCCACCTATATCAGCCGCCTGGCACCCCTGACCTTTATGTCCGGCTTCGCGGAGATCGATTTAGACCCGGAGACCGGAAAGCTCCAGCTTTTGCGCTATGTCTCGGTGGCCGACTGCGGAAGGGTCCTCAACCCCGGCCTGGCCCGGGTACAGGCAGAGGGCGGCATCATGATGGGCATCGGCATGGCCCTTTACGAAAATGTACATTACAGCCGGGACGGCAAGCTTCTGACGGACTCCTTCATGCAGTATAAGATCCCCTGTCGGGAAGACCTGGCCGCCGGATGTCTGCAGGTGGAATTTGCAGAGAGCGATGAGCCCTCCGGACCCTACGGCGCAAAATCTATCGGTGAGGCATCTGTGCATACGGTGGCGCCGGCCATCGCCAGCGCCCTGCTGAACGCCGCAGGAATCCATCTGCGCTCCCTGCCCTTCACCCCGGAGAAGATTCTCCGGGCCCTGCAGGAAAAGGCCGGAGAAAAATGATCCGTCCCGGCAGGGATCCCAACTCTATTCACTCTATTCACTCTATTCACTCTATTCACTCTCCTATCTCTTCCTAAGGGCAGCGGCGGGACGCTATGGCGTCCCGCCGCTGCCCTTCTTTCCCCCTGCCGCTTGCCATGACAAAAGCACAGACCCCGGGCGAGGTCTGTGCTTTTCCCTTATTCGTAGGACATATAGGCATCGGCGGGCATGTGGAAATTGTTTTTTAGGATGGCCACATAATAGGCGTCCACAAAATGGTTTTCCTTCCATACATGGTCGTGGAGATAGCCCTCCACGATGCCGCCCATCTTCCGCCAGCGGTGGAGGGAGGCGGTATCGTCCGCCTCGATGATGCCCCAGACCTTGTTGAGACCCAGGTCGTAGAAGGCGTGGGCTACATTCAGCACGCCGGCCTTATAGCCGATGCCGTGACCCTGGAGCTCCGTTTCGCCGATGAGGGAGTAGTCCTCCGCCTGCTTGTTGGTCATGTCGATGTGGATGAGACCGAAGGCCCCCACGGGCTTGCCGTTATAGAGCACCGTTGCATCCCAGCGGTCGGTGCGCTTTTTATTCTCCTCGAACCAGAGCTTCGTCTGCTCCTCCGTCAGAGGCAGGCCGTAGTGGAGGTAGCGCTTGTTCTCTCCGGCGTTGAGCCAGCGAACCTTGTCAGGGATGTCCTCCTCCCGGAAGCGGCGCAGTACTACATCGGAATAACGATACATACTTACATTCTCCCTTCTATGATATGGCTATTATGCCTTTTGCGCAATGCTGCTCTTGACAAAATCGGAAAAGCGCTGGGCCGCCGCGGTCTGGGACACGCTCTTGAGCACGCACATGTCCACGCTGCGGGGCGGGATGGTAAAGGCGGTCTCCAGCTTCCGCAGACGGCCGCTCTCCAGCTCCTTGGTCACGAACTCCTCCGTGACCCCCGCCACGCCGAAGCCGATGGCGGCCAGGTCCACCAGTAAGCTCCGGGCCCCCAGCTCGATCTCCGGGTCCAGCTTCAGGCCGTTCTGCAAAAAGAACTTTTCCAGATATACCCGGGAGGACGCCTTGCGCTCCAGCAGGATCAGAGGGAAGGCCGCGATCTCCGAGAGGGTGTATTTCTTTTCAAAGTCGCAGGGATAGTCCGCCCCGGCCACAAAAATGCTGTGGGTGGCAAAGCAGGGATAGGCCTCCAAAGCCGGATCGTCCGGCCGGCTGGCAAAGACGATGTCCACCTTGCCGCCCCGGAGGAGATCCAGCACCTTGCCGCTGCGGCCGGAGATGATCTGGATGTGGACGGCGGGATAGCGGCGGTGGAAGCTATCCAAAAACGGCAGCAGGAACTGGCTGGTCACCGTGTCGCTGGCGCCGATGGTCAGCTGCCCCATCTGCAGCTCCCGGGTCTGGGCCAGCTTGCTCTCGCCGGTCTCCAAAAGGCCCATGGCGGTGCGAACATATTCAAAGAGCATCTGCCCCTCCGCCGTCAGGGATACGCCCCGGCTGTTCCGGGAAAAGAGCCGGGTCTGGAGGTCGTTCTCCAGCTGCTTGATGGACTGGCTCACCGCCGACTGGCTGATATAGAGCGCCTGGGCCGCCGCCGTGATGTTTCCGGCCTCCGCCACCTCCTTGAAAACCTTATATAATTCCAGCTTTGTAGACATACGGTTTCCTCCATTAGCAATATTTATCAGGACGCGCGGTATTATCTGTAATTATGATACGAATTATAGCAGAAAATGATGGGAATGCAACCATTAAAATTGACTTTTTTCAGATGTGTGATAGAATGGTGTGGAAATTTGAGTTTGAGGTAAACACTATGCAGCGTATTCGGGAAATGTGGAGCAGGCTGGATGTCGTCAGCCGCGTCATTCTCTTTTCCGGCCTTCTGTTGGCCATTGTCCTTCTGGTGCAGAAGATGGGCACCTCCGCCATCGCGGTGGTCGTCATCATGTGCTTTTTCATACTCAACCACATCAGTCGCAGCAGCAAGACTGCCCACCGGCTCTATGGCACCATGTACTTCCACATGCCCGACGGGGAGATCGTGCCCCGGTACTTTGAGCTGGTGAAGTCCGAGTATCAGCACGGCAATATCAGCGGCTACAACGGCCGCCGGGTCACCCTGCGCTTCCGCTACACCCGCCAGGAGGAGGACGGCGTCCTGGACACCGGCTTTGGTCTGAAGGTCGAGACCCGGGGCTGCGAGGCCGCCAGGGAGCTGCTGCCCACCCTCAAGCGGGGGATGTTCCTCTCCGTCACCGGCCATCTCATCGCCCAGAGCAAGAGCTACTTCACCATCGGCGAGCTGGAGGACATCCGCATCATCCGGGAGGATGAGCTCTATGCCCTGATGCCCGAGAAGTAAGCCCGGCACCATTCTGTCGTTCATTATTCTGTCGTTCATTATTATGTAAAAGGAGATATACCCATGAGCTTTATGATCGAAACTTCCGCCCGCCACATCCACCTGACCCAGGAGACCGTGGAGAAGCTCTTCGGCAAGGGTTACCAGCTCACCAAGAAGAAGGATCTGAGTTATCCCGGCCAGTATGCCTGCAATGAGCGCGTCACCATCGTAGGCCCCAAGAAGGAAATGTCCGGCGTGTCCATCCTGGGCCCCACCCGCAAGGCCGACCAGGTGGAGCTCTCCGGCACCGACGCCCGCACCCTGGGCATTGCCGCCCCCATCCGGGAGAGCGGCGATGTGAAGGGCTCCGGCGCCTGCAAGCTGGTGGGCCCCGCCGGTGAGGTGGAGCTGGCCGAAGGCGTCATCATCGCCAAGCGCCACCTGCACATCCTGGAGAACGACGCCAAGGAGCTGGGCGTGAAGGACAAGGAGATCATCCGCGTGGCCTGCGGCGGCGAGGGCCGCAAGCTCATCTTCGATGATGTTGTCGTCCGCGTGAATACCGACGGCGCCACCACTATGCACATCGACACCGATGAGGCCCAGGCCGCCGGCGCCCCCACTGAGGGCGAGCTCTTCCGCTGAGCGATCCCCCAAAAACACTGTAAAAATCTGCCGCCCTCTCGGGCGGCAGATTTTTTTGCGGAAGCTCCCTTCCCTGCCTGTTTGCGCAAAAAACCTCCGGGGCTCTGGAGCCCCGGAGGTTTTATCGGTTTTGGGAAGGCAGCGATTAGAAGCAGCCCTGCTCCATCATGGCCTCGGCGACCTTCTTGAAGCCGGCGATGTTGGCACCGGCCACCAGGTCGTAGCCCAGGCCGTACTCGGCAGCGGCCTCGGCGGACACGCGATGGATGTTCTCCATCATGGTGTGCAGCTGGTGGTCGACCTCCTCGGCGGACCAGACCAGACGCTCGGAGTTCTGGGACATTTCCAGAGCGGAAACGCCCACGCCGCCGGCGTTAACGGCCTTGGAGGGAGCCACGATGATGTGCTTCTGCTGACGCAGGAAGTTCAGAGCATCGTTGGTGGTGGGCATATTGGCGACCTCGATGTAGTACTTCACGCCGGAAGCAGCGATCTTCTCAGCGGACTCCATCTTGACATCGTTCTGCATAGCGGCTGGCATGTAGACATCCACATCCTTGACACCCCAGCACTTCTCACCGGGAACGAACTCGCAGCCGAACTTGTCGGCATAGGGCTTGCAGTGCATGGGATCCTTGGCACGCATCTCCAGGATGAAGTTCAGCTTCTCGTCGGTGATGACGCCGTCGGGATCGTGGATATAGCCGTCGGGACCTGCGAAGTAGGTGACCTTGGCGCCCAACTGGGAGGCCTTCTTCATGATGCCCCAGCCCACATTGCCGTAGCCGGAGATGGCGATGCGCTTGCCATCGATGGAGTCATTCTCGTGCTTGAGAACCTCCTGCAGATAGTAGATAGCGCCGTAGCCGGTGGCCTCGGGACGGATGCGGGAGCCGCCGTAGGAGAAGCCCTTACCGGTGAGAACGCCGTTCTCCCAAACGCCCTTCAGGCGGCGATACTGACCGAACAGGTAGCCGATCTCGCGGCCGCCCACGCCCATATCACCGGCGGGAACATCGACATCGGGCCCGATGTAGCGATAAAGAGCGGTCATATAGCTCTGGCAGAAGCGCATGACCTCAGCGTCGGACTTGCCGGCGGGGTCGAAGTCGGAGCCGCCCTTACCGCCGCCGATGGGCAGGCCGGTGAGACTGTTCTTGAAGGTCTGCTCAAAGCCCAGGAACTTGATGATGCCCTCGTAGACATTCTTCTGGAAACGAAGGCCGCCCTTGTAGGGGCCGATGGCGCCGTTGAACTGGCAGCGCCAGCCGCGGTTGGTGTGCCACTGACCGTTATCGTCGCACCATACCACGCGGAAGGTGAACATGCGCTCGGGCTCCACCATGCGGCCCAGCAGGTCTACCTTCTCATACTCGGGGTGCTTTTCGATCACGGGCTCCAGAGAAGTCAGGACCTCCTCAACGGTCTGGACGAACTCGGGCTCGTTGCCGTGCTTGGTGCGGACATTCTCCAGCACGCTTGCCAGATAAGCATTCATAATCATTTGCCTCCTCAAATATTATTCCAAAAGGAATTACGGTGTAATTATGGCATACTCCGTCAATAGCGATGATAACACCTTTCCGGGTATTTCTCAAGAGCCGCGGCGCGAAATCCCCGACTTTACCCCGTAAAATTTCTGCCTCCTTTTTTGTGCATTTTGCCGCTTCCCTGCCTCCTCTGCTTACATAAGCAGCCCTGATGGCGTATATTTTTTCTTTTAGTGCCGGTGATATTGACTTTTCCGAAAAGGAAATCTATAATGATCTTTGGCCCTGTGCCCACCCGATCGATTCAGCGAAAAGGAGAAAATATATCATGACCTACACCATGACCATTGCCGGCCTGCAGCGGGAGCTCCCCATCTGCAAGGTGACGGAGGAGCTTTACATCGGCGCCTTCATCTGCTTCGGTGACGCGGAGATCACCGTAGCCGCCGCCCGGGATATGCTCAAGCGCCTGGAGGGCATCGACTACGACTATCTCTTCACCGCCGAGGCAAAATCCATCCCCCTCATCCACGAGATGGCCCGGCAGTCCGGCGCGGAGAAGTACTTCATCGCCCGCAAGGGTCCCAAGGTCTATATGCCCGATCCCATCTCCGTGGCGGATCAGTCCATCACCACCCTGGCCCAGCAGATGCTCTATCTGGGCAGCGACGATGCCGCGCTCATCCGCGGTAAGAAGATCGTCATCATGGACGATGTCATCTCCACCGGCGGCAGTCTCAAGGCCATGGAGGCCCTGGTGCACAAGGCCGGCGGCGAGGTGGTGGCCAAGATCGCCGTGCTGGCCGAGGGCGCGGCAGCGGACCGCAAGGACATCATGTTCCTGGAAAAGCTCCCCGTGTTCAACGCCGACGGCACCGTGAAGTAAATCGAGATCCCCCAGGGATGCACCGACATTCTGTCAGGTGCATCCTTTTTTATCTCCATTATTTCTGCTTATTTCTAAAAACTCGGCATAGACAGGAGAAATAAATTGTGCTAATATGAGGAATCAATAAAATTTATTGTACGGAGGTAACGGACATGGCAGGTACAGAGAGCTATGCCGGCAAGATCAACCGGAAGCTGAACAAAAAGGCGCGCATCATTGAAGTGGCATCGGGCCGCCAGGCGGCAGACCTGGTGCTGAAGAATGCCACATATGTGAATGTTTTCTCCAATGAGCTTTGCCATGGCGACATCGCCGTGGCGGAGGGCCTCATCGTAGGCATGGGGGAATACAGCGGCAATGTGGAGGTGGATGTCTCCGGCAAGATCGTCCTGCCCGGCTTTGTGGATGCCCACATCCATCTGGAGAGCTCCCTGGTGAACCCCAGTGAGTTCGCCCGGGCGGTGCTGCCCCACGGCACCACCACCGTCATCACCGATCCCCACGAGATCACCAATGTCATGGGCACAGACGGCATCGACTACATGCTCCAGGCCACTGAGGATCTGCCGGTGGATGTGCGCTTTATGCTGCCCTCCTGCGTACCGGCCACCCCCATGGACGAGTCCGGCGCCAACCTGGACTACCGGGCCATCGACAGCTTCTATGAGCATCCCCGGGTCCAGGGCCTGGCGGAGATGATGAACGCCTATGGCGTCATCCACAACGACGCCGATGTGGTGGCCAAGATCGTGGCGGCCCAGGCCCATCACAAGAAGATCGACGGCCACGCCCCGGATCTGGTGGGCAACGACCTCAATGCCTATGTGGCGGCGGGGGTCTACTCCGACCATGAATGCCACGACCTCAACGATGCCATCGCCAAGCTCCAGCGGGGCCAGTTCATCATGATCCGGGAGGGCACCGCCGCCCGGAACCTGGAAGCCCTGGCTCCCCTGCTGTGCGACAAGTATGTGGAGCGGTGCATGTTCTGCACCGATGACAAGCACCCCAACGACCTGCTGGAGAAGGGCCACATCGACTACATCGTGAAAAGGGCCATCGCCCTGGGTGTGGAGCCCATCACCGCCATCAAGGCGGCCTGCCACAATGCCGCCCGCTACTTCCTGCTGAATAACCGCGGCGCCATCGCCCCGGGCTATTTAGGGGACTTCGTCATCATCGACGACTTCCAGCATTTCCACATCGAGAAGGTCTACAAGAAGGGCGTTCTGATGTGCGAAAACGGCCGGGTCACCGATTTCCCCGCCCCGCAGATCGACCCCTACCTGGTGGAGCGGGCCCACCATACCTTCCATGTAAGCCCCCTCACCGCCGCCGACTTTGCCGACAGCCGCCCTCACGCCGTGCTGGGCATGGTGGACGGGGAGATCACCACCACCGACTGCGGCTATACCGACCGCATCGACCTGGACTACGATGTGCTGAAGATCGCCGTCATCGAGCGGCATAAGAACACCCACCATATTGGACTGGGCTTCATCCGGGGCTACGGCCTGAAGAGGGGCGCCGTGGCTACCTCCATCAGCCACGACAGCCACAACATCATCGTGGTGGGCACCAACGAGGAGGACATGGCCTTTGCCGTGAACCGGGTGGTGTCCCTCAACGGCGGCATCGTGGTGGCCGATGCCGGCCAGGTCACCGCCGAGGTGCCCCTGGCGGTGGCGGGCATCATGTCCGATGAGCCCCTGACGGTGGTGAATGAGAAGCTGGAAGCCGCCAAGGAAAATGCCTTTACAGCCGGCGTCAACCGCAATATTGACCCCTTCATGACCCTCAGCTTCATGGCCCTGCCGGTGATCCCCACCCTGCGTGTCACCACCCGGGGCGTCTTCGATGTCACCACCCAGCGCTACATTTGATCCCGCTCCCTTTGGCAGCCGCCGGTTTTCCGGCGGCTGTCTTTTTGCGCCCGGCGGGGAGCAGGAGATTTTCTCCTTTTCTTTCCGGGGCAAATGGTGTATAATACATTCTGAATTTATATGCAAACACCAAGGAGGTATTTCTATGATCCCCAACCGCAAGGAGCTCCTGCCGGAGGTCTATCTGACCTACCTGCCGGCCCATCGCTTCAAGACCTGCCTGCTCTCGGCCCATCTGGTCACCGGGCTGGATGCCTCCACGGCGTCCCTCAACGCGCTTTTGCCCGCCGTGCTGCGCCGGGGCACCATGCGCTGCCCGGATATGCAGAGCTTGTCTGCTGCCCTGGACACTCTCTACGGCGCCACCATCGACTACACCCTGCGCAAGAAGGGGGAGCGGCAGTGCATCGGCTTTGTAGCCAACTGCATCGACGACGCCTATGCCCCCGGCGGCGAGCAGCTTTTAGAGCCCCTGGCCCGGCTCTTGGGGGAGCTGCTCTTGGACCCCGTCACCCGGGGCGGCCGCTTCCTGAGCGAATATGTGGAGAGTGAAAAGAAAAATCTCACGGACGCCATCCGTGCCCTGCGCAACGACAAGCGGGACTGGGCAGATGTGCGGCTGATGCAGGAGATGTGCGCCCAGGAGCCCTACGGCGTGCTGCGCCTGGGCAGCGAGGAGGCCGTGGCCAAGCTCAACAACCAAAAGCTCTACGCCCACTATCAGCAGCTTCTGGCCTCCAGCCGCATCGAGATGTTCTACAGCGGCACCGCCCCCCTGGAGCGGGTGGAGGCCGCCATCCGCGACGCCTTTGCCATCCTGCCCCGGGGCCAGGTGCGGCACCTGGCGCCCATGGAGCGCCGGGCGGCTCCTGAGACCCCCCGCATCGTCACCGAGGCCATGGATGTCACCCAGGGGAAGCTCTCCATGGGCTGGCGCTGTGAGACCGACGACATCCCCGCCATGGTGATGGCCAATCTCCTCTTCGGCGGCACCAGCAACGCCAAGCTCTTTTTGAATGTCCGGGAAAAGCTCTCCCTCTGCTACTACGCCTCCAGCGCCTATGTCCGCAGCAAGGGCATTATGACCGTCTCCTCCGGCATTGAGGTGGAGGACTACGACCGCGCCTTGGCGGAGATCCTCCATCAGTGGGAGGAGATCAAGGAGGGCCATTGGGAGGCCTGGGAGCTGGAGGGGGCCCTGGCCACCATGGCCTCCGGCCTGGAGGCGCTGCCGGATTCCCAGGGGGCCCTGGAGAACTTCTATCTGGGCCAGATCGCCACGGACTGCGATGAGACGGAACAGGAATTCTTAGCCCGGCTCCGGGCCGTCACCCCGGAGCGCATCCGCGCCGCCGCCCGGTCCGCCAAGCTGGACACCGTTTACTTCCTGAAGGGAAAGGAGCAGAGCGTATGCTGAAGAAATACCATCGCATCGGCGAGGAGGTCCACGAATTCACGCTGCCCAACGGTCTGGCCGTGCGGGTCGTGCCCAAGGAGGGCTTTCGCCGGAAATACGCCATGTTCGCCACCCGCTACGGCGGCATGGACATGCGCTTTGAAAGCGGCGGCACCTGGCTGGACACCCCTGCCGGCATTGCCCACTATCTGGAGCACAAGATGTTCGACACCGCCGAGGGCAACGCCCTGCAGGAGCTGGCCATGAACGGCGCTGAGCCCAACGCCTTTACCTCCAACGCCATCACCTGCTACTACTTCGACTGCACGGAGCGGTTCACGGAAAATCTCCGGATCCTTCTGTCCTTCGTGTCCGTTCCCTATTTCACCGACGAGAGCGTGGAGAAGGAGCAGGGCATCATCTCCCAGGAGATCCGCATGATCGAGGACAATCCCGAGTGGCAGGTCTACCGGCAGCTGATGCAGGCCCTCTACCACCACAGCCCTGTGAATGTGCCCATCGCCGGCAGCGTGGAGAGCATCGCCCAAATCACCGCCCAGACCCTCTACGACTGCCACAGGGCGTTCTACACTCCGTCCAACATGTGCCTGGTGGTGGTGGGCGATGTGGATCCGCAGGAGGTGGCGGCCCTGGCCAAGGAGCTCCTGCCCACCGAAGGCGGCCCGGTCATTCCCCGGGACTACGGCCCCGAGGAGCCCCTCTCCCCTGCCCACGCCGAAAAGCGCTGCCGGATGGAGGTGGCCATGACCAGCTTTCTCGCGGGCTTCAAGTGCCCGCCCCAGCACGGCGGCGAGGCACAGCTTCGCAACAACCTCCTGGGCGAGCTGGCCTGCGACCTGCTGATGGGCGAGTCCAGCCCTCTCTACGCCAAGCTCTACGAGCAGGGCCTCATCAACGGCTCCTTCGGCAGCAGCTACGACCTTCTCCCCGGCGCCGCCTATGTCTACTTCGGCGGCGACAGCCCCGACCCCGGCGCCGTGACGAAGGCGGTGCTCTCCGAGGCCCGGCGCCTGGCCGCCGAGGGTGTGGACGCCGGTTATTACCAGCGCATCCGCAACGCCAACTTCGGCGGCGACCTCAAGGGGCTCAACAGCTTTGAGAACATCGCCGTCTCCATGGTGGAGGGCCACTTCCACGGCTATGACGCCTATCGCTTCCCCGAGGCGTATGACAGCATCTCCCAGGAGGACATCCTGGCCTTTATCCGGGAAAACTTCACCCGGGAGCACATGGCTGTCTCCATCATCGAGCCCAAGGAGGGATGACCGCATGCTCAATAACTTTTCCATTATGACCGACAGTCCCATCCGCTTTCCCGGTCTTTTCGGCGACTGGGCCTTCACCGGCTCGGGCAGCATCCATATCGGCAGCTTCTCCCTGCACTGGTACGGCATTCTCATCACCTTAGGGCTGGCGCTGGGCAGCTGGTTCTGCCTGCGGCACAAGGAGCGCTACGGCATCCGGGAGGACGATTTTCTCGACTGCCTGGTCTGGGGCATCCCCGGTGCCATCATCGGCGCCCGGATCTATTATGTACTCTTCTATCTGGATCTCTACCGGAGCGCTGACGGCTCCTTCCAGTGGGGCAAGGCCGTGGCCGTGTGGGACGGCGGCCTCGCCATCTACGGCGCGGTCATCGCCATCGTGCTCATCGCCCTGGTCATCTGCCGGATAAAGAAGCTGAAGTTCTTCGCCCTGACGGACTTTATTGTGCCCGGCCTCCTCATCGGCCAGATCATCGGCCGCTGGGGGAACTTCATGAACCGGGAGGCCTTCGGCGGCCTCACCGACCTCCCCTGGCGCATGGAGCTGACCACGGTCTCCGGGCAAGCCGTGTGCGTACACCCCACCTTCTTCTATGAGAGCTTCTGGAACCTCATCGGGCTTTTGCTGGTGGTGCTCGTCATCTCCAAAAACCGGCATTTCGACGGCGAGAACACCTGGTTCTACTGCCTCTGGTACGGCTTTGGCCGCTTCTGGATCGAGGGCCTGCGCAGCGACTCCCTCTATCTCTTCAACTGGGAGCTCTTCGGCCAGCCCATCCGGGTGAGCCAGGCGCTGAGCTTGGTGCTGGTGATCGCGGCCGCGCTGATGCTGCTCTACCACCTCAAGGTGGTACACCATACCCCGGAGGAGCTTTTTGCCAATGCGCAGAAGGCGCAGGATCCCCCGGAGAACAAGGAGGACTGAGTATGTCCGCTACGATCATGGACGGCAAGCGGCTTGCCGCGGACATCAAGTCCGGTATCGCCGAAACCGTATTCTATATGGAGCGCAAGCCCACCTTAGCGGTGGTGCTGGTGGGGGATGATCCCGCCTCCGCCCTCTATGTGCGCAGCAAGGCCCGGGACTGCGCCGACTGCGGCATCCTCTGCCGGGACCACCACCTGCCGGCAGAGGTCTCCCAGAAGGCGCTTCTGGCCCTGGTGCGGGAGCTCAACGCCGACGAGGCCGTGGACGGCATCCTGGTGCAGCTTCCTCTGCCCCGGCGGCTCAACGCCGACGAGGTGCTCCGCGCCATCGACCCGGACAAGGATGTGGACGGCTTCCACCCCTTCAATGTGGGCCGCCTGTGGCAGGGAGAGCGCGTATACGCCCCCTGCACCCCGGCGGGCATCATGGCCCTTTTGCGGGAATACCATATTGACCCTGCCGGTAAAAGCTGTGTGGTCATCGGCCGCAGCAGCATCGTGGGCAAGCCCATGGCGGCGCTGCTGCTGCAGGCCAACGGCACCGTGACCATGTGCCACAGCCGCACGGAGAACCTCCGGGACATCTGCCGGCAGGCCGATATCCTGGTCTCCGCCGCCGGCTGCCTGGGACTGGTGACGGCAGATATGGTCAAGCCGGGCGCCGCGGTGGTGGATGTCTCCATGAACCACGATGCCCGGGGCCGCCTCTGCGGCGACACGGACTTCGCCGCCGTGGCGGAGCGGGCCGCCTACATCACCCCCACCCCCGGCGGCGTGGGGCCCATGACCCGGGCCATGCTGCTGGTGAACACCCTGGCTGCCGCCCGTCGCCGGGGCAAGTAAAAAATAAGCAAAATAATAAGAGCCGCGCGGCTCTTATTATTTTGCTTATTTCACTTTTTGCCGCCCATCAGACCAAGCGCCGGGCGCCCACATAGCGGGAGGGATAGCTGCCGCTGTCCAGGGACGAGGTGATGACGCCCACCTTGTAGGTGGAGGCGTGGACAAAATTGCCCTCGCCCACATAGATGCCCACATGGCCGATGGCGTGGCCGTCGCCGGAGAAGAACACCAGGTCTCCCGGCTGCAGGTCAGCCCTGTCCACCGCCGTGCCGTACTTATACTGGCTGGTGGCCCCGTGGGGCAGGGTCACGCCGTAGAGGCCGTAAACATACATGGTAAGACCCGAGCAGTCGAAGCTGCTGGGGCCGCTGCCGCCGTAGGAGTAGCTGCAGCCCAGGTATTGCTGGGCACTGGCCGCCACCTGGGCGCCGCTGCCGCTGGCCGGTACGGTGACGGTGTCCTCCGCCGGCTTATCCTCGGTGACGGTCCCCGTGACGGCGTCCTCTGTCTTATCCTCGGCAGGGGCCGCCTGTGCCGGCCTCTTGACGCCGATGGCCAGGTAGTCGCCGCTGACATAACCGCTGCCGCCGGCAGCGGTGATCTGATACCAGCCGCTGTCAAAGCCCAGCACATCCACATATTCCCCGTTTTTGACGCTGCCTGTCACGCTGCCCGAGCTGCCGGGGGCCGAGCGGATATTCAGGATATCCGCGGTGACCTTGGCCGTGGCCTTAAAGGAGAGCTTGGTCTCCAGGCGCAGCATGTCCGCGGAAATGTAGCCGGCGCTGTCACCGCGCTTCACGGCGTACCACTGGCCCTCCACGCCGGTCACGGATACCACCATGCCTGCGGAGAGGGTGGCGAGCACCTTTCCGTTTTGATCGGCGGTCTGCCGCAGGCTCACGCCCCCGCCGTTCACCACGCCCAGGGCCTTCACCCCCGTGGTGCTGCCGGCGGGAAGCTTCCCCTTCTCGGCTGCCGCTTTTTCCGCTGCCGCCTTCTCGGCGGCGGCCTTCTCCGCAGCTGCCTTATCGGCGGCGGCCTTCTCCGCCTGGGCCTTTTCCCACAGGGCTTGGGCCACAGCGGCGTTCTGCTGGGCGGAGGTCAGCATCACCGGCGCATCGGCGGTCGGGGCCGCCTCCTCCGCCGGAGCTTGCGGCTCTGCCATATTCTCGGTCTCCGCCGGGTCCCGGGTATCCCGGGAGGGCTCCTGCTTTCCGGGCAGCGCCGCGGCGGCATAGGTCTGCTGCACAGGCGGGTCCATCGCCGCCTGGGAAAGCTGGGGATAGAGCAGCACGCCCGTACAGACCAGCACCAGCCCAAGGCCGGCACAGAGGAGATAGAGACCCTTACCGGGCTTTTTTCCTTTGTAGTTCATGGCTTACAGCTTGCCGGCCAGGGCGCGCTCCAGCCAGATGGCGCCCACATCCATGGCGGCATAGAGAGAGTCCTTCTCGGTTTTCTTCACCACCCGATCCCGGGACTTGAGATCCGGATCCGTCAGCTGCAGCTGCACGCTGACCTTGGTGGCCACCTCCATGTCCTGCACCTTCTTGGTGCCCAGGATCTGGAACATCACAATGTACTTGTCGGCCATGGAGCCGTAATAGATGAGATTATCAATGCGGCGCAGAGGATGGTTCTTATAGACCAGACCCTCGGCCTTTTTTTCTTCAGCCATAATATTACCTCCTGTGTACAATTAGGGCCATTTTAGCATAAACAGGCGGCTATGTCAATTTTGACCCCGGGAAAAATTATGACAGTCCCCGGGGCGCTGCGACAAAAGAGGTCGTTTTTCCCACCCGGAGCCGCCAAAAGGGGCCAAAAATGCAGGCATCCCCGGGATTTCCGGGGATGCCCCTTCTGCGCTGAAATTTTTTCTTCTCTCACGCCTGCAGGGCCTTCACCAGGTCCCTGTCCGGGGTGACGGCCAGGGTCTTGCAGGTGGTATAGGTGACCATGCCCGGCCGGGCGCCGGCGGGCTTTTTCACATACTTCACCGGCGTATAGTCCACCTCCACCTTGCCCCCCTCCCGGCCCTGGGAATACCAGGCCGCCAGCACCGCCGCCTGGCGGAGGCTCTCTGCATCGGGCTCGGCGCCCTCGGTGCAGAGGATCACATGGCTGCCGTGTATCTTCTTGGTGTGGAGCCAGATGTCCCCCCGCTGGGCAAGCTTGGTGGTGAGCTTGTCGTTTTGCGCATTGCTGCGGCCCACCAGCACCCGCAGGCCCGCCGTGGTGCGAAACTCCCGGGGCTTGTTCTGCCGCTGGAAGCCCGCCTGCTTTTTGCCCCGGCCCCGGAGGATACCCGCCTCGGTGAGCTCGGCGCGGACATCGTTGAAGTCCTGCTCGCTTTCGCACAGGGCCAGCTCCTGGACCACGCTCTCCAGATAGGTGAGCTCGGCGCGGTTTTTTTCCAGCTGCCGCGTGAGCATCTCCTGGGCGGTCTTGGCCTTGGTGTACTGCTTGAAGTACCTGGCGGCGTTCTCCTGGGGCGTCAGGCGCTCATCCAGGGGGATGGTGATCTCCGGGCAGCCCTCGGCGTAGTAGTTCTCCGCCGCCAGGGTCTTTGCCCCCCGCTGCATACGGTATAGGTTGGCGGTGATGAGCTCCCCGCAGATGCGCCACCGGTCGCGGTTTTTGGTGCGCTCCAGCTCCAGCTCCTGGGAGGCGATCTTCCGCCGGGTGCGGTTCACCGCGTTGGTGGCGGCCTTGAGAAGATCCCGCCCCCGCTGGCGCACCCGCTCCTGCTGCTCGCGCTCCTCATAGAAGCTGTCCAGCAGCTGGGAAAAGCTCTCGCAGACCCGGCTTTCCATGAAGCCCTCATACTGCAGGATGGGGCAATAGGAAAAGTCGCCGGGGGTGCCGCCGCGCTCCAGCAAAAGGGGCATGAACCGCTCCTGGGCCACGGCCTCCCGCCAGGCGCTGAAGGCGTCCCACAGCGGCGCTCCGTCCCCCCGGACATCCACCGCGCCATAGGCCCGATACACCAGCTCCCGGGCGATAAGGGGGGATATGGCGTTGAAGGTGTCGGTGAGCCAGCGATCCAGGGGGGCCTCCTCCGGCAGGAGCCGGAGAAAATCCGCCTCCTCCACAGTGAGGGGATCGCGCTTCTTCACAGAGGTCGGCAATTGATAGTAGAGCCCCGGCAGCACCTGACGGTCCGGGGACATCTCGAAATCCACCCGGCGCAGGCAGTCCAATATCCGCCGCTGGCCATCGCAGAGGATGAGGTTGCTGTGGCGGCCCATGGCCTCTAAGATCAGCTCATAGCGCCCCGGCTCCCCCAGCTCGTCTACGGCCTCAATGCCCAGGATCACCACCCGCTCCCGGGGCACCTGCTCCACCGACACGATGCGCCCGCCGCCCAAGTGCTTGCGCAGCAGCATGCAGAACATGGGGGGCTGGGAGGGGTTGTCCCGGAGCTGCTCGGTGAGGTGCAGCCGGGGCTGGTTGGGGTTGGCGCAGAGCAAAAGCCGGGTCTTTCCCCGGAGCAAAAGCACCGCCTGATCCCGGGCGGGCATCTGAATTTTATCGATACGGTTCCCCAGGAGCCGGGGAGCGATCTCTTTTACGACTGCCTCAAGGCAGATGGCGTCCAGCGGCATAGCTACTCCTCTATCATCGTTCCGAACAGTTCATTGATCCGCGCCTCCCGGCCCTGGAGATACAGCCATCCGAAGAGTGCCTCTAAGGCCGTGGCCTGCTGATACTCCGCCCGCTGGGCGTGCTTGGGGATGGTGTGGACATGGGCGTTGCGTCCCCGGCGAAAGACATCCGCCTCCTCCGGGGTCAGCAGGGGCAGTATCTTTTCCGCCAATGCCGCCTGCCGGGGGGCGCACACCAGCTCCACCGTGGCCCGGTGGAGCCCTTTGCCGGTGGCCTTGCCCCGGGAGCAGAGATAGCCCCGTACCAGCAGCTCATACACCGCGTCCCCCATGTGGGCCAGGGCGATGGAGCTCAGACCCCGCAGGGCGTCCGGGGTAAAGTCCTTGTGAAAATAATCTGTCATCGCCTTACTCCCCCGCCTTCAGGCGGCTCAAGACCTCCTCCACCCGATAGATGGCCTCCTCCAGCTGGCGGCCGGCATCATTGATCTGCGTCTGCACAAAAATATCGGCGAAGAAGTTGTCGTAGTAATCAAAAAAGCCGATGAGCCCATCCATCTGCAGGTTCATGTGTACATCGTTGAGCTCGTGGCCGAAGCGCTGGAGGTCGATGCGGGCGTTCTCCATCAGGCGGCGGGCGTTGTCCATCTTGCCGCGCTTGATGAGCGTGGTAAAAAATCCGCCGCCGAGAATGTCCACGATGCCCCAGTTCCGGGCTCGCTTCAGCTCGTCATAGGCGGCATATAGGCTGCTCAGAGCGCGCTCCCCGGCCTCGATGGCCTCCCGGCGCTCCCGGTCATACATATCTTGCGTCATTGTTTCCCGTTCCTTTCTCGGAATGTGGCTATTATAGCGTTTTTTGCGGCGATATGCAAGCAAAAGCCGCCTGCGGCTCTCCGCCGCCGGGATGCAGCCGCCTCTCAGCGGGCAAACGCCGTCCCCCTCCGGCCGCCGATAATTGAAAAAGGACGATTTTCACAATATTGCGCAGTGTTTTTCCCCCTTTTCTATTGCATCTTTGCCTATTTGATGGTAATATTTTGTATGGTATAGCGACACAACCACACAGCAACACATCGATCCACGGCCCGGCACGGCCCGCAGGCAAGGCCGCCGGGCTCGCATTCGCCCCAAAAACGAAAAAGGAGAACGATGACATGAAAAGAACGATCAGCTTCCTGCTGTCCCTTCTCATGGTGCTGACCCTGCTGCCCGCCGCCGCCCTGGCTGAGGGCACAGGTGCAGACCCCCAAGAGGCACCCTCTGGGGAGGAGAGCGGCCTCGTGGCGCGCTTTGAGGTAACGACCCCCGTGGAATTCATTGTAAACTGCGGCGGTTACCTGGAAAAAGACGGCGGCGAGCCATGGTACCGCTACTTTATATTCCCGTCTGACTACACCTATGCCGTGACCTTCACGGAGAAGGGCGCGGAAATGTACAACGACGGCAAGCTGGAATTCACCGGCACGGGCGCCGCACTCTATACACAAACCGGCCATGAGGTGAACTTCGGCAATGACCAGTGGAGCCGCCACTGGACCGTTGCGGGGGAAAACTTTGCCACCGTCTCTTTTCTGGGCAAGGAAATAACGATCCCCGTGACCGTCCGGCCCTCCCCGGTGGAGAGCATTGCGCTGACGGCCCCCGTGGAATTCATCGAGCATACCGGCGGCCAGTGGAATGGCAGCGGCGATGGCCGGTGGTATTACTACTACATCGATCCGGAGGACTACACCTATGCCGTGACCTTCACAAAGGAGGGCGCGGAAATGTACAACAACGGTAATACCCAATTCGTCGGCAGCAGAGATGCGCTCCGCAATCTGACCGGCTATGGGGCGGACTTTTATGCGGACCAGGAAAATACACACTGGACCGTCGGCGGGGAGAACCGTGTCACCCTTTCCATTTTAGGCAAGGAAATAACGATCCCCGTGACCGTTCAGCCCTCACCGATAGAGATCTTTTCGCTGACGACCCCCGCGGAATTCATTGAAAACTGCGGCGGTCGCCTGGAAAAAGACGGCGGCGAGCCATGGTACCGCTACTTTATATCCCCGTCTGACTACACCTATGCCGTGACCTTCACGGAGGAGGGCGCAAAAAAATACAACGGCGGCAACCGGGAATTCACCGGCACGGGCACCGCACTCCATATACAAACCGGCCATGAGGTGAACTTCGGCAATGACCAGTGGAGCCGCCACTGGACCGTTGCGGGGGAAAACTTTGCCACCGTCTCTTTTCTGGGCAAGAAAATAACGATCCCCGTGACCGTCCGGCCCTCCCCGGTGGAGAGCATTGCGCTGACGGGCCCCATAGAATTCTTTGAAAACTGCGGCGGTTGGTGGAACGGCAGCGGCGATGGCCGGTGGTATTCCTACTATGTCGATCCGGAGGACTACACCTATGCCGTGACCTTCACAAAGGAGGGCGCGGCAAGGTACAACAACGGTAATACCCAATTCGTCGGCAGCAGAAATGCGCTCCGCAAGCTGACCGGCTATGGGGCGGACTTTTATGCGGACCAGGAAAATACACACTGGACCGTCGACGGGGAGAACCGTGTCACCCTTTCCATTTTAGGCAAGGAAATAGAGCTCCCCGTGACCGTCCGGCTCTCCCCGATAGAGAGCTTTTCGCTGACGGCCCCCGTGGAATTCTTTGAGCATGACGGCGGCTGGTGGAATGACAGCAGCGATGGCCGATGGTATTGCTACTACATCAGTCCGTACGATTACTCCTATAAGGTGACCTTCACGAAGGAGGGCGCGGCAAGGTACAACGGCGGCAAAACCCAATTCGTCGGCAGCAGTGATGAGCTCCACAAGCTGACCGGCTGCGAGGTATCCTTCCACGACGACCAGTGGAGCAGCCACTGGGAGGTCGGCCGGACCTATACGGTCACCGCTAACCTTATGGGCAGGGAGCTTCCTCTGGAGGTGCCCATCGTGCCCTCCCCGGTGGAGAGCTTTGCGGTCAATACGACCTCCCTGGAGCTGGTGGAAAACGGGAGCGGGTATTGGCAGCTCGATGAGAATAGGGGCAGCTGGTTTTTCTATGAACCGGATTTTAGAAATACCCTGCAGTACACCGTGACCTTCACAAAGGAGGGCGCGGAAAAGTACAACGGCGGCAACCAGGAATTCACCGGCAGCGGGCCCCAGCTGGATGAAAAGTTCGGCTCCTGGGTGAAATGGAATTCCGAGCAGAGCCCGGAGGATATTTGGCTGCCGGGCCGATCCTACACGGCCACCGCCTCCTTCATGGGCAGGGAGGCCGCGCCCAGCTCCATATACATCAAGAGCGGCACACGGGTCGATCTCACCGCCGAAAGCTTCCCGGATCGAGCCCTGCGGGACTATCTGACAGAGAGATACGATCCCAACCGCATGGGCCACATCAATCAGGAGCAGGTGCAATGGATCTACTGTGACGGAGTCGCCGATGTCACAGGCCTCCAAGCATTCACGGACCTCCAGGAGCTGGTCCTAAATAATGGTACCTTCGCTGCGCTGGATGCCTCCTCCTTTACCAAGCTGGCGTATTTGGAGGTCACAGGCAACAAAAATCTGACCCAGATCACCTTCGGCAAAGATCACAGATCCCTGGAGCGTCTCTCCCTGGAGAACAATCAGCTGAAAACACTGGATGTCTCCGGGAATAAGGAGCTGGAGTCGCTGAACTGCAGCAATAACCTGCTCACCGCTCTGAATGTGTCCGGCTGCACCAAGCTGGAGCTGCTGCTTGCTGACCAGAACCAGCTTTCCGCTCTGAATGTATCCCAGAATACCGCCCTCCGGGAGCTGAGCTGCGGCGGTAATCGGCTCACCGCACTCAACCTGACCAAGAATACCGCACTGGAGGTGCTGGATTGCTGGGGCAATCAGCTGAGTACACTGGATGTCTCCCGGAATAAGGCGCTGGAGGTGCTGGGCTGCGGCAGTAACCTGCTCACCGCCCTGAATGTATCCCAGAGCACCGCCCTCCGGGAGCTGAGCTGCGGCGGTAACCGGCTTACCGATCTGAATGTGTCCCAGAATACCGCCCTCCAGAGGTTGGGTTGCGGCGGTAATCGGCTCACCGCACTCAACCTGGACAATAATACCGCCCTGGAGGCGCTGGATTGCGGCGAGCTCGGGCTGACGCAGCTGGACATCTCCCAGCTTACGGCCCTGAAGCAGCTGTGGTGCTATGATAACCAATTGACGGCGCTGGACACCTCCCAGAATACCTCCCTCCGGGAGCTCTACTGCTGGAGCAATCCGCTGCAGACGCTGGATGTGTCCCGGAACATCGCTCTCAATTTGCTCGACTGCGATCAGTGCGAGAGCTTGCAAAAAATTACCCTGGGGCAAAAGGGCCTCATCCTCACCACGGAGGGCTGCCCGGATACTTTGGAGATCACCCTCGCCGATGGCGGAACACCCGCCGTCCTGCAGGGGACTCTCAAGGCCGGCGTAAGCGCCCCGCTGTGCATGACCCTCCTGGATGCGGAGGGCAAGGCGATCTCCGCTGCGGACGAGCTTCCCACGGATCCCGACCGTCCCTTCTCCTATAAGTTCTATGCCGGCAGCGCGGCGGCCTCCGTTGAATTCTCCGCCAAGGGCTATGTGACCCACCGCTACCCCGTAGAGGATATTGCCGGGAAGGAGGCCGTGCTCCTTCGCCGGGGCGATGTAAACGGCGCTATGGAGGGGGATGGCAATGACATCGGCACGGCGGATATGCAGTGCCTCTATGAGTACCTCTCCGCGGAGGCCCTCCCCGACAAGCTGGCGGATGACGCGCCGTATTTCCAAGCGGTCGCCGACTGCAACAGCGACGGGGCACTGGACATCCTGGACTACCAGGCCCTCTATGAGATGATCCGCCGGAGCGGCGTCGGTTCCAGCAAAACCGGCTGATGAACGCCTCGGCTTTGGCCAGGCAGCGTCCGCCGGTACAGCGGCGGGCAGAGCATATTCCAAAATAAATAAGCCGATACCGATCGGAGGCGATGGTGCTCACTGTGAGCGCCATCGCCTCCGATCTTCACTCCCCCAGCTGCGCTTCGAGCTCTTCGATGGCAGCTTCGAGCTGCTCGTGCCGCTCCTCCCATGCGTCGTATGCCTCGCTCAGGAGGTCATCCGGTTCCTGCGCCTCCCAGTCGTCCTGTTCTTCCCGCAGGCACTCCAGCCGCTCACGGAGGTCGTCATCGGCATCTTCCCCGCCGATCTCGATTTCGATCTCAATGCCGCGCTCGCTGGCACGGGAGGAGCGTTCCTCCCGATCCCCCTCCATGAGGTGCATCCCCAGCATCCACTCCGCACCGTCCGTCTTCCCGTCGCCGTTAAAGTCAAATAAGTTCCCGAACAGCTTCATACTCACCTCTCCTTTTCTGTTGATTCTTGCCCCGGGGCCGCTGGACCCAGGTCACCAGGCGCACGATCTGCTCCGCCGCAACGCCGGCGCCGATCATGCAAAGAACAAAAGTCAAACCGCTCATTTTCGCTGCCTCCTTCTTCTGTTCCCATTATGCCGGGCTTCGTGTCCCATAAACCGGACAGGGCTCTTGCGGCGTTATTGTCCCGGTTGGAGAGGATCACTTTGCCGCCACCGCCCGGGGTGGTGCGCCTGCGGCTCTATGAGGAATAGAAAAGCCGTGGGTATATCGCAGGAGTGCGGTATACCCACGGCGTGTTTTAAGGATATGGGAGGAAAAGGTTCGATTTCTACCCTGCTGCATGAAACGAAAAGACCGGGGACTTCGTCCTCGGTCTTTCGTTTGGTGGAGATAAGCGGGATCGAACCGCTGACCTCTTGAATGCCATTCAAGCGCTCTCCCAGCTGAGCTATACCCCCATATTTTGTTGCCGCATCGCTGCCGACTTGCATAATATAGCAGGAAAGTGGAAAAATGTCAACCCCTATTTTTCAAAAAATCCATATTTTTTTCAGATGCCGCCTGCCCTTCCCTGGCGGACATGCGCCACGGGGCAGCAGACGGCTTTTCAGCGGAATTCTTTGAGATATTCCTTTTGCGCCGGCGTGATGCGAAAGCTCTCCACGGCC
Source organism: uncultured Oscillospiraceae bacterium (assembly GCA_934591705.1). GTDB lineage: Bacteria > Bacillota > Clostridia > Oscillospirales > Oscillospiraceae > Vescimonas. Next base: position 89,312 of record CAKTPM010000001.1, read on the forward strand.
TTTTGGATGGTCTTGCGGTGGATCCACTCCGGCAAACGGCGCCGCTCGATATAGGGCACGGCGGCATCCCACTGCTTGGCCAGGGCCGTGGCATAGTACCAGGCCGCCATCATGCGCACATAGTAGTCCTCACTTTTCACCGCCAGGGGCAGCTCCAGCAGCGCCGGGGTAAAGTCGGCATCCAAAAAATGCGTCATCAGCATCCCCATGCCGAAGCGGCAGGTATAGACCGCCGGGTCTGCTATCCAGCGGCGGACCTCCGGCAGCAGCGCCTCGGGATGCCCGGCAAAGCCATGGGGGCGCAGGGCGTCGCACACCGCCCAGTTATCCACATAGGGCAAAAAGGCGTCCACTGCCGCCAGGACGGCGGCAAAGTCCCCCTCCCGGCTCAGCAAGACGGCGTGGAGCATATCCTCATCATAGTACCGGTGCGGCAGCGCCCGGAGGAAGTCCTCACAAGCCGCCTCGGCGGCGAAGGTCCGGGCAAAGCGCCGCAGGGCAGGCATCCGCACCCCTAAGAACCGCTCCCGGGGCAGGGTGGGGATGAGCTTGGCCTGAAAGTCCGCATTTGGGGCATCCCCCAGCAGGATCAGCTTTTTCTGCAATTCCGTCACGGTTCTTCCTCCCTGCTTCGCCTTCAAAAAACCTCCGGTCCAGGACCGGAGGTTTTTCGGCGGTTTTCGTTTACTTCAGGCAGATGGTCTCGATCTCCACCTGGGCGCCCTTGGGCAGGGCACCCACCTCCACGGCGCTGCGGGCGGGATACTGGCCCTCGGTGAAGAACTCGGCATACACGGCGTTCATGGCGGCAAAGTCGCTCATATGGGCCAGGAACACGGTGGTCTTGACCACATTGTCCATGGTCAGGCCGGCGGCCTCCAGGATGGCCTTGACATTGTTCAGAACCTGGCGGGTCTGCACGGTGATGTCACCCTCCACAAGGTTGCCGGTGGCGGGGTCGATGGGCACCTGACCGGAGGTCACCATAAAGGTGCCGCAGTCGATGGCCTGGGAATAGGGGCCGATGGCGGCAGGGGCATGGGGCGTGGAGATGATCTTCTTCATAGCGATAGCATCCTTTCTGATATGGTGGATTTGAATTTTCTGTTATCTCGGTTATCTGAGGTAAATTTTAGACGCATGTCCCGGAAAAGTCAAGCACTTTAGACCTCCTCCCGGGGGCCGGGGCGGTAATTCTCCCCCAGCACCGCCAGGGTGATGCCCCCGGCGGAGACCTCCATGAGCCGCTCCCGGAGAGGTGCCAGGGCCTCGTGGGGCAGCGAGACCGTCAGGCGGATGTCGGCGGCGTAGGCGATGTCGTCCACCAGGCCGTTTTGGGCGGCCACCTCCCCCTTTACCCGCTCCAAAAGAGCGTAGGAGCAGGGAATCTGCGCCTGGGTCCAAAGCCCCATGGTGGCAGCTCCTGCCGCGCTGAGGGCGTCCTTGGCCCCCTTGGAGTAGGCCCGGGTGAGGCCCCCCGCCCCCAGCAGGATACCGCCGAAGTACCGGGTGACCACGCACACCGCATTGGTGACATTCTCCCGGAGGAACACATTGAGCATGGGCTGCCCGGCGGTGCCCTGGGGCTCGCCATCGTCCCCATAGCGCACAAGCGACTCGCCGATGAGGTAGCACCAGCAGTTGTGGCGGGCGTCATAGTATTTCTTTTTCATCTGCGCGATGAAGGCCCGGGCCTCCTCCTCGGTCTCCACGGGCTGAAGGTGGCTGATGAACCGGGAGCGCTTTTCGGTGAACTCGCTCTCGGCAGCCTGATAGGGTACCCGAAAGGTGCTCATTCCCAGTCCTCCTTGGGTTCCTGCCAGCCCTCGATGTATGGCTTGAGCTGGCCCAGCTGCCGGGGGTTGCACACCGCCACCACATCCACCGTGGCGGCATAGTCCACGCTCTCGACCTTCGCCTCCCGGTAGAGGATGTCGAGCAGGCCGGTTTTGTCATAGGGCAGGTGCAGGGTCACCCGGCGGGTGCCCCGGTCCAGCTTTTTATCGATGAGCGCCAGGAGCTTTTCCACGCCCTCGCCGGTTTTGGCGGAGATACAAACGCTGTCCGCCTCCTTGGCCAGGTCCCCGGAAAAGCCCAGGTCGCACTTGTTATAGACCCGCAGGCAGGGGATCCGGTCGGCCCCCAGCTCGTGGATAAGCTCGTCCACGATCCGGGCCTGCTGGCGCCAGAGGGGGTTGCTGACATCGATGACATGGAGCAGCAGGTCTGCATACTCCAGCTCCTCCAGGGTGGCCTTAAAGGCCTCCACCAGCTGGTGGGGCAGCTTGCGGATAAAGCCCACCGTGTCGGAGATGACAACATCCAGGGTGTCGCTGACGGTCAGAAGGCGGCTGGTGGTGTCCAGGGTGTCAAAGAGCCGGTCATTGGCGGGGATGCCCGCCCCGGTGATGGCATTCAAAAGCGTGGACTTGCCGGCGTTGGTATAGCCCACGATGGCTACCACGGGGATCTCGTTTTTCGTGCGGCGCTGGCGCTGGGTCGCCCGGACCCGGCGCACCTCCTCCAGCTCCTCCTTGAGCTTGTCGATCTTGCGGCGGATGTGGCGGCGGTCGGTCTCCAGTTGGGTCTCGCCGGGGCCCTTGGAGCCGATGGGGCCCTTGCCGCTGGTGCCGGCCTGGCGCTCCAAGTGGGTCCACATGCCCACCAGCCGGGGCAGCAGGTACTGATACTGGGCCAGCTCCACCTGCAGGCAGCCCTCCTTGGTCTTGGCACGCTGGGCGAAGATGTCCAGAATGAGGCCGCTGCGGTCGATGACCTGCACCCCCAGCATCTCCGTTAAAACCCGGATCTGGGAGGGGCTCAGGTCGTTGTCGAAGATGACCATGGTGGCCTTTTCATTCTCCGCCATGCGCCGCACCTCCTCCACCTTCCCCTCGCCGATAAAGCTATGGGGATCGGGCTTTTCCCGGCTCTGGAGGATCGTGCCGCAGGGCACGCCTCCGGCGGTCTCCACCAGGGCGGCCAGCTCCGCCAAGCTCTCCTCATCGGCGTTGTCCTCCTGAAGAACGGGGCTGCGCAGCCCCACCAGCACGGCGTAATCCCGGACGCCCTCCTGCTGCTGTTCGATGGTTTTTCTTTCCATAGTATACCTCGGTGCATTGTTTTTCCCGATTATAACCCAAAGGAAAGAATTTGTAAACCGAATTGCCGTTAAAGAACGGGAGAGGATCCCCTCTCCCGTTCCGTTTCTGTTTTACCGGGCCCGGGGGATCAGCAGCAGCTTCTCCCCGTCGATGCCCTGGGGATTGGCGGCCTCGATGGCGGCGCTGTCCGCCCGGTACTGCTTGGCGATGTCCCAAAGGGTCTCCCCGGGGCGCATTCGCCGGAGGATCAGCCCGGGGCCGGCCGCCCTTTTCTCCTCCTGGCTGAGCGTTACGCAGGAGACGGCCTGAAGGGTCTCCCGGCTGCTGCAGCCCACGGTGAAGACCACCTGCCCCCGCAGCTCGCAGACATTCCCGGTCCACCGGGCCGCCGGCGGCGTGCACGCGGCCATGACATTCCCGGTGGCCTCCCCGGTGGAGACGCTGACCTCCGCTGTGCGCTCGGCAGAGGCCGGGGCGCCGTTTTCATCCAGATACAAAAGCCGCAGATGCAGCGTGGTGCGCAGATAGGTGCCCCCCTCCTCCTGCATCACCGCCACAGGGGCCAAGTCCCACTGGGTGACGAATACAAAGGGCTCCGCCGTGCCAAATTCCAGCCGCTCCGCGAACTCCCGGGCGATCTGCCGGGGCGGGGCGCACTGGGGTATCTCCACCTGCTGATAGCCGGTATCCGCCCGGCAGCGGACGCTGTAGAGGTCCTCCAGGTATTTGACCGTGCTGCGGCAGTAGGCGCAGATGCGCACATTCACCGCTGCCGTGATGCCGATGGCGCTGCCGGTATCCGCCCGCAGGAGCCGCCCGTCGTATTCGCACAGCTGCAGGGTCACGGCATACTCCGCCTCCTCCGGCAGCTCCCCGGCCTCCAGCACCTCCGCTATGGGCAGCGCCCCCTGGTAGGTCCGCAGGGCGCGGGCCTCATCGCAGTAGAGGGCGTACACCGCCATCTCTCCCTTCAGAGAGAACTTGTTTCCCACCCGCTGCAGGGAGCTGACCCCGGGACAAAGCCGCACCAGCAGCAGATCCTCCGGGTGCTCCCCCTCCGGCAGAGGGGCATCCTGTGTAAAGTTAAATTGCTTTTCAGACACTGCACACAGGCAGCTCACGGTCTTTTCCTTCTCCAAAAGACGCAGGGACTTTTCCTCCTGGGCCCCGCAGCACAGGTGCCGCTGCACCTGGGTATACGGCTGGAGGGTGATCTCCGGCAGCACCCGCAGATAGAGCTTCCGGGAGGTGATGGCCCTGGCCTCTGCCAAAAGGACCCGGCCGCAGGCGTCCACCGCCTGGCACTGCAGCAGGCGCCCGTCCTCCCAGCGGCAGGTAAAGGGCACGGATACATGCAGCGTACGCACCCCTGCCGCCTCCTCAGAGGTATAGAGCACCGTGACCTTCACCGCCCCGGATACGGTGTAGCAGTCCTTTCCGCAGAGTTTTTCCCGGATGCAAAGCTGCCCCACGGTGTCGATGATCCGGGTGATATCCGGGCAGTACTCCGGGATCACCGTCTCCAAGGTCTCCTCATGGGAGGCGCTCAGGGTACCGATGGGCGCAAAGCAGGTGATATCGTTGAATTGCAGCTCTAAGTCCATATGTTTGCCCTCACATTCTACATGGTTGCTGCATTCTATGTGAGAGCGGGGCCCATTATGCCTTGCAGCCGAAAAGCCGCCTTAATACGCCGTGGAGACACCGGGGCGCTTTCCAGACAATGATCTTCATGCCATTCACCCTCTCATACACAAAATTCCGCTGATGATTAGGAGGGTGGCCACCAAAAACATCACAAAGCCCACCGGGAACAGGGCCGCGATGAAGATGCCCGCGCCCAGCGCCACGCACAGGATGCCCAAAAGGACGCAGCCGCCTCTTCTCATATCTCCGCCTCCCCTCTGGTCCATACTATGAAAAGCGCCGCCGGAGGGTACTCCGGCGGCGTGGCTCCTATCGGTTCCTATCGGGACAATTCACTTCTTTACCTGCCATGGCTTGAGGTCCTTGAGCTCCTCATAGAGCCGGACATAGCCGGCGTGGCGGCTTTGGGGGATCCTCCCCTCCTTCACCGCCGCCAGAACGGCGCAGCCCTTCTCCTTCACATGGGCGCAGCCCACGAACCGGCACTGGCCCAGATAGGGGGCAAACTCCGGGAAGCACTCCTCTAAATGCTCCTTGAGCTCCCAGTTGAGCTCCTCCGTATCGAAGGAGGAAAAGCCCGGGGTGTCGATGACATAGGTGTCCTCCCCTAAGGAGAACAGCTCCGTATGGCGGGTGGTGTGCCGCCCGCGGCCCAGGGCCTTGCTGACCTCCCCCACCGGCAGGTGAAAGTCCGGGGAGAGGGTGTTGAGGATGCTGGACTTGCCCACGCCGGAGTTCCCTGTAAAGGCATTGAGCTTGCCGGCGATGGCCCGGCGCAGGGCGTCCATGCCCTCCCCGGTGGCAGCGCTTACCCGCAGCACCGGGATGGCGGAGCTGCTGTAAATGCCGTAGAGCTCCTCGGCGGGATCTAAATCGCACTTGTTGAGCACCACCAGCACCCGGGCGCTTTTCAGCGCCGCGATGGCGGCGATGCGGTCGATGAGATAGGGGTCCGTCACCGGGATGGCCGCCGAGGCGATGATGACAAGCTGGTCGATATTGGCTGCCGCCGGCCGGGAAAACTCGTTTTTCCGGGGGGCGATGGCCTCCACCAGTCCCTCACCGCCCCCTAAGTCCCGGACGGAGACCCGGTCCCCCACCAAGGGGCTGGTGCCCTCCCGGCGGAACTTGCCCCGGGCCCGGCACTGCAGCACCCGGCCGCCGGTGCTCACATAGTAAAAGCCGCTGAGGGCCTTTTCGATGCGCCCGTCATTCAAACTTGATGTTTTGCTTTCCCACATAGCCGTCCGTCTCTTTGCTGTATATCTTGCCGTTGAAGCTCACCGAAACATCGCAGTCCTCCCCGGAGACACCCTCGAAGGTGTAGCTCACCGTGGTGCCGGAGGTGATGATCTGCTCGCTGACGGCGCTGCCGTTTTTATAGAACACCACCTTGACGCTCTCCCCCAGGGTGAACTTGTCCTGGATGTCCTGGGGCACCTCAAAGGTGACCTCCCGGGTCATGCTCTGGGGCTTGCAGACGGTGAAGCTGATGGTGGTGCCGCTGGGGACGGTGGTGCCCGGCTCAATGGTCTGGCTGATCACCGCGCCCTCGGAGAAGGCGGCGTCATAGGTGTAGGTGGCGGCGCCCACCGTCAGCCCCATTTCCTGGGCGGTGGCCATGGCCTGGTCTATATTCATCTTGACGAAGGAGACCACCGTGACATTCTCCGCGCCCCGGCTGACGGTGATGGTAACGGTGGTGCCCCGCTTCACGGCGGTGCCCGCCTGGGGCTCCACCTTCATCACCTGGCCGGGTCCGAAATCATCGGAATAGGCATCCTCCGCCCGGACGATGTCCAGACCGAAGTTCAGGTTCTGCAGGGCGACCTTGGCATCCCGGTAGTCGTCTCCTAAGATGTTGGGGATGGTGACGGTCTTCTCCTCGGCGCACACCACCACCCGGATGGTGAGGTCGCTTTTCTTGGAGCGATCCGCCGGGGGATCCTGCTCGAGGATCTGACCGGGTGCAAAGTTGTCATCCGGCCGGGTGGAGGCCACCTCAATGGTGAAGATGTCCTTGACCCCCTCCAGCTCCTGGGCCTCGGCCACGGTATAGCCCAGGACATTGGGCACCGTGTAGCTCTTGCCCTTGTCAAAGCCGGAGAAGATGGCGATGAACACCGCCAGCACCAGCATAACGCCGGCGGCGATGCCGGCATAGGTCAGGATCTTCTTTCGCCGGTCCTCCCCCTCCTCCTGAGGCCGGAGGGGCCGCTCCCCGGGCTCGCCGCCGTTGGGGGGCAGAGGGCGCTTCACCTGGGTGGACACCACCTGGCTCACAGGAATGGGCTGGGTGGGCTCGCTGTCCGTCACCGGGGCCAGCTCCCGGCGGATATACTCCATATCCACGCTGGGGTCCTTGCGGTAGCGCTCCAGATCCTCCAGCATGGCATTGGCCGTGGCATAGCGCTTGGTGATATCCGGGTTCATGGCCTTCATGCAGATGAGCTCCATGGCCTCGGGGATGTCCGGGTTCAGCTCCCGGGGATTCAGGGGGGTGCTGGAAAGGTGCTGGATGGCCACGGACACCGCGCTGTCCCCCTCGAAGGGCAGACGGCCGGTGAGCATTTCATAGAGCACCACGCCGGCGCTGTAAATGTCGCTGCGGGCGTCCGTACGGTCGCCGCGGGCCTGCTCCGGAGAGATGTAGTGCACGCTGCCCAGGGCCTCCTGGGTCAGGGTCTGTCCCTCGTTGGCCAGGCAGGCGATGCCGAAGTCGGCCACCTTCACACTGCCGTCCCGGAGCACCATGATGTTCTGGGGCTTGATGTCCCGGTGGATGATGCCCCGGCTGTGGGCGTGGGCAAGGCCGCGCATGATCTGGGTGATGAAGTGCAGGGCCTCCCGCCAGTCCATCTGCCCCCGGCGCTCCATATACTGCTTGAGCGTAATGCCGTCGATCAGCTCCATGACAATGTACTCGATGCCCTCGCTGCTGGAGACATCGTACACCGAAACGATATTGTTGTGGCTCAGCTGGGCCACCGCCAGGGACTCATCCCGGAAGCGGCGGCGGAAGCTGGCGTTCTGGGCCAGATCGCTCTTGAGGATCTTGATGGCCACAAGGCGGTTGAGACGGTGACACTTGGCCTTATACACATTGGCCATACCGCCGGAGCCGATGAGCTCCAGTATCTCGTAGCGGCCGTCAAGCATTTTTCCGATATAAGGATCCATCATGTCACCTCCTTTTCTTCGTTCATGATGAGCGCCGCCGTGACATTGTCCGGCGCGCCGTTGTCCTTTGCGATCTCCAAAAGCCGCGCAAGGCAGTGGTCGAGATCCTTGGAGTGGATGACCTCAAAAAGGATCTCCTGCTCGGTGACGGTGTTCACCAGTCCGTCGCTGCACAAAAGCACAAAGTCGCCGCCCTGCCAGGGATGCACAAAGGTATCCGCCCGGGGCGCTTCATCCGGCCCCAGGGCCCGGGTGATGAGGTTGCGGCTGGGATGGCGCCGGGCCTCCAGGCGGGTGATCTCCCCGGTCTCCACCATGTTTTCCACCACGCTGTGGTCCCGGCTGATCTGGGTGATGCCATCGCCGTTGATGTAATAGGCCCGGCTGTCCCCCACATTGGCCACCACCAGCTCTTTGTCCGTGCACACGGCGCTCACCAGAGTGGTGCCCATCTTGCTCAGCTCCGGCTGGGCATGGGCCCGCTCCCGGATGGCGGCGTTGGCCAGGGACACGGCGTAGAGCATGGCCTGGGTGAGCTGCCGGGTGTCCTGCCCGGAATGCAGCGCCAATGTCAGCTGGTGCTGATAGGTCTCCACGGCTACGGTGCTGGCGACCTGCCCGCCGGCAGCGCCGCCCATGCCGTCGCACACCACGGCGGCGGTGATGCCGCCGGCATGCCAGATGCTGTAGGCGTCCTGGTTTTCCTTACGCACCAGGCCGGTATCTGTAATTCCCCATGCTTTCATGGCTGTTCCTCCATGGCCTTGCGGCGCAGCTGGCCGCAGGACGCGTCGATATCTCCGCCCAGACTCCGCCGCACCGTGGCGGTGATGCCGTGGGACTCCAGTCTTTTTTGGAAGGCGGCGATGCGGCGGCTGGGCTTATAGGGGCTCTCCACCACATCGTTCAGGGGGATGAGGTTCACATGGCCCGGCATCCCCCGGATGCGCTTGGCGATGAGATCCGCCTGCCAGTCATTGTCGTTGACGCCGTCGATCATGGCGTATTCAAAGCTGATGCGCCGGCCGGTCCTGTCAAAGTAGCGGTGGCAGGCGGCAAAAAGCTGCTCCACATCATAGGCCCGATTCACCGGCATGATGCGGCTGCGGGTCTCCGTGTCCGGGGCGTGGAGGGACACGGACAGGGTCAGCTGCAGGTCCAGGGCCGCCAGCTTGTCGATGCCCGGCACCACCCCGCAGGTGGATAAGCTGATATGGCGCATTCCGATGTTTAGACCCTCCGGGTGGTTGATAAGTTCCAGAAACCGCGTGACATTTTCAAAGTTGTCCAGGGGCTCGCCGATGCCCATCAAAACGATGTTGGATATCTCCCGGCCGCTATCCAGACCCACAAAAAGGACCTGGTCGAGCATCTCGCCGGCTGTTAAGTCTCTCACCTTGCCGGCGATCGTGCTGGCGCAGAAGGCGCAGCCCATCCGGCAGCCCACCTGGGAGGAGATGCACACGGTATTGCCGTGATGATACTGCATCAAAACCGATTCGATGCAGTTGCCGTCCCGGAGCTCCCAGAGGTATTTCACGGTGCCGTCCAGGCGGCTTTCCTGCTTGCGGGCCACCGTGGGATAGGAGATATAGCAGCCCTCCGCCAGCTTTTGCCGCAGGGGCTTGGGGAGGTTTGTCATCTCCTCAAAGCTCCTGACGCCCCGGTGGAGCCAGGTAAACACCTGCTTGCCCCGGAAGGCGGGCTCCCCCAGCTCCCGGAGCATTTGGCCGATCTCCTCTATGGTCATGGATTTAATGTCCAGCATGGCTTCCTCACTGACTATGATTTGCGCCGCATGCGGCAGATGTAGAACCCGTCGGTGCCCAGGCGCTGGGGCCAAAGGGTGATGTGGCCGCTGCAGGGGCCCACCGGCAGCGGCAGGGTGAAGCGCTCCTCGGTAAAGTCCGGATGCGCTGCCAAAAATGCCCGGGTAACGGCTTCGTTTTCCTCCGGCAGCACCGTACAGGTGCTGTATACCAGCAGGCCGCCGGGGGCCACATAGGCGGCGGCGTTGGCCAAAATGGCCCCTTGGATGCCGGGAAGGGCCGAGAGCTCCTTGGGATCCTTATAGCGGATGTCGGGCTTTTTGCGGATGATGCCAAGACCGCTGCAGGGCACATCCGCCACCACCACATCCGCCTGGCCCACCCACTGGGGATGGGGCTCCCGGCCATCGGCCAGGGCGGTGCGGATGGAGGTGATGCCCAGGCGGCAGGCGCCGTTTTCGATGAGCCGCAGCTTATGGGGGTGGATGTCGCAGGAGAGGATCTCGCCTGCATCCCCCCGGGCCATGGCCATGGCGAAGGACTTGCCGCCGGGGGCGGCGCACACATCCATCACCCGATCCTTTTCACCGGGGGCCGCCGCCATGGATACCAGGTGGGCCGCCGCGTCCTGCACGGTGAAATGGCCCTCCCGGAAGGGGGCCAGGGCCTCCATGTCCCCGGTGCCGCTGAGGGTGAAGCAGCCCTCCAGCCAGGGGTGCCGCTCCACGGTGACACCGGCGGCGCGCAGCTCCTTTTCCAGCTCGTCGGGTGTGATTTTCAAGGGATTGGTCTGAACGGTGGTGGGCACCGGCTCATTGTTGCCCCGGAGGAAGGCCTCCGCCTCCTCCGCCGGGAGGATATCCAAAAGCCGCTGCACCAGCCACTTGGGGTGACTGTAGCGCACCGCCAGATAGTCGGCGGTGGTGCCCTGGGGCAGAGGCGGCAGATCCATCCAATTCGCCACGAACCTGCGCAGGATGGCGTTCACCATCCCGGCGGCCCGGGGACGGCCCCGGCGGCGGGTCATCTCCACCGCCTCATTGACAGCGGCGCTGTTGGGGATCTTGTCCATGAAGAGGATCTGATAGGCCCCGATGCGCAGGATGTTGAGGATCACCGGCTCCAGATGGTCCGCCCGCTGGGTACACCAGTGATCGATGTAGTAGTCGAGATACGCCTTATTCTGCAGAACGCCGTAGGCGATGCGGGTACACAGGGCCGCGTCCCGGCTGTCAAGACCGTTTTTGGCGATGGCGCGCTTGAGGGCTCCGTCAGACCAGGCGTTGGCGCTGTGCACCTGCATGAGCACCTCTAAGGCCGTGTCCCGGGCCGATAACTTTTTTATCTCCCTCATACATCCGCCTTTATGGGGTGGCCTGCCAGGTAGGCCCCGGCGGCCATGCGCTTGCCGCCCTGGGCCTGGACCTCCAGCAGCCGCAGGATCCTGCCGTCGCCGCAGGCAAGGGCGATGCCCTTCTTATCGGCAGCCACCACGCTGCCGGGGGCAGCGGCGGTCTCCCCTGCGAGCTCCGTGCGGTAGACCTTCAAGTAGTTTCCCTTTACATCCGCTGCGGCACAGGGCCACGGAATGAGACCCCGCACCTGATTATGGAGCGTAAGGGCGTCTCTTGTAAAGTCCATGGGGGAAAGCTCCCGATCCAGCATGGGGGCATAGGTGGCAGCGGCATGATCCTGGGGAGTGCGCTCTGCGGTGCCTTGCGCAATGCTCTCCACCGCCTCCACCAGGGCGGCGCCGCCTAACTCCGCCAGCCGGGCGGTAAGCTGCGCGGCATCCTCATCGGGGTCGATGGGGGTCCGGGCACAGCGGATGATGTCCCCTGCGTCCAGCTCCTTGGCCATGTACATGATGGTGACGCCGGTGACGCTCTCACCGTTGAGCACCGCCCAGTTGATGGGCGCGGCTCCCCGGTACTTGGGCAGAATGGAGGAGTGGACATTGATGGCGCCATAGGGGGCCGCCTGCAGGATGTCCTCCGGCAGGATACGGCCATAGGCCGCCACGGCGATGAGCTCCGGCGCCAGCTCCCGGATCAGGGCCAGGGCGGTGCCGTCCCGCATTTTCACCGGCTGATATACGCTCAGGCCCTGGGCCAGGGCGTATTCCTTCACCGGGGAAAAGGCCAGCTTGTGGCCGCGGTTTTTGGGCTTGTCCGGCTGGGTGAAAACGCCGCAGATCTCGTGCCCGGCCTCCACCAGCGCCCGGAGGGACGCCACAGCAAACTCCGGCGTACCCATAAAGAGTATTCTCATGCTTCCTCCTCTTCCTCCTGACGGCGGATGTACTCCAGCAGCTCCTCCTCAGTGAGGAGGTGGTCGGTGTGCTCCACGAAGAGATGGCCGTCCAGATGCTCGATCTCATGGCAGAAGCAGCGGGCGGTAAGGCCCTCGTCCTCCACCTGGAACCAGCTGCCGTCCCGATCCTGGGCCCGGACGGCCACCACCATGGGGCGCGTGACCTCGCCGTACTTCCCCGGCACGCTCAGGCAGCCCTCCAGACCGGTCTGTTCCCCCTCGGTGCGGATGATCTCGGGGTTCACCAGCTCGATGATCTCCTCATCCTCGTTCATCACCACGCACACCCGGCGCAGGACCCCCACCTGGGGGGCGGCCAGGCCCACGCCGCCGGAGTCCAGCAGCGTGTCGGTCATGTCGTCCAAAAGGGTGTGGAGACGGTCATTGAAATCCGTGACCGCCCGGCATTTCTTCGTCAGGCACTCATCGCCCTGCAAAACGATCTTTCGTAAAGCCATTTTTCAATACCTCAATCCATCAGATTATAGTCCGTATAAATGCCCATGCCGCGGTGCTCGCTGCGGCGGGAAAAGGCCAGCATACAGCCGCTTACCAGCTCCCGCAGGGGCTTGTCCGCCTGGCAGAGCAGAAGCACCCGATAGCGGTAGCGGCCGTTGACCTTCACCACCGGGGCCGGGGCGGGGCCCAGCACATCGCAGGCCGCCCGGGCATAGAGTGGCTGCGCCACCGCCTGCCGCAGAGCCGATGCCAGCTCCCCGGCGGCCCGGCGCACGGCGCCCTCCTCCGGGCCGCTGACCGTAATCAGCAGCTGGTCGGCAAAGGGCGGGTCCCGGCGCAGCCGCCGCAGGCGTATCTCGGCCTCATAGAACCTCTCATAGTCCTGCTGCGCGGCGGCCAGGATCACATCGTTCTCCGGGGTGTAGGTCTGGATCACCGCCCGGCCGGCCTTCTCCCCCCGGCCCGCCCGGCCCACCACCTGGGTCAGCAGGCTGAAGGTGCGCTCCGAGGCCCGGTAATGCTCCACATAAAGACCCATGTCGGCGGCCAATACGCCCACAAGGGTCACATTTTCAAAGTCAAGCCCCTTGGCCACCATCTGGGTGCCCAGGAGGATGGGTACTTTTTCCTGTTCAAAGCGCCGCAGGATGGCCTCGTGATCCCCGGCCACGGTGTCGGCATCCATGCGGAGGATCTCCGTGTGGGGGAAAAGGGCCTGCAGCTCCTCCGCCGCCTTTTGGGTGCCGATGCCCACCTGCTTGAGAGGGCCGCCGCAGTCCGGACAGACCTCCGGAGCCCTTTCCGAATAGCCGCAGTAGTGGCACATCATCCGGCCGTTGGCGCTGTGATAGGTCAGGTACACGCTGCACCGGGGGCACTGGGGCACAAAGCCGCACTGGGGGCACAAAAGCTGGCGGCTGGCCCCCCGGCGGTTGAGAAATAAAATGCTCTGCTCCCCCCGGGAGAGGTTTTCCTCGAGCTCACGGCGCAGCGGCTCGCTGATGCAGGTGAAGTTCCCCTGCCCCAGCTCCCGGCGCATATCGCAGATCATCACCCGGGGAAGATTTTTTTCGTTATAGCGCCGGCGCAGCAGCTGCAGCTTATAGTCCCCCTGCCGGGCGTAGTAGGCGCTCTCCACCGTGGGGGTAGCGCTGCCCAACAGCAGCCGGGCCCCCTCCGCGGCACAGCGGTACTTGGCGATGTCCCGGGCGTGATAGCAGGGGGCGCTCTCGGATTCATAGGAGCTCTCCTGCTCCTCATCCAGGATGATGAGCCCCAGATCCCTCAGAGGGGCGAACACTGCGCTGCGGGTACCCAGCACCACATGGGCCTCTCCCCGGCGGATGCGCTTCCACTGGTCGTAGCGCTCGGTCATGCGCAGGCCGCTGTGCAGCAGCGCCACCTCGCTGCCGAAGTAGCCGCTGAAGCGGGCCATCATCTGGGGCGTCAGGGCGATCTCCGGCACCAGGATCATCACGGACTTCCCCGCCCGCAAAAGCTCCTGGGTCAATCGGATGTAGATGAGCGTCTTGCCGCTGCCGGTGACGCCCTGCAGGAGCGTCACTCCCGGCTCCTCCTCCAGGCACTGGGACAAAAGCGCTGTAAAGGCGCTTTCCTGTTCATCGTTCAGCACGATGGGCGCCGGGTGCAGCGGCGCCGGCCGCGGGGTAAGGCGATAGGTCTCCTGGCTGCGCAGGGCAATGAGCCCCCGCTTGCGTAAGCTCCCTATTCCCTGGCGGGAGACGCCAGTAAAATAGGTGAGATCGTGGAGGGAGCTTTCGCCGTTTTGCTGCAGATAGAGCACGGCGTCCCGCATCCGTACCGCCGCCCCCTTGGGCAGCGCCGCAAGCGCCTCCTCCGCCGGCACGCACAGCCGGGCCAGCTCCACGGTCTTGTCCCGTACCTTCCGCCGGGTGGCGGCGGTCAGCTTTACCGCTCCTGCCCGATGCAGGGCGTGGAGCTGGGTCAGGGCGCCCTCGCCGTAGACGCTCTGCACCTGGGCGGTGGTCTTCGCCCCCTCCTGCAGATAGAGCCAGATGGCCCGGCCGGTATCGGAGGCATCCGCCGGCAGCGGCTCCGCCGCCTCCCAGCATTCCTGATAAGAATACCACACGGCGGCGGGCAGAATGGTGCGAATGGCGTCGTAGAAGGTGCAGAAATACCGCTTTGTCATCCACAGGGCCAGGCGGATCTCCCTTTCTGTGATGAGGGGCTCTTGGTCCAGATTCAGGCGGATGCTCTTCAGCGGCCTTGCGGGAGCTGCCTCCTGCAGGGCCAGCACCACCCCCTCGGAGGTGCGGTTGCCCCGGCCGAAGGGCACCAGCACCCGGCAGCCCACCTGTAGGTGCAGCTCCTCCGGGGCCAGATAATCATAGGGCTTGTCAATGGCATAGGTGGCCTTTTCCAGGGCCACCTTGGCGATGCGCGGCATTGACTTCCCCCCTTTTTTCGGCTCTTTGGCTTATTCCTTGATGTCCTCGGCGTCGAAGCGGCCCTGGGCCACCTCGTTGATGGCCATGGTCACGGCCTTCTCCTCCAGGTGCTCGCCGGCGGCCTCGGCCTCGGCGGATATCTGGCGGGCCCGGCGGGCCACCACATTCACCATCATGTAGCGGTTGGGGATGTGCTCGGTGAGCTTATTCATAGCAGGATACAGCATCATAGTCGTTATTCTCCTATCAAAAAATTGTCGGTTTCAAATTTGTCGGTTTCAAAAACTGTCGGTTATTTGCGCAAGGCGTCCATCCGCTCGGCGGGCCTGCAATGCTCCGCCAGCATGATGGCGCGGATCTCCCGCACGGCCTCCTCCACCGAATCGTTGATGACGAAGTAGTCATAGTCGGCGGCGTTGATGAGCTCCACCTTGGCCCGCAGGAGACGCTTGCCCACCTTTTCAGCACTGTCGGTGCCCCGGGCGGTGAGGCGGCGCTCCAGCTCCTCCCAGGAGGGGGGCGCGATGAAGATGCGCACGGTGTCGGGCCGCTTGGCATAGACCTGGGCGGCGCCCTGGACCTCGATGTCCAGGATCACATCCTGGCCCTGGATCAGGGCGGCGTCCACGAACTTCTTGGGGGTGCCGTAGAAGTTGCCTACATACTCAGCATACTCCAAAAACTCATCCCCGGCGATCCAGCTCTGAAACGCCTCGGTGGAAATAAAGTGGTAGTCCCGGCCATCCGTCTCCCCGGGGCGGGGCTTGCGGGTGGTGGCGGAAACGGAAAAATAGATGTCGTCCCGGCCCTCCAGGAGCTGCTTTAGAACGGTGCTTTTGCCCACACCGGAGGGCCCGGAAATGATGAATGTCTTGCCGGTCTTCACTGCTGCTCTTCCTCCTTAAAATCCTCCATGCGCATGCCGCAGCGCAGCCCCAGCTTTTCCGCCGGCAGGGCGCTTAAGACCACATGGTCGGAGTCCATGATGAGTATGGCCGCGGTCTTGCGGCCGTAGGTGGCATCGATGAGCATGCCCCGGTCGCGGCTCTCCTGGACCAGGCGCTTAATGGGCGCGCTGTCAGGACTCACCACGGCGATCATCCGCTCCCGGGCCACCAGGTTGCCAAAGCCGATATTGATAAGCTCCATAGCCGCCCCTCACTCGATGTTCTGGACCTGCTCGCGGATCTTCTCCACCTCGGCCTTCATGGCCAGGACATTCTCCGTAATGGCCAGGTCCTTGCACTTAGAGCCGATGGTGTTGCACTCCCGGTTGAACTCCTGGACCAAAAAGTCCAGGTCCCGGCCCACGGGCTTGTCGCTCTGCAGCATCTTGCGAAGCTGGGCGATGTGGCTGCGCAGGCGCACCGTCTCCTCGTCTACGGCCACCTTGTCGGCGTAGATGGCGGCCTCCTGCAAAATGCGGCCCTCGTCCACGGTGGTGGAGGCAAGCACCTCCTGCATCTTGGCGGTGAGCTTTTCCCGGTACTCGCTGACGGTCTGGGGAGAGCGCTCCTCCACAGTGGCCACGCACTTTTCAATGGCCGCGGCCCGGGAGAGGACATCCTCTGCCAGCTTCTCCCCCTCCACGGCGCGCATGGCATTGAAGGCGTCCAGGGCCGCGTCCAGCACGGTGCAGAGGTCCCGGCTCATGGCCTCCTGGTCCTCCTCCGCCTTGGTCACCACCAGGACATCGGGAAATTTGGAAAGGTTCAGTGCCGTGATCTCCGCCTCCGGGGAGAACATGGTGTTGAGCTTGGTAAGAGCCGCGTAGTACTCCTTGGCCAGCGACTCATTCACCGTGACCACCGTGTCATCGGCAGCGGTGGCGTCGATGGTCACGAACACATCCACCTTGCCCCGGGAGATGGCCCCCTGCACATGGGTGCGGATGGCGTCCTCGGCGAAGATGTAGGCCCGGGGCATCTTGGCGGTACAGTCTAAATAACGGTTGTTGACGGAGCGCACCTCCACGGTGATGTCCCTGCCGGAAAGCGCGGCTTTTGCCCGTCCGTAGCCGGTCATACTCTTGACCACTTTCTTTTCCTCCTATGTGAACACAAAAATTTTGCTCTCAGCAAATGCAGAAGCGGATACCCATGCTGCTGGCGGCGCTGAGGCACGCCATGCCCGCGCACAGCCGCAGGCACATGCCGTTGTCGCTGCACTGGGCGGTGCTGACGCTGCCGAAGGGATTGTAGGCCCCGGCGCGGCCCTCCAGCACATCCAGCGCCCGCTGGTACTCCGCGTTGTCGGGGTCCATCTGCGCGGCCAGCTGGAAGTATTGCCGGGCCTCGTCCATCCACCCTCGGCGGTAGCACACCATGCCCTTGAGGAAGTTCCACTCGGCATTGCGGTCGGCAGCGGCGTTGAGCAGCTCATCGGCCAGATTCAGGTTCCCCTGCTGGATGGCCACCCGCACCCGGGCATAGGCGGAGTTGGGGTTATAGCCGCCGTAGCTGCTGTAGCTGCCGTAGCGGCTGGCGCCGGCGGCGCCGCCATAGCCGGTGCGGCCGCCCTTGCGCAGGGTCTGCACCGCCTCGTAGGCCTCGTTGATCTCCTTCATCTTCTCCTGGGCCAGGTCGGCCAAGGGGCTGTCATGATAGTTATCGGGGTGATACTTCTTGGCCAGCTCGCGGTAGGCCTTTTTCAGTTCGTCATCGCTGCAATCGGGCTTTACGCCCAGCACCTGATAGGGATCTGCCATAAGGAAATTCCTTTCCGAAATCAGTTCTTTTGTTTCTTGTTGTGAAAGCTGCCGCTGAGCACCCCGCCGGCCACCTGGTAGAGACCCATGTACACCACATTGCGCACAACGCCCTGGTAGCTGCCGAAGTCCGCCAGCTCAAAGGCGGCGGCCATGGCCCGCACGGAGGCATCCAGTGTCCGGGCCAGCGCCCCCCTGCTGCCCTCATCCAGCACCCCGCCGGTAAGATCGTAGCGCAGGGGCAGGGGGTTATAGCTCCCCGCCGCCGTATCCTTGGCGAGGTCGTCCGCCGCGTCGATGAGGTATATCCACCGGCCTAAGTGGTAGAGCAGCTGCTCCAGCACCCGGCGGCGGACGGGGTCCTCCTCCGCCGCGGCGGCGCTTTGCAGCAGCCGGGCAAAGGTGTCCGCCGGGCGGTCCAGGGAGGGACAGCGCTCCGCCTCCAGGGCGGCAAGCTCCCGGAGATGGGCACGGGTGGCGGCATCGAAGGCCGGCTGGCGCTTCTGCGCCCTGCGGTAGGCCCGGCGCAGGAACAGGGCCGCCGCCCGGTACTTGAGACCGGCGAAAAAGCCGTGGTCGGCGATGCCGTCCTGCAGCTGCCACCAGGCCAGCACGATGCTCATGTCCGCCGCCGTATCCATGGCGCCGCTGCCGCAGCGGCAGGTACGCCGGCGAAAGGGATGGGCCACGCACCGGCTCCGGCAGCTCTGCCAGGGTGTCTTTTCCAGCAGCATGGCCAGAAAGGTGAAATCGTAGTTCAGGATCATCCGTCCGGCCGGGCCGTAGCGCCGGCCCAGGGTGTGGCAAAGGCCGCAGTAGGCCGCCTGGAAGGTCTCCTTATCCGCCGGGGACAGGGCGTCGGCGGCGGGAAGCACATAGCCGAACATCAGAAGAAGCGGGTGATCTCGTAGGTCAAAAGCTCCCGCCGATGGGCGTAGCGGTCATAGAGGACGCAGGGCACGAAGCACAGCGCCGCCGCCGCGATGGCGGCCACATAGCGCCAGCTCTCGGGCAGCATATCCGTGAGGAAATAGCCCAGCAGGAAGCCCGCCACCGGCAGGAGGTAGACCACGGCCACCACGCCCAGGAGCTTTTTGGTGCTGCTCTGTACCACCACCTTGTCACCCGGTTTGGCACCGATGGGGTTGTGGGCCCGGGCGTGGATGGCGGCGCCGGTCATGCCGCAGCCGGCGCATTCCTCACAGTCGTGACCGCAGGCGGACTTGCGGGGCACGGAGATCTCCGCGTAGTCCGCGTCCAAAAGTTTTTCCACTGTTGCGATCTGTGTCATGATAGTATAACCTCTTCTCTTTTGCTTTAGGTGGTTTTTTTCTGGGTGTCCTTATTCTGGGAGGGCTTTGCGGTCTGCTGGGTATCCTCCGTCTCCTCCGGCTCCCGGACCTCCACCGAGACGGTGACCTGATAGGTGCCCTTGGGGATGATGTCCTCATAGCCGTTGACGATGATCTTCACCGGTACGGTGTGGATCCCCGCCCCGCTGATCTCGCTGAGGTCGGCGCTGACCTGGACATCCTTGCTCTCCAGCGTGTCCAGGGACTCCTGGAGACCCCACACGGTCACGGTGATGGTCGACTCCGTGGGGGTGGCCTTGAAGCCGTCGGGCACATTGATGCAGGTGATGCCCTCCACCTGCAGGGTGCGCTCACCGGCGCCGTTGACGCTCACCGTCACCAGGGCGGTGGCGGGATCGTCGGTGGAGAGGGTGGTGCCCACCGGGGGCTTGATATCATAGGTAAAGGTCTGATAGGGCTGCAGGTCCTCCACATAGAGCTTGTCGAGAACGATGCTGGCGATGCTGTCCAGGGTCTTGCGCTCGCCCACCAGCGTCACCGTCTGAGGGGAGACCTCATAGTCCACGGCATCCGTGGTGGTGCCGCCGCCCACCAGATTCAGCTCCAGGGGGATGACCTTGGTGGTACGCACGGGAACGGTGACCTGGATGACCTTGGTGGCCGAGCGGATGTTGCTGTTCTCCACCGGCACATCGTTGTAGTCATAGAGGGTGTATTCCAATGTCTCGGTGATGGTATCAATGGCGCCGGAGGCGCTGACCTTCACCTTGGCATAGCTGACATTCAAAAGCTCCTCCCGCTGGGCGTGGAGGGAGATGGTGGACACATCGATGCTCACCTCGCCCATGAAGTAGCCGCCGGCCACATCGCCCACCACATCACAGTATACCGGCACCTCCTTGGTGTACAGCTCGCCCACCGTCACGGTGATGTTGTCCGCGCTGGCGCTCTTGGTGGTGATGCCGTTGCGGGGATAGTATACCGTGTAGTTCAGGGTCTGGGTGCCGGTGGAGGTGATGGAGGAGGTGTCCGCCACCACGCGGATGGCCTTTTCATTGAGCTCGTAGAGCACATTCCGGGAGCCCTCCAGCTTCAGGTCCACGGTGGTGTCATACCCCGAGAGGAGCATGAAGCCCCGGTCGGCCAGAGTGGTGTGCTCATCGGCAAATTCCACGGGGATGTTCTTGACATCCAGGGTGGTCTTGGTGACCAGCTCCGTATCCAGGTAGATCCAAAGGGCCACGGCGATGAGGATGGAGAGGATCAGCTGAGCCGCTCTTTGCTTATTCGTCTTTTTCATGACCGTTCTCCTTTCCGGCCCGGTGCAGCATGGCACCCAGCCGCGCCAGCGGCTTGTCCTCCGCCTGGTCCTCATCCGGCGGCAGCAGCTCGTTGCGTAAAAGCATCCCCAGGGTCTCCGGAGTCAGGTGGCGCTTGAGCATACCGCCCTGGGCCACGGAGATGGACCCCGTCTCCTCGGAGACGATCACCGCCAGGGCGTCGGAGTTCTCGCTGATGCCGATGCCCGCCCGGTGGCGCATGCCCAGATCGCGGCTGAGGTTCACATTCTTAGAAAGCGGCAGCATGCAGCCCGCCGCCATGATGCGGCCGTTGCGGATGAGGCAGGCGCCGTCGTGCATGGGCGCGTTGATAAAGAAGATATTCTTGAGAAGCTCGCTGTTTACCGAGGCGTCGAAGGCAGTGCCGCTGCGGGCCACGCCGTCGAGATTGATCTCCCGCTCGAAGACCATCAGAACGCCGGTCTTGGTCTTGCTCATCTCCGAGCAGGCCAGGACGGTCTGCTGGATGCAGCGCTCGGTTTCCGTGAGGGCCTTTTCCGAGCGCATGAACCGGAAGATTTTGATGTTGCTGCTGCCCAGGCGCTCTAAGATCTGGCGTATCTCCGGCTGGAAAAGGATGATGAGGGCCAGGATGCCCCATTCCATCACATGGCTGAGAATATAGTTCACCGCCCGCAGCTTCAGCGTGGCGGAGAGCCACAGGGCCACTAAAAAAATGCCCACGCCCTTGAGGATGTTGGCCGAGCGGGTGCTCTTTACCAGGTTCAGAAGCTGGTAAACCAAAAAGGCGATGATGGCCACATCCACCAGATCCGCGATGCGCAGCAGCGATAAGTATCTCCCAATTTTTCCTATCAGCATCGTAATCGTTTCCATCGACGGTCCTCCCTTCGCGGCACCGGTACTGCCGCGCGATGCACATACTTATAGATGTTACTTATTATATAAAAAATATTGGGAGATTGCAACAAAAAAATATTGTGCCAAATGTGAACTTTTAACGAAGGACGCCCCGCAACGCCTCCGCGAAGAGCCGTATCTCCCGGGGGGTATTGAAGACCGAGGGGCTCAGGCGCACCGTGCCGGTTTTAAGGGTCCCGGCGGTGCGGTGGGCCAGGGGCGCGCAGTGGAGCCCTGCCCGCAGCGCGATGCCCCGGCGGGCCAGGGCCTCGGCCAGCTCCTCACTGTCATACCCCTCGGCGATGAAGCTCAAAACGCCGCTCTGGCTTTGGCCGGAGGCGTCATAGAAGCACACGATGCCGGGTATGGCTCTCAGGGCCGCCAGCGCCTCCTTCACCAGGGCGGTCTCGTGGCGGCGGATGGCCTCCACGCCCCGGCTCTCCACAAAGCGCAGCCCCTCCAAAAGCCCCGCGATACCGGGCATGTTGTGGGTACCCGCCTCCAGAAGGTCGGGGTACTCCCGGGGCATGGTCTGCAGAAGCGACTGGGTGCCGGTGCCGCCATAAAGGAGCGGCTTTGCCTCGCCGCCGCACAGAAGAAGCCCGGTACCCTGGGGGCCATAGAGCCCCTTGTGGCCCGGCATGGCCACGAAGGCCGCGCCCCAGTCCGCCAGGGAGATGGGCAGCACCCCTGCCGACTGGCTGGCATCCACCACCAAGGGCACGCCCTTTTCCCGGCACAGGGCCGCGATGTCCCCCACCGGGGCGATGCTGCCGAAGACATTGGAGACATGGTTCACGATGACTGCGTCCGCCTTTTCCTCCAGCGCCGCGCGGCATTGCCGCAGCAGCTCCTCCGGGGCAAAGAGGGGGGCGTCCAGGATCACCAGCTCCACCTCCGGGATGCTGTGCAGCGGCCGGGTGACGGCGTTGTGCTCATAGCCGGTGATCACCGCCCTGCCCCCCGGCTTCACCAAGCTGCGGATGGCGATGTTCAGCCCGTGGGTGGCGTTGGAGGTGAACACCACCCGGGCGGGATCCTCCACGCCGAAGAGCCGGGCCGCCGCCTCCCGGCAGCGATAGTCCGTCTGCTCCGCCAGCCGGGTGGCCTGATAGCTGCCCCGGCCCGGCGAGGAGAGAGTGCTCACCGCCTGCCCCACCGCCTGCTGTACCTGCCGGGGCTTCTGCAGGGTGGTGGCCCCGGCGTCCAGATAGATCATATGCTCACCTCCTGATAGTAGCCGTTTTCATAAAGATAGACACGCTTGGGGAAAATGCGTCCCTGCTCCAGGCAGTCCCGGGCCGCCGGAAGATCCTCCGGCAGCAGCCGCAGGGCGAATCCGCAGCCCTGCCGGGCCAGGGCCGAGGGCATGCGCTGTATCTGCGAGGGGACGCCGCAGCGCCGCAGACTCTGCGCCATGCGCTGGGCCAGGGTCGCCGTTTGTGCCGATAATAGATAGTGGTCCATGGCACACCTCCTCAGGGCCATTGTATGTACCGGGCCCGGCGCAAGTGAAAGGCACCGCGGTGATCTCCGCGGTGCCTTTGTGCAGCAGGTATTATCTGATTTTTTCCAGCAGGGCTACGGCCTGGGCCGCCATGCCCTCCCCGGCGCCGGTGAAGCCCAGGCGCTCCTCGGTGGTGGCCTTCACGCTGACATTTTCCGGGGCGATGCCCATGGCCTGCGCCAGGTTCCGGCGCATATGGGGAATGTGCGGCGCGAGCTTGGGCGCCTGGGCGATGACGGTGGCGTCCGTGTTCACCACGGCGTAGCCCGCCTCCCGCAGCAGCTCACACACCCGTCTTAGCAGCGCCAAGCTGTCGGCGCCCCGATAGGTCTCGTCACTGTCCGGGAAGTGGCCGCCGATGTCCCCCAAGGCGGCGGCGCCCAGAAGGGCGTCCATCACCGCGTGGGTCAGCACATCGGCGTCGCTATGGCCCAAAAGGCCCCGGTCATGGGGGATGTCTACGCCGCCTAAGATCAGGGGGCGGCCCTCCGCCAGCCGGTGGACATCGTAGCCCTGCCCGATGCGAAAGCTCATGCCCTCTCCTCCTCCCTGCGGCGCAGGATGACCCCGGCGATATCCAGATCCAGAGGGGTGGTGATCTTGATATTTTCCGGGTCTCCCGGCGTCAAGTAAACTGCCTTGCCAAGGCGCTCCACTGCGGCACAATCGTCGGTCACCTCTTCCCCGCCAGCCAAGGCGGCCTGAAGCGCCGCCCGGAGGATATCCGCCTGAAAGACCTGGGGG
Organism: uncultured Oscillospiraceae bacterium; assembly: GCA_934591705.1. GTDB lineage: Bacteria > Bacillota > Clostridia > Oscillospirales > Oscillospiraceae > Vescimonas. Next base: position 112,688 of record CAKTPM010000001.1, read on the forward strand.
GTCTGCACGGCGAAAAGGGTCCTTCTATCCGGGGTGGAGAGCACTTTTCCCTGGGCGTCGGCCACCTTGACGGTGTCCGTCACCGGCAGGGCCGGGGCAGCGGCATAGGTCTTGGCCCCCTGCGCCGCCAGCTCGTCGAGCATCGCCGGGCGCACCAGGGGGCGGGCCCCGTCGTGGACGGCGATGAGCTGGGCCCGGGGGTCCGCCGCCAGGGCCGCCGCCAGCACGGAGCCGGTGCGGCTCTCACCGCCGGCGACCACCTGCACCGGCTTGCGGAGGCCGCAGCGGGCGCAGAGATCGGCGGTCTCCTGGAGCATATCCTCCCGGGCGGCCACAATGATCTCATCCACCCGCTCCGCCGCGTCCACCGCCAGCAGCGTGCGCATCAGCACGGGCATGCCCTCCAGAGACGCCAGGAGCTTGTTCTCCCCGCCCATGCGGCGGCTGCTGCCGGCGGCCGGGATCACCGCCGTGCAGAAGGGGCGGCGCTTTTGCTCTATTTTTTTCAAGGCGCTGCGAAGACCCATGGCAGAGGCCCCCTTTCTCGTTTTCCCCATTATAGCGGAGCGGCAGCGGCTTTTCAAGACCCTTCTCCCCAGGAGAAAAGCCCTCCTGCCGGAGGGCTTTTCCAAAAATCCTATCAGCGTTGCTCAGCGCTTGTTGCTGGGCAGCCAGATGCCCTGGCGCTCGGCATCCCGGATGAGCTCATCCCGGAAATCCGGGTGGGCGATGGAGATGAGCTTCTCGGCGCGCTCCCACACGGTGCAGCCCTTGAGGTTCACGCAGCCGTACTCCGTGACCACAAACATGGTGTTGGCCCGGGTATCGGTGACGATGCTGCCGGTGCTCAGGGTGGGGCGGATGCGGGACTGGGCCTCGCCATCCTTATCCGTATAGGTGGAGCTCAGGCAGATAAAGCTCTTGCCGCCCCGGGAGAGGTAGGCACCCAGAACGAAGTCCTGCTGGCCGCCGGCGCCGGAGATATGGCGGATGCCGGAGCTCTCAGAGCTCACCTGGCCGTAGAGGTCCACATCTACGGCGTTGTTGATGGATATGAAGTTATCGATGGAGGCGATGACGCTGATGTCATTGGTGTAGTTGATGGGGGCGCAGCGGCACATACGGTTATCGTCCAGGAAGTCATAGAGCTTCTGGGTGCCGGCGGCGATGGAGTAGGTCTGGCGGCCGTGGTCCTCAGGAAGGTAGCGGCAGTTGACCTTGCCGCACTCGGAGAGGTCCACGAAGGCGTCCACATACATCTCGGTATGTACGCCCAGATCCTTCAGGTCGGACTCGCACAGGGCCATACCCACGGCGTTGGGCATGCCGCCGATGCCCAGCTGCAGGCAGGCCCGGTTGGGGATCTGCTCCACGATGAGCTTGGCCACGGCCTTGTCCACATCGGTGGGCGGCGCGGAGGGCAAAACGCCCATGGGGTCGTTGCGGCCCTCTACGACCATATCCACGGCATTGATGTGGATGCTCTCGCCGTAGCCGCCCAGGCACCGGGGCATATTCTCGTTGACCTCCACGATGATGCGCTTGGCCCGGTTGCACATGGCCTTGATGTGGCTGGTGGTGATGCCGAAGTTGAAGTAGCCGTGCTTATCCATGGGGGCCACCTGGAACATGGCCACATCCGAGGGCTCGTTGCTCTCATAGTAAATGGGCAGCTCGGAATAGCGCATGGGAATGTGGAAGCAGGCGCCGGAATTCAGGTAGTGCCGCTCGATACCACTCATGTGGTGGGAGTTCCAGATGATGTGCTCCGCGGGATTTTCAATGCTGAAGATAGCGGGCTTCCACAGGCAGATGCCGCCGCGTACCTTGACATTCGTCAGCTCCGGAGCCCGCCGGGCCAGGGCCTCATCCAGCACCCGGGGATGAATGGCACCCAGGCCGTAGTCTACCCAGTCGCCGGACTGAATGACCTTTACCGCCTCGTCCGCAGTGGTCAGCTTCTGCTGGTACATTGCCGTGAAATCCGAATAAACCATGTACGAGTCCTCCCTGCTCAAATGTTTTTTGTCTCCGCCGGGGCCTGCCCCGGCGGTATTGTTAAGTATCTAACAAACTGACGGTATTATAGCATACCCCTGCGGTCTTTTTGAAGTACATTGTTAAAAATTTTGCAAATTCGTCGATATGCACAAAATAGAGCGCCCGAAAATGGGCAAAAAAGAGCACGCATCCCCGGTGGGATGCGTGCTCTGCAGGGAGCTTATCGTCTGTTGTGGGGGTACCAGATCTTCTGCTTCTCGGCGTCCCGGATCAGCTCATCCCGGAAGTCCGGGTGGGCGATGGAGATGAGCTTTTCCGCCCGTTCCCACACGCTCAGGCCCTTGAGGCACACGCAGCCGTACTCCGTGACCACATACATGGTATTCACCCGGGTGTCGGTGACCACGCTGCCGGTCTGGAGGGTGGGCCGGATGCGGGAGCCCAGGGTGCCGTCCTTATTCTTATGGGTGGAGCTCAGGCAGATGAAGCTCTTGCCCCCCCGGGAGAGGTAGGCGCCCAGGACGAAGTCCTGCTGGCCGCCGGCGCCGGAGATCTGCTTGATGCCGGCGGTCTCGCCGTTGACCTGGCCGTAGAGATCCACATCCACGGCGTTGTTGATGGAAATAAAGTTGTCGATGGAGGCGATGGTACGCACATCATTGGTGTAGCTGATAGGAGCGGCCATGCAGGCAGGGTTGTCGTTGAGGTAGTCGTAGAGCTTCTGGGTGCCGGCGGCGAAGGCGAAGACCTGGCGGCCCCGGTCAATGCTCTTCTTGGCGCAGGTCACCTTCCCTGCCATGGCCAGATCCACATAGGCGTCCACATACATCTCGGTATGCACGCCCAGGTCCTTCAGGTCGGACTCGCAGAGCATGGCGCCCACGGTGTTGGGCATGCCGCCGATACCCAGCTGCAGACACGCACCGTCGGGGATCTGCTCCACGATGAGCTTGGCCACGGCCTTGTCCACCTCGGTAGGCGGCGCGGAGGGCAGCATACCCATGGGGTCGTTGCGGCCCTCCACCACCATGTCCACCTCGCTGATATGGATGCAGTTGTCAAAGCCGCCCAGGCACCGGGGCATATTCTCGTTGACCTCCACGATGACCACCCTGGACATCTCGCACACCGCCTTGATATGGCTGGCGGAGAGGCCGAAGTTGAAGTAGCCGTGGGCATCCATGGGGGCCACCTGGAACATGGCCACATCCGGCGGGGTGATGTGGTCGGTATAGTATCGGGGCAGCTCGGAGTAGCGCATGGGCTCGTGGAAGCCCGCGCCGCTGGCGATATAGTGGCGCTCCACAGCGCTCATGTGGTGGGAGTTGAAGATGATATGGTGCACCGGATCCTCGATGTCGAAGATGGCGGGCTTCCATAAGCTGATGCCGCCGCGCACCTTCACATCCTCCAGCTCCGGAGCCCGGCGGGCCAGGGCCTCGTCCAGCACCCGGGGGTGGATGGCGCAAAAGCCGTAGTCCACCCAGTCGCCGGACTTTATGATCTTCACCGCCTCATCGGCCGTGGTAAGCTTCTGGCGGTACATTTCCTGATAATCTGCAAAAGGCATAGGTCACTTTCCTTTCCCTCGTGGCGTTTTCGGTTGGGTCACTCTACAATCGTTAATTCTATCACTATCTTTCCCGCTCCGCAAGAGTGAGTTTTCCATTTTTTCACAGCGGGCATCAAAAAGTGACAGGGCTGCGGGGGGATACGGAAAAAGCGAGCCGGGGCAATACCCCGACTCGCTCTATCGGTTTGAAATATGCTTACTGCTCGTCCGCCTCGGCTTCCTCATCCTGAGGAGCCAGCAGGGCGCGGATGGACAGGGAGATCTTCTGCTTCTCCTCGTCCACAGCGGTGATCTTGGCATCCACCATCTCGCCCTCGGAGAGGACATCGCCGGGCTTCTCGATGCGGCGGTTGGCGATCTGAGAGATATGGATGAGGCCATCCACACCGGGCACCACCTCGGCAAAGGCGCCGAAGGCCATGAGCTTCACGATGCGGACATTGGCCACATCGCCCACATGGTAGGTCTCCATGAACTTCTCCCAGGGGTTGGAGGAGCGGTCCTTGACGCCCAGGGAGATCTTGCGCTTCTCGGGATCGAAGGAGATGACATAGACATCCAGGGTATCGCCCACGGAGCAGACCTCGGCGGGATTCTTGATGCGGCTCCAGCTCAGCTCGGAGATATGGACCATGCCGTCCACACCGCCGATGTCCACGAACACGCCGTAGCTGGTCATGGACTTCACGGTGCCGGTATAGTGCTTGCCCACCTCGATGTTGTTCCAAATCTCGGCCTGGGCGGCGGCACGGGCCTCGTAGGTCACGGCACGGATGGAGCCCACCACACGGCGGCGGGCACGGTTGACCTCGGTGATGCGCAGGGACACGGTCTGACCCACCAGCTCGCTCATCTCGGCGCCCCGGGGCAGGCCGCTCTGGGAAGCGGGCACGAACACGCGGATGCCCTTGACATTCACCACAATGCCGCCCTTGTTCTCCTCGGTGACCTTGCCCTCGACGGTGGTCTTATCCTCCACATACTGGGCCAGATCGTCCCACACCTTCACGGCGTCCAGACGCTTCTTGGACAGCATGGCGTAGCCCTCCACATCGTTGACGCGGATGATGTAGGTCTCGATCTCATCGCCGACCTTGACGACATCCTCTGGCTTGACATTGGGGTCAGCGGACAGCTCTTCCACGGCGATGTAGCCCGCCTGCTTGCAGCCCAGGTCTACCTGGACCTCGGTGGGGCCGATGGCCGTGACAATACCGGTTACCTTCTCTCCTGTATTTAAAGTCTTGAAAGATTTTTCCAGCAGTTCCTCGAAGCTCTCTTCGTTTTCCATGGTCTTGATTTCGTCGCTCATCGTTTTGTTTACCTCCTTAATGATGCTCGCAGGTGTAGAGGCGCCGGCTGTAAGCCCTACCTTACGGCACCCGGAAAGATCCGTCCCTGACAGCTCCCCGGCGTTTTCCACCTGGAAAACCCGCGGGCACCTGCCCCGGCAGATCTCCGTAAGATGCCTGGTATTCGCACTCATTGGGTCGCCCACTATCACCATGGCGTCGACCTCGGCGGCCAAGGAAGCCGCCTCCGATTGACGCTTTTGCGTAGCATTACATATTGTATCAAATATTTTTACATTTGTACACTGTTTTTTTAAAAAATTTACGGCCTCCTCCCACGCCTCCCGGATGCAGGTGGTCTGGGCCGCTGCGGTAAGGGGGGTATCGGCGGAAAAGTCGCCGTTTTCCAGTGCCTTGCGCACCTCCCCGGCGTCGCTGAATACCATGCTGCTCCGGGCCCAGCTGGCAAGGCCGATGACCTCGGGATGGTTTGCCTCGCCGATGATCATGGGCCTGCGGCCCTCCCGGGCGGCCTGGGCCACGATTTCGCGGATGTGCCGGACATTGGGGCAGGTGGCGTCCAGCGGCCGGGCGCCGATTTGCTCCAGGGCCTCATAGACCTCCCGGCGCTCCCCGTGGGCCCGGATGAGCACCGTGTCCCCGGGGCGTATATCCTCTAAGCCCGCCGCCTGGCGGACGCCCCGGGCGGCCAAATCCCGGATGACGGCCTCGTTGTGGACGATGCTCCCCAGCATCACGCAGCTGCCCCGCTCCCGGGCGGTCTGCTCCGCCAGGGCCACCGCCCGCTCCACACCGTAGCAAAAGCCGGCGGTCTTGGCCTGAAGGACCTTCATTTCACACCGCCCAGCTCATAGATGCGGGCCATGACCCGGTCGGCGTTTTCCTGGTATTCCTCCGCCGTGCCCTTGCGGCCGGTATAGGCCGGGGCCATGGGCTTGCCGATGATGATGGGCACCTTCTGAAAGAGCTTTTTGGGGATGCCGATGAATACCGGCAGGAAGTTCACGCCGCTGCGGATGGCCACCACGGAGATGCCGGGCTTAGCCGGCTCCCTGCCGGGGGCCTCCACCCGGGTGCCCTCCGGGAACATCAGCAGACTGAAGCCGTCCCGCAGGCTGCGGATGGCGGTTTTCACCGCGCCGATGTCCGAGTGGCCCCGGTCCACCGGGAAGACGCCCAGCATCCGCAGAAAGCCCCCCACCACCGGAATGGAGAAGAGCTGCTTTTTGGCCATGATCCGCAGGGGGTACTCCCCCTTCAGGGCGCAGAAGAGCAGCACCGGATCCCAGGCACTGGAGTGATTGGCGCAAAAGAGCGCCGGCTCCTCCGGCAGGTTCTCCTTGCCGGTGACCTCGATGGGGTGGAACAGCAGGATCACCGGGCGGGCAATGTGCCACACGGCGCTATAAAACTTGGCAAACGGATTCTTCAAAGTCCCACACTCCCCTGGATCATGTCGATAACGAGGTTGCGCACGCTGTAGAAGCCCAGGTCGCCGGTGTCCACCATGATGGCGTCATCCGCCGGGCGCAGGGGGGCGGCGGCGCGGTGGGTGTCCTGATAGTCCCGCTCCTCCATCTCCCGGAGCACCTCCTCATAGGCCCGGGGGGTCCCCCGCTGGGCCAGCTCCTTCACCCGGCGCCTGGCCCGGATCTCCACATCGGCATAGAGGAAGATTTTTACATCCGCGTCGGGCAGCACCACGGTGCCGATATCCCGGCCGTCCATGATGACGCTGTGCCGGCGGGCCAAGTCCCGCTGCATGTCGATCAAAAAGTCCCGGACCGCGGGGATGGCGGACACATCCGAGGCGTACATGCTGATCTCCGGCAGGCGGATCTCCGCGGTGACATCCTCGCCGTTGAGCAGCATGTGCTGCAAGCCGTCCTGGGCATAGGCCATCTCCACGCGAATCTGCGGCAGCAGCGCCGCCACCGCCACGGGGTCCTTGGGATCTGCCCCCATCCGCTTGACGAACAGCCCAATGGTGCGGTAAATGGCGCCGGTGTCCACATAGAGGATGCCCAGCTCCTGGGCCACGGCCTTGGAGATGGTGCTCTTGCCGGCGCCGCTGGGGCCGTCCACAGCCACGGAATAGATCTTCTTGCTTTCCATATCGTTCCTCATTTCTCCGCGGCGGAGCAGCCGGCCAGGTGGCCGGTCGCCCACGCGATCTGTAAATTAAAGCCGCCGGTATAGGCGTCCACATCCAGCACCTCGCCGGCCAGGTAAAGGCCCTCCGTCCTCTTGGAGGCCATGGTGCCGGGCACCACCTCCGCCACCTTCACGCCGCCGGCGGTGACGATGGCCTCCGCCGCCGGGCGGGGCCCGGAGAGGGCCAGAGGGAAGCGCTTGAGCAGCTCTATCAGCGCATGGCGCTGCTGGCGGGTCACGGCGTTGGCCTTCAGCCCCCGGGGCAGGGACAACCGCCGAGAGAGCACCGGCACCATGCTGTGAGGCACCAGGCCGGAGAGAATATTTTCAAAGTCCCGGTTGGGGTTCTCCCCCAGATCCCGGAGGATACGCTCTTCTAATTTTCGCTCATCCAGGGCGGGCTTCAGATCGATGCTGGCCCGATAGGTCTCCTTGCCCCAGCCGCGCAGGTGGGCGCTGGCGGAGAGCACCAGGGGCCCGGACACCCCGAAGTGGGTAAAGAGCATCTCTCCGAACTCCCGGAATACCGGCTTATTTTTCTCGTTATAGACGGTGAGCTCCACATTTTTAAGGCCCAGGCCCTGCATCTGCGCACAGCAGTCCTCCGGGCTCTCCAGGGGCACCAGGGAGCCGCGCGGCTCGATGACGGTGTGTCCCGCCTCTCGGGCCAGGCGATAGCCGTCCCCGGTGGAGCCGGTGGCGGGATAGCTGACGCCGCCGGTGCAGAGGATGGCAGCCCGGCAGGGATAGGTCCCCTTCTCCCCCACCACGGCGGTCACGGCGCCCTCCTCTATCTGCAGGGACACGGCCCTGTCATGCTCCCAGCGGACATGGAGCTGCCGCAGGCGCTTTTCCAGGGCGCTGGTGATGGTGAAGGCGCTGTCGCTCACCGGGAAGACCCGGCTGCCCCGCTCCACCTTCAGCTTCACGCCGATGGCCTCGAAAAAGGCCATGGTGTCCCGGGGGGGCCAGTGCCGGAGGGCGCTGTATAAAAACCGCCCGTTGCCGGGGACATGGCGCAAAAAGGTCTCCGGGTCGCAGTCATTGGTCACATTGCACCGGCCCTTGCCGGTGATATTCACTTTTTTGCCCAAGCGCTCGTTGGGCTCCAGAAGGCGCACGGCGGCGCCCCTCTCTCCGGCGGCGATGGCGGCCATCAGACCTGCCGCGCCGCCGCCGATCACAACGATATCATTCATCTTCCGACTTTCCGAAAATACTGTACTGGCTCCAGAGCTGCTCCATCTCCTCAAAGGTCTGGGAGACCTCCTCGGGCTTCCGGCGGCCCACCTCCAGGATCAGTGCATTGAGCAGACTCAGAGGCGCGGCCATGGAGTCCACAAAGGAGATGGCGTCACAGCGCACCAAAAGAGACACCGAGGCCGCCTTGTAGAGGGGCGACATCTCGCTGTCGGTGATGGCAATGACCTCCGCCCCCCGGTCGTGGGCCATCTGCACGGCATGGATGACCATGGTGGAATACCGGGGGAAGCTGAGCCCCAAGAGCACATCCCCGGGGCCGATGTGGATCATCTGCTCATAGATCTCGCCGGCGGCGGAATTCTGCACGAAGATCACATTCTTAAAGAGCAGGTGGAAATAGAAGTTCAGGTAGCCCGCCAAAAAGGAGCTGGAGCGGACGCCCAGGATATAGATGTGCTCCGCCGCCATGAGCTTGTCCACCACCGCCCGGAATTCCCCCCGGTCGATCTGGGCAGCGGCATTGTGGATGCTGGCGGCATCCTGCTCCAGCACGCTGGAGAGGATGTCCTTTTCCCCCATCTGGTCCCGGGTCACCCGGATCCGCTGCAGAGAGGTCAGCCGTCCGCGGATCATGGACTGCAGGGCCCTTTGCATCTCGGGGTAGCCCTCATAGCCCAGCTCGGCGGCAAAGCGCACCACCGTGGACTCGCTGACCTGGGCCGTCTTGCCCAGCTTGGCGGCGGTCATAAAGGCCGCCTTGTCATAATTGTCTAAAATAAAGTTGGCAATGCGCTTCTGCCCCTTGGAAAATCCGTCCATTCCGGCACGGATGGTATGTAAAACATTCTGCTTCACTTACCCTGGCCTCCCTTCAGCATGATAATTTCCTCTTCCTTCAAATAGCGCCACTTTCCCGGGGGCAGATCTCCCAGGGAGAGGGCATCCTCCCGGACCCGGCAAAGCCGCCGGACCGTCAGACCCGCCTGGGCGCACATCCGGCGCACCTGGCGGTTCTTGCCCTGGTGGATGGTGACCTCCAAAAGGGCTTGTCCCCCCTGCCGGCGAATACACCGTACCCGGGCGGGGGCAATGGGCTCGCCGTCTAAGTCCCGGATCTGGGCCAGGCGCTCTGCGCAGCCCTCCAGGGCACCTGTCACCGCGACCTCATAGACCTTGTCCACCTGATGGGCGGGGTGGGTCAGGGCCTGCATGAAGCCGCCGTCATTGGTAAAGAGCAAAAGGCCCTCACTGTCCATATCCAGCCGGCCCACCGGGAATACCCGGGCGCCGCAGTCCGCCACCAGGGACGCCGCCGTGGGGCGGCTTTTCTCGTCGCTGAGGGTGGTCACATATCCCCGGGGCTTGTGGAGCATCAGATAGACCGGTTTTTCTGTAAAGGTTATTCGCTTTCCATCTATTGTAATTTCATCCTTTTCCTGGTCCGCTCTGTCACCCAGCCGGGCCACCGCTCCATTCACGGACACCCGCCCGGCGGCAATATATTCCTCCGCCGTCCGGCGGGAGCACAGGCCGCTCCGGGCGATGAGTTTTTGCAGGCGCTCCATTACGCGCTCTCCTTTCGGGCAAAGCCCAGTTGGTATAGGGCGGCGTGATCCGCCCAGTCGTTGCCGTCGCAGAGCGTCACGGCCACCAGCTGCCGGCCCTCCCGCTCCACGCAGCTCACCAGGGTGCGGCCCGCGGCCCGGGTATAGCCGGTCTTCAGGCCGATACACCCCTCCAAGCGGCTCAGGAGCTTGTTGTGATTGCGCAGCTGCCGCCCGGCCACGGCGGCGCTTTTGGTGGAAAAGATGCGCCGGAGGGTGGGATCCTCTATGGCCCGGCAGGCCAGAAGGGCCATGTCGTAGGCCGTGGAATAGTGACCCTCTCCATCCAGGCCGCTGGGATTTTCAAAGGAGGTGTCCTCCATGCCCAGGGCGGCGGCCAGCTCGTTCATTTTGGCCACAAGGGTCTCCGGCCCGCCGCAGGCATCCGCCAGGGCCAGGGCCGCGTCGTTGCCGCTGGAGAGAAGCAGCCCGTAGAGCAGCTCCTCTACGGTGAGCCACTCCCCCGGCTTCAAATACATGGAGGAGCCCTCCGCCATGTGGCAGGGCTTCACCTCCACGGTGAGGCGCACGGAGGCGCACTCCAGCACCGCCAGCGCCGTCATGATCTTGGTGGTGCTGGCGATGCGCATTTTGCTGTGGGGCGCTTTTTCATAGAGCACCGCCCCGGTGGCAGCGTCCATCAGCACCGCGGACACGGCGGAAATATCCGCCGCCCGGGCCGGGGAGGCGCAAAGGGGCAGGGCCAGCAGCGCCGCCAAAAGCAGCGCGAAAAACCGTTTCAAACCGGCATCACCTCGGATACCAGTCTATGCGCTCAGGGCTCCTCTTTTTCCTTTTTCTTCTCTACATAGCCCTCCACCCGGTCCATGAGCTGGGGGATCATCTCCAGCACCCGGTCAGCGGTGCTCATGGCGGGGATGGCCACGGGCATCACCGTGGTGACGCCGTTTTTCACCACCAAAAAGGCCACGGGCTCCATCTTCACCGCGCCGCCGGCGCCGCCGGCGAACTTGGTGGGGGCGGTTTTTCCATAGTCCGTGCCGCCGCTGCTGAAGCCGAAGTTCACCCGGCTGATGGGGATGAGGGTCACACCGTCAGGGGTGGTGATGGGCTGGCCCACGATGGCGTTGGAGTCCGCCAGCTCCCGGATCTTGCCGATGGAGGTCTCCATGAAGTCCTGCAGGGGATGCTTGTTCTCGTTCATATCCTATGTCCTTCCTTTCAGGCGGCTTGGGTGCCGCCGGTTTCGGATGTATCACCGGGAGTCCTTGCCCCGGCGGCCTTCCGCCGCCGCAGCAGCCAGCTCAGCAGGGGCCCTGCCAGGGCGATGGCGATGGCCAGGGCGTCCGCCACCCGCAGGCGGATGCCCACCGAGCCGGTGACGCGGGTGCGCTCCGCCTCCGGAGCCATGCCGATGTGGATGCGGGGATCGGGGATGCGCAGCAGCGCCTCCAAAAGGGGCATGGCGGTGAATACCGCCTGGGTGACCCTTCCGTAGAGCAGGGCCGCGTCATAGGGCTCCCCGCCGGTGAGGATGCACAGCTCCATGGGGTCGATGCGGATGCGCCGCCTGGTTTTTCCCAGGGCGGCCCCCAGGGCCTGCCGGGCGGCGGGCCAAAGGGTGCGGATATCCTCCCCCGTGAGCTTGGGGCGGGGCTTTTTTGCCGCCGGCGCCTGCGGGGCCGGTGCCTTTTCCGGCATTTTTTTCTTCGGCGCCTTGGGTGCCGGGGGCAAAAGCTGCCGCCTCACCGGCCCCACCTGCAGGGTAAGGATCGTGGCATCGTCCTCCAAGGCGGCCCATACCCGGATGCGCAGCTGCCCCATGAGCACCGCCAGCAGCACGATGCCGCCTAATATATACAGCACAGGCACGGTCCCCGCCTCCTTTCCAAAGCTCTGTGCAAGGGGTCAGCTCTCCTCCTCCCCGGTCTCCTCCCGGGGCTGCAGGATGGCGTCCTCCAGGCGTATCTGTCCATCGGCCTCCAGGCCGGGCATCTCCGGCAGCTCCTCTAAGGAGCGCAGGTGGAAGGCCCGAAGGAAGGCCTGGGTGGTGCGGTAGAGCCGGGGACGGCCCGGCACCTGCAGGTGGCCGCACTCCTCGATGAGGTGGCGGTCCAGCAGCAGGCCCACGGTATAGGAGCTGTCCACCCCCCGGATCTGATCCACATAGGCCCGGGTGGTGGGCTGGTAATAGGCGATAACGGTCAGCACCTCCAAGGCGGGCTGGCTGAGCTTGGCGGGCTTTCGTATCTCAAAGGCCCGGCGGATGATCTCGGCATATTCCGGCGCAGAGCACAGCTGATAGCTGTCCTCCATCCGGATGAGGCGCATGCCCCGGCGCTCGTAGGCGTAGTAATCCTGCAGGCGCTGGAGCACCAGCTCCACCGTGGGCCGGTCCATCTCCATGGCCACGCAGATGCGCTCGATGGCCACCGGCTCGCCGGAGGCGAACAAAATGCCCTCTACGGCGGCCTCGATCTCTTTCATTTCCAGTTTATCCATTGGTCTCGTCCCCCAAACTCCATTCATCGGGCAGGTTCTCATCACAGCTTACGGCACAGTCCTCCATGCCGCCGGCCAGACGGATGATGTGGTTGCGGCAGAGCTCCAGCACCGCCATAAAGGTGGCCACGATCTCGCTGCGGCTGCGGCTGCCCCGGAAGAGCAGCAAAAACCGCGTGATGCCCGCGTTTTTCAGGCGGCCCACGATCTCCTTGGCCTTGTTCTCCACCGGGTAGGGCTCCCGCTTGACAATGTCGTCGAAGGACTTGAGATTGGGCGCGGCCGCCGCGTGTCCCTTGCGGTCCAGCACCTCCTGAAGAGCCAGCACCAGGTCGCCGGGCTCCTGGTCATACTCGTAGATCTTGCCCCGGCGCACCGGCTCCGGCGAGCGGGTCATGATGTCACGGCCGAACTCGCTCATGGCGCCCATGCGCTCCGTGAGACCCCGTATCTTCTGGTAGATGTCCCCCCGGCGGCGCTCCTCCAAGGACTGGATCAGGGCGGCCATCTCGTCCTGGACCTCCTCGTCCTCCAGGGACAGGAGCATCCGGGTCTTGATGTACATCAGGTGGGCGGCCATGGTGATAAACTCGCTGGCGATCTCCAGGTCCAGCTTCTGCCGCTGCTCTAAGTAGGCCAGATACTGCTCCAGAATCAGGGCGATGGGGATATCGGCGATCTCTATTTTGTTTTTGCTCAGAAGGAATAAGATCAGGTCCAGAGGGCCTTCAAAGTCCTCCGGGGCTTCGCTGGCGCGGGTCTGCACCACGCCCTCCAGCTTAAAAATAGGGTTATCCAACTTGCGTACCTCGTTTTCAGGATAGGCCGACCAGGCGGCACATGAATCGGAACACGGCGTCCATGGCGGTGTCCAGGCCGCTGCTCAGGGTGCCCAGCAGCACCAGGGCCATGATCAGGAGCATGCCGAAGCGCTCATAGCGCATGAGGATGTTGTAGGCCCGGTCCGGCAGCAGGGCGGCCAGCACCTTGGAGCCGTCCAGGGGCGGGATGGGGATGAGGTTGAAAAGCCCCAGGCCCACGGAGAGCATGGCGGTGCTGAGCATGAACTGGAAAAGGGTCATGCTCACATTCCCGCCGGCCAGGGCGTGGTTATAAAGGGCCTTGACCCCCCACAGCAGCCACAGCGATAAGAGCATATTGGAAAGGGGCCCCGCCAGGGCCGTGACGGCCATGCCCAGCTTAGGGCGCTTGAAGTATTGGGGATTCACCGGCACGGGCTTGGCCCAGCCCACGCCCGTGACCACCATGGCCGCCAGGCCCAGCCAGTCGATATGATGCAGGGGATTCAAGCTCAGGCGGTGGGCCCGCTTGGCGGTGGGATCGCCCAGGAAAAAGGCGGCCACACCGTGGCAAACCTCGTGGAAGATCAGGCACACAAGCACCGAAGCCACCCGCAGCAGGGTGCTGCGCAGGGAGCTGAAGTCCAGTGCCTGCCAAAGATCGGATAAATAATGCAAAAACGCGGCCTCCTGTATAAAATAGCATAGTGTACCACTATCTCTGACAGTATACCAAATCCTGCAAGTAAACGCAAGGCAAATTGCAGAATGTTTACAGCTTGGCCCATAGAAAAGGACGGCTGACTTGCGTCAGCCGTCCTTGCAAAATGCGGTTCCAGCGGGAATTACTTGCCCATGTTCATCTGGGCGGCCACCTCGGCGGCGAAGTCCTCCTGCTTCTTCTCGATGCCCTCGCCGGTGGCGAAGCGCACGGCGTCCACGAACTTCACGGCGCCCTTAGAGGCCTCCTTGATGTAGTTCTCCACGCTGCCGGTGAAGATGTCGCCCCGGACGAACTCCATCTGCAGCAGGCAGTTCTCCTCATAGAACTTGTTCATCTTGCCCATGACGATCTTCTCCTTGACCTGGGCGGGCTTGGAGGCCATCTTGGGATCGGCGTCCATGAGAGCCAGGGCCACCTTCTTCTCCTCGGCCATGACCTCCTCGGTGACCTGGGACTTATCCCAGAAGCGGGGGTTCAGAGCGGCGATCTGCATGGCGACATTCTTGCCGATCTCGGTGGCGTCGAAGCCGCCCTCCACGGCCAGGTTCACCAGCACGCCGATCTTGCCGCCGGCGTGGACATAGCCCACGGAGGTGTTGGTATCGAAAATCACGAAGCGGCGGATCTGCAGGTTCTCGCCGATGGACATGACCTTCTCGGGCATGATCTCGGAAACGGTCATCTTCGTGCCGGTGTACTTGCAGTTCAAAAGGGCGTCCACATCGGCGGGCTTGGTCTCGGCGATGGTCTTGGCAATGTCCTTCACGAAGGCCACGAACAGATCGGACTTGGCGCAGAAGTCGGTCTCGCAGTTGACCTCCACGACCACGCCGATGCCGTTTTCGCACAGGGCATAGGACATACCCTCGGCGGCGATGCGGCCGGCCTTCTTAGCGGCCTTGGCCAGGCCCTTCTCGCGCAGCCACTCCACGGCCTTGTCCATATCACCGTCGCACTCCACGAGTGCCTTCTTGCAGTCCATCATGCCCACGCTGGTCATCTCGCGCAGGGTCTTCACATCAGCAGCGGTAAAAGCCATTATTATATCCTCCTAGAAAATATTCATCAATCAAAACGGGGCAGGGACATCGCCCTGCCCCGTGCGTTTACGCGGAATTCTCTATTCGAGCGGGATCACTCGGCGTCCTTGGTCTCCTCCACGGGGGCCATTTCCTCGCCCTGCTTGCCCTCGATCATGGCGTTGGCCATCACGGAGGCGATGAGCTTGATGGCGCGGATGGCGTCATCGTTGCCGGGGATGGGGTAATCGATCTCGTCGGGATCGCAGTTGGTATCGGCGATGGCCACAACGGGGATGCCCAGACGGTGGGCCTCGGCGATGGCGTTGCGCTCCTTGCGGGTGTCAACGATGAACAGAGCAGCGGGGAGCTTCTTCATCTCCACCACGCCGCCGAGATACTTCTCCAGCTTCTCGATCTCGCCCATGTGCTTGATGACTTCCTTCTTGGGCAGCATATCGAAGGTGCCGTCGGCCTGCATGGCCTTGAGCTGGTTGAGACGGTCCACCCGGGTGCGCATGGTCTTGAAGTTGGTCATCATGCCGCCCAGCCAGCGGGCGTTGACAAAGTACTGACCGCAGCGGGTGGCCTCGTCGCGGATGGCCTCCTGGGCCTGCTTCTTGGTGCCGACGAACAGCAGGGTGCCGCCGTTCTCGGAGAGCTGGCGCACGAAGTTATAGGCCTCCTCCAGCTTCTTGACGGTCTTCTGCAGGTCGATGATGTAGATGCCGTTGCGCTCGGTGTAGATGTAGGGAGCCATCTTGGGGTTCCAGCGGCGGGTCTGATGACCGAAGTGGACGCCGGCCTCCAGCAGGGCCTTCATGGATACGATGTTCTGATTTGCCATTTTGGGGTTTCTCCTTTTTCGTTTCGTTTTTGACCTCCAGCGCCTTCCTCCCCGCGGCCAACCGGTCACCCGGCACCGACCGAAGGTCCAGCACTGTGCGGATTCACCGAAATATAATACCATGCCATTTCCCGAATTGCAAGCACTATTTTGTGTTTTTCAGCATGATCTTTGCCCTTTTTACCGCCTTTTGTTCTTCCGCACCCGGGGCGGCGGCTGTTTTTGGAATGGCTTATCCACCAAAATCACATCATCGCCGAATTTCTGCACGCATTCCCAGGGGATGTAGAAGTCCTCTCCCCTGCCGAAAAGCCCGAAAAACCGGCACCGGCCAAAAACGATCAGGGCCTTCACCGTGCCCTCGGGGAGGGTCATCTCCAGATCCCCCACGCAGCCCAGGCGGCAGCCGTCGCAGAGGTTGATGACCTCCTTGCGCCGCAGCTGACAAAATCTCACCAACATAGTTTCCCACCTCACTGAGAGGATATGCGCCCGGCAAGTTGTCCTATTCCGTCGCATCGGCACTATTTTTGCCGCCGGGAATAGCCACCCTTTGCCCGGGAAATACTCTCCTTAAAAGACAGAGGGAGGACAACATTCCATGCGCAACAGGGTGGAGATCTGCGGCATCAACACGGCCAAGCTGCCAACGCTGAAAAACGACCGGATGATGCAGCTTTTGGAGCAGGCCCGGCAGGGGGACGCCTCGGCCCGGGAGCAGCTCATCTACGGAAACCTGCGGCTGGTGCTCTCGGTGATCCAGCGCTTCACCGGCCGCAGCGAATGTGCCGACGACCTCTTTCAGGTGGGCTGCATCGGCCTCATGAAGGCCATCGACAACTTCGATCTCCGGCAGGGGGTGCGGTTTTCCACCTACGGGGTACCCATGATCGCCGGGGAGGTGCGGCGGTTCCTCCGGGACAGCAGCGCCCTGCGGGTGAGCCGCAGCATGCGGGACACCGCCTACCGGGTATTGCAGGCCCGGGAGCACCTCATGGCGCAGTCCCAGCAGGAGCCCTCCATCGGGGACATCGCCGCCTATTTGCAGCTCCCCCGGGAGGAGGTGGTATTTGCCTTAGACGCCATGGCAGATCCCATCAGCTTATATGAGCCGGTCTACTCCGAATCCGGGGATGCCGCCTGCGTCATGGATCAGGTGAAGGATCCCGGCTGCACCGACGAGCATTGGCTGGACCGGCTGGCCCTGAAGGACGCCGTGAGCCATCTCAACCAGCGGGAGCGGCGCATTTTATCCCTGCGCTATCTGCGGGGCAAGACCCAGATGGAGGTCTCCGCGGAGATCGGCATCTCCCAGGCCCAGGTGAGCCGCTTGGAGAAAAACGCCCTGGCGGCCATCCGCCGGGAGCTGTGACGCCCCCCAAGAGGGCAAAAAAAGAGAGCCGTACGGCTCTCTTTTTTCTTGCTCGCAGCGCCCTTTACGGCGCTTTTATACTGCGGGGACGGGGTTTAGGCCCTGCGCCTTTTCCGGGAGATCGCCACCGCCGTGATGACCACCGCGGCAGTCAGGGCCGCCACGCCGAGAACGATCCACAGGCCGATGCCCCCCGTCTGGGCGGGGGCCTCCGCCGGTGCGCCCGTCTCAGGTGCCTCATAATCCACCATGTAGAGGGACAGGTGGCTGGTGGTCCAGGTCACAAAGCCCGCCTCATAGCGGCTTTGGCACAGCTCCTTTTCCCCGGCATCGTCCAGGAAGTACACCCGCAGGCCCTCCGGGGTCTCCCCGGGCAGCAGGGCATAGGGCACCCGCAGGGTGATCTCCCCGCCGGTGTAGGAAAGGCGGGCATCGCCGCTGTAAATGGCCACATCGAATACCGGCCTTGCGCCCGCGGCCTGGGCCTGGGCATCGTTGAGCCGGGCGGCCAGGGCCTTTTCGATGGAGATGCGCAGGGTATCGCCGCCGGCGGCCCGGAGCTTTTCATGGAGGGTCTTGGCGCTCAACTCAATGGACGCGCCTTCGCCCAGAACGATGGAGAGCCGGGCCTCGGAGTCCGCCGCCGCCAGCTGGGCCACCGCCTCCGCCGGGAGGGTCACGGTGTCCAGGACGGCCTCGCTCTCCACCTGGGAGAGATCCAGCTCCACGGGGGCGTTGGCGGTCTTGGCCGCCGCGGCCAGCAGGGCCATGTCCGGGCTCACCACGGTGACAGTGCTGCCGCTGACCTGGGTCTGCAGCGGCACCTGGGTGCCGCCCGCCTGGGCGCTGCCGCCGCCCTGGGTATTTGTCTCGGGGGCGGGCTGCACCGGCTGGGCGGGCTGTGCGGGCTTTGCCGCCGGCTTGGGCTCCGCCGGAGCGGCGGAGCTGCCGCCGCCGGAGGAACCGCCGCTGGAGGAACCGCCGCCGGAGCTGCCGCTGCCGCCGGGCGTCCCCTTGTCGTTGAGCACCAGCAGGAAGGGAGAGAAGGAGTCTACCTCAAACTCGATGCCGCGCTCGGTGAACACACCCTTGAGCACGCCGGCATTGCCCTTGAGCCGCTTGAAGTTCTTGTCATAGTGCTGGATCTTGGCTTCCTTCATCCTTCGGGCGGTCTCGTAGGTCCAGGGATTGCCGTTCTTATCGACCCCCATGAATTCATAGGGCAGGATGATGGTAAACTTCTCGCCGTTGGGGATGATGTAGGTATTGCCGCTGCCCTTCTCCACCATCTCCAATTCAAAGAAGAACTTGTCCGCCATGTTCTGCGGATGGGTGCGGGAGACCAGCTGGATGTCGCTCCCCTTGAGACCTTCGGTGGTGGCGGTGGGCTTATCCACCTTTCCGGTGACCTCGCTGTCCTCCTTTACCTCCACCTTCCATTGGCAATAGTAGGGCTGGGTGTCCAGCTGCAGGTATTCGTAGCGGGGATTTTCGTCTTCATTTTCCTTATCGAATATCCACTTGATGAGGCACAGGTTCGTTCCGCGGTCGGCGCTGTAATAGTAGCGGATCTCGCCGATCTGCTGGCTCAGCAGCGCCTCCACCCACATCTTTCCGCCGGCAGGGTCGTTTTCCACATATTCCTGCCCTTCTTGCAGGTCTATGCGAGTGCTGTTGTCAATATCCTCCTGGAAGCTCTCCGCCAAGCCGCGGTTGCTTTCGTTGAAGGCGGCATCGTCATTTCCGTCGCCGGGGAAGCAGATGCGATACGCCACCGCGCCCTCCGGGACCTTCACCTTATAGGTCGCGCCCAGAACCTTATCTACATCGATTCTCCCGTTCTCGGCAAAGTCCGTCCACAGAAGGCCGTTTTGATAGGAGGTCAGCGCGCCGGCGGCGTCCATTCCCGCCTGCTGGATCACCACATTCCCGTTGGGGATGGGCTTTGCGCAGTTGGCGCCGCCGCTCTTCTTTTCATTGATGTGGTCCATCCATGTCTCCGAGCCCGCCGCCGCCGGGAGGGAGACCGTGACCTGCTCGCGGTATTCCTCATAGGTCTCGTTCTCTCCCTTGCTCCAAACCAGGGTGTAGACCAGCTTTGAGCCCACGCCGCACCAGGGGTAGGAAAGCGTCATCGAATCGCCGCTTGCCCCCCTGCCTTCATAGGGCGTGCTCCATCCCACGGCGCTGTATCCGGCGGGCGCCTTCACCTTCAGCAGCGGAAAGTAAAGCTCCCGGATATTATTGCCGTCAAGCAAACCCGCCTCATGGGCCTTAGCCGCCACGCGCCTTTCGATGGCCGCGCTGACAAAGCCGCCCTCGGCGGTGATGGCATCACCGATATATTTATAGGTAAATACGCCGTCGTCGCCCTTATAACTGCCGCGGAAGATGGCGCCTGCGCCGGTGTCAAAGCCCGGATGCTCCACCATTTGCAGGCGATCCTCCGCCACGGCGGGGAGCTCGTTTCTCTCCACGATAAAGGCGTTGTTAATGTCGGCATCGAAAACGATTTTTACGATGACGCCGTCCTGGACGACCTTTCCGTCACCGTATTTCCACTCCCAGGCCGAGGTCATCTCGTCCTTCTGGGGGAGGATCACCGTGCGGTCGGTCTCCTCCTTGACCCAGGCGAAGAAGATGCCGTTGCCGCGGTACATACCGGGATTTTCAGGATTGTAATCCTGAAATGTATGGTCCTGGATCCATGTAAGCGCCTCATCTACCGAGCCGACGCCGCCGGTAGAGCGCACCTGCGGCTTTGCCGTGCCGGCCGGCTCCACGCTGTCAAAAATATACGAAATCAGGTAGTTCCATTTGTTGCTTGCCAGCTCGCGCCACACGGCCTCGTTGTTCTCCTTGGCGTTGTGCAGGCGGATGATCAGCTCGTTGTTTTCGTTGATCTCCTCGGGCAGGGTAAGCACTTGGGCCTGCAGTTCGTTGATCTGCAGGGTAATCTTGGAGCTCCCCTTGCCGTACCGGGAGGTATATTCCTTCCAATAGGTGGTGTCCTCTCCGTTTCCGTTGAGCTTGCAGTCAAAGTCGAACAGCAGCGAGAAGCGCTCCTCCTGGGTCTGCTGCTGACCGTTTTCCCACCAGGACCAGGAGCGCTTGACCTCGCAGTTCACCCGGGTGCCCTCCTGGGGCTTTTTCACCTGCAGGGCATAGATGTCGCACACCTCGGTAAACTCCCGGCCTTCGTTGTCGCGGCCCTGCATGACCCAAATGCCATCGACCTTCGACAGAGTACCGTCGGTAACCTTCAAATTGCCGTCGTTCTTCACGGCCAGATAAACGGTTTTTTCCTCCGTGCCGTTGCAGTTCACCGTGAGCCCCTCGTCATTGCGATTCGGGATCATGACGCCCTCATCGTTGTGCAATTTCTTGGGATCCTCGCTGCACCCGGAGAACAGCCACACACCACGGCGGCAAAAGCTGCCTTCACCGCCGTACACGGGCCGGCGGTCCAGCCGCAGGGCAAACTCCTCGGAGCCGCTTTCTTCCCCATTCTGCCAAGTGCGGGCAACGGTGTAGTCGGTGGTATTCTCGGGCACCTGGAAAGCATAGACATTGCAGGTCGGCTGCGAGCCATCGCCGAATGTCATTTTCAGCGTGCCGACGGTGCTCGTCTGCTCCACGCCGTTAATTTTCAAGCCGTCATTCCGATCCACCGCGAAATAGAGGGTGTCCGTACCGATGGGGTCACAGGGGATGGTGAGCTTCCCCTCCTCCCACCTGCACCAATTTCGGTTGGGAAAAGTCAGGACATTGTTCTCCGCACGCGCGGCGATCCATACGCCTTTCTCACACCGCAAATTGTCCTTATCGGCGGTGAACACTTGCTCCCCCGTGCCTTCGGCCAGCGCGATGGCGGGCAGCAGGCTCAGCGCCATCACCAGTGCCAGCAGCAGCGCCAAAAGGCGCTTGGCGGTCATCTTCTCCATGCTCTCTTCCTCCTCGTTTCGGGTGGTTTTTTATCTGCGCGGTCTTGCCGGTTATCACGGTTTTGCCGCCATAGCGCAAAAGCCGCAGCGCCCTCTCCGGAGGACACTTCGGCTTTCAGGCGTTATGGGCGGGGACAGCGGAAAAGCAGGCAGGCATTACTCTGTCTGTCTGCATCATTTTGCGCCCCCTGCCGCAGCCGTCAATGCCTGTTCGGTAATATGTTACCATTTTCATATCACCGTGTCAATGCGGTTTTGGTGAAAATCACGCAGGGCTGCCAGGGCGGAGCTGCGAGAAAAGGCCGCCCGGGCCGTGCTTTCGGCACGGCCCGGGCGGCCCCTCGGGTCACTGTGCAGCCCCGGCGGGGATCACTCCTCGCTGCGGCGCTTGTAATACTCGTACTTGGCCTTGGCGGCGTCCTCCGCCTCGGCAAAGAGCTTCTTGGCGTTCTCGGGGAAGCTGATCTCCAAAGAGGCGTAGCGGACCTCGCCCTTCATGAAGTCGTAAAGGGGCTTGGTGGGCTCCTTGGAGTCCAGCGTCAGGTGCTTGGTGGCGGGATCGTAGCGATAGAGGTTCCAGTAGCCGGAGGCCACGGCGTCCTTCATCTCCTGCTGGACATTGTTCATGCCGGCCTTGATGCCGTGGTTGATGCAGGGCGCATAGCAGATAACGATGGAGGGGCCCTTGTGGGCCTCGGCCTCCCGGATGGCCTTGATGAGCTGGTTGGGGTTGGCGCCCATGCAGCACTGGGCCACATACACATCGTCGTAGGACATCATGAGAAGACCCAGATCCTTCTTCTTGGTCTTCTTGCCGCTGGCCTGGAACTGGGCAACGGCGCCCACAGGGGTGGCCTTGGAGGACTGGCCGCCGGTGTTGGAGTACACCTCGGTATCCACCAGCAGTACATTCACATCCTCGCCCATGGCGAACACATGGTCCAGGCCGCCATAGCCGATGTCGTAGGCCCAGCCGTCGCCGCCGTACATCCACATGGTCTTCTTGGAGAGATCCTTGCGGCGCTTGCGGATCTCGTCGACGAGCTTCTGCTCCTCGGCGGTGAACTTGCCGCCGTCCAGCAGGGCCAGCAGGGCCTCGGTGGCGGGGGTGGAGGCCTCCAGATCGTCAAAGGTCTCGAAGTACTTGGCAATGGCCTCCTTGAGGGCGGCGTCCTTCGTCAGGGCGTCCAGCTCCTTGACATAGGAGGAGGCGGCATCCCGCAGCTGCTTGACGGCCAGGCACATGCCGTAGGAGAACTCGGCGTTGTTCTCAAAGAGGGAGTTGGACCAGGCAACGCCCTTGCCCTCGGCGTTCTTGCAGTAGGGCACGCAGGGCATGGCCGCGCCCCAGGCCTGGGTGCAGCCGGTGGCATTGGCCAGATACATCTTGTCGCCGAAGAGCTGGGTCAGGAGCTTGATGTAGGGCGTTTCGCCGCAGCCGGCGCAGGCGCCGTTGAACTCCACCAGGGGCTGGCGGAACTGGCTGCCCTTGATGGTGAACTTATCCACCTTCTTCTCGGTGACGGCGGTGAGGTAATTCCAATTGGTCTGATCCAGGGAGACCTCGTGGGCGGGCACCATCTTCAGGGCCTTGCCGCTCTTGGGGCAGGAGGCCACGCAGCTGCCGCAGGAGGTGCAGTCCAGGGTGGAGACGCCCATGGTGTAGCGGGCGTCCTTGATGCCCTTGGCGTCCACGACGGTCATGCCGGCAGGGGCATTCTCGGCCTCCTGTGCATCCAGCAGGAAGGGGCGGATGACGGCGTGGGGGCACACCAGGGAGCACATGTTGCACTGCAGGCACTCGGCGGCATCCCACACCGGCAGGTGGGTGGCGATACCGCGCTTTTCATAGCGGGAGGTGCCCAGGGGCATGGTGCCGTCCTCCATCCCCTTGAAGGCGGAAACGGGCAGAGAGTCGCCCTTCTGGGCGTTGATGGGCACCAGGATGTTCTTGATGACATAGGGCAGGTTCTCATCGGCGGGCTTGAGGGCCTTGCCGGTGAGGTTCGTCCACTCGGGCTTCACCTTCACCTCCACCAGGGCGTTGATACCGGCGTCCACGGCGGCGATGTTCATGTTGACCACCTTCTCGCCCTTGAGGGCATAGGTCTTCTTGACGGCGGCCTTCATATGCTCCACGGCGTCCTCCACGGGGATGACACGGGCCAGCTTGAAGAAGGCGGCCTGGAGCACCATGTTGGAGCGGTTGCCCAGGCCCAGCGCCTGGGATTCCTTGTTGGCGTCGATGATGTAGAACTTGATGTCGTTGTCGGCGATGTACTTGAGGATCTCGCCGGGGACATGCTGCTCCAGCTCGTTCTCGGTCCACTCGCAGTTCAGAAGGAAGCTGCCGTGGGGCTTGAGCTCGGAGATAATATCGTACTTGGTGAGGTAGGTCTGGTTGTGGCAGGCGATGAAGTCCGCGTTGGAAACATAGTAGGTGGAGCTGATGGGCTTCTTGCCGAAGCGCAGATGGCTCTTGGTGATGCCGAAGGACTTCTTGGTATCGTACTCAAAGTAGGCCTGGCAGTACATATCGGTGGTCTCGCCGATGATCTTGATGGAGTTCTTGTTGGCGCCCACGGTACCGTCAGAGCCCAGGCCCCAGAACTTGCAGGAGATGGTGCCCTCCGGCTCGGTGAGCAGGGGTGCGCCCAGGGGCAGGGACAGATGGGTCACATCGTCCTCGATGCCGATGGTGAAGTGGTTCTTCGGCTCGGCCTCGGCGAGGTTGTCGAACACGGCCTTGAGCTGGGCAGGGGTGGTGTCCTTGCTGGAGAGACCGTAGCGGCCAGCATAGATCATGGGCCGGGCGGCGTCGTTGATGTAGGCGGCGCAGATGTCCTCATAGAGGGGCTCGCCGATGGAGCCGGCCTCCTTGACGCGGTCCAGGACGGCGATCTTCTTGACGGTCTTGGGCATGGCGGCCAGCAGGTGCTTGGCGCTGAAGGGACGGAACAGGTGTACCTGCAGGAAGCCCACCTTCTCGCCCCGGGCGTTGAGGTAGTTCACCACCTCCTGGGCGCAGCCGGCCACGGAGCCCATGGCCACGATGACGCGCTCTGCATCCGGGGCGCCGAAGTAGTTGAAAAGGTGATATTCCCGGCCGGTGAGCTTGGTGATCTCGGCCATGTAGCCCTCCACCACATCGGGGAGGTTGGCATAGTCGGTGTTGTTGGACTCCCGGAGCTGGAAGTAGATGTCGGGGTTATCCACCAGCGAACGCATCCGGGGATCCTCGGGGTTCAGGGCGTTGGCCCGGAACCTGGCCAGGGCGTCATAGTCCACCAGCTTGGCGAAGTCATCGTATTCCAGGGCCTCGATCTTCTGGATCTCGTGGGAGGTGCGGAAGCCATCGAAGAAGTGCAGGAAGGGTATCCGGGCGCGGATGGCGCTCAGATGGGCCACCCCCGCCAGGTCGGCGGTCTCCTGGACGGAGCCGGAGGAGAGCAGGGCAAAGCCGGTCTGGCGGCAGTTCATCACATCGCTGTGGTCGCCGAAGATGGAGAAGGCGTGGGTACCCACGGTGCGGGACGCCACATGCAGCACGCCGGGCAGACGCTCGCCGGAGATGCGGTGCATAGTGGGGATCATCAGCATCAGCCCCTGGGAGGCGGTGAAGCTGGTGGCCAGGGTGCCGGCCTCCAGAGCGCCGTGGCAGGCGCCGCAGGCACCGGCCTCGGACTGCATCTCCACCAGGCGCACGGTCTGGCCGAAGATGTTCTTATGGCCCTTGGCGGACCACTCATCGGCGTGCTCTGCCATGGGGGAAGACGGGGTGATGGGATAGATGGCGGCGACTTCGGAAAAGGCGTACGCCACATAGGCGGCCGCTTCGTTACCGTCGCAGATCTTCATGATCTTGCTCATAAAAGTTCCTCCTCAAGTCGTTTTGTTGCATTGTGCGCCCTGCACACTATATAGCATTTTAATTTTACCACCATACTGCAAAATGTCAAGAAAGAATGCGCAGAGCCGGCCAGGAGGCCGGCTCTGCGCAGGGCTTCTATTTCAGTTGAGCAGCGCCAGAAATTCATCCTCCGTGAGCACGGGTATCCCCAGCTCATGGGCCTTTTTCAGCTTGCTGCCGGCGGCCTCTCCGGCCACCACATAGGCGGTTTTTTTGCTGACAGAGCCGCTGGCCTTGCCGCCGCGCTTTTGCACCATCTCCTGGGCCTGGTCCCGGGTAAATTTGGTAAGAGCGCCGGTGAAAACAAAGGTCTTTCCGGCAAAGCGGTCGTCCACATTGCGGTCATGGCACTCTTGGTTGACCCCGGCGGCCTTCAGGCGCGCCAGCAGGTCCCGGGATTGGGGGCTCTCCATCCAGGCCCGGATGTACCGGGCGGTGATGGGGCCCACATCGTCGATGGCGGTGAGCTCCTCCTCCGAGGCATTCTCCAGGGCGCCCAGGGTGCCGAAGTGCCTGGCTAAGGTCCGGGCGGCCTTCTCCCCCACCTGGCGGATGCCCAGGGCGTTGATGAGCCGCCAGAGGTCGCTGTCCTTGGAGCTTTGGATGGCGGACACGGCATTCTCCGCGGACTTTTGCCCCATGCGCTCCAGCTGCGCCAGCTCCTGCACCGTGAGGGTGTAGAGGTCGGCGGCGGTTTTCACCAGGCCGCTTTCGATGAGCTGGTTGAGCACCGCCGGGCCCAGGCCGTCCATGTCCATGGCGTCCCGGGAGGCAAAGTGGGTGAGGTAGCGAAGCCGCTGGGCGGGGCACTCGGCCCCGGTGCAGCGCAGGGCCGCGCCGTCCTCATCCCGGATCACCGGCGCGCCGCACACCGGGCAGGTGTCCGGCAGGAAGTAGGGCACGGTGCCCTCCGGGCGCTTTTCCCGGACCACCTCCACGATCTCGGGGATGATCTCCCCGGCCTTCTGGACGATGACCGTGTCGCCGATGCGGATATCCTTCTGGGTGATAAAATCCTGGTTGTGGAGCGTTGCATAGGTGACGGTGGTGCCCGCCAGGCGCACCGGCTCCAGCTCCGCCTTGGGGGTCAAAACGCCGGTGCGTCCCACCTGGATCACGATGTCCTTCAGCCGGGAGGGCTTTTGCTCCGGGGGGTACTTATAGGCCATGGCCCAGCGGGGAAATTTGGCCGTGGAGCCCAGCATCTCGCGGTCATGCAAGCTATTTAGCTTTACAACCGCGCCGTCGATATCATAGGGCAGCGCCATGCGCTCGTCCCCCATGCGGGCGATCTCGGCCAGGATGTCCACCGGCCGGGAGAGGCACACATTGGGGATGACCTTGAAGTGCTGCGAGCGCATATAGTCCAGGGTCTCCTGATGGGTAGTGAATTCCCGGCCCTCCGCCAGCTGGAGGTTGAAGATGGCGATGTCCAGCTTCCGCCGGGCGGCGATCTTGGGGTCTTTTTGCCGCAAGCTCCCGGCGGCGGCGTTCCGGGGGTTGGCCATGAGGGGCTTGCCCTCGATCTCCAGGGCGGCGTTGAGCTCCTCAAAGACCGCCCGGGACATATAGACCTCGCCGCGCACGATGAGCCGGGGGAGCTTATCCGGCAGAGTCATGGGGATGCTGCGGACGGTGCGGAGGTTCTCCGTCACATCCTCCCCGGTGCGGCCATCGCCCCGGGTGGCGCCCCGATAAAAAACGCCGTCTCGGTATTCCAGGGCCACGGAGAGGCCGTCCACCTTGGGCTCCACGCTGTATTCCGCGCCGGGCACGCTCTGCCCCACCCACTCTAAGAACTCCGCCATCTCGGCATCGCTGAAGGCGTCCTCCAGGCTCTCTAAGGGCACCGGGTGGTGCACCTCCGCAAAGTCGCTGAGAAGCTTGCCGCCGATGCGCTGGGTGGGGCTGTCGGGGGTGATCTCCTCGGGGTGCTCCCGCTCTAAGTTCTCCAGCTGCCGGTGGAGCCGGTCATATTCAAAGTCGGACATGGTGGGGGCGTCCAGCACATAGTAAAGGTAGCTGTTGGCGTTCAAAATCTCCCGCAGCTGGCGGATCTCTTCCTTGTAGTCGGCCATATGGTCCTCCCTATCCGTTGTTCATTATCCGTTGTTCATGATGTATTCCCGGGCGTATTCATCCAAGCTCTCCGGCAAGGCCTGGAAGTAGGTATAGGTCTCCGGCACGCTGCCCACGATGACCGTTTCCGCCACCGCCACCTCGCTCGATACCTTGGTGGAGGTATAAAATCCCGGCAGCAGGATGCTGACATACACATCCACATCCAGGAGGATACGGTGCTTGGTCTGGTTGATGCCGGCGCTGGTAAACTCGTTGCGGAAGTTGGCCTCGGCACTGCCCACCGTCTGCATGCGGATGGTCAGGGCCGGGCCCCGGCCTGCCAGCAGGGCAATGCCTGAAAGGGTGCCTATGGGGATACGCAGGTCGGTGGTGGAGATATCCCCCAGCCGCCGGAGCACATCCGCGGATATCTCGCTCTGCAGGCGGTTGGCCGCCATCATGTTGCTCTTCAGAGCGATAACGCTCCCCTGCGCCCCGGTCTCCAGGGTCACCAGGTCGTCATAGTCCAGCTTCCCGGCGGCCATGGCCTCGTTCACCGCCGCATTGACGATGCGGCTGACCATGTTGGAGGCCCGGGTAGAGGCCACCTGCAGCAAAACGGGCTTCATCCGCAGGACGGCCAGCACCGCCAGCGCCGTAAAAAGCAGCACCGCCGCCGCGAGCCATATCCAAAACCGCTGCCGCCGGCTCAGGCGCACATAGCGAAGCTCCTCCACGCATATCACCTCGCAATGAGGGTATGCGCCGGGGGCTTTTCCTTATGCCTGCCAGCCGTTGACGATGTCCTTGAAGGCCCGGCCCCGGGCCATGAAGTTGGGGAACTGGTCAAAGGACGCGCAGGCCGGCGAGAGCGTTACCACATCGCCCGGCACGGCCCGGTCCCGGGCCGCCTCCGCCGCGGCCTGCAGGGTCGGGGCCTCGATGATCTCCGGGTGGCCGGGGCGGTATTCCGCCGCGGCCTCCACCGCCCGGCGGATCTTGGCCGCCGTGGCGCCGCAGAGCACCAGCAGCTTCACATGGGCCGCGATCTCCGGCCCCAGGGTATCGAAGGGCAGGTGCTTATCGTACCCGCCGGCGATGAGGATGACCTTTTCGGGGAAGGAGCGCAGCCCGGCGATGCAGCGGCTGGGGCTGGAGGCGATGGAGTCATTGTAGTACCGCACGCCCCGGTAGGTGCGCACCAGCTCGATGCGGTGCTCCACGCCGCCGAACTCCCGGGCAAATTTTGCGATGACGGCATCCTCCACCAGGCCGTCCACGGCGGCGATAGCCGCCATGTAGTTCTCCACATTGTGGACGCCGGGGATCTTAATGTCGCCGGTCCTCATCACCACCCGCTCCCCGGCAGCGCTGCGGCAGACGATGTCCTCCCCCCGGAGGAACACGCCGTCTGCGGGCTCCTCCCGGCGGCTGAAGCCCCGGCAGCGGCCCGCCGCCCTGGCCATCTGACTGCGGGTGATGTCGTTGTCGCAGTTGAAAACGGCCATGTCTTCGGGCTTCTGGTGGCGGAAGATGTTCTCCTTGGCAGCCACATACTCCGCCATGTCCCGGTGCACATCCAGGTGGTTGGGGGCCAGGTTGGTCACCACGGCGATGTGGGGACTGCGGGTCATGGTCATCAGCTGGAAGCTGGAGAGCTCCAGCACCGCGTAGTCCGTGGAGGCCATGGTGTCCGCTTCGCAGAGAAGGGGCTTTCCGATGTTGCCCCCCACATGGACGGTGTGCCCCGCTGCCCGGAGCAGCTCGGCGATGATGGTGGTGGTGGTGGTCTTTCCGTCAGAGCCGGTGACGGCGATGATGGGACAGGGGCAGACCGCAAAGAACACCTCCATCTCGGAGGTGAGGACGCTGCCGCCCTCCACGGCCCGCACCAGCTGGGGCACATCCGGGCGCAGGCCCGGGGTGCGGAAGATCACATCCTGGGTGATGCCGTCCAGATAGCTTTCCCCTAACTGCAGTCTGCAGCCCAGGGCGGATAGGCGCGCCCCCTGCTCCCCCAGCTGCTCCGGTGTGCGCCTGTCGCAGGCGGTGAGGTCGATGCCCTCCCGGAGCAGGAGGTCGATCAGGGGCGTGTTGCTGACGCCGATGCCGATGACCGCCACGGTCTTATCGCGCAGGGTGTCTATATATTCATGCAGGGTCATATGCGCTCTCTCCTTTTGGGAAGTGATTATCAACTGTTTCATTATACCCCCATTGCGCCGATTGCACAACCGAAAATTTGCACCGCCTTTCCGGGAAAAGCGGTGCAAATCAGGATCCCTTTGTTGTTACTGCTGGGCGAAGCGGGCCAAAAAGCGGCGGGTGCGCTCCTCCCGGGGGTGATCGATGACCTGCCGGGGGTCTCCCTGCTCCACGATGACGCCGCCGTCCATGAAGATGAGCCGGTCCGCCACATCCCGGGCAAAGGCCATCTCGTGGGTGACGATGATCATGGTGGTGCGCTTTTCCGCCAGGCCGCGGATGACCTTCAGCACCTCCCCGGTGAGCTCCGGATCCAGAGCGGAGGTGGGCTCATCGAAGCAGAGGATGTCCGGCCGCATGGCCAGGGCCCGGGCAATGGCCACCCGCTGCTGCTGGCCGCCGGAGAGCTGGTGGGGATAGTTCTCCATGCGGTCGCTGAGGCCCATCATCTCCAAAAGCTCCCTGCCCTGGGCAAGGATATTCGCCTCCTTCTCGCCGGTCTTCTCCGACTTGGCCAAAAGACGCCGGGCCAAGGTCACATTCTCCAGGGCGGTATACTGGGGGAAAAGGTTGAAGCTCTGGAACACCAGCCCGAAGTGGAGACGCTTGCGGCGCACCTCGCTCTCCAGCTGGGTCTTGGGATCGGCAGCGTCAAAGAGCGTCTCGCCATTGACGGTGATGGTGCCGCCGTCGGGACTCTCCAAAAAGTTCAGGCACCGCAGCAGGGTGGTCTTGCCGCTGCCGGAGGAGCCGATGATGGACAGGGCCTGGCCCTTTTCCAGAGAAAAGCTCACATCCTCCAGCACCCGGGTGGCGCCGAAATGCTTTTCCATGTGCTGTACTTCCAAAATTGCCATTTCAGTACCCTCCTTCAGCGGAAATAGCTGAGCTTGCGCTCGATGCAGTTGAAGAGAACGGTCAGAATGCCCACGAAGGTCAGGTAGAACACCGCCGTATAGAACAGCGGCCACACGATGCCCGCGGACTTCATGTAGGCCTCGCCTGCCTTGATGAGCTCCGTGACGGCGATGACCCGGGCCAGGGAGGTGTCCTTCACCAGGGTGATGATCTCGTTGGACATGGGGGGCACGATGCGCTTGACCATCTGCAGGAGCGTGATCTTGAAGAAGATCTGCCAGCGGGTCATGCCCAGGACCTCCCCCGCCTCCTGCTGCCCGGCGGGGACACCCTCGATGCCGCCCTTATAGATCACGGCGAAGTAGCAGGCATAGTTGAACACAAAGGCCACCACGCAGGCCACCATGCGCCCGTCGGAAAAGGCGGCCCAGATGTTGTTGTCAAACCACTTGCCGGGTCCGTAGAAGATAATGATGAGCTGCAGCATCAGGGGCGTGCCGCGCACGATCCACACGATGATGTTGAAAAGCCAGCTCAGTGGTTTGCAGCGGCTGCGCAGGGCAAAGGCGATCAAAAGGCCCAGGGGCAGAGAAAACAGCAGCGTCAAGAAAAACAGCTTCAAAAGCTGCCCCATAGCCGCCAGCAGCGAGAGGGTCACGGTCCAGAACATGATAAAACTCCTTTGTCAGATGCTAAAAGATGGGGGAAAGCCGCCCAAAGGCAGAGAGCGTTTGGCGCGCTCTCTGCCGATGAGAGATATGTTCAGAGGATATCTTACTTGGTGATGATCACCTGGGCGTTGTTGCAGTAGGCGTTGGAGCACTCCATGGCAGCCAGCACGCCGTCGGTGAGGGTCATGCCGTTCCACACGCAGTCGATGTTCTTGCTGTCCAGCTCCTCCACCTTCATATCCCACTCGATGACCTGGAAGGACACCTCCACGCCCAGCTTCTCGGCCACCAGCTTGGCCAGGTCGGCGTCAAAGCCGATCCACTGGTCGTCCTTGTCCTTGAAGTCCATGGGAGCGAACTCGGTAATACCTACAATGAGCTTGCCCTTGTCCTGGATGTACTTCACATCGCTGTTCTCAGCGGCGGCCACAAACTCCTCCGCCGCGGCGGGCTGCTCCACCAATGCGGACTCGGACACGCCGTAGGTCTTGGCGATCTCCGCCATGGAGCCGTCGGCATAGGACTCGGCCAGCACACTGTTGATAAAGGCGGCCAGGTCGCTGCCCTTGCGGCAGCCCACGCCGTAGAGCTCGGTGGTGAGCTTCTCCTCACCCACCTTCAGGTCGGGGTAGCTGGTGTTCTCGCCCACCATGGCGTCGGCCATCAGAAGATCGATGATGGCGGCATCGGAGGTGCCGGCGGAGACCTCCATCAGCGCGTCCGCCTGGGTGCCCACGGAGGCGACCTTCCAGCCCTTTTCGTTGGCCACGGCCTCACCGGCGGAGCCGGCCTCCACGGCATAGGTCAGCTCGGTGGGGGTGTCGCCGCCCTCACTGTCTTCGCCGCCGGGAGCGGCAGGGGTCTTGCCGCAGGCGGCCAGGGACAGCACCATCAGAAGTGCCAGCATCATTGCAAAAAGCTTTTTCATGTTTTTTCTCCTTTTTTGCGGGGAAAGCCGTTCTTTTTTCCTTTTTACGGAAAGAGGAGGCCGTTCCGTTTCCTGTGATTTACTACGCTATCAATTTATCACTTTACCGAACTAATGTAAATAGTTTTGTATTCTAAAGAATGTGCCGTTTTTGGCAGCGGCCTTGTGCAAAACGGCAAAAGCAGCCGCAAAGTGACAAAAGAACAGCGCAGCGGCTGACGCTGCGCCGTTCGTATCGCTCTGCGAGTAGGTCTGTAAGCCGGGTTCTGTCTTGACAGCCATCTATCTTGGCGCACCGTTGCCGGTACGCTCCAGCCACCTCGGGGCGGCCGGGCCGGCCGATTGCCCCATAGCGGTGTTGCTCCGGATAGAGTTTACAGCGACGGACGCTTTCACGCGCCGTCGGGTGAGCTCTTACCTCGCCTTTCCACCCTTACCCCGCTGCCCCGGTGGGGCCGCAGGGCGGTATATCTCTGTTGCACTTTTCCTGAAGTCGCCTTCGGCGGGCGTTACCCGTTATCCTTGCCCTGTGGAGCCCGGACTTTCCTCATGGACCGGCTTTCGCCTGGGCCACGCGGCTGTCTGACCTACTCGCGGTACACATTATAAAGAAAACTCCCCTGCATGTCAACAAAAAAAGACCTGTACCCCAGGGTACAGGTCTTTTGCAGTGCCAGCTTAGCCCTCCAGACCGAAGCGCTTGTTGAACTTGGCCACGCGTCCGCCGGTATCGACCAGCTTCTGCTTGCCCGTGAAGAACGGGTGACACTTAGAGCAGACTTCCACGCGAATATCCTTCTTCGTAGAACCTGTCTCAATCACATTACCGCAGGCGCATTTAATAGTAGTCTGCTGATAATTGGGATGGATTCCTTCCTTCATTGCTCTTGTTCACCCCTTTCCGGTTCACTGTTGGGTTTGTATTTCCACAAACGCAACTGTGATAGTAGCACAGTTTTCTGTAAAATGCAAGTACTTTTTTACAATTTACAAAGAGAGGCAGGTGTCGCAGCGGAAAAAGTACAGAAGCTTCTCCGAGACCTCCTTTTCCAGCACCCTTTCCAGGGCGTGGGTATAGACCTCCAGCTGGGGACGGTAGCTCTCCGCCCGCCGGGGGGCGGTCTCGGCGGTGACACGGTCGGTTTTGAAGTCCACCAGCACCAGCTTCCCCTGCTCCACGAAGGCGCAGTCCACCACGCCCTGGAGGAGCATCTGCTCCCCGGCCGCCGCCGGGTCATAAAAGTCCCCGGCGTCCACCAAAAGGGAGAAGCGGTATTCCCGATAGAGCTCCTCCGCCCGGGCCATCCGGCGGCAGAGAGGCGTCCGGAGGAATTGCAGCAAAAGGGCCTTGTCCACCGCCCGGGCCTCCGGCTCTGTCAAGAGCCGCCGGCGGCGGAGATCCTCCACGAAGCCCTCCACCGCCTCCTCCGTGGCGGGCAGGGAGAAGTCCAGGTACTGCATGCACAGGTGGATGGCCGTGCCCTTCTCCGCGGCGCTGAGGCCCACGGCCTCCTGCATGAAAAGGGGCTTATCGAAGCCCAGGCGCCGAGGGGCCGGCACCGCGCCCTGGGCGATCTCCCGGTCCACCTCCCGGCCCTTGAGCTGGGTGGCAGTGACCTTGGTGGGAATGCCGCAGGCCCGGTCATGGCCGTAATGCCAGTCCAGGGCCGCCGGCTCCGGCTGCAGTCCGGCGGAGCCATGCTCCTGAGCCGGGGCCGTCCGGCGATCCGGGGCGGCTGTGCCGGGATTGTGCCACACCCGCACCTCCACGCCGCAGGGCTGCGCCGTGAGCCCCTCCACCGGGATGCCGATATACTCCCGCAGGGCCGCCCCCTCCGGGGCGCACAGCAGGGGCATAAGGAGCCAGTCCCCCAGGGCCTGGGCGGAGGCGGCCGCCTCCGGCTCCAAGGGATAGGAGGCCATGGTGCTGAGCTTCTGGAGGTGCTTTCCATTCCGCTTCATGCAGTCCACCAGGATGAGCTTTTCCTTGGCCCGGGTCATGGCCACATAGAGCAGGCGCATCTCCTCGGACTTGCTCTCCCGGTTCAGGGTCAGGGCCAGGGCCATCTTAGAGATGGTGTCATAGCGGATACGGCGCGCCGGATCCACCCGCTCCGTGCCCAGGCCCAGATCCTGGTGCACCAGCACCGGCGGCTGCTGGTCCCGCTGGTCAAAGCGCTTGTTGAGGTCACAGAGGATGACGATGGGGAATTCCAGGCCCTTGGACTTGTGGATGGACATGATCTGCACCCCCGCTCCGGCGGCCTGGGTGCATACGGTGGGGGTCTCCTTGTTCTCGATCAGGCGCCGCAGCTGGGTGACGAAGTCAAAGACGCTGCGGACCCCCGCCGCCGTCATCTGCCGGGCATATTCATAGAGAGCCAGCAGGTTCTGCCTCCGCTGCTCCCCCTGGGGCATGGCGGCAAATACGCTGAGAATGTGCAGCCGGGAATAGCACTGCCACAAAAACCGATCCACGGTCTGCTCCCGGGCGGAGCGGCGCAGCGCGTGGAGCTCCTCGGAAAAGGCGCGGGTCTTTTCGCTCTCATCCAAAAGCAGCGCCTCATAAAAGTCCCCGGTCTTCTGCAGAGCCCGCACCCGGGCCAGATCGTCCGCCGTAAAGCCGAACAGCGGCGAGCGCAGCACAGAGATCAGAGGCACATCCTGCCGGGGGTTGTCCACGATCTGCAGCAAGGAGAACACCACGGCGATCTCCACGGTGTCGAAAAAGTCGCTCCTCTCCCCGCTGGTGCAGGGGATGCCCCGGCGCTCCAGGGCGTCGGTGAGCACCTTCATGCGGCTGCGGGGGGAGCGCATCAGGATCACGATGTCCTCCGCCGTGCAGGGACGCAGATGGCCGCCCTCCTGCACAGGGAAGCCCTCATCCAGCAGCCTGCGCACCCGGTCCGCCACGAACTGCGCCTCCACCTCCTGGCGGTCGAAGCGCTCATCCTCCGTATCCGTCACATCCACAAGGTGGAACTCCGGCCGGCAGTCGCTGCGGGGAAGATAGTAGTCCGCCCCGGGGTAGAGCCGCTCCGTCTCCCCGTAGTGCATCTCTCCCATCTCCGGGGAGAGAATGGCGGCCATGACAAAGTTGGTGATATCCAGGACCTCCTGCCGGGAGCGGAAGTTCCGGGCCAGAAGCACCCGCCGGGGCCCCTCCTGCCCCGGCCCCGCCGCATCGGGATAGGCCAGGTATTTTTTCAGAAAGATGGTGGGATCCGCCAGGCGGAAGCGGTAGATGCTCTGCTTGACATCCCCCACGCAAAAGAGCTTTTCCCCCTCCCGGGACACACTGCGGTAGATGCAGTCCTGCACGGCATTGGAGTCCTGGTACTCGTCCACCATCACCTCCCGGTAGCGCTCCGAGAGTGTCCGGGCCAGGTCGGTGGGGGCATCGCCCTGCCGCAGCAGGTCGATGGCATAGTGCTCCTGGTCGGAGAAGTCCATGACATTGCGCCTTGCCTTCTCCTGCTGATAGTTTTGGGTGAACCGGGCCGTGAGCCGCAAAAGCGCCAGCATGGCCGGGGCCATGGCCATCAGGTCCTCCCGGTGGCGGCTCTGGGGCACGGAAAAGAAGGCATTCATCTCCTTCAGTATCTTCCGGCAGTGCCCGATCACCGTCTGAATCTGCAGCTTCTCCGGGGAGTCCGGGGCGCGGCCCATCGGGCCCACGGTCGGCTGCAGGGCCGCCACGGCATCCCAGCCCCTGGCCGCCGCGGCGGGAAACAGCCGCAGCGCCGCTGCCGCCTCCATAAGGCGGTCCTGGTAACCCTTCTTGAGCTTCTCATCCCCCTCGCAGAGGGCCGCGGCCCGCTCCAGCTGCCCCGCCCAGAATTCCGTCCGGCGGAGGGTGTCCTCTATGATGAGCTGCCCATAGGGAGTTTCAGAGAGATCCTGGGGGATGTTCTGCCAGCCCGCCTCCACCTCCCCCAGCCACTGCAGGGGATAGGGGTGGCTCTGGAGCTTTTGGTGCAGCTCCAGCACGATGGCAAAAAGGGTTCGGTCGTCCCGGCCGGCGCCCAGAGTCTCCGCCAGGAATTCCCCGCCCTCGTCCAGGTGCTCATAGAAGTCGTCCAGGGTGCGCTCCAGCACCCTCTGCCGCAGCAGCAGAGACTCCTTTTCATCCAGGACCCGGAAGTCGGGTGTCAAGGTCTTTCCGTTTACGGGCTCTAAAAGATGCGTGTTCTGCCGCAGAACACCCACGCAAAAGGCGTCCACGGTCTTGATATCCGCCTGATAGACCCGGAAGAGCTGCCGGCGGAGGTGGCCGTCCTCGGGCCGGGCCGCCAGCTGACGGCTCAGCTCGGCGGCGATCTTGCTGCGCAGCTCCGCCGCGGCGGCCTTGGTATAGGTGATGATGAGGAAGTCGTCCACATTGGCCCCCTCCCGCAGATAGGAGAAAAGCCGCTCCACCAGCACCTTGGTCTTGCCGGAGCCGGCGGCGGCGGAGACCAAAAGCTCCCCGCCCCGGTCGTATACCGCCTTTTCCTGCTGCGGCGTCAGTTTGATCTCAGCCATGGGTCGCCTCCTTCTCCACCAGGGCCCAAAATTCCTCCGGGGTGGTTTTTTTCATGTAGCGCATCTCCTCCCGCTCCGGCTCAAAGCCGCAGGC
Organism: uncultured Oscillospiraceae bacterium; assembly: GCA_934591705.1. Classification (GTDB taxonomy): domain Bacteria; phylum Bacillota; class Clostridia; order Oscillospirales; family Oscillospiraceae; genus Vescimonas. The sequence goes on from CAKTPM010000001.1 coordinate 148,956, forward strand.
GCCGGCGAAGGGACAGTAGGTGCAGGCATTGCTCTGCCGGTCGTGGGCACAGGGGTCGGCATCGATGTTGCCCTGGCCGATCTCCCGGGCAATGTCGCGGAGAAGCTTCTCCACATAGCGCCCCAGGCGGCCCAGCTGCTCCGCCGTGGCCACGCCGTCGGTAACGGTGCCGTCCTTCTTCACATGGATGGGCAGGTAGCACGGTGATTCCAGCGCCGCGTGCTCCATGGCGCGCAGTACCTCCGGGTCATGCAGCACCATACCGCTGCGGCACAGCTCCTTTTGCAGCTCCTTTTCGATGTCGCTGTCCGTGGCGCCGTTGGCCACTTTCACGATCTCGCTGCGGGCGCTGTGATAGAGCACCCCGGCGGGCACGATGGGGCAGCCGAAGTAGGCCTCCCCCTTCTCCTGGAGGGTAAAGAGATACAGGAGCATCTGCACCCCTAAGCCGTAGCGGATGTCGGTGAGGTCAAAGGCCTTTTTGCCGGTCTTATAATCCACCACCCGCAGGTAGAGCTTACCGTTGTGGAGCCAGCCGTCTACCCGGTCCACCTTGCCGGTGACGGAGAGGACGGTGCCTGCCTCCCGGACGGTGATGGCGGGGATGTCGGCATTCTTGCCGCCGAAGGCCAGCTCGAAGGCCATGGGCACAAAGTCGCTGCTCCGCAGCTCTTGCGCCATGGCGTCCACGATGGCGTAGGCGCTCTGCCGCAGGCGGGAGAAGAGGTAGCGGAACCGGGCGCTCTTATGATCGTAATCCCCGATCTGCTCCTGCGTATACTGCCGGATGTACTGGCGCACCAGGGCGTGGAGCTCCTTTTCCTCCACGGCGCCGAAGCCGCCCCGCTCCTTCACCTCCCGGGCCACATTTTCCAAAAGATAGTGGAGGAAGGTGCCGATCTGCGGGGCCTCAAAGCCGGCGCTTTTGCGCTCCCGGGCCCGGAGGCCAAACTCCATGAAGTAGCTGAAGTGGCAGGACTGGGCCCGATCCATCCGGCTGGCGGACATGGCCAGCTCCTTGCCGTAGAGAGCCGTCACCGCCTGGGGGGACAGCCGCCCCCGCTGCATCTGCCCGGCCCGCTCCATGGCCGCCAGGGCCGAGGCATAGCGTGGCTCCGCTGCGAAGTAGCGCCACATGGCGCCGCCCCGCTCCCCGGAGGCCGCCGCCAGGGCCTCCTCCGGCAGGCGCAGGCGCAGTGCCGCCTGGGGAGCCGCCGGCTCTATCCCGTCAAAGAGCTTGCAGATGCGCTCCACCACGAAGGAGGGCCGCAGCTCCGCGCCGGTGAGATCCGTGACGGGCCAGCTCACGCACAGCCGCTCCGTGGGCTGGGCCAGGCAGGCATAGATGTTCTGGAGCTCATTGTCCAGGGCGTCAAAGGTGGCGTCAGAGAGCAGGATGTCCCGCTGCCGCAGGGCCAGGCGGTCGGCATCGTCCAAGATGCCCCGGCGCTTTTCCACCAAGGGCAGCACATGGTCGTTGGCCCCCAGGAGAAACAGTACCTTCACCGGGTGGCGGTCGTTGCGGGTGATCTCGCTGCTCTTCACCTGATCCAGGGTGGCGGGGATGGTGCCCACGGTGTACTGGCTCATCAGCTGCCGCAGCAGCCGGGCGAACTCCTCCCCGGTGAGCTCCGTATCCCCCAGGATGGCGGCGAACTGGTCCAGCACCTGGCCCAGGATGCCGAATAGCTGCTGATACTCCTCCGCCTGCTGCACATCCCCCTGCTGCTGCAGCTCCAGAGCCCGGGCCTCCAGGGCCTCGGGGACGCCGCAGCGCTCCAAAAATGTGTAAAGCTCTCTTGCTTTACCCACAGCGCCGCTCTCGCGCTTCAAGCCCTCATAGAGCTGCGTAAAGGGGACCCGGAGCTTCTCCCGGGCGGCGTTTACCGCGTCCAGGGTCTTCTGCCGCTGGGGCGTCATCTCTGCGCCGTAGCCATCGGGGTTCGCCGTCCAGGGCGTTTCCCGCAGCCACATGGAGCCCCGGATCTGCCAGGTGATGACATAGTTCTCCAGCACATCGCACTGGTCCTCCGTAAGGCCGGACATACCGGTCTTGAGGCAGCGGAACACATCCTCATACTCAAAGCCGCCGGTGACGGCGTCCACCGCTCCCAGGACGAAGCTCATGATGGGCTTATCTAAAATATCGCTGCGGCGGCTCAAGTACACGGGGATACCGTTTTTCCGGAACACCGTCTCAATGAGGGAGCCGTAGACCTCCATGTTCCGGGCGGCCACGGCCATGTCCCGGTAGCGGTACCCCTGCCGGGCCAGCTCCCGTATCCGGGCGCAGACATCCACCACCTCCTCATAGGCGGTGGTGCAGCGGGTGAGGGTAATGGCCTCCTGGGGGCCCTCCCAGCGCTTGTCGCCGGCGAAAAAGTACCGCTCCAGATGGGCCAGGGGCGTGTCCGCCTCCCGCCGGCAGTAGAGGATATTGCAGGGGACCTGCCGCCGCGCCGCCATGCGTACAAGACGCTCCTGCGCCGTCTGCCCGTTGCGGAAGTGCTCGGCATTGCCCCGCTCCCCCAAAAGGGTCACGGTGACGCTGCTGCACTGCTCCAGGGCCGCCTCCAATATGTCCTCCTCCAGGCGGTTGAAAAACGAAAAGCCGTCTAAGTACAGGTCCTTGCCCCGGAGGTAGGAGGACCGGGGCATGGCGTCCCGGAGCTTTTGCAGGCGGCTGCGGGCGTCCACCGTGCCGTCGTGGAGGCGGGCATCGTAGGCGCCGAAGAGCAGCGCCGCCTCCCGGAGCTTGTCCCCCATGGCGCCGGGCATCTCCTCCACCTGCTGATAGAGCACCTCCGGCGCCACGCCGTAGGCATAGAACTCATCGCAGAGAGCCACCAGCTCCTGCAGAAAGGCACTGCGCCGGGAGGGGTTGCCGAATACCTTCAGCTTGGGGGCCAGCTCCTGGAGGCACCGGCGCATAGTCAGGAGCTTGCCGCCCGTGTCCAGCGTAAAGTCCGAGGCGCCCCCTACCTCCTGCAGGACGCGCCGGGAAAGTGACAGGAAGCTCAATGCCTCCGTGTTCCGGCTGGCCGTTTCTCCGCAGGCCCGGCACAGATCCATCTCCGCCTCGTGGGACACATGCTCCGGCACCAGCAGCACCTGGGGCCGCTGGGCCCGGCGCTGGGAAATAAGCTCCAGCACCTGCCGGGACTTGCCGCTGCCCGCACGGCCGATGATCATCTGCAGCATCTTCTCCGCCTCCCCTTTCACAATGGCTTGGTTCTTGCCTCTATTATACTTTTTTCGACACCCGATGTAAACAGAAAACGGCGTCCTTTGACGCCGTTTTCCTTTTCGCCTCTCAGCCCCGGAGCCAGCGGCAGAGCTGCTGCCACAGCTCCGCTGCCCGCAGCCTGCACACATACCCGCCGGCCTCCGGCCGCTCCTCCCCAGCCAGGGTAGGATACATGGCGCCCCACCAGCTATAGACCCTGTCCCGGGGCAGCGCCCGGTCCGGGTGGCCCGCGCCGTACACCGCTCCCCACAGCAGCAGCACAGCCAGGGCCAGCAGCAGGAGCATTTCCCATTTTTTCATAAAAACACCGTCCTATACAGAGCTTTCCTGCATTATGGACGGTATTTTTCGGTTTTATACGGTTCTGGCCAAAAAAGTGCGCAGGCCCTCCTCCAGGGCCGCTGCGGCGGCCGCGGCCGCCGCCTTCTCAGCGAACATCCCGAACACGGCGCTACCGCTGCCGGTCATCTGGGCGTTCAGGGCCCCCTGCCGCCGCAGTGCCGCCGCAAGGGCGGGCACGGCGCTGTCCGCCGGGAGCACCTGCTGGAAATCGTTGCTCAGCCCCGCGGCGATGGCGGCCAGGTCGCCGCTTTCCAAGCCGGCCAGTACCGCCCGGCTGTCGCTCCGTGTGCGGTTCTCCGCGCGGTCCATGGCGGCGTACATGGCGGCGGTGGAGTGGCTCTCCTCGGGCTTGACGATGACAAGCCAGCACGGCGGCATGGCCGGCAGGGGCCGGAGCTTTTCCCCCCGGCCGGTGGCCAGGGCCGTGCCGCCCCGGATGAAGTAGGGCACATCGCTGCCCAGCTTAGCCGCCATCTTCTCCAGCTGCGCATCCTCCAGCGCCGGGGCATACAGCGCCCGCAGCCCCCGCAGCACCGCTGCCGCGTCGCTGCTGCCGCCGCCTAAGCCCGCCTGGGCGGGGATGTGCTTTTTGAGGGTAAGGCCCACGCCGTCGCCGGGGCGGCCGAGCTCCCGGAAAAAGAGCGCCAGGGCCCGCATGGCCAGGTTGTCGGCGCTACGCTCCGTCATCGGGGGCACACACAAAAGGGCGTCGCGGCCGGTGCCCCCCTCCAGGCGCAGCTCATCCCATAGGGTCACGGCGGTCATCACCGTTTCTACCCCGTGGTAGCCGTCAGGCCGCTTTTCCCCTACGGACAGGGTCAGATTCACCTTTGCAAAGGCCCTTTCCAGCATATGGCCGCTCCTCCCTCTCCGCAAAAAATAAGACCGCCGAATATTCGGCGGTCTCATTATACAACACTTTTGTCAGCTTGGCTACACTTACTTGACGATCTTGCGGGCCTCGATGTAGTAGCGCTTGTCCTGGGCGTGACCCATGGAGAAGGTCTTGCGGGGCAGCACGCCGTCGGCCATGACGGTCTTGAAGAGCTGCTCCTTGCCCATGGCGGGCAGCTTGATGCCGAAGTTGCCGGGCTTGGAGCCCAGCTCATCCACCACCTCGTCGCCGTGGATGTAGTCCACCTCGCCGCCGAACTCCCGGAGATACTGATCCAGGAAGGTCTGCACGGAGGCAACACACAGCTGCTTTTCGGGATGGGGGATGGTCATGATACCGCTGTGGCCGGCATAGTTGTAGGCAAAGGTGTGGCCCTCGCCCTCCCCCTCATGGGTGCCGGGATAGAATTTCTTCAGCTCGGCGATGAGGTGCTGGGCGTCCACGCCGAAGAGCACCCGGTGGATGGGCTCGAACTGCAGGGCGTCATCGTGGTTGTTGACCACCTCCACCAGGGCGTAGCGGGCGGGCAGGGCCAGATACTCCTCGGGGGTCTTGCCCACCTTCTGCTCCTCATAGCAGGCCTTGGCGGTGGCCAGGGAATGGTTGCCGTCACCCACGGCGAACAGCAGGGGCGCGGCGCCGGAGAGGTGATACTTGGCCATCTGGGCCTCGTCGGAGCAAAGGCCGGTGAGGGCCTCGGCCACACCGTCGATCTGCTTGCCGGAGAGCTTGAAGCCCCGGATGTGACCGCCGTTCTGCATGAGGTCGAAGTCATAGAGCTTCTCCATGGTGTCCGCTGCGGCGGTGAGGGGCTCGATGACGGTCTTTTCGGGGTTGTCGATGAGCAGCATCACATGGGGCAGCTCCACGGGGGCATTGCGGCGCACACGGGCCCGGGGCGGGATGCGCTCCTGGACGGTGGCCTCGGTGGCCCGGATCAGGGCGCCGCTGCCGGGGGTGAAGTCATAGGTGTCCAGGTCCACCATACCGATGAGGCCGTGGCGGATCTTGCCGTCAGACTGCTGGCGCTCGATATAGATGAGGGAGTCCTTGAGGGTCTGGAAGATGCCCTTTTCCAGGTACTCATCCATGGACTTGTTGATGTCGGCGATGAGCTCATCCACATTGGGGGCCTTGAGGTTGGCCTCAGGCAGGATCAGACGCAGGGTGGAGGGGGCGTCGCCCACCTGCTTCTCCACGGCCTCCCAGTATTCCGGCTCGGAGGTGAACTGGTCGCAGGCCACCACGGCCCACTTGGTCATGTCCTGATCCTTGGGCAGCAGGATATCCGCGGGATAAAAGCCCAGCTTTTTAAACTTCTTGTGCATGGTGTTCCTCCTATGAATAAATAGTGATGGGGTCGCATTTCAACTACCCTATATCATAGCATACCCCCCTACCCTTTGCAATCGCTTTCTAACGGATTATCAGGATATCTCACAAATTTTTTGCTGCATAAGCCGGCGTTTTTCGGAAACAATAAAGCCAGCAGACGATAAGGAGGCCGTATATGAAAATCGCAGATAGGATCGCGCTGGTGCTGATCATCATCGGCGCGCTGAACTGGGGCAGCGTGGGGCTTTTCAGCTTCGACTGCGTGGCCTTCCTCCTGGGCGGGCAGACCGCCCCCCTCAGCCGGGTGGTCTACTCCCTGGTGGGCATCGCCGGGCTATGGAGCATCACCCTGCTTTTTCGGGAAGAGCCAGAGCCGTAATGGGCAGCCCCAGCCAAAAACCGTCCCCGGGGAAAATCCCTGGGGACGGTTTTCTTGTTTCGGTTTACTTGCTCATCTCCAGCACCCGGCAGACCACCTCATAGAGCTGCGCCGTGGAGGGCACACTCAGACGCTCCCGCTCGGAGTGGATGTCGTGCATCTCCGGCCCCAGGGACACGGCGTCGAGCCACGGCATCTTCTCGATGAAGAGCCCGCATTCCAGACCGCCGTGGGTGGCCTCGATGCGACCCTCCTTGCCGGTGACGGCCCGGTAGGCGGCCATGACCCGGTCCCGGAGCACGGACTCCCGGGCATACTGCCAGCCGGGATAGTCGTTGCCCGGCTCCACGGTGCCGCCGGCCAGCTCGATGATGGCCCCGATGCGCTGCAGGAGCATCTCCTTCTGGGAGGCGATGCAGGAGCGCACGGACAGGGCGAAGTGTACGCCCTCACCATCCATGTGCATCACGCCCATATTCAGGGAGGTCTGCACCAGGCCGGGGAAGTCCACATTCATGGCCTCCACGCCCTGGGGCACCACCAAGAGCGCCGTGAGGACCCGGTGGGTAGTCTTTACGCTCAGGGCCGGCCGGGCCTCCACCCGGCGGCAGGTGAGCTGCAAGCCGTCGTCACAGCCGCGATACTCATTTTGCAGCACCGCGGCAAACGCCGTGATAAAGGCCTCGAAGGCCGCCGCCTTGGCGGCGGGGACGCCCACCACCGCATCGTTCCGGGGGCAGATGACATTTTCGAACTGGCCGCCGCGGATGTCGGCAAGACGCAGGGTGTCCAGCCGCTGCATGGCCGTGTAGAGCACCCGGCCCATGAGCTGGTTGGCGTTGGCGCGGCCCTTGTCGATCTCCGCGCCGGAGTGGCCGCCCTGGAGACCGCAGAGCGTGACCTCGAAGAAGGTATCGCTGTCGGCGGGCTCCGGATGACCGGGCAGCAGGCACAGGGCCCTTGCGCCGCCGGCGCAGGACACGGTGAACACGCCGTCCTCCTCGGAGTCCAGGTTCAGGAACATGCGGCCCTTTAGGTCGGAGCAGTCGATGCCGAAGGCGCCGTCCATGCCCGTCTCCTCGTCCACGGTGAGCACCACCTCCAGAGGCGGATGGGCCAGGGTGTCGTCCGCCAGGACGGCGAAGGCCACCGCCACGGCGATGCAGTCATCGCCGCCCAGGGAGGTCTTGTCCGCCCAGATCCACTGCCCGTCGGTGCAGAGATCCAGGCCCTCCTTGGCCATGTCCTTGGCGCTGTCCTTGGTCTTGACGCAGACCATGTCCATGTGACCCTGGAGGATGACGGGCTCGGCGTTCTCATAGCCCCGGGAGCCGTCCTTCCAGATGATGACATTGTTCAGCTCGTCCTGCCGGCAGCGCAGGCCCAGCTCCTTGGCCATCTCCACGCACAGGTCGCTGATGATCTTGGTGTTGCCGCTGCCGTGGGGCACGGAGCAGAGGCGCTCGAAATACGAAAATACGCTTTGGGGCTTCAGTTCGGATAATACACCCATAATAAACCTCCTGTGGATACAGGGGCTGCGGCACGCGCAGCCCCTGTAAGGTAGACAAAGCTTTACATACCGCCCATGAGATCATCGCCGGTGTCGCCGGTATTGACGGTGTCGTCTGCGGGCTCCTGCACCACGACGGGAACGAATTCCTCCAGATAAGCGTCCGCCGGGAGACCGGCCAGCACGCCGGGGATGTTCACGATGACGCCGTCGGCATTGAGGGGCAGCTTCACGGTGACGACGCGCTCCTCCTCGGTACCGTTTTTGACCTGCATGATCTTGAGGGTCATCTGATAGTTCTGGCCCATCCAGGTGGCGGCGCCGCGCTCGCCCTCATAGAGCTTGGCGGTCTGCTCGCCCTTGGTGTAGACCGAGACCTTATAGGGGGCCTCGTAGGTCTTGCCCTCGTAGGTCAGCGCCTTGTTGTCCAGATACACGCTGTGGCCGCGGCCGACGACAAACAGCACCACGCAGATGACCAGGAGCACCAGAAAAGCGGCGATCTTGATGAGTAAGCCCTTCTTATTCATTGGCTGCCGCCTCCTTTTCCTGCTTCTGCTCGATGGCGAGCTGGCGTCCCAGCTGGCTCTTGTTCTTGCGCTTCTTGGTCTCATACATCACCAGCGCCACAGTGATAACACCGTAGGACACGAACACGCGGAAGTATTCGCCCACCATGGAGTCGCCGGTGATGGCGCCGCCTGCGGGAGGCGCCACGATGAACATGGTGTGGAAGAGGATCACGCCCAGGAACACATTGCCGATGGACGCCTTATCCACGGAGGCGCCGCCCACCAGCAGCGCGGCGATACAGAACATACCGATCTGGGAGTGGGCGCTGTAGGTGGCGATGTTGCCCATGTTCTGCAGGTAGATGATCATACCGAAGCCCGCCAGCACCGTGGAGATCACGATGGAGATGATGCGGGTGCGGTCCACATTGATACCGGCGTCACGGGCCACCTCCAGATCCTGGCCCACCGCGCGCATATCCTGGCCCAGCTTGGTCTTGCGGAACCAGATGATGAACAGGCACAAAATGGCGATGAGGATGAAGTTGAACACGGGGATCTTCACCACGCCGATGCGCACGGCCAAGAGGTTATCGAAGCACTGGCGCATGCTCATCAGGTCCACGGAGTTACGCACACCGTAGCCCCGGGGCAGGATGATGCTGGAGTGCTTGATGGGGATGATAGAGCCCATCATGAACAGCACGATCAGCTGATAGACACCGTTCATGAAATAACTCATCATGTAGCTGGTGATCATCTCGCGGCCCTTGGCCTTGTTGAGGATGTTGCCGCAGAGGATGCCCAGCAGAATGGAGATGGGGATGGACACGATCATGGCCAGGAACACGCCGGGGATGCCCCATACCTGCCAGTCGGTCACAAGGATCAGGGCGATCTCACCGGCCATGGCGCCCAGGGTCATACCGAAGTTCAGACCCATACCGGCCATCACGGGGATCAAAAGGCAGAGAATGAGGAAGATGTTGCGTCCCATGCGGGTGACGATCTCGTTGATGAGATACCCGGCGGAGAGGCCCGACAGGGGGATGCACACGATGCAGATGATGATGAACATCACCGGCACGGTGTTGGCGGAGAGGAATTGCAGCACGCGCTTGCCGAGGGGGGCGTTGTTCACGGTTTTCTTTTTCATTATCTTCCACCCTCCTTCGTCTTTCTGGTCAAGGCGTAGACGATCATACCGTTGGAGACGATCATACGGATGACCTCGCTCATGTCCATGTGGATGAGACTGTTCATGACCGTGGGGGTCATGGTGACGATACCCTGGAAGAGGAAGGTGCCGATGATGACATTGGTGATGGACGCCTTGTTGACGGAAGCGCCGCCGATGAGGATCGCAGCCACGGCGGGAAGGGCCATGAACAGCGGTGCGTTGTAGATCTGGATGAAGCCGAAGCCCTGCTCATACACCAGGATGCCCACAGCGGCCAGCCAGGTGGAGAGGATGACGGACAGGGTACGCATCTTGTCCACATTCACGCCGGCGGCCTTGGCGAAGGTGGGGTTGGAGCCCACGGCGGTCATGGCCGTGCCGGTCTTGGTGTGCAGAAACGCCCACACCAGAACGGCCAGCAGCGCGAAGAACAAAATCGCACCGGTGGGGATCACCAGGTTGATGCCGATGCTGTTGAGGTCGATCTTCAGGAACTTGGCCAGGAACTGGTCGTAATAGCCCTCCAGGGAGATGGTGGTACGAAGGCCCTTGCCGGAGAGGCCCCACACCATCGTGGGGTGCTTGTAGGGCAAAAGCAGCCACATCATGCACATGAAGGACACGGACGAGAAGCCCACATAGGTGGCGACCATCATTTCGCCGCCCTTGATGCGGTTGAGGAGCCAGCCGTATGCCCAGCCGAAGAGCAGTGCGAACGGCGTGGAGATGACGATGGCCATCAGGAAGCTGGCGCCGCCGGTGAAGCCGAGCTCAATGGAGAGCGTGGCCCCCAGCAGGCCGGAGATGATGCCCAGCGGCAAGCCGAAGTTCAGGCCGCAGCCGGAGTGTACCATGGGGACCATGGCCAGCACCAGCACGGCGTTCCAGCTGAAGCGGTTGATGGTGTTGGTGATCTGGGTGGGCAGGTCGCAGCCGGCCACGGGTGCCAGGATGAACATCAGCAGCAAAAAGGCCGTGATGAGGATGCGGGGCAGACCGTAGGAGGCCACAAAGCCCTTGAAGCCGCCGTTCTTTTTCAGCTCGGGCTCCGGAAGCGTACCCGCGGGAGCAGTTTTATCTTTCTTCATATGGCACACCTCCTCACTTGACCGAGCTGACCATCAGCATACCGAAGTCCTCGGATGCGTCGGTGGCCGGCAGGATACCGGCGATCTTGCCGCCGGAGACGATGGCGATACGGTCGCAGACCATGCGCAGCTCCTCCAGCTCGGAGGAGATCATCACGACCGTGACGCCGGATTCGCGGTTGAACTTTTTCAGTGCCTCCAGCACCAGCGCCTTGGCGCCCACATCGATGCCGCGGGTGGGCTCGGAGACAAAGAGGAACTTGGGCGAAAGGGCAAAGGCCTTGGCCAGGCAGATCTTCTGCTGGTTGCCGCCGGAGAGCTCTCTCGCCTTCTGCTGGGAGCTGGTGCACTTGATGGCCAGCTCGTCTATGTACTGCTTGGTGACCTCGCCGATGGCCTTTTCATCACGCCAGGTGAAGGGGCCGATCTTCTTGAGGAAGCGGTTCTGCACCTGCATGGCGGGGAACGCCACATTCCACTCCAGGGTCTCATCCAGCAGCAGGCCCACGCCCCGGCGGTCTTCCGAAACGAAGGCCAGGGAGGCATCCAGGCAACTGCGGGGGTTATTCAGCGGGATCTCCCGGCCTTCAAACTCCACGGTGCCGCCGGCCTCATAAAGGCCCATGATGCCGTTGGGGATGCCCAGCTTGCCCTGGCCGGCCAGACCGCCGATGCCCAGGATCTCGCCCTGCTTGACATCCAGGTTTACATTCCGCACGATCTCGCCGGGCATATCCACCCACAGGTTATGGATGGACATGGCGTTGGGCGCGCCGCTGAAGTCCCGGACATCGTCGCGCTTCTTCTCGGCGCCCTCCACGGTGCGGCCCACCATGGCCCGGGTAATGTCGGAGACGCTGGTCTCCTTGGCGGGCATATCCGACACCACGAAGCCGTCGCGCATGACCACCACCTTGTCGCAAACGGCAAGGATCTCATGCAGGCGGTGGGTGATGAAGATAATGGCGATGCCCTGGGCGGCCATGCCCCGGATGGACTGCAAAAGCGCTTCGGCCTCCTTCTCGGTGAGCACCGCGGTGGGCTCGTCGAGGATGAGGAGCTTGAGGTTGTCCTTGCTCAGCTCCCGGGCGATCTCGGTGAACTGCTTGTGACCCACGGGCATCTGGTTGATGACCATTGCGGAGTCTATGCTAAAGCCCATTTTTTCGATGGCATTCTGGGCCCTACCATTCATTTCATTATAATCCAAGGTGTTCATACGCTGACCGAACACCTGGGAAACAACATTTTTCTTCTGCGGCTCACGGTTGAGAAGGATGTTCTCAGTGGCGGTGAAGCCGGGGATCAGAGAGAACTCCTGATGCACCATGCCGATACCGGCTGCCAGCGCATCAAAGGGAGAGTTGAAGGTGACCTTCTGGCCGTCGATCAGCACATCGCCGCCATAGCCGCCGGTCTCACGGATTACATCCATGCCGAAAAGGATCTTCATCAAGGTGCTCTTGCCTGCGCCGTTTTCACCGCACAGTCCAAGGACTTCACCGGCGTGCAGAGTCAGATTGATATCTGACAGCACCTGGTTGCCGAAGAAGTCCTTCTTGATGTTCTTCATTTCCAGCAAAGGAGTCTTGTCATTGATCATTTCCTTGTACCCCTGTTGTTAGGATAGCGGGGAGGATACGGATCCTCCCCGCTGATTGTTTGCGCTGATAATTACTTGACGGTGAAGTACTTCTCGGGAACCACGACATCGGTAGCGCCCATGTAGCGGCCGGGATCGCCCATGATGTAAGTATCCTGATAGACCAGGAAGAACTTCTCGGACTTCACGCCGGTCTCGGCATTGGTGTAAGCAGAGCCGTTCCAGGAAGCGTCGCCGGTGTACACGGCGAAGGCCTTGGCGATGTCATCGAGGTCGCACAGCTCGCTGTTGCCGTCGAGGACATTCTTGGCGTGCTCGGCAAGGCCGGCAGACAGGGTGTAGCCATAGGAGTAAGCCCAGGTGCCGAAGCGGCCGGCGCCGCCCTTCTCGCAGACGGCCTTCTCGACCTTGGCCAGGATCTTCTGGAAGTCGCCGGCTTCGGCGGTCAGGTCAATACCCAGAGCGCCGGGATAGCCCATCAGAGGAGAGGGGAGGTCGGCCTCGATGAAGTAGCCGCCGAACTCGAGCAGACGCTTCAGCAGGGGCTCGGTGTGGGCGTCGTTGGTGCAGAAGTAAGCGGACTTCTGGCCATACTTCTCGATCCACTCGGGGGCCTTCTCAAGCACATAGGCCTGGGCACCGGCGGTACCGACATCGGAGGTGGGGTCGGGAGCGGTCTCCAGCACGAACTTCATGCCGAACTCCTCGCAGGCGGCCTGCATGACGGCCACACGGCGGGACATGGTCTCATAGGACATATGGCGGGGGAAGGAGATGTGCACGAAGGTGTCGCAGCCCAGCTCGTGAGCGGTGCGGATGATCAGATAGCCGCGGGCCACGAAGTCGTTGTTGGTGGTCAGGTCGGCAGCGCTCTCGATGAGGGCGATGTCCTCGTGGGACTCACCGGCGATGCACAGGATGTCAGGACGACGCTCCTTGATCTGGCGGAAGGCCTCGGCGGTGCCGGGAACGGACTGGTTGACGATGACGGCCTTCATCAGGGGATCGTCGGACATGCTGACGATCTTCTGGATGGTGGTCTCAAGCTCTTCGGTGAAGTTGTCGGGATAAATGTCCAGCTTGACCATATCCTCGCCATACTTGGCCTGGAAGGCCTCAGCGCCGCGGCGGTCATCCTCGGACTGGGAAACGGAGCCGGTCACAATGCCGATGTGGTAAGCAGCGGCGTCGCCGCCCTCGTTGCCACCATCGCCGGCGGGGGGAGTCTCGGTCTTGCCGCAGGCGACCAGCGTCAGCGCCATGGCCAGAGCCAAGATCAGTGCAAATAACTTCTTCATAGTACCCTCCTGTTAGAAATATTGTGTGGTGCATCAAATTTACACAACACACTATGGTCACATTTTAGCAACAATTTGTTAATTTGTCAATACTCGGTGTACTTCCCGCAGGGTTTGTTTTTCCGGGGTGAACATCCGCCAGGGCTCATATACCGGGCTTTCGGGGCCCGGGGCCCGCCGGGAGATATTCCGCTTTGTATTATTTTTATTCGCTCAGCGGCCGGGGCCGCCGCCTCGCCCCCGGGTAAAAAAGAGGCCCCGAGGCCGCCTTGAGCGGTCTCGGGACCCGATCGTTTTTATCTCATTCGCTCTCGCCAGGGGTGTTCTCCCCTGCCGGAGCATTCTCCGCGGGGGCAGGGCTCTCCGCGGGGGCGGCGTTCTCAGCGGGGGCGGCGGGGGCGGGCTTGTCTCTGCCCAGGAGTACATCCCGCTTGGCGGCAAACTCCGCCTCGGTGAGCACACCCTCGTCCAGCAGCTTCTTCAGCTCCACCAGCTTGTGCAGGACCGCGTCGCTCATCACCCCTCGGCGGGCAGGTCCCGTCCAGGCCCCCTGCCCTGCCGGTGCAGGCGGGATATCCCCGGTGAAGAGCAGCACCGCCAGAAGCAGCCCGGCAAATTCCACCCAGGTGACCAGCAGCCCCCAGCGGAAAAAGGTAAAGGTATTCAGCAGCGCCGCGGCGGCGCAGGCCCCCACGCCCACCAGGGCCAGGGTCTTATCCTTTTCCTTGCCCATGAGCGCCAGGGCCACCAGCAGGAAGGCCCCCATCCACAGGGCGTCGCTGAGAATGGTGCGCAGTGAGCCAAAGCTCAGCCCGTAGCGTACCTCCCACACCACCGTTTCCAGAAGGAAGTATACCTCGCAGGCAGCGGCGGCCAGGGTGCCGCAGCCAAAGAGCTTTTCCTCCCTGCGCCAGCAGGCCAGGGCCATCACCACCAGGGCCACGGTGAAGCCCAGGGAGAACACAAGCCCCAGATGAAAATGGAAGCCCCAGGTGGCCCAGCTCACCATTCTATTCACGACCCGATAGACGGCGCACACCGCCAGGCACAGCGCCGCCGGCAGGGCGAAATTGACAGATTTCTTTTCCATGGTGTCCCTCATACGCGGTTGAGCAGCTCCGCCTTCTTGGCGGCATACTCCTCCTCGGTGAGGATCCCGGCATCGTAAAGGCCCTTGAGCTCCTTGAGCTTATCCAGGGCCTGGGCGTCCTTGCGGGTGCTGCCGGCGATGGTGTCGGCGGCGTTGCTCACAAAGTCGCTGCGGGTGTTGGCATAGGAGCCGTCCTTCCACACGATGTCAGCGGAGAAGGCCAGGATGCAGTTGAAGATGTAGGGGAAAAACAGCAGCCCGATGCCGAAGCCGGTGCTCTTATTGAAGGCATGGGCCAGGTCGATGTCCAGCTTGATGGCCAGGTAGATGTTGTAGAAGGGGATCAGCAGCAGCAGGAACTTCCAGCCGTTGCCGTAGAGGACCTGGAAAAGGACATAGAGGTTATAAATGGGGATGATGCCCTCCCAGCCCTCGCGGCCCATCTTCTTGAAAACGAACCAGTTGGCCACCAAGGCCACGATCTGCAGGATGATACCCAAAAGTGTCATAGCGCTTCCTCTCTTTCCGGACTTTCGTCCCTGTTATGATGGGATTATACCGTTTTTCCCGCCGGCCGTCAATAGCGGATGGGGCGGTAAAAGGCCGCGCCCGGAAAAATCGGGCGCGGCCTTTCAGGCGGCGGGAAGCCGCCGGCTAAGGGGGAAAGACGGCTTAGAAAATGGCCACCACGGCACCGTTATAGGTGTCGGCGATGTACTGCTTCACGGCATCGCTGGTCAGGGCCTTCACCAGAGCCAGGGTCTTGGGGCTGTTCTCCTCTCCCTCCCGGACGGCCAGCACATTGGCATAGGTCTGGGCGGCGTCGCCGGAGGCATCCTCGATGGCCAGGGCATCGGCCACCTTCAGGCCCGCCTGGAGGGCGTAGTTGCCGTTGATGACGGCCACGGTGCCTTCGGCGCTGTTGGCCAGCTGCACGGGCACAGTGTCGGCCTGGAGGGCCTGGATGTCATAGCCGTGGTCGTCCACGATGTCCAGGGTGGTGACGCCCTCAGCGGCGCTGGCGCCCTCGGGCAACTCGATGAGCCCCTCCTGCTGCAGGAGCAGCAGCGCGCGGGTCTCGTTGGAGTCATCGGCGGGGATGAGGATGGTGGCGCCGGCGGGGATGTCCGCCACGGACTTCACGCCGCTGCCATAGAGGCCGAAGGGCTCATAGTGGATGGCGGCAGCGGCCACCAGGTGGGTGCCGTTGGAGGCGTTGAAGCTGTTGAGATAGGGGGTGTGCTGGAAGTAGTTGGCATCCAGGGAGCCGTCCTCCAGGGCGGTGTTGGGCAGGACATAGTCGTCATACACCACTACCTTCAGGGTGTAGCCCTCGGCGGCGAGGGCGTCCTTCACCTGCTCGAGGATCTCGGCATGGGGCGTGGAGCTGGCGCCCACGGTAATGGTGGTGTCCGCGGCAGCGTCATCGGAGGGCTTTGCCTCCTGGCCGCAGGCGGCCAGAGACAGCACCAGCAGCAGGGACAGCAGAACGGTTACAAGCTTTTTCATGGTTTTTTCTCCTTTTTTGATAATGTCTCGGTTTATTTGATGCGTTTATCGGTACGCCGGCCAATTCTTGTGCCGACGAGCTGAATGATTTGAACGATGACCACCATCAGCACCACGCACAGCCACACAATGTCGGAATTGCTGCGCTGGTGGCCGTAGATGATGGCGATCTGCCCCAGGCCGGTGCCGCCGAGCGTCGCGGCCAAGGCGGTATAGCCCAGAACGGTGACAGCGGAGATGGTGGCCCCCTGGATGAGGGCGGGCTTGGCCTCCGGCAAAAGCACATGGCAGACGATCTGCCAGTTGGTGCAGCCCATAGACTGGGCCGCCTCGATGACGCCGCCGGGCACCTCCCGCAGGGAGGACTCCACCATCCGCGCCACATAGGGGGCGGCGGCGATGATCAGCGTCACGATCACTGCGCCGTTGCCCAAGCTCACGCCTAAGATGAGCTTGGCCACGGGGATCATGGCCACCATGAGGATGATGCAGGGGATGGAGCGGAAAAAGTTTACCGCAAACCCCAGCACCCGGTTGAGCCACGGCATGGGGCAGATACCGCCCCGGTCGCTCACCGAGAGGATCACCCCCAGGGGCAGGCCGATGACATAGGCGAACACCGTGGAGAGCACGGTCATGTACACCGTTTCCCAGATACCCGCCTGAATGAGGCCGTTGTTCCAGAGCTTGATGAGCATTTCAGACATCCTTCTTCTCCTCCTCCCACTGTACTTCGCTGTTTTGCAGCCATGCGATGACCTTTTCCGCCTGGCGCTCCTCCGGCGGCAGCTCCAGGATCATGTGACCGAACACCGTGCCCTCATACTCCTTGGTATCGGCGAAGAGGATGTTCACCGGCACCTGACAGTCCAGCGTCAGCTGGGAGATGATGGGGGCCCGGGAATAGCTGCCGTCGAAGACCAGCCGCAGCCGGCGGCCGCCGGTGGTCTCCAGGGCCTTGCGCTCCTGGGGCAGGATCAGCTCCTGGGCGATGCGGCTGCGGGGCGCGGTGAACACCTCCGCCACCTTGCCCTCCTCGGCGATGCGGCTGTGGTCGATGACCGCCACCCGGTCGCAGACCCGGTCGATGACCTTCATCTCGTGGGTGATGATGACGATGGTGACCCCCAGGTCCCGGTTGATCTGCCGCAGCAGCTCCAGGATGGAGCGGGTGGTGTTGGGGTCGAGGGCGGAGGTGGCCTCGTCGCACAGGAGGTACCGGGGCTTCGTGGCTAGGGCCCGGGCGATGGCCACCCGCTGCTTCTGGCCGCCGGAGAGCTGGGCCGGATAGGCGCCCTCCTTCTCCGAGAGACCCACCAGCTCCAAAAGCTCCCGGCCCCGCTCCTTGGCGGCTGGCTTGGGGGTGCCGGTGCGCCGCAGGGGGAAGATCACATTCTCCAGCACGGTCCTCTGCTCCAGGAGGTTAAAGCCTTGGAAGATCATGCCGATGGACCGCCGCAGCTTCAAAAGCTCCTTATGGGACAGGGCAGTGATGTCCTGGCCGTCAATGATGACCTTGCCGCCGGTGGGGCGCTCCAGGAGATTGATGCAGCGCACCAAGGTGGACTTCCCTGCCCCGGAGAGGCCGATGACGCCGAAGATCTCCCCGTCCCGGATGGTCAGGTCAATATCCCGCAGCGCCTCCACCTGGCCGGAGGCCCCACGGTAGGTTTTGGAAAGATGCTGTAATTCGATCATTTCGCTCCTCCTTCGGACAATAAAAAACGAACACGGCCGCTCATCGCTTCCGTGTCCGAAATACACTTAAGATCCAGCTCAAAAATCAGCTTTCATCGGATAAGGAGGGGGATGAGGCATATTTTAGGGCGCACATCAGCATGCACATGGAACCCATGCACATCATCCCGAACATCATGCGATTGCGGCTGAAAAGATCACGCATCTGACTGTCTCCGTTAGTAATAGAATTTATAACTGGTTATCTCTTTGTTTGTGGGTATAGTGTACGCCTGCCTGCGGTATTTGTCAATTATAAGGTTCGCACAACATTTTCTCCCGAAGAAAAACCGGGCTGTTTATTTTTTACAAATCCCGCCTCTCTGGGCGGCAGAGCCGGGGCTCCCCGGGGCCGGGCACAAAGTCCTTGTGCTTTTCGCCCCGCTGCTATAGAATGGGGTGGAAGAGAGCATACACCGCATCATATTTTGCCGCAGGGAGGTTTTTATGCCGAAGATCGTGATCATCCCCGACTCCTTTAAGGGGACTCTCTCCTCTGCCCAGGTCTGTGACACCGCCGCGAAGGGCATCCGCAGCGTCATACCCCGGGCGCAGATACGCACCATCCCCGTGGCCGACGGCGGCGAGGGCACCGTGGACGCCTTTTTGGCCGCCGTAGGCGGACGCCGGGTCACCCTCCCCTGCCGCGGCCCCTTCGGGGAGACCGTGGAGGGCTTTTACGGCGTTTTGCCGGACGGTACGGCGGTGGTGGAGATGGCGGCGGCCGCCGGGCTGCCCCTGGCGGCGGCACACCCGGATCCCTGCCGCACCACCACCTACGGCGTGGGGGAGCTGATGGCCCACGCCCTTTCCCACGGGGCCAAGAAGCTCATCCTGGCCCTGGGGGGCAGCGCCACCAATGACGGCGGCTGCGGCGCCGCCGCGGCCCTGGGGGTACGGTTCCTTGATGAAGCCGGTGCGGAATTTGTCCCCACCGGCGGCACCCTGGGGCGGGTCGCCCGCATCTCCTTGGACCGGCGCAGCAGCGCCCTGGAGGCAGCGGCGCTGCAGGTGATGTGCGACATCGACAACCCCCTCTGCGGCCCCACCGGAGCCAGCGCGGTGTTCGGCCCCCAGAAGGGCGCCGATGACGCCGCCGTGGCCCTGCTGGATGAAAACCTCCGGCACCTGGCCCGGGTGATGGCCCGGGACCTGGGGCAGGATGTGCTGGAGCTGCCCGGCGGCGGAGCGGCCGGCGGCTTCGGCGCCGGGGCCGTGGCTCTGCTGGGCGGCCGCCTGCAGATGGGCATCGACACCCTGCTGGACGCCGTGGATTTCGATACTCTGGCTGCCGATGCGGATCTGATCGTCACCGGGGAGGGAAACCTGGATCGGCAGAGCTTACGGGGCAAGGTGGTCATCGGCGTAGCCCGGCGTGCCCGGCGGCTGGGGGTCCCCGTCGCCGCCCTGGTGGGCGGCAGCGACACCGACATTGCCCGGGCCTACGAGGCCGGCGTCAGCGGCGTGTTCCCCATCCATCCCCGGTGCGGCACCCTGGCGGAGCTTTTGCCGGAAAGCCGGGAGCACCTGCTTTTCACCGCCAAGAACCTGGCCCACTTTTTTCTGACCCTCCGGGGGCCCTTCCCCGATTGAGGATACCGGGCCGCCGACCTTCCGGACGCAAAAAACTGCCTGTCAGCGACAGGCAGTTTTTCTTTACTTATTGAAGCTGTCCTTCAAAGACACGCTGCGGTTAAAGACCAGGTGCTCCGGTGTGCAGTCCCGGTTGTCCATGCAGAAGTAGCCAATGCGCATGAACTGGAAGGTGGGAGCGTTGGTGCCGGTACGGTTTTCCCGGCGGGCGAACTCCTCCGCCGCCCTTACCATTTCCCGCTCCACCTTGCAGCCGGTGAGCACTGCCAGGGAATCGGGGTTCAGGCACTCCAAGAAATTCTTGTCCGGGCCGTCGGGCTGGGCGTCGGAGAAGAGGTTGTCGTACTGGCGCACCTCGGCCTCCACACAGGCAGCGGCATCCACCCAGTGGAGGGTGGCACCCTTGACCTTGCGGCCGTCGGCGGGGTCGCCGCCCCGGGAGGCGGGGTCATACTCGCAGAGCACCTCCACCACATTCCCCTGCTCGTCCTTCACGCAGCCGGTGCAGGTGATGAGGTAGGCGCCCTTCAGGCGGCACTCCAGGCCGCCGGGGGTCAGGCGCTTGTACTTGGGCACCGGCACCTCCATGAAGTCGTCGGCCTCGATCCACAGGTTCCGGGAGAAGGTGATCTCGTGGGTGCCCTGGGAGGGGTCGGTGGGGTTATTCTCCACCACCATGACCTCGCTCTTGCCCTCCGGGTAATTGGTGACGGTGAGCTTCACCGGCCGCAGCACGGCCATGGTGCGCTCGGCGGTGGCGTTGAGATCCTCCCGGAGGCAGTGCTCCAGGAAGCCGTATTCGATGACATTGGGGGACTTGGCCACGCCGATGCGCTCGCAGAAATTGCGGATGGCGCGGGCGGTGTAGCCCCGGCGGCGCAGGCCGCAGAGGGTGGGCATCCGGGGGTCGTCCCAGCCGGAGACATGCTTCTCCTCCACCAGCTGCCGCAGCTTGCGCTTGGACATCACCGTGTGGTCGATGCCCAGCCGGGCAAATTCGATCTGCCGGGGGCGGGCAGGGAGCTCGCAGTGGTCGATGACCCAGTTATAGAGGGGCCGGTGGGCCTCAAACTCCAGGGAGCACAGACTGTGGGTGATGCCCTCCAGGGCGTCCTGGATGGGGTGGGCAAAGTCGTACATGGGATAGATGCACCACTTGGTGCCCTGGCGGTGGTGGGCCATGTGGTTGATGCGGTAGATCACCGGGTCGCGCATGTTGAAGTTGCCGGAGGCAAGGTCGATCTTGGCCCGGAGGGTCATGGCGCCGTTGGGGAACTCCCCGGCCCGCATCCGGGCAAAGAGATCCATGCTCTCCTCCACGGGGCGGTCCCGATAGGGGGACACGGCGGGGATGCCGATGTCGCCGCGGTTCTGCTTGAACTCCTCCGGCGTCAGCTCACACACATAGGCAAGGCCCTTTTGAATGAGCAGCACCGCCTGGCGGTAGTCCTCCTCAAAGTAGTCAGAGCCGTAGAAGAACCGGTCGCCCCAGTCAAAGCCCAGCCAGTGGATGTCCTGCTTGATGGCCTCCACGAACTCCTCGTCCTCCTTGGTGGGGTTGGTGTCGTCCATGCGCAGGTTGCAGAGGCCCCCATAGCGCTCGGCGGTGCCGAAGTCGATGGTCAGGGCCTTGCAGTGGCCGATGTGCAGATAGCCGTTGGGCTCCGGCGGAAAACGGGTGTGGACGGTCATGCCCTGGAACTGACCACCCTCTGCGATGTCCTCGTTGATAAAGCTCTCGATAAAGTTTTTGCTCTCGACCTCCTGGGTCTCAGGGGTTTTCATTTCCTCGGCCATTGTTCACACTCCTTTGGTGTCTGTATTTGGTAAAAACCGAAGTTATATTATAGCCGCATTTCCGGCGAAAAGCAAGGTCTTTCCGCCCTTTATCCCGCACTTTTTACTTTCCGGGATAGCCCTCCCACTCCTCTCTGGTCAAAAGCAGGTCCAGGGCCTCCCGCATGGCGTTGGGCGTCAGGTGCTCCGGGAGCCCGCAGGCCCGGAGAAGGGCCCTCCGCCGCTCCGCAGAGCCCGGGCCGATGAGGCCCTTCTCCAAAAGCTCCGCCTTGGTGATGCCGGCCCCCCGGGCCGGAGCGTCCTCCCCCGCAAAGGTGGCGCCGCAGCGGCGCAGGGCCTCTAAGATCACCTGGGGGGACATGCCCTCCACCCCCAGCTTTCCCTCCTTGCCCCCTACCCTCTTGCGGCGCTCCTTGCCGTAGATGTCCGGGACATAGGCCTGCTTGACGCGGTCCTTGGGCAGAGCGCCCTTGAGGTGGTTGCGGATGACGAAGCCCGCGCCGTCGGGGTCCGTGAAGAGGATAAGGCCCCGCTTCTCCGCCAGCTGCCGGAGGAGCTGCAGCTTCTCTCTATCGTGGAAGACGGAAAAGCCCCCGGTCTCCACCACGGCGGCATCCACCACCTGCAAAAGGGTGTTGCGGTCATAGCGTCCCTCCACCACGATGACCTCCTGGATACGGGGCTTCATGGGCGATCACCTGCCAATTCCATCAAAAACAGCTTCAGCTCCTCCGCCGGGTCGATGTTCCGCTGGGACTTCATGCGGCGGTCCAAGACCCGGGCCTTTTTCACCGCGGTGCTGCACCAGGCATGGTCCACCCGGCCCGCCGCCTGCATGAGAAGCTTGGCGGGGTAGTCCGAGCGCATGTTCCACAAGCTCTTGAGCCAAAAGCGGTCCTTCCCGGCATCCAGGGCCATCCGGGCGGTATAGATGCGCCGCAGCTCCTTGCCGATGGCCGCCAGGAGAATGAACGGCTCCTCCTGCATCCGCAGCAGGTCCGCCAAAACGGCGGCGGCCCTGTTGTAATCCCCGGCGGTGACGGCGTTGGTCATGTCAAAGATCCGGGCGTCCAGGATGGGGTCCGCCACGGCGGCGATGTCCTGGGGGGTGATCTTTTCCTGCTTGGCATAGGCGGCGATCTTCTGTATCTCCGGGGCCAGGTTGGTCATCATGCTGCCGCAGGTGAAAAGCAGGTGGTCCACCACGGCGGAGTCGATGGTGTGTCCGGCGGCGGCAAAGTGCCGCTGCACCCAGCGGGTCAGCTCCCGGCTGTCCTGCTGGGCAAACTCCACCTCCAGCACATGCGCCGAGAGGGCGGCGCAGAGCTTTTTCATCTTGCCGTCCCGCTTATATTCCAGGGTGTCATACACGAAGATCACCGTGGCGTACTCCGGGATGTCGGCCAAAAGCTCCATGAGCCGGCCCCGCTGGAACTCATCCAGCCGGAAAAGATCCATGTCCTCCACCACCGTCAGGGTGGCCGGGGCCATCATGGGCATGGCCTCAATGACCTCCTGGAGGTCGTTGACCGTGAGCCCCTTGCCGGAGAGCTTGTGGTAGTTGAACTCCTCGAAGCCCGCCGGAACCAGCGTCTCCCGCACCCGGCGGAGGAGCTGATCCCGGAGATAGGCCTCCTCGCCATAGAAAATATAGGCCCGGCGGAGGGTGCCGCTTTTCAGCTCCTCCCGGAGCACCGCATATCCGTTTTGTGCTGCCATTTATCCTTCTCCTCCGTAGCTTTTCACGGTGATGTGTCCCGCTTCGTCCGTTCTGTATATCTCCGCCCCGATGTCGGAGAGCCGCCAGAGGGTCTCCCGGGCCGGGTGGCCGTAGTGGTTCTCCCCCACGCTGATGATGGCGGTATCCGGCGTCACCGCCGCCAAAAATTCCTTGTCGGAGCTGTATTTCGAGCCGTGATGGCTCACCACCAGCACCTCGGTGTCCGGCAGGTCATAGCGCTCCGCCAGCGCCGCCTCCATGTCCCCGGGCATGTCCCCGGTGATGAGCACATCGAAGTCCCCCGCCGAGCACAGGGCGGCCACGCACCGCTCGTTGGGGTCCTTGCCCTCCATAGGGGGAAAGACCGTCAGCTCCGCTGCGCCCAGGGGCACGGTGAGCCGCTCGGTGACCCACACCACGCTGCTGCCGTAGGAGAGCGCCAGGCGGCAGAGCTTGTCCCGCACGCCGTAGTCATCCTGGATGTCCGGCAGGTAGAGGGTATCCACCGGCACCCGGGTGAGAAGCTCCCCCAGGCCGTTGGTATGGTCGGCATGGTAGTGGGTCACCACCAGGGCCCGCAGGCGGGTGTAGCCCATGGCGTTGAGCTGGTCCGCGGCGATATCCCCGGCGTGGAGATAGCCCGTGGAGCTGCCGCAGTCCACCATGGCGGCCTCCGCGCCGGAGTAGAGCAGCACGCTCTCCCCCTGGCCCACATTCAGCGCCGTCACCCCCAGGTCACCGGCGCGGCTGCCGGCGGCATGGAGCCACAGGCAGATGCATAGGGACGCCGCCGCCATGGCTGAGGCCCACAGGTACTTCCGCCGCCTCCGCTTCCGGAAGGCCAGGCAGACGCCGAACACGGCGTAGCTGTAGAGCAGCCAGTCCCGCAGGAGGGTGTTGCTGAAGTAAACGGCGTGATAGGGCACCCGGCACAGCCCCCGGGCCACCCAGAGGATATAGTGTACGCACAGCGCCGTCAAGGCCCCCAGGGCCCTGCCCAGAGGCAGCCACAGGAAGCTCACTGCGGCGGCCACAAAGCCGCTCATGAAGCTCCACCCGGCCACGGAGACGCTCAGCAGGCCGCTGAGGGGCGAGATCAGGGAGAGGATGTTGAAATACCAGGCCGTCAGGGGCGCGGTGAACACCATGGCACCCACCGTGGCCGCCAGGTTCGCGGCCGCGAAGCCCAAGCACTTTTTAAGCACCCGGCTCCTGCCGGTATAGAGCCCCCGGAGCCAGGCGAAGAGCCGGGGCGTCAGCACCGCCAGCCCCAGGGTGGCGGCAAAGCTCAGCTGCAGACTGACGCTGCCGGCGGCATAGGGGTCGGCGGCCAGGATCACGAAAAGCGCCGCTCCCAGGGATGTCAGGCTGTCGCCGGAGCGGTAGAACAGCGGCGCCGTCAACAGAAAGAGCTGCATGATACAGGCCCGCACCACCGAAGGGGAAAGCCCCGTCATGCACATGTAAAAAAGCAGCACCGCCCCGGTGACAAGGCAGCTCACGCGCCGCCGGCGGGGCGGGATGCACAGCTGCACCAGGGAGACCAGGAACGCGCAGTGCAGCCCGCTCACCGCAAAAAGGTGGGCAAGCCCCGTCTCCTGGAGGGCGGTATAGTCCTCCTGGACCATCTGCGACTTATCCCCCAGGAGCTCCGCCGCCAGGAAGGCCCGCACCCGCTCCTGGGACCATATTTTTTCCAGCTGCGCCTGAAAGGCCCGGGCCGCCTGCTGAGGCCACCAGCGGAGGCCGCCGCTGCCCCGGGTCACGGTGAGATCGTCCCGGTCATAGAGCAGCACATGCACGCCCCGGGAGGTCAGGGTGGTATAGGCCGCCTCCTTCCAATAGGCCGTGCCCCGGAGGGTATCGCCGGGCCGGAGATCCCGCAGCTCCTCGCCGCCGTAGCAATACGCCCTGCCCCGTGGAAAGTCCGAAAGCCGCAGGGTCACCCTGCAGCCGTTTTCCCGCTGCTCCGGGTAGTCACACACCACGGCGGAGAATTCCCCCTCCGCCCCGCAGCGATCCGTCAGGGGCGTCACAAAAAGGGCCCGGTAGCCCGAAAAGTACAAGAGACCGGCGCACAGGGCAAGGGTGACCAGGAGCCCCCGCCGCCGGAAGGGGCACCCCCTCCAAAGGGCAAAGGCCCCGCCCCACAGCAGGAAAAGGGCCGCCGCCCAGAGGTGCCAGCCCTCCCAGGGCAGCAGTACCCCGGCGAATACGGCGGCGGAGAAGGAAAAGGCCAGGGTGGCCAGTGTCCGCATGCGCTCCCCTCCCCTCCGGATTTTTTCTCCGAAAATTATAGCAAATGTCCGGGGAATACACAAGAGGCAAGCGCCCGGGGCTTCAAAATTCCCCCGTCCGTGCGGCGGGTCGTCGGGGACGCCGACCCGAATAAACGATATATTGCCCTGCAGAGCGGTATTTCGCGGGCCGACAGAGTCGTCGGCCCCTACAGGGTGAGAAACGCGCCGTTTCGGGAAACCGCCGCCACAGGCGTGTGCCGAGCGGAATGGATATATGCACGGTTCGTGCGGTCGTTGTAGGGGTCGGCGTCCCCGACGACCCGAACGATATATCGTCAAGGGACGATATATCGCAAACCGGCGTCGTTGCCGCATTTTGTAGGGGCGGACGACTCTGTCCGCCCCGCCGCAGCCCCCGCACATACAAAAAGAAAGGACGCTTACGCTACTCCTGATAGGGGTACCTTGAAGCGTGTCCTCGGATTAGGCAGGCAGTGCAATTGTACTGTCTGCCTTTTCT
>CAKTPM010000002.1 GCA_934591705.1 uncultured Oscillospiraceae bacterium
TGTGCATCGCCTCCGTCATGGGCGGCGCCATGTTCGGCGACAACCTCAGCTTTATTTCCGACACCACCATCGCCGCCTGCTCCACCCAGGGCACGGAGATGAAGGACAAGTTCCGGGCCAACTTCAAGATCGCCCTGCCCGCCGCCCTGGCGGCCCTGGTGCTGATCATTGTCGTTTCGCTGGGCACCGATGTGCAGCGCGCCGTCTCCGGCGGCCACGACCTGGTGCTGATCATCCCCTATGTGCTGGTGCTCATCGGCGGCATCATCGGCCTGAATGTGTTTGTGGTGCTGCTCATCGGCATCGCCGCCGGCGCCGCCATCACCCTCCTCACCGGCCAGGTCACCGCCCTGGAGCTCATGGCCAACATGGGCGGCGGCGTGTCGGACATGTTCGAGACCATCCTGGTGACGCTGCTGGTGGCCTCCCTGTGCGGCCTCATCCGGGCCTACGGCGGCTTTGAGAGCATCCTGGCCTTCATCCGCCGGGTGTTCCGGGGCAAGCGGGGCGGCCAGCTGGGCATCGGCCTGCTGGTGGGCCTCATGGACATCGCCACCGCCAACAACACCGTGGCCATCGTCATGGCCGGCCCCATCGCCAAGGAGGTGGCGGAGGAGTACGGCATCAGCCCCAAGCGCTCGGCCTCCCTGCTGGACACCTTCTCGTGCATCTTCCAGGGCATCATCCCCTACGGCGCCCAGATGCTGGTGGCCCTCTCCACCTGCGCCACCCTGGGCTATGCCATCAGCGCCTTTGACATCATCCCCCTGCTGTTTTACCCCTTCCTGCTGTGCCTGTCCAGCTTGCTTTTCATCCTCTTCGATAAGAAGTAAGCGCCCTCTTCGTATTTCCCTTACCCCTCTTTTTTCGTCCGGAGCCCACCTTCCCGGGAAGGTGGGCTCCCGGCGTATGGCCCTTGCTTTTTTGAGGAAAGTGTGATACCGTTGGATAGGAGATCATTCCGGTAAAAGGAGGCCTTGCCATGCACTTTTGGGCGCATCTGCGCACCATCACCCGCCACCGGCGGCTGGTGCGGCACTATTGCTTCCGTCTGGGGCTGTGCTGGCAGGGGCTCACCCACGACCTGAGCAAATTCTCCCCCACGGAGTTCTGGCGGGGGTGCAAATACTACCAGGGATATCGCAGCCCCAATGACCAGGAGCGCTTTGAAACCGGCGTCAGCCGGGCGTGGCTCCACCACAAGGGCCGCAACCTCCACCACTTCGAGTACTGGCTGGATTACCGCCCGCAGGGCGATGGCACCATCCACATCGGCGGCGGCAAAATGCCCAAGAAATTCGTGGCGGAAATGTTCTGCGACCGCATCGCCGCCTGCCGGGTCTACCAGGGAGAGAAGTATACCGACGCCTCGCCCTACGAATACTATGACCGGGCCCGGCAGCGGAAGATCGGCGATCTCATCCATCCGGAGACCGACGCCCTCCTGGGCCGCTGGCTGCTGCTCTTTAAGGAGCAGGGGGAAAAGGCCGCCTGCCGGCAGATCAGAGAGGAGCTTCGGGATCCGAATTACTGACCCCTGCGCCCCCAAGATGCCCAAGAGGGCATCTTTTCCTCTTTGTGAAGAAGTTAACTTGTATTTTGCGGTCACTTTTTCTTGCATTTTATGTAAAAGGGGTATAAAATATTTTGGAATATGTGTCAAAGAGGTATCATGCATGATCCATCCCTATAAAACCAGAGAGGGCGGCGCCACCGTCACCGTGTTTGTTCCCTACGACTGTCAGAACAATTGCCCTTTCTGCATCAATAAGAAAGAATATGCCGACTGCTCGTCCTTCAGCTTGGAGAAGATCCTGGCCTCCATCCGCACCCTGGACGCCATCACCCCCCGGTGCGACTTTGTATTCACCGGCGGCGAGCCCCTGGCGGACTTAGACGCCCTGCAGCAGATGCTGGACGCCATCCCCGCCACCCACAAGATCTATATCAACACCACCTTCCCCGCCCAGGCCCACACCACCTTTGGGGAGATGCTGGCCTTTACCGAGAAGAATAAGGACAAGATCACCTGCATGAATATCTCCCGGCATCTCCAGCATTATGTGGAGGAGAGCCCCGACGAGATCATCGGCCAGATCGCCTGCCCCACGCGCATCAACTGCGTGCTCTATAAGAAATACCCCGCGGACAAGCTGCCGGCCTATGTGGAGCGGTTTTTGCCCTACGGCATCCCCATCCAGTTCCGCTATGACTATACCGAGACCACCCCGGAGAACCTCTACGACCAGGAGCACGACGCCATTCTCCGGGATCTCAAGCGGCTTTTCACCTACCGGGGCCTGGACGGCTGCCGCATGCGCAACGGCTTCCACTTCTCCTACAAGGGTCTGCACATGACCTACCACAAGACCCTGCCCTACTCCACCATCGAGGAAAAGGGCCCCGACGGCGTGACCTACGACATCCTCTACGATGTGCTCATCAAGCAGACCGGCGAGATCCATAGCGACTGGACCGGTGTGCCCATGGATGTGGAGGCATACCGCCATGTGGTCTACGAGCCCTATGACCTGCGTGTCCTGGAGGGCACGGTGGATTTTTGAAAAGCAGCATAAAAGAGCCGCCCGAGGGCGGCTCTTTTTTTGCGCTGCCGGACCCTCATCCCAGGGCGGTATCCAGCACCATCATCAAAAGAAAGCCCACCGTGAAGCCCAGGCAGCCGTGGGTCTCCTTGCCCTGGGGGATCAGCTCCTCCACCACCACATAGAGCATGGCCCCGGCGGCAAAGCTCAAGAGCCAGGGCATGGCGCTGCGGAGAAGCCCCGCCGCCAAAAACACGCTCATGCCCGCCAGGGGCTCCACCACCCCGGAGAGCACGCCTCGGGCAAAGGCCCGGCCCCGGGACATCCCCTGCTGCCGCAGAGGCAGGGAAATGGCCGTGCCCTCAGGGATGTTCTGGATGCCGATGCCCAGGGCCAGGGCCCAGGCCCCGGCCAGGCCGGCGGCGTTTTCCACCATGGCAAAGCCAAGGCCCACCGCCAGCCCCTCGGGGATATTGTGGAGGGTGATGGCCGCCGGCAGCAGCGCCGCGGTGCCGCCCCGCCGGGCCACCAGCACATCCAGCCGGGCCAGCAGCGCCGTACCGGCGGCAAGCCCTGCCGCCGCCGGCAGCCAGGGCACAGCGCTGCCGGCGGCCCCGGTCTGCTGAAGGGCGGGCAGAAGCAAGCTCCAGATGCCCGCCGCGCTCATCACCCCGGCGGCAAAGCCCAGCACCAGCCCCTCCCAGCGCCGGGGCAGGGGCCGGCGCAGGAGAAACACCGCCGCCGCCCCGACGGAGGTCATCAACAGCAAAAACAGGGTGCCGCACAGGCCCCAGAAAAAAAATGTCATCACGATCCGCACCTTTGCCGCAAAATTGTGTCGCTATCCCCAGTATAGCGGCCGGGGCGGAAAGTGTGCCTGCCGGAAAATATGTAGGACGGGCGCCGCCCGTCCTGTGCCGGTGGCTCACCAGCTGCTGTTCTCGCCGTCCCGCAGGTCACCGTCGGTGTCGCGGACGGTGCCGTTCTCCACCATCTGCTGCCAGCTGCGCCTTGCCTCTGGGCTGCTGCGGCCGGCGGCGCTTCTGCCGGCGGCCCGGCTGCGCCCCACGATGGTGCCGCTCTCCCCGGGCCGGCGGCTGCGGGTCCTGCTGCTGTCCGTGGGATCCGTGGGGCTGGTGTAGTGGGTCTCCGGCTGGGGATATTTCCCGGCGGTGCCGGTCCCGGCTTTTTCGCCGCAGCCGGAGAGGGTCAAGACCGCCGCGGCCACCAGCAGAAACCGGATGCATGCTTTCTTCATGGCACTTCCTCCTTTGCTGCTCTTTTTTCTGTCTTTTCCTGACGAAATATAGTATCTGAGGAAGCCGCGAAATTATGGGTTGTAATTGCTGGCAGCATTGCATTTTTTCTGAATCCGTGGTATACTTTCTTTGTATTTTTATATACTGGAAGTAATTTTATTGGGAAATAATACGCAATTTTATCGATTTATTGCGGAAAGGAGCTTATTATGCAGGCATTGGAAAAGCAATATCACATCCACTGCGCGCCGGGCGATGTGGGGCGCTATGTCATCCTCCCCGGCGACCCCGGCCGCTGCGAAAAGATCGCGGCCCTTTTTGACGACGCCCATTTCGTCAGCCAGAACCGGGAGTACACCGTCTACACCGGCACCCTCCTGGGGGAGAAGGTCTCCGTTTGCTCCACGGGCATCGGCGGCCCCAGCGCCTCCATCGCCATGGAGGAGCTCCACAACATCGGCGCGGACACCTTCATCCGGGCCGGCACCTGCGGCGGCATCGAGCTGGATGTCCTCTCCGGGGATGTGGTGGTGGCCACCGGCGCCATCCGCTATGAGCACACCAGCCGGGAGTACGCCCCCATCGAGTACCCCGCCGTGGCCAACTTTGAGGTGACCACCGCCCTGGTGAACGCCTCCCGGGCCCTGGGCAAGCGCACCCACACCGGGGTGGTGCAGTGTAAGGACTCCTTCTACGGCCAGCACAGCCCTGACCGCTCCCCGGTCTCCTACGAGCTCCAGGCGAAGTGGACGGCCTGGAAGCGCCTGGGGGTCAAGGCCAGCGAGATGGAATCCGCCGCCCTGTTTGTGGTGGCCGATGCGCTCCGCTGCCGCTGCGGCAGCTGCTTCCATGTGGTGTGGAACCAGGAGCGGGAGGCCGCGGGCCTGGATCAAAACATGAGCGAGGATACCTCCGCCGCCGTGCGTGTGGCCGTGGAGGCCCTGAAGCTCCTCATCGACGCCGACAGGCAGGCGGAG
This sequence comes from uncultured Oscillospiraceae bacterium, assembly GCA_934591705.1. GTDB lineage: Bacteria > Bacillota > Clostridia > Oscillospirales > Oscillospiraceae > Vescimonas. The sequence continues at coordinate 4,780 of CAKTPM010000002.1, forward strand.
AAATAAGCCGAAAAAAAGCACCCCGCCGGGGTGCTTTTTCCGTTTCCTGCGGGGTCAGCCGTTTTTGGGACAAATAGGCGGCTATTGCGCCTGCCGGTCCTGGTCCATGTGCTCCATTGCAAACTGCACGCACTGCACAATAAACTCGCTGCGGCTCAAGTGATACTGTGCCGCCAGCTTATCTACCTTTTCCAGCATTTCGCGTTCCATCCGGATGGTGAACTGCTCTTTTCGGTACTGTTTGGGTGTAAATTGTGCCATATCATCACTCCTTGCCTCTTGACGATATGGTATCCCGAATGATATATTAAATATAGGATTATAATTCAATCCTATATTTAATCCTATCGGAGGGCACATGGTAAACTATCAGAAAATGTACGCCATTCTCTGCGGGGCGGTAGATGCGGTCATCGACCCTCTGGAGAAGCTCCCCTCGGCCCGACCCCAGGCGCAGCTGCTGCGGCAAGCCCTGCTGGAGGCAGAGGAGCTCTACATCCAAGGGGCGCAGACCCCCTGCCCGCCGGAGAAATAAGCCGCAAAAAAGCACCCCGCCGGGTGCTCCGGGGTGCTTTTTCCGTTTCCTGCGAGGTCAGCCGTTTTTGCTGAAAAGGGCCGCGCCGATCATCCCGGCCTCGTTGCCCAGGGTGCAGCGGATGATGCGGGGGTGCTTTTTCGTATAGGCCGCGCCGTACTCCTGGCGGGATACCTCCTCCCGCAGAGGGGCCAGGAGGTTCTCCCCCTGGTTGGCCACGCCGCCGGAGAGGGCCACCACCTCCGGGAAGAAGGTGTTGACGATGTTCCCCACGCCGATGGCCAGATAGCGGATGTAGTCCCGGACCACGGCGTCACCCGCCGGATCCCCGGCCTGCTGGGCCAAAAAGGCCGTGCGGCCATCCACACCGCCGTTTTCGGCGGCGATGCGGTGGAGCTCGCTGTGGGGGTGGCTGTCCATGGCCTCCCGGGTCATGCGGATGAGGGCCGTGGCGGAGCTGTAGGCCTCAAAGCAGCCCCGGCGGCCGCAGGAGCAGGGCTGGCCGTCGGCCACAATGACCGTGTGGCCCAGCTCGCTGGCGGCGCCGGAAAAGCCCAGCAGCAGCCGGCCATCCAGCACCACGCCGCCTCCCACGCCGGTACCCAGGGTCACCACCACGGCGCTCTGGGCGCCGCGGGCCGCACCCACCGCCGCCTCCGCCAGGGCGGCGGCGTTGGCGTCGTTCACCAGGCGCAGCTCACAGCCCGTCAGCTCCCGGATGGCGCTGCGGACATCGTAATGCTCCCAGCCCAGGTTGCAGGCATACACCACCGTTCCGGCGGCGTCATCCACGGTGCCGGGGCAGCCCATGCCCACACCGGACACGCTCTGCCCTGCCGCTAAGTCCCGGATCATGGCGGCGATGGAGGCCGTCACCGCCGCCGGGCCCAGCCGGGCGCGGGTGGGGCAGGCGCTCTGCCGCAGGATCCTGCCGTTTTCGTCTACCAGCGCACCCTTGATGTTGGTGCCGCCCAGGTCGATGCCGATATAGTTTTTCATGTGCAACACTCCAGATCCCCGCCGTTTTTCGCAGAGGGCGGGGGATATTCCCGCCGAGGGGCCCCCGGCGGCGATAGTAAGACCATTGTACCCAATGCCCGGGGAAAATACAAGCGGGAATTTCCCCGGGCCTTCCCCGTGGGGCCTTCCAAGTCCGCTTTTTGGTGGTTTTACCCATTTTTGCCCCGGCTGCCGGTGGCTTAACTGTGGCGGTGCGTTTTGACTTTTTCGGGGGGAACTGCTACAATAGAAGACAGGAAAAGCGCTTCCGGCCGCTGGCCGGAGCTCTATCAGCAAGGGCGCCCGCGGCGCCGTGAAAGGATGACCCCCATGAACCGTTCCTCCGGCATTTTACTGCCTATCTCCTCCCTCCCCTCTCCCTACGGCATCGGCACCTTCGGTCAGGCGGCCTACGCATTCGCCGACTTTCTCCGGGCCGCCGGGCAAAGCCACTGGCAGCTCCTGCCCCTGGGCCCCACCAGCTACGGCGACTCCCCCTACCAGAGCTTCTCCGCCTTCGCGGGGAACCCCTACTTCATCGATCCGGACACCCTGGTGGAGGAGGGTCTCCTGACCCACGCAGAGGTAGCTGCCCATGACTGGGGCAGCGATGCGCGGCAGGTGGACTACGGCAAGCTCTACACAGGCCGCTTTGCCCTGCTGGAGAAGGCCAAGGCCCGGGGCTGGCGCCGGGACCGGGCGGCGGTGGAGGCCTTTGCGGCGGAGAACGGCCGCTGGCTCCGGGAGTACACCCTCTTTATGGCCCTCAAGCGGTACTTCGGCATGCGGGCCTGGATGGACTGGCCCGACGAGGGTGCCCGGCTCCACGATCCGGCGGCTCTGGCCCATTACCGCCGGGAGCTGGCGGCGGATGTGGAGCTTTTCACCTACATTCAGTTTTTGTTCTACCGCCAGTGGGGTGCCCTGAAGACCTACATCAACGGCCTGGGCATCCGCATCATCGGCGATGTCCCCATCTATGTGGCCCTGGACTCGGCGGATGTGTGGAGCGAGCCGGACAAGTTCCGGCTGGACAGCCGCAATGTCCCCACCGCGGTGGCCGGCGTGCCGCCGGACTACTTCAGCGCCGACGGGCAGCTCTGGGGCAACCCCCTCTACAACTATGACGCCATGCGGCAGGACGGCTACGAGTGGTGGATCCGCCGCATCGGCGGCGCCGCCAAGCTCTATGATGTCATCCGTATCGACCACTTCCGGGGCTTCGAGAGCTACTGGGCGGTGCCCTACGGCGAAAAGACGGCGAAGAAGGGCCGCTGGGTCAAGGGTCCCGGCATGGATCTGGTGGGGGTGCTCACCAGCTGGTTCCACGATATCGAATTCATCGCCGAGGATCTGGGGGAGCCCACCCCGGCGGTCACGGCGCTTTTGGAGCGCTCCGGCCTCCCGGGCATGAAGGTGCTGGAATTTGCCTTCGACCCCCAGGAGCCCAGCAGCTACCTGCCCCACTGCTATGGGGAAAACTGCGTCTGCTACACCGGCACCCATGACAACGCCCCCCTGGCCCTCTGGCGCACCCAGGCGCCCAAGGAGGAGCTCGCCTTTGCCGAGAAGTACCTGGGTCTCAACGAAAGGGAGGGCTTCAACCGGGGCATTATCCGGGGGGGCATGGGCTCCGTGGCCCGGCTCTTCGTGGCCCAGATGCAGGACTGGCTGGAGCTGGGTGCGGGTCACCGTACCAACACCCCCGGCACGGCGGCGGGGAACTGGCAGTGGCGGCTGCTCCCCGGCGAGACGGACAAAAAGCTGGCCCGGGATATCCGGGAGATGACCCGCCTCTACGGCCGGCTCTGAAATAAGCGCCCTCCCGACCGCAAGGTCGGGAGGGCGCTTTTCTTGTATAATATCCGGCGGTGCCTCACGCCTCCCAGTGCCAGCAGCACGCAGCCGAGAGGGTGAAGAAAACCGTATCGCCTGCCGCCGCCGCACTGTCGGCCGGCAGTGCCACGCGCAGCGGCGGTGCGCTCGGCGCAGTGGGGCAGCGCAGCACGGCAGCGGTGCCCCGCAGGTCGCGGATGACGCGCAGGATCTGCGCCCTGCAGCCGCCGCCCTCCCAGGACACTGCCTCGTCGGGGATCGCCACCGTCACCCGCTCGGCGGTCGTTTCCAGGGGCAGCACGATGTCCCAGCCCTCCAGGCGCACGCCGCCCTCGCAGCGGCGGGCGGTTAGAAAATTGCGGCAACCCAGCAGCTGGGCCGCCCCCACAGTGGCGGGACGCCGCAGCAGGGTCTCCATGTCCGTCACCGGGGAGGAGCGGCCGTTTTCCATGACGCACACGCTGCCGCAGTTGCGGCAGCACTCCCCCAAATCGTGGCTGACCCACAAAACCGGCCCGGTGAAGTCCGCCAGCAGATCCGAGAGCTCCAGCTCCAGGTTCCACTTCAAAAAGCTGTCTAAGGCCGAAAACGGCTCATCCAGCAGGATCGCCCGGGGCTCGGAGGCCAGAATACGGGCCAGGGCCACGCGCTGCTGCTGGCCGCCGGAGAGCTGGGCGGGGTATTTTTTCTCCAGGCCCTCCAGGCGAAAGCGCCGCAGCAGCTCCGCCGTCTGCCGCTTCTTTTCGCTCCGCTTGCCGCCGCGGATGCCGCAACGGATATTCTGGGCCACGGTCATGGTGGGGAACAGGGCGTACTGCTGGAAGAGGCAGCCCACCCGCCGCTGCTGGGGGGTGAGGTCGATGCCCCTTTCACTGTCAAAGAGGGTCTCGCCATCCAGAACGATGCGCCCTCGGTCCGGGGTCATGATGCCGGCGATGCACTTGAGCGTAACGCTCTTGCCGCAGCCGGAGGCCCCCAGCAGGGCCATGGTGCCCCCGGGGGTCTCAAACTGCACCCGGAGGGTGAAGGCCCCCAGCTTTTTTTCGATGTCCACCGAGATGCTCATGGGGCGCCCCTCCTTCTCCGGCCGGCCGCCGCCAGCAGGTTTTTCTTTTCCAGCATGTTCACTACCAGCAGGATCACCGCGGAGATGGCGATATTCACCAGCACCCACCTCAGGGCCAGGGCATCGTTGTTGGTCTGCCAGAGCTGGTAGACGGTGGTGGACACCGTGGCGGTCTTGCCAGGGGTATAGCCGGCGATCATGGAGGTAGCGCCGTACTCCCCCAGAGCCCGGGCAAAGGCCAGCACCGCGCCTGCCAGCACCCCCTGGCGGCAGCAGGGCATACGGATATGCCAGAAAATGTAGGTGTTGGACAGCCCCAGGGTCTGCCCGGCGTGGGCCAGCGTCTCATCAAAGGCCTCGAAGGCGCCCCGGACGGTGCGGTACATCAGCGGAAAGACCACCACCACCGTGGCGAAGATGGCCGACCACCAGGTCATCACCAGCCGGATGCCGAAGGTCTCCAGCACCCAGGCGCCGATGAGCCGCTTGGGCCCGAGCACGCGCAGCAGCAGATAGCCCACCACCGTAGGGGGCAGCACCAGGGGCAGGGTGAGGAGCACATCGAGGATGCCTTTGATCAGACGCGGGAGCTTGGCGATGTAATACGCCGCGGCGATGCCCGCGAAAAACACCACCACCGCCGATACGGCGGCGATGCGCAGGGAGTTTAAGAGGGGATACCAGTCCATGGGAAAACCTCCTGAAAAAATGGCCCATCGGGCAGGGAGCGCGGCGCTCCCTGCCCGGGGCATCGGGAATGAAAGGGTCTTACTGGGCCAGGGGGGTGAAAAGCACCTTCCGGAACTCAGCGGCGGCCTCGGCGCCCTGGAGGTACTGCAGGAACGCGGCGGCCTCCTGCTGGGCGGAGGTGTTCAGCACGGCGGCGGGATAGATGACCTGGCCGCACATGTCGGCGGTGGCCTCGGCGGCCACGGTCAGCCCGGCGGAGTAGGCGTCGGAAGCGTAGATGATGCCGCAGTCCACGGTGCCCTCGCTGACGGCGGTGGTGACCTCCTTGACATTGGAGCCGTAGGTGAGCTTCTCGGCAATGGCGGCCTCGTCAAGGTTATAATAGGCGAATATCTTCTGGGTGTACTGGCCCACGGGCACATCGCTGTTGCCGATGGCCAGCTTCACATCCCCGCTCTTGAGGAGCTCGGCCAGCTTATCGAAGCTGTCGATGCCCTTGTCGCTGCCCTCGGCAACGGCCAGCACCACCTTATTCTCCAGCAGGTCGATGCGGCTGCCTGCCACCAGCATGTCCAGCCCGTCGGGGTTCTTCTCGGCATTGTCCTTGAGGGTGCCGTCCAGGGCGTTCATCTGCTTGGGGGCGGCGGAGATAAAGAGGTCGCACACCGCGCCCTCCTTGATCTGGGTCAGGAGCTTGCCGGAGGAATCGAAGTTGAAGCTGAGCTTCACATTCGCGTTCTCGGCCATGTACTTCTCGCCGATGGCGGTGAGGGACTCGGTGAGGGAGGCGGCGGCAAACACCGTCAGCTCCACAGGGGTCTGGGCGTCATTTTCGGGGGCATCGTTGTTGTTCTTGCTGCCGCAGGCCGCCATACTCAGCACCAGGAGGAGCACCAGCAGCAGGGAGATGGCCTTTTTCATCTTTTCTTCCTTTCTTATCACAGGTTGGCTTTATATCATCGCAATTCTCATGCAAGGATAACGGTTTTCTTTTGTATGCGCCCCGGCGGGGCGCATACGGCTTTTCGCTTTTCAGCTTACTTTCCGAAGGGGCAGACGGGATAATGACACACCTCGCAGCCCAGGCACAGGCCGCCCTCGCCCAGGGCGGCGATGTCGGCGCGCTTTACGGGCACATCCGCCGCCACATGGGGCAGCACCAGATCGAAGATGGTGGCCCCAGCATACATCACGCAGCCCGGCAGGCCCATGACGGGGGTGCCGTCATCAAAATAGCCCAGCAGAAACATGGCGCCGGGCAGCACCGGCGCGCCGTAGCACACGATGTCGGCCCCTGCCGCCCGGATGCCGCCGGGGGTGTTGTCGTCGGGATCCACGCTCATGCCGCCGGTGCAGAGGATCATGTCGGGGCCTTTGCGGCGCATGGCGTCAACGGCGTCCCGGACATTCTCCACGCCGTCCCCGGAGTAGACCACCTCCAGGGTTTCGATGCCGCAGGCCTTCAGCTTATCGATCACCACGGGGGTGAAGGTATCCTGGATGAGGCCCTTTTTCACCTCGCCGCCGGTGGCCACGATGCAGGCGGTTTTCCGCACAAAGGGCCGCAGAGACAGCAGGGGCTCATCGCCGGCGGCGGCCTCGGCCCTTTGGAGCTTTTCCTCCGCGATGACCAGGGGGATCACCCGCATACCCGCTAACTTATCCCCCTTGCGGACGGCGGTGCCCCCCTTGCGGGTGGCGATCATCACCTCGTCCTGGCTGTTGACGGCCACCAGCCGGGCGCTGTCCACGGTGAAAAGCCCGTCACAGGCGGCCCGGAGCTCGATCTTGCCCTCCTTGACCTCGCTGCGGGTCATGTTCTCCTGGCCGCAGAGGGCCAGAAGCCGCAGGGCAGCGTCGTTTTCGTGGACCGTGCCCGGGGTCATCTCCCACACATAGAGGTGCTCCTTGCCCATGGACAGCAGCACCGGGATGTCCTCCGCCGTGACCACATGGCCCTTGCGGAAGCGGGCGTCCTTATACTGATCCTTGATGATCTGGGTCATATCGTGGCACAGCACATGGCCCAGGGCGTCCTCTGTTCGGATGAGCTTCATTTCAGCACCTCGATCTCGTCTCCGGCCTGCACGCGGCCTTCTTTTATCACCACGGCGAAGATGCCCTCTGTGGGCATCACACACTTGCCCGCCGTGCGCTTGATCTCGCAGTCATCGTGGCATTTCTTGCCGATCTGCGTCACCTCCAGCTCCGTTTGGCCCACCCGCAGGCGGGTGCCCACCGGCAGGGTCTTGAGCTCGATGCCCCGGGTGTTGATATTCTCGGCGAAAACTCCCGCGTCCAGGGGGATGGGGCAGATGTCCCGCATGGTGTCCACGCTCTCCTCCGCCAGGAGGCTGATCTGCCGGTGCCAGTCCCCGGCGTGAGCGTCCCCCAGGATGCCGTGGCGCAGCTTCAAGTCGATATAGGGCACCTCATGCTTCCGGACGCCCTTTTTTTCGCTGATGTTCACAGCCGTTACATAAGCCATCTTTATACCTCCGCCTCATACACGCCGCTTTTGCCGCCCTCCTTGTAGAGGAGGCGCACATCGGTGATGACCATATCCCGCTGCACGGCCTTGCACATATCGTACACCGTCAGGGCCGCCGCGCTGGCGGCGGTGAGGGCCTCCATCTCCACGCCGGTCTCCCCCCGGCAGCACACCTCGCTGCGGATGTGCAGGGCGGTCTCCTCCAGGGTGAAGGAGATATCCGCCTTGGTCAGCAGCAGGGGGTGGCACATGGGAATGAGCCCGGCGGTGTTCTTGGCGGCCATGATGCCCGCCACCTGGGCCACCGCCAGCACATCGCCCTTGCCGATGGCGCCGGCCTTGATTTTGTCCATGGTGGCCTTGGCCATATGCACCGTGGCCCGGGCCCGGGCAGTGCGGTGGGTCTGGGGCTTTTCGCTGACATCCACCATCCGGGCCCGTCCCTGATCGTTAAAATGGGTAAGCTCCATCTGCTTATCCTCCTATCTCGAACATCCCCCGGGGGGTTTGGGTATGGCCGGTCTCGTCCATGCGGTGCCGCCGGGGCTTCCTGGCGACGCCCTGGCGGATGGCCTCCCGCAGCGCCTGGCCGCGAAGCCCCCGGAGGGGCACCTCCTCCCGGGAGTGGAGGCAGGGCTTGAGCTTGCCGTCCGCGGTGATGCGGATGCGGGTGCAGTCGGCGCAAAAGGCGCAGCTCATGGGCTCGATGAGCCCCACGGTGCCCCGGGCCCCGGGCAGCCGATAGAGCTTCGCAACGCCCCTTTCCCCTGCCGGCTCTAAGCCGGGGACGCGCTCCAGCACCGCCCCGGCGGGCAAAAAGCGCTCCTTCGGCCAGGCGGCGCAAACGCCCATGGGCATCAGCTCAATGAACCGCACCTCCCAGGGCTTATCCGCCGTCAGGCGCACAAAGTCCCCGATCTCATCATCGTTGACGCCGCCCATGAGCACGCAGTTGAGCTTCAGGTCCGCAAAGCCGGCGGCCTCCGCATGCTCGATGCCCTGCAGCACCCGGGATAGCTCCCCCACCCGGGTGATGTTCCGATAGCGCTCCGGCCGCAGGGAGTCAATGCTGATGTTCAGCCGGTCCACTCCCGCCTGCCGCAGGGCCGGGGCCATTTGGGCCAGGCGGGTGCCGTTGGTGGTGAGACAAAGCTCCTCGATGCCCGGCACCGCCCGCAGCATGGCGCACAGCTCTGCGATGCCCCGGCGGGCCAGGGGCTCGCCGCCGGTGATCCGCAGCTTCCTTACGCCCAAGTCCGCCGCCGCGGCGGCAAAGTCCCGCAGCTCCTCAAAGGAGCAAAGGTCCCGGTGACTGCGCTTTTCCACCCCGGCCTCCGCCATGCAGTAGCGGCACCGGAGGTCGCACAGCTCCGTCACGGACAGCCGGAGATATGTGATATTTCTGCCTAACTCATCGATCATGGGAACGCCCTTCCTTTTCCCCAGCATTGTACCATCCCGGGGCGGCGCATTGCAAACCGCTCGTCCGATATTATCGGATTTTGCGCCGTCTTTGTCGGATTATTCTTGACAGAGAATCACGCTTTGGCTATGCTGGTAGGGAAAAGGAGGGCGGAAGCATGGTAGACGGCAATATCATCCTCTCGGTGGCCAAGGCCATGGAGCTGCTGCAGCTTTTGAGCCAGAGCGGGCGGCCGCTGCTGCTCAAGGAGCTCACCGACCTCAGCGGCTATCCCAAGAGCACGGTGTTTGGCCTTTTGACCACCATGCGGCGCTACGACATGGTCACCCAGACCCCGGAGGGGCGCTACGCCCTGGGGCTGCGGCTCTTCGAATACGGCCGCCAGGTGGAGCGCTCCTGGGACATCTCCGCGGTGGCCCGGCCCTACATGGAGCATCTCTGCCGGCAGACCGGCGCCTCGGTGATGCTCTCGGTGTGCGAGGGCGGCAGCGTCATCACCCTGGACCAGGTGGAGGCCCGCAACGGTCTGCGCATCGTATCGGACACCGGCTCCCGGCTCCCGGTGTACTGCACCTCCCAGGGGAAGGTGTTCTTGGCCCACATGTCCCGCGCCAGCGCCGAGGCGCTGCTGCGCCGCCAGCGGCTGCACCCCTTCACCCCCCACACCGTCACCGACATCCCCTCCCTGCTCCGGGAGGCGGAGACCTGCCGGGCCAACGGCTATGCCATTGAAAACGGCGAATATAAGATCGGCCTGCGCTCCATTTCCGCCCCGGTCTACAATGTGGACGGCAAGGTGCGCTACACCGTGGGCGTCATCGGCATGTTCCGCAGCGTCCATTCCGAGGAATTCCGCCAGGCGGTGGAGCAGGTCTGTGCCACCGCCGGCATGATCTCCACCGCCCTGGGCTATCGAAAGCAGGAGGAACCGCTATGAGCTATACAGCAGCCGTCATCACCGTCAGCGACCTGGGGAGCCGGGGCCTCCGGCAGGATACCAGCGGCCCCGCCGTGGGGGCCATGCTGGAGCAGGCGGGCTATGAGGTGGTCTATACCGCCATGGTCCCCGACGAAACAGAGGTGATCGCTGCCTCCCTGCGCGAGGCCGCCGACGCGCGGGGCATCGACCTTGTCATCACCACCGGCGGCACGGGGCTCTCCCCCCGGGATGTGACCCCGGAGGCCACCCTGTCCGTGCTGGATCGGGAGATACGGGCCATTCCCGTGGCCATGTGGGTGGCGGGGCTGAAGATCACGCCCCGGGCCATGCTCTCCCGGGCCGTGGCGGGCACCCGGGCAAGCACCCTCATCGTGAACCTCCCCGGCTCGGAGAAGGCCGCCCGGGAGAACCTGGCCGCCGTCATCGGCACACTGGAGCACGCCCTGCACATGATGGCCGCAGAGGGCCACGGCTGAGAGCCAAAGACAGCGGCAAAAAAGCGCCTGACCCACAGGGTCAGGCGCTTTTTCCTTCCCGCTCCGCTCGCGGCCTTCCGCAAAGGGCAGGCCCCCGGCCCAGGGGCGGCGCGGCTTGACAACCGCCGGCAATTTTTGTATAATGCGGGGACTTTCTATAGAATCACTCCCAAGGAGGCAGAAAGATATGGACATTCGGAAAAGAGCAGAGGAGCTGGAGGGCGAGATCATAGAGCTGCGCCGCTGGCTGCACCGGCACGCAGAGCTCTCCTGGCAGGAGCACGAGTCCACGGAGTTCATTGTGAAGTACTTGGAGCAGCTGGGTCTGCCGGTCCACCGCTATGAGGGGCACACGGGCTGCTGGACCATGATCGAGGGGGGCAAGGCCGGCCCGGGCAGCCGGACCATCTTGCTGCGGGCCGACTTTGACGCCCTGCCCCTCACCGAGGAGACGGGCCTGCCCTTTGCCAGCATCAATGAGGGCGTTTTCCACGGCTGCGGCCACGACACCCACGCGGCCATGCTGCTGGTGGCCTGCAAAATGCTCCTGGAGCTTCGGGACTCGCTGGGCGGCAATGTGAAGATCCTCTTCCAGGCGGCGGAGGAGACCGCTATCGGCGCCAAGTATTATGTGGAGCAGGGCATCTTGGAGGGCGTGGATGCGGCCTACGGCTGCCACATCTCCACCGGGCTTCCCTGCGGCACCTTCACGGTCATGGAGGGCCCCCACAGCACCGCCACCGACGAGTTCACCATCCGAGTGCAGGGCCTGGGCTGCCACGGCGGAAAGCCCCATCTCGGCCGGGACGCCCTGGTGGCGGCCTGCGCCATCGTATCCGCCCTGCAGACCATCGTATCCCGGATGACGGATTCCATGGAGTCCCTGGTGATCACCGTGGGCACCCTGCACAGCGGCTCGGCCTACAATGTGGTGGCCGACAGCGCGGTGATGACGGGCACGGTGCGCACCTACTCCCGGGAGGTGCGCCAGGGTGTCCCCGAGAAAATGCGCCAGGTGGCGGAGTCTGTCGCCGCGGCCTACGGCTGCACCGCCCAGGTGGAATACCAGTGCAAGACGGGGTCCGTTGTCCACGATGATCCGGAGATGATCCGGCTCGCCCGCAATGCGGTGACCAAGCTCTTCGGCGCGGACGCGCTGGTCAAGGCCGGCCCCATGGGCGGCGGGGACGACTTTGCCTACTACAGCGAGCGGGTGCCCGGCATCTATGCCGACCTGGGCGCCGCGCCGGATGCCTCCCAGGGGGAGATCTACGATCTTCATCACCCCAAGGTCCGCTTCAACGAGGACGCCCTGAAGTGCGGCACGGCCATGCATGTGCAGATGGCGGTGGACTTCCTTTCATGACCGGCGCCCCGGGGCAAAGCTCTACACATAGACCAAGGCCGGGGCACGGCAGTGCCCCGGCCTTTTATTAAGCAAAATTCTAATTTGTCAGCGCTGTTTCTCCGGGACGGCGGCGCCCCGCTTTTTGCCCTGTACGCCGAATAGATACCGCACCGTCGGATAGAGCAGCGAGACGAGGGCCAGGAGCCATGCTCCCGGGTCGCCGAAGCACAGGGCGATGTACGCCCCCACGGAGGCCGACGAGTCGATGGCCCCGCCGTTCACCAGCGGCGGCACAAGGGCGCAGATCAGCACCCGGGCCACCAGCTCAGCGCAGCCGGCCACCAGGGTATACTCTGCATGCCCGACGCCCTGAACGCCGCCTCTGAGAACGAACAGCAGCATCAGCAGGAAGTAGAGGGACAGGTCCACATAGAGATAGAGGTTCCCGTAGCGGATCGTGGCCTCGGTGATCTTGTCCGCGCTCATGAAGATATACTGGTAGGCGCCGTTTACCGTCAAGAGCAGCCCCAGGCCGCCCAGAATGAGATACATGACAAGGCCGATGAGGATGCTCTTTACCGTCCCGCGGCGGATCCGGTCCTGTCTGCCGGCCCCCAGGTTCTGCGCATGGAAGCTGACAACAGCGGTGCTCAGCGCATTCAGCGGACACATGAGGAAGTTATTGAGCTTGTTGGCGGCGCCGAAGCCGTTCTGGGCGGGATTCCCGGCGGTCATGATGCCGTCTTGCCCGATGTCAAAGCTCACCAGCGCCCGCTGCATCACGATGATCCCGATGGCCAGCACCGAAAACTGCAGGCCCATGGGAATGCCCTGCTTCAGGTGCCGTGCATAAAAGGAGCGGTCCGCCCGGAAATCCTCCCGGGAGGGATGGAGCTCGGGGTATTTTCTAACGGCGTAGAGGAGGCACATGACGGCGCTCAGCGCCTGGGCCAGCACGGTAGCCGCCGCCGCGCCGACGACCCCCAGCTTGAGCACAAGGATGAAAAAGAGATCCAGCCCGATGTTCAGCACCGTGGAGAACAAAAGGAAGAGGAGCGGCGTTGTCGCGTCACCTAAGCTCCGCAGAACGGAGCAGATCAGATTGTAGTAGAACTGCGCGAAGATGCCCAGGAGGACCACCAGCGAATAGTGGTAGGCGGCCTGCCAGACGCCGGGATTGGCCTCAGAGAGGCCGATAAACCGCAGGAGCGGCCCCAGGGTCAAAATGGCGATAACCGTCAGGACAAGCGACATGATGCAGCCCAAAACCAGCTGGGTCCCGAAGGAGCTTCTCACCCCGGCCTTATTGCCGCAGCCGGCCAATATTGAGCTCACCACCGAAAACCCGGCGGTGCAGCCCACTGCAAATTGCAGGAATATGAAGAGGATGGGGAATACATCGTTCACGCCTGCAATTTCATCCACGCTGAGGGTCTGCCCGCAGATGGCGGCATCGCTGATGGTATAGACCTGCTGCAGCAGGTAGGAGAGGACGATGGGCACCGAAAATTTGAAGATCACCCGGCCCTCGCTGCCGGAAAGAAAGTCCACCGACGGTTTTTTCCTTAGCTTTAACATCTTTATCCCTTCTATGCGCATAGATTATAAAAGGATACCCGGCGGCCGGACAGGCGCTCAGGGGCGCCGGGTTCGGCCAAAAGAACGGTCACACCATTCTTCGGAATGGTGTGACCGGTTTTTTATGGGATTCTCTTGCCTTGCGGATGCCCGACGGGGAGAATTACATCTCCTTGATGGCGGCCTGCGCGGCGGCCAGACGGGCGATGGGCACGCGGAAGGGGCTGCAGGACACATAATCCAGGCCCACCTTGTGGCAGAACTCCACGGAGGAGGGGTCGCCGCCGTGCTCGCCGCAGATGCCCAGATGGATGTCGGGGCGGGTGGCGCGGCCCATCTTGCAGGCCATGTCCACCAGCTTGCCCACGCCTACCTGGTCCAGGCGGGCGAAGGGATCGCTCTCATAGATCTTGGCCTCGTAGTAGGCAGGCAGGAACTTGCCGGCATCGTCACGGCTGAAGCCGAAGGTCATCTGGGTCAGGTCGTTGGTGCCGAAGGAGAAGAACTCGGCCTCCTTGGCGATCTCGTCGGCGGTAAGGGCGGCCCGGGGGATCTCAATCATGGTGCCCACCAGGTACTTCATCTTGACGCCGGCCTTCTTCAGCTCCTCATCGGCGGTCTTGACGACGATATCCTTGACGAACTTCAGCTCCTTGACCTCGCCCACCAGGGGGATCATGATCTCGGGGACCATGTTCCAGTCGGCATGGCGGCCCTGGACATTGATGGCGGCGCGGATGACGGCACGGGTCTGCATCTCGGCGATCTCGGGGAAGGTAACGGCCAGACGGCAGCCGCGATGGCCCATCATGGGGTTGAACTCATGCAGAGAGGCGATGATGTCCTTGATCTGCTGCACGGTCTTGCCCTGGGTCTTGGCCAGCTGGGCGATCTCCTCCTCGGTGTTGGGCACGAACTCGTGCAGGGGAGGATCCAGGAAGCGGATGGTGACGGGGCAGCCCTCCATGGCCTCATAGATGCCCTCGAAGTCACCCTGCTGCATGGGCAGGAGCTTGTTGAGAGCGGCGGCGCGCTCCTCCTTGGTGTCGGAGCAGATCATCTCGCGGATGGCGGCGATGCGCTCGCCTTCGAAGAACATATGCTCGGTGCGGCAAAGGCCGATGCCCTGGGCGCCCAGGGAGCGGGCACGGGCAGCGTCAGCCGGGGTGTCGGCATTGGTGCGGACCTTCAGGCGGCGATATTTGTCCGCCCAGCCCATGATGCGGCCGAACTCGCCGCCGATGGTGGCGTCCACGGTGGGCATAGCACCGTCATAGATGCAGCCGGTGGAGCCGTCCAAGCTCAGCCAGTCGCCCTCATGGTAGGTTTTGCCGGAGAGGGTGAAGTGCTTGTTCTCCTCGTCCATGACGATGGCGGAGCAGCCGGAAACGCAGCACTCGCCCATACCGCGGGCCACAACGGCCGCGTGGGAGGTCATGCCGCCGCGGACGGTGAGGATGCCCTGGGCGGCCTTCATGCCCTCGATGTCCTCGGGGGAGGTCTCCAGGCGGACCAGGATGACCTTCTCGCCGCGGTCAGCCCAGGCCTTGGCGTCCTCAGCGGTGAAGACGATCTTGCCGCAGGCGGCGCCGGGGGAGGCGGGCAGGGCCTTGCCCACGGGCTGGGCCTTCTTCAGGGCCTCGGCATCGAACTGGGGATGGAGCAGGGTGTCCAGGTTCCGGGGGTCGATCATGGCCACGGCCTTCTTCTCGTCGATCATGCCCTCGTCCACCAGGTCGCAGGCGATCTTCAGAGCGGCGGCGGCGGTGCGCTTGCCGCTGCGGCACTGGAGCATGTAGAGCTTGCCGTTCTCCACGGTGAACTCCATGTCCTGCATGTCGCGGTAGTGATCCTCCAGCGTGTCGCAGACCTTCACGAAGTCGGCATAGGCCTGGGGGAAGAGCTCCTCCATCTGGGAGATGGGCATGGGGGTGCGCACACCGGCCACCACATCCTCGCCCTGGGCGTTGGTGAGGAACTCGCCCATGAGCTTCTTCTCGCCGGTGGCGGGGTTGCGGGTGAAGGCAACGCCGGTGCCGGAGTTCTCGTTGAGGTTGCCGAAGACCATGGGCATCACATTGACGGCGGTGCCCCAGGAATAGGGGATGTCATTATCCCGGCGATAGATGTTGGCACGGGGGTTATCCCAGGAGCGGAACACGGCGCGGATGGCCTCGTAGAGCTGCACCTTGGGGTCGGAGGGGAAGTCGGAGCCGATCTGCTTTTTGTACTCGGCCTTGAACTGCTCGGCCAGCTCCTTGAGGTCGGCGGCGTCCAGCTCCACATCCAGCTGCACGCCCTTGCGGGCCTTCATCTGGTCGATGAGGGCCTCGAAGTACTTCTTGCCCACCTCCATGACCACATCGGAGAACATCTGAATGAAGCGGCGATAGGAGTCATATACGAAGCGCTCGAACTTGGGATCGGGGTTGCCCTTGATCATGGCGGCCACCACATCCTCGTTGAGGCCCAGGTTCAGGATGGTATCCATCATACCGGGCATGGAGGCGCGGGCGCCGGAGCGCACGGACACCAGCAGGGGATTCTGCAGATCGCCAAACTTCTTGCCGTTGATCTTCTCCATGGTCTCCACATATTCCATGATCTCGGCCATGATCTCATCGTTGATCCTGCGGCCGTCCTCATAGTACTGGGTGCAGGCCTCGGTGGTGATGGTGAAGCCCTGGGGCACAGGCAGACCGATGTGGGTCATCTCGGCCAGGTTGGCACCCTTGCCGCCCAGCAGCTCACGCATAGTGGCGTTGCCCTCGGTGAACAGATAGCAATACTTTTTACTCATTCGTACGGGTCCTCCAGACTTTCAAAAAATTAACAAAATTTATTGTAATTATTGTGTACCCTAATCAGGAAGTTTATTATAGCAGAGATTTTGTCAAAAGCAAGGATTTCCAGGGCATTTTTGATAAATTGTAAGTTTTTACAGAAGTGTATGCCCTTTCCCCCGGCGTTTGCCACATTTTTGTGGTGAAAAACTCGAAATTGCCCGGCTGCTCCGCCGGCGGGCCGCCCGCCGGCAAAGATGCCGTACTGTTTGCCTCCGCCGGCGCATAGCATGGGAGCGTAAGGGAGTGTTGCGCTATCAAAGAAAGCTTGGAGCAGCGGGCCTGCGATCTGGCCCTTTACCTGATAGAGAACCGCACCACCGTGCGCGCCGCGGCCCGGAAGTTCGGCCTGAGCAAGTCCACGGTCCACAAGGACCTCTCCCAGCGCCTGCCCCTCTGCGACAGGCCGCTGTACCTGGCGGTGAAGGAGGTCCTGGAGCAGAACAAGGCCGAGCGGCACATCCGCGGTGGACTGGCCACCCGCCGAAAATACCGGGGCGTATGAGGATAAGGAAAAGGGGAAGGGGGAAGGCCGCGCCAGCAGGCGCGGCCTCCCCCTTATTACATGGGAGCGCGGTATGAGGGCGCGCCGCCGAGGTTAGAGGACGGGAAAGCTATTGACAAAGCGGAAAAAGTCTTAGTATAATGTTTATACAACTTTTTACATTGTTAAAAGGGGAATACATATGAAAAAGCTGCGCTTTTACGAACGATCGCTAAAGAATAAGGGCGGATTAAAAATCCGGGCGGCGGCCTTGGCCTTGGCGGTCATGACCGTTATAGCAACCGGGTGCGGAAAAGCGAACACAGATGCGCCGGATGCGCCAAATTCGGGGCTTGAGGATGCGGTGAGTAAGGAGAACAAGTCCGGAGAACCCATGACCCCGCTGACGGTGGAAAACTTGGCCTCCGAGGCGGAAAACCTTGCAAACAAGCTGATTGACAATGGACTGGAGACAACAAGCGAAGATGTAAAGACGGTGTTGCTGCACCTCAATAAGACCTCCTTCACGGAGGATGTATATCATTCATTGTTCGATGCCGACGCATACGAGGAGGAGCCAGTAAATGCCTTCCTCAAAAAAGTAACAATTTTTAACACCAACTGCGCTTATGACAACACCCCGGAAAAAATTGTGGCCTTCCAGGCCTTTTGCAGAAATGAGGTGGGCCATAAGGTGCTGGGGAAATTAGATGCCTGCTCCCTGGCAATTGCCGAGGCGGTTTGCAGCGATGCTCATTCCATTGATGAGGATGTCCGGGCAAATTTGAGCCCGTTTTTTGGGCTTTTGGACAACGGTTCCAAAATAGAAGTGGGCGGTGAAACATTTTTCATGGATGATCTGGATGACGCAGCGAAAACGCTGCTGATGTATTCCACCACCAGTCTTTTGAATTATGTGAAAAATGTTTGCAGCCCGGAGCGCTTGTCAGAGGAGACCAAGGAATTGGCTGATACGACGCATATGTTTGCAAAAGTACTTTGCATGGATGCATATATCCGTGTGACCGATTATGCCCGGCCATGAGGGCGAACCGCGCCAAAAGCGCCGGCCTCATAGAAAAGCAGCGCAAAAGGGCAAAATCGTAAAGCAGCATCCTCCGGCAAGGCCGGGGGATGCTGCTTTGACTTATGGTCGCTTCGGCGCGCCGCCGGGGCTCACATCATCAGCTCGATGCCCTGGTGGAGGCAGCGGATATGCACCTCCGGGCTGCTGGGATAGTATTCACCGTCCAGCGACCAGGGCAGCTCGTCATCGGTTTCGATGTCCACCTGCTCCACATGGCGGAAGATGATGCCCGGCTCATTGTACTCCATCCGGGAGAGGCCCGTGAGGAGCTGGTTGAGATCCGAGAGGGTCTTGGGCATCCGCAGCAGCAGCAGCTCCAGCCGGCCGTCATCCATCTGCACCCGGCCCGGGTCCAGCTTCACCAGACCGCCCAGGGAGGTGGAGTTGCACACCGCCCCGAAGATGAAGTTATCCTCAAAGCGCTCTCCGTCGGCGGTGATGGTGCAACGGTAGGGCCGCAGGGAGTCCAGGGAGTTGATGCCCTCCATGATATACGCCAGGTGGCCCAGGGCGTTTTTTGCCAGCTGGGAGGCGCTGTAGGACGCCCGGGTAAAGGCCCCGAAGGAGGCCACATAGGTGAAGTGCCGCTCATTGAGCCGCCCCACATCCAGATACCGGGGCCTGCCGCAGGCGATGGCGGCGGCCGCGGCGTCCGGGTGGGAGGACAGGTGTAAGCTGGCGGCGAAGTCGTTGGTGCTGCCGGCGGGGAGATAGCCGATGGGCGGACGCCTGTCCGCCGGGACGCTCATCAGGCCGTTGACCGTCTCGTTGAAGGTGCCGTCGCCGCCGGCACAGACCACCAGGTCGTAATCCGGCCCGCATTCGGCGGCGGCCTGGGTGGCGTCGCCCCGGGCGCAGGTCACCAGCACCCGCACCAGATAGCCCGCCTGGGAGAACCGGGCCACCGCGTCAAAGAAGGGCGCCATGGATTTGGTGCGCCCGGCCCGGGGATTGACGATAAAGAGAAGTTTTTTCACGGAAAAGTCCCCCTTTCGCGTTCTATGTTCCTGTGGGTCATGATAACACATCGCTAAATTCTTTGCAAGCGGCGGAAAAGCTCTTGCAAAGGAGCCAAAAAATGCGTATAGTGTAGCTATATCAAAGAAGGGGGCTGCGTCTGTGAGCGAAAAACGAAAATACCTGCGTTGGGGACTTACCGCCTTTTTGACGGTCTGCGCCATTCTGGTGTTCTATGACACCTTTTATCAAAACGGCACCTTACAGCTGTTTTTCTCCAAGCTGATCTCCATCCTGGCCCCCATCCTCTACGGCCTGGCCATGGCCTACCTGCTGGCTCCCATCGTCAACTGGTTTGAGCGCAATATCCTCCTGGCGGTCCGAAGGAGCAAAAAGCTCCGGGGCGTCCGGCTGAAAAAGGGCCCCGCCCTGCTGCGGGGCTGCAGCATCCTCCTGACCTGGGTCATCGTGCTGGTGTTGGTGTATCTGCTGATGTCCGTGCTGGTGCCTCAGCTGGTGGACAGCGTGACCACGCTGATCAAAAACCTCAAGTCCTATTATGAAAAGGTCTACACCTGGGCAGACACCTGGCTGGTGAACAACCCCGAGATCGGCTCCTGGGCCAATGACGCCCTGAAGGACTACTATGACAATGCCGTGCAGTTCCTTACGGACAACATTCTCCCCCGGGCCAAGGAGCTGGCCGGCGCCCTCACCGGCGGCATCTGGAGCGGCATCTGGGGCCTGGTGACCTTTGCCAAGAACCTGCTCATCGGTCTGATCGTATCCGTCTACATCATGGCCATGAAGGAGCAGAGCTTAGCCCGCTGCTGCAAGCTGCTCTACTCCGTTTTCAAAACCGAGACCGCCGACCTGGTGGTCCGGGGCACCCGGAAGGTGGACGAGATCTTCTCCGGCTTCTGCCGGGGCAAGGTGCTGGACAGCGCCATCATCGGCGTTCTGTGCCTCATCGGCTGCGCCATCCTCAAGATCCCCTATACGCCGCTGATCGCCGTGATCGTGGGCGTTACGAATGTCATCCCCTTCTTCGGGCCTTTTTTGGGCGCGGTGCCCAGCGCCTTTCTGGTGCTGCTGGTGGACCCCCTCAAGTGCCTGTACTTCGTGATCTTCGTGTTTTTGCTCCAGCAGCTGGACGGCAATGTCATCGGCCCGAAGATCCTGGGCGACAACACCGGCATCTCCAGCTTCTGGGTCATCGTGGCCATCTTAGTGGGCGGCGGCTTCGGCGGCGTGCTGGGCATGTTCCTGGGCGTACCCATCTGCGCCTGCCTGCGGTGTCTTCTCATCTATATCATGGACAACCGCCTGGAAAAGAAGGATATGCCCCTGGAGGCCTACAAGTATGCCGACCGGGCCCGCAGCACCAAAACAGAGCCCCGAAAGTGATCCCCTCCCCTGCCGGAGCCAAGCTCCGGCAGGGGCTTATTTTTCAAAAAACTCTTGCATTCCACGGGCGTTTGTGATACATTTTCCCTACAACTGGACCGCTCCTGCCGAGAGGCCGGCGGCGTACCGTATCGCGGACGCCAGCCGCAGTGCCGCTCCCCCGGGGCCTACAGCTGCAACATCATTCGTCTTGACCGCTTTGCGGCAGGAACGGGAATCGTTTTTCTCCTTCTGTCGACATGGCGGCCGCACTGCGCCCGGATGTCGACTTTTTTGCGGCTATCGGCGGCGTGAAAGGAGAACTATTATGAACAACCATTCCGCAAAGACCCGCACCATTACCGGCATGGCCGTGCTCACCGCCATTGTGGTGGTCCTGCAGTGGCTGGCCAGCATTCTGCCCCCCTTCGGTACCTTCCACATCAACCTGGTGCTCACCCCCATCATCGTGGGCGCGGCGCTGTACGGCGCCTGGGCCGGCGGCTGGCTGGGCTTCGTGTTCGGCGTGGTGGTCCTGCTGACGGACGCCGGCGCGTTTTTGGCCGTGGATGTGGTGGGCACCATCGTCACCTGC
The DNA here is from genome assembly GCA_934591705.1 of uncultured Oscillospiraceae bacterium. Taxonomy (GTDB): domain Bacteria; phylum Bacillota; class Clostridia; order Oscillospirales; family Oscillospiraceae; genus Vescimonas. The sequence goes on from CAKTPM010000002.1 coordinate 25,514, forward strand.
ATCCTCAAGGGCGTGCTCTCCGGCCTGGCCGCCGGTCTCGTGTTCCGCCTGTGCGCCAAGAAGAGCGTGCTTTTGGCCACGATCTTAGGCGGCATCTGCGCCGCGGTGGTGAACACCGGCGTGTTCCTGCTGGGCTGCTGCGTGTTCTTCTATGACACCGTGGCCGCCTGGGGCGCCGCCGTGGGCTTTGAGAACACCGCCACCTATATGCTGGTGGGCTTCGTAGGCGTCAACTTCCTGGGGGAGCTGGGCGTGAACCTGGTTTTGAGCTCCGCCACCACCCGCATCGTGACCCTGCGTCAGAAAAGCGAGGGGGGCGTGAGCTGTGCTGCTGGCCATTGATGTAGGCAACAGCAATACCGTCTTTGCCGCTATGGTCGGCCCGGAGGTTCGGGGCCGCTATCGCACGCAGACCCTGCGGCAGCCGGACGCGGCGGGTGCATACACCGCCGCGCTGGAGGCGTTTTTTGCCGCCGAGGGCCTTCGCGCCGCCGACTTTGACGGGGCCATTCTCTCCAGCGTGGTGCCGGAGGCGGACGGTGCCCTGACGGAGGCCGTGGCCGCCGTCACGCAGCTTTCCTGCCTGCGGGTCACCCCCTCTCTGCGAACGGATATGCCCATTTTACTGGAGCACCCGGAGACCCTGGCCGCGGACATCATCTGCGGCTGCGTGGGCGCCATGCGGCTGGTAAAGCCACCTGTGGCCGTGGTAGACATGGGCACCGCCACCACCATCGTGGTGCTGGACAAGGACGGGGCCTATCGCGGCGGCGTCATCGCCGCCGGCGTCAAGGTGGCCCTCTCGGCCCTGACGGCGGGCACCAGTCTTCTGCCGGATACCCACATCTCCGCCCCGGGCAAGATCATCGCCACCGAGACGGCGGAGAGCTTGCTCGGCGGCGCGGTGTACGGCGCCGCCGCCATGGCGGACGGCGTGGTGGAGCGCATGGAGCAGGAGCTGGGCTATCCCCTGGCCACGGTGGTCACCGGGGGCCTGGGGGGCGTGGTGGCGCCCTACTGCCGCCGCAGCGTCACCTATGACGCCGACCTGCTCTTTCGGGGCATGGCCGCGCTGTATGAGATGAATACATGACGCAGAAAAGATGCCGGGAATGTATCCCTCCCGGCATCTTTCCTCTTGCTTTTTTCCGAAAGTTGTGTATAATGGTAAAGTCCGCAGGTCGGATTTGGGCTTGTAGCTCAGCTGGGAGAGCGTTCGGTTCGCATCCGAGAGGTCGAGGGTTCGAATCCCTTCAGGTCCACCATCAAGCAGGAAAGGCACCCCGATGGGGGTGCCTTTCCTGCTTTTCTTTCCCGCTTCTATTATGCGGGACAGGAGAGAAATTCCGGCCCCGGCGGCAAAATGGGTAGATACAAAGCCCGGGAAGTATGGTATAATTGACCCGATAGCCAAAGGCGGCCGCCGCCTTACACGGCGGACAAAGCGCAGCGAGGTGATGGACATGGCGAAAAAATTGACCCTGGGCGCGATGCTCTCCCTGGCCGGGACGGCCCTCCTGCTGGTCCTGTACAGGTGGACCGCCTGGGGGGTGCTGCTGTCCCTGGCCATCACCGGCGGTACCCTGTTCTATCATCTGGCCATGCGGCTGGAGGTGGGTCTCTCCTTCCAGGGGCTGATGCGCAACCGGGCCGACTGCAAAAGGCGGTGGTACCGGGTGGGCCCCCGGGAGATGGCCCTCTATGAAAGGTTGGGGGTAAAGCGGTGGAAGGGCAAAATGCCCACCTATGACGGCGCCCTCTTCGACCCCCGGGTACACACCTGGGAGGAGATCGCCCAGGCCATGTGCCAGGCGGAGCTGGTCCACGAGACCATCGCGGTGCTGAGCTTTGTACCCATCGCGGCGGGCAGCCGCTTCGGCGCCTACCCGGTGTTTATCGCCACCTCCGTTTTGGCCGCCGGATACGACCTTCTCTTCGTGGCGGTGCAGCGGTATAACCGCCGGCGGGTCATGGCCCTGCTGGAGCGAAAAAGCGGCCGGGGCCCGGCGGCATGATCCCCCCCGGGCGCTCGGTCTTGCCCGCCCCCTTTACAGTGCAAAAGCTCCCGGCCTGCGGCCGGGATCTTTCTTATAGGGCGGTCTCTTTGCCCACCACCCCCATCAGGGTGATGAAGGCCACGGCGCCCCAACAAAAAAGCTGTGAAATGACACATCATTTCACAGCTTTTTGATGAAAACCCTGTCGGCGGCCATCGGGGCCGCCGCTCCGGCGCTTATACCGTGAGCTGGTCGGCAAAGGTGAGGCCGGGGTTGTTTTTGGTGAGGTAGTTCAGGGACCACTCGCCGCCGTAGGCCACGAAGAAGTGGCCCCGGAAATCCTCCAGCACCCGGGAGTCGGTGCACAGCACCAGCTCCTTGATGTCCCCCTCCCAGCGCTCAACGCGCCGCAGGTGGGCATAGGGCAGGCCCTCCATGCGCATCTCCACGCCGTACTCGCTGCGCATGCGGTACTCAAAGACCTCGAATTGCAGCTGGCCCACCACACCCACTACGATGTCCTCGTAGCCGGTGCCCGGGAGCTTGAAGATCTGGATAGCGCCCTCCTGGGCGATCTGCTCCACACCCTTGACGAATTGCTTGCGCTTCATGGTATCCTTTGGGGAGACCATCCGGAACAGCTCCGGCTCAAAGGTGGGGATGCCGGAATAGCGGAACTTTTTGCCGGGAACGGTGACGGTGTCGCCGATGGAGAAGATGCCCGGGTCGAACACGCCGATGATGTCCCCGGCGTAGGCCTCGTCCACGATCTCCCGCTCGGCGGCCATCATGGCCTGGGGCTGGCTCAGGCGCATTTTTTTGCCGCTTTGCACATGGTAATACTCCGCGTCCCGCTCGAACTTGCCCGAGCAGATGCGCATAAAGGCCAGGCGGTCCCGGTGGAGCTTGTTCATGTTGGCCTGGATCTTGAACACAAAGGCGGAGAAGTCCGGGTCAAAGGCGTCCACCAGTCCCTGATCGCTCTCCCGGGAGAGGGGCGGCGGGGTCATTTTCAAAAAGCTCTCCAAAAAGGGCTCCACGCCGAAGTTGGTGAGGGCTGAGCCGAAGAACACCGGCGAGAGCTTGCCGCAGCGCACCGCCTCCAAATCGAAGTCCGCGCCGGCGCCCAAAAGCTCCACATCGTCCCGGAGCTTGGCGCAAAGGCGCTGGCCGATGAGGCCCTCCAGGGTGGGGTCGTCCAGCTCCACCTGGGTAATGCCCGCCTTCTTGGCGTGGCCGGCATCGGTAAAGTGCAGGATGCACCTTTTCTCCCGGTCATAGACCCCCTTGAATTCCTGGCCGCAGCCGATGGGCCAGTTCATGGGACAGGTGGCGATGCCCAGCTCCCGCTCCACCTCCTCGCACAGCTCCAGAGGGTCCCGGGTCTCCCGGTCCATCTTATTGATAAAGGTAAAGATGGGGATGTTCCGCAGGGCGCACACCCGGAAGAGCTTCCGAGTCTGGGGCTCCACGCCCTTGGCGCCGTCGATGACCATCACGGCGCTGTCCGCCGCCATGAGGGTGCGGTAGGTGTCCTCGGAGAAGTCCTGGTGGCCGGGGGTGTCCAGGATGTTGATGCAAAACCCGTCATGGCGGAACTGCATCACCGAGGAGGTCACGGAGATGCCGCGCTGCTTTTCGATCTCCATCCAGTCGGAGGTGGCGGCCCGGGCTCGCTTGCCCTTGACCTCGCCGGCCTGGGCGATGGCCCCGCCGTAGAGCAGGAACTTCTCCGTCAGGGTGGTTTTACCGGCGTCGGGATGGGAGATGATGGCAAAGGTCCGGCGGCGGGTTATCTGGTCATGTAAAGTGCTCATAAACTAACTCCTTGCTTTCTTGCGTATCGGATATACTATATAGCAAAATTCCCCGGCTGTCTACGGAAAAATTAAGAGTTTCTTACGATGTTGACATAACGACAAAACTCGACTATGATGATACTGGCGCCGCAGCCGCCCAGGCGGCAGGCGCCATAACGAAAGCAAGGGAGGTTCCCTATGGATAGGATCGACAGAAGGGCCGTGCGGCATGTCCGGGCCAGCACCTACTGGCTCACGGTGGCCATTTTGTGCTGCATCATCGGCGTGCTGGGGGGCATCACGCTCAAGCTCGTGATAGACCGCCGCCACAACCCCATCTTGGGTGACATCCACAACGGCCAGGTCCGGGTAAACGACGGGGCCTCGGAGGTGTGGATCACCCCCTGGGAGGGCAGCGTACCCGCCGGCCTTAAGGCCGAGGACTTCACCGTGGAGAACGGAAAGCCCGTCTATCTCGGCAAGGACTATGAGACCTCCTACGGCATCGATGTGTCCGAGTGGCAGGGGCGCATCGACTGGTCGGCTGTGAAAAACAGCGGCGTAGACTTCGCCTTTGTGCGCCTGGGGGCCCGGGGCACCGGGGCCGAGGGCAAGCTGCTGACGGACGACCGGGGCCGGGAGAACCTGCAAAACGCCCGGGCCGCCGGCGTCAAGGTGGGGGGCTATTTCTTTTCCCAGGCCACCTCTGCCGAGGAGGCCCGGGAGGAGGCCCGCTTTGTACTGGAGCTTTTGGACGGCGCTGCCTTGGACCTGCCGGTGATGTTCGACTGGGAGAAGGTGGGCTCCGCCGAGGCCCGCACCGCCGCCATGGACTACGGCACCCTCACCGCCTGCGCCAAGGCCTTTTTGGAGGCGGTGGAGCAGGAGGGCTACCGGGCGGGCATCTACACCAACCGCCAGCTGGGCTACTATGCCTACGAGTTAGGCGAGCTCCGGGATTATCCCCTGTGGGTGGCAGACTTCAACAGCTGGCCGGACTTCTACTACCGCTTCGAGGTCTGGCAGTACTCCGACAGCTCCACCTGCCCGGGCATTGAGGGGGCGGTGGACAGAAATATGATGTTTACCGCAAAATAGCCGCCGTTTCTTGACGACATTTTTTCGCAATGCCACTTCATTTTTCTCCGGGAATGTGGTATGCTGTTTCAGATGTTTGGATAAAATCGGCCCAACGGTCAAAAATAGAACCAAGAAAGGAAGCAACCCCATGAAAAAGTTATTTGTATGTGTCCTCGCAGCCCTGATGCTGATGAGTTTCGCCGCCTGCGGCACAAAGGCACCCCAGGAGGTGGATGTAAACGCCCTGGCCAAGGCCCTGGTGGAGGGCGTCGCCTTTGACGGCGAGATGACCGAGGAGGCCCAGGAGATCCTGCGCTTCACCTTCGATGTGCCCGACAGCGCCAAGATCTGCGGCTATATGCCCGGCGGCAGCTCCACCGAGTGCGTGGTGTGCGTGCAGTGCGCCACCGGCGACGATGCCGCCAAGGTGATGTCCGCCGTGGAGAGCTATCTGGCCGGCCTGGCCGACAATGCCGGCAAGTACGACCCCGCCGAGGCCCAGCGCCTGGCAGGCGGCACCTACACCTCCTGCACGGATAACCTGGTGGTGCTGGTGGTGGCCACGGATGTCTCCGGTGTCAGCGCCATTGTGGAGGGCTTCACCAAGTGAGCGGCCGCAGAGCGTATCGCGGGCGCAGCCGGGTAGCCCCCGCCGCCCTTATCGTGATGCTTTTGGTGGTCATCGCCGGCGCGGTGCTGGTGGTCATGGGCCTGAAGAAGGACAAGGCCCCCGCCCCTCCTGCCGACGATCTGGACCCCATTGAGGATGTAGACCCCGACCAGGCGGACCCCGACCCCCAGCCGGCTCCCATCGCCAAGATCGAGCCCCAGGGCGAGATCAAGAAGTATGATGCCGTATACTGCGTGGGCAACACCGGCTATGAGATGTACACCTATGTGGACTCCACCGCCCAGAAGTATGCCCAGTGCATCAACAAGGCGGCGGACGATCTCATGGGCAGCGCCCGGGTCTTTGACCTGGTGATCCCCCTGTCCTCCGGCATCACCCTGCCGGATGAGCTCTACGGCCAGGACTTCTTCTCTGACCAGAAGGCCGCCGAGACCTCCATCCTGGGATATCTGGACGGGGCCACCATCCCGGTGCCCCTGTATGACGCGCTGATGCAGCACCGCACGGAGTATATCTACTACCGCACCGACCACCACTGGACGGGGCTGGGCGCCTATTACGCCTATGCCGAGTTCTGCAAGGCCGCCGGCCTCACCGCCAACGACCTGAGCGCCTACCGTACCCTGGAGATGCCCGGCTTCCTGGGCACCTTCTACAATGACACCGGCAAAAGCGCCGTCCTGGGCGATACACCGGACACCGTCACCGGCTACTATCCCCTGGCGGGGGATATGGTGACCATGACCGTATACAACGAAAGCGGCGCCAAGGTGGTGGAAAATGTCCCCGTGGTCTTTGACGAGACCTCCGCCCCCGCCGCCTACAAGTACGGCGCCTACATCTACGGCGACAACGCCTATACCGTCATCACCAATACCGCCAAGACAGACGGCTCGTCCTGCCTGGTGGTGAAGGAGTCCTTCGGCAATGCCTTTGTGCCCTTCCTGGCGGACCATTACCAGACGGTGTATGTCATCGACTACCGCCACTGGAGCGGCAGCATCAGCAGCTTTGTGAAGGAAAACGGCGTGGGCGATGTGGTCTTCTGCAACAACCTCTCCGCCATCCGCAACAGCTCCCTGGTCAGCAAGCTCTACGGCATCCTGTAAACCGGCGCTTCATCGGGACAAGGTATACGCCTTGTCCCGATTTCCCGCGTAATTTTTGAAAAAGGAGAACGGCATATGGTCTTTTCCAGCACCGTATTCTTGATGGTGTTTTTCCCCCTGGTGTGCGGCATATACTTTCTTTGTCCCCGGGGCTGGCGCAACGGCATCCTGCTGGCGGCAAGTCTTTTGTTCTACGGCTGGGGAGAGCCGAAGTATATCCTCATCATGCTCTTCTCCACCGTATTTGACTACGCCAACGGCCTGGCCATCGGATACTTCCGCGCCCGCGGCAGGGAGAAGGGCGCCAGGGTTGTTTTGGTGATCTCCTGCGTGGGGAACTTGGGCATCCTGGGCTTTTTCAAGTATACCGACTTTGCCATTGCCAACATCAACGGGCTTCTGGGGGCGGGACTGCCGGCTCTGGGCATCGCCCTGCCCATCGGCATCAGCTTTTATACCTTCCAGACCATGTCCTATACCATCGATGTGTATCGGGGCCTGGTGCCGCCCCAGCGGAACATCATCACCTTCGGCACCTATGTCACCCTCTTCCCCCAGCTCATCGCCGGGCCCATCGTGCAGTATAAAACCGTGGCCGAGGGTCTGGAGCACCGCCGGGAGAGCTGGCGGGAGGCTAGCCTCGGCATCCAGCGGTTTGTCATCGGCCTGGGCAAAAAGGTGCTCATCGCCAATCAGGTGGGCGCCCTGTGGGAGACCGTCGCCGCCATGGGCAGCCCCACCGCCGCTACCGCCTGGCTGGGGGCCATCGCCTACACCTTCCAGATTTACTTCGACTTCTCCGGGTACTCCGATATGGCCATCGGCCTGGGGCACCTTTTTGGCTTCACCTTCTTAGAGAACTTCGAGCACCCCTATGAGTCCCGCAGCGTCACGGAGTTCTGGCGGCGCTGGCACATCTCCCTCTCCACCTGGTTCCGGGAGTATGTGTATATCCCCCTGGGGGGCAACCGCCGGGGCAAGGGGCGGCAGCTCCTGAACATCACCATCGTGTGGCTGCTCACCGGCCTTTGGCACGGGGCCAGCTGGAACTTTGTGCTCTGGGGCGTTTACTACGCCGCTTTGCTGCTGCTGGAAAAGACCTTCCTCCTGGGCATCCTGGAGCGCATCCCCCGCCTTGTGGGGCATCTTTATACCTGCTTTGCCTTTACCATGGGCTGGGTGCTCTTTGCCATCACCGACTTCGGGCAGCTGGGGCGGTATGTGAGCCATATGTTCAGCGGCCCCTTCTGGAGCGCGGACAGCGCCTATCTCCTCAGCAGCAACGGCTTTGTGCTGGCGCTGGCCCTCATCGGCTGCACCACGGGGCCTCTGCGGCTGTGGAAAAAGCTGGAGGGCCGCATGGGCTATGCCGCCGTGCAGACCGCCAAGACCCTGTATGTGGCCGCGGTGCTGCTGATCTCCATCGCCTTTTTGGTAGGGGACAGCTATAACCCGTTTTTGTACTTCCGCTTCTGAAATGACTTCCCACCGTAAAGAAAGGAGGGCTTGCCCATGCCGGGAAAGCATCTTTCATCTGAAAACCCGAAGGAGCGCCGGGAGCTGGCGCCCCTCATCGCCGTCGCCCTGATCCTGCTGGGGCTGGCCCTGGGCTCGTTCCTGGCGCCGGATCAGGCCTTCTCCGCCAATGAGAACCGCTATCTCCAGCAGGCCCCGAAGCTCACCTGGCAGACCCTCATGGCCGGCACCTTCTCCACCGAGGCGGAAAAATACCTCTCCGACCAGATGCTGCTGCGGGAAAGCTGGATGGAGGGCAAGTCCCTGCTCCAGCGGGCCACCGGAAAAAAGGATATCGGCGGCGTGTACCTGGGGGCGGAGGGCTACTACTTCGCCCGCCTCACCGAGGACGATTTTGACCGCTCCCGCTTTGAGAAGAATGTGGGCTTCGTGAGCCGCTTCTTTGCCGCCAACGAGAATAAAAGCTGCCGGATCCTGCTGGTGCCCACACCGGACACGGTTTTATCCGACAAGCTGCCGAAAAATGCCGTGACCTTCGACCGGGCCGCCTGCGATACCCTCCTGGCGGATACCTTCGGCGAGAGGGCCGTGCTGCCCTATGCCGCCCTGGTGAAGGCCGCTGAAACGGAGCAGGTCTACTACCGCACCGACCACCACTGGACCTCCCAGGGAGCAGAGACCGCCTACCGCCAGTGGGCCGCCTCCATGGGCTATACCCCCCGGCAATTCACCCTCACGGAGGTGTCCGACAGCTTCCGGGGCACCATGTACTCCAAGGTGCTTCTGCCGGACAGCGCCTATGACAGCATTTATCTGGACCGGAGCGTTACCATCCGCTCCATGGACTGTGACGGCACGGAGTACCCCTCCCTCTATGTAGACGCCGCCCTGCAGCAGAAGGACCAATACGAGGTCTTCCTAGGCGGCAACTACGCCAAGGCCGTCATCGACACCGGGGCGGACACTGGCAAGTCGCTGCTGCTTATCAAGGACAGCTTTGCCAACTGCTTCATCCCCTTCCTGGCCGGGGAGTATGACACCATCACTGTGCTGGATCTGCGGTTCTTCCGGGGCAGCGTCCAGGAGCTGGCCGACGCCAGCGACGATATCCTGGTGCTTTATGAAATGACCAACTTTGCCGGGGACGCCAATCTCTTCAAGCTTCAAAAATGATCCCAGGACCGGATATAGCGGGCGCTGCGGCGCCCGCTTTTGTCATATCGCTGAAAAGGCGGCGGATATTTTTGTGGATTTCGGCAGGGCCGCAATTGAATAATACGGTTGAACGCCCTGGTGAAAAACGGTATAATGAAGCAAAATGAGAGGAGGCCTCCCATGGAAAAACGCATCAGCAAGGAGAACTATTATCTGGATATCGCCGAAACGGTTTTAGAGCGGGCCACCTGCCTGCGGCGGGTCTACGGCGCCATCATCGTGAAGAATGACGAGATCATCTCCACCGGCTACAACGGCGCCCCACGGGGTCGGAAAAACTGCGTGGACATGGGCTTTTGCACTCGGGAAGCCATGCAGGTGCCCCGGGGCCAGCGGTATGAGCTTTGCCGCAGTGTCCACGCCGAGGCCAACGCCATCATCTCCGCCGCCCGGCGGGACACCGTGGGCAGCACCCTCTATCTGGTGGGCCGGGACGCCCAGACCAAGGCACTTTTGGGCGACGCCACCTCCTGCGCCATGTGCAGGCGGCTCGTTATCAACTCCGGCATCCGGCGGGTGGTCATCCGCCGCACCGCAGAGGAGTTTGAGGTGGTGGAGGTTTCCCATTGGGTGGAGCAGGAGGACGATGTGCCCGCCCTGGATATGCCCAGCACCCCCCTTACCTGAAAGGACGCGGCCCTTGGCCCGCCTAAAATAACAACTGTACAAAGGAGAACGAAACGATGTTGTGTGAAAAGAAGATGGCCGACTACATGGCCATCCTGGAAGAGGAGCTCCTCCTGGCCACCGGGTGTACGGAGCCCATTGCCGTTGCGTACTGCGCTGCCAAGCTGCGCACGGTTTTGGGCGGTAAACCGGAGAGTATCGACGCGGAGATCAGCGGCAATATTCTCAAAAATGTCAAGTCCGTGGTGGTGCCCAATACCGGGGGCCGCCGGGGCATTGCCGCCGCCATCGCCGTGGGCGTGGTGGCGGGGGACGCCGAGGCCGAGCTGCAGGTGCTGGCCGGCGTTACCGAGGAGGATGTGGCAGCCATCCAGGGCTATCTGGATGCCACCCCCATCAAGATCACCTGCCCCGAGTCGCCCTGCATGCTGGACATCAAGCTCACGGGCCGCCTGGGTACCCACTGCGCCACTGTCCGGGTGGCCAACAATCACACCAACATCATCTACATGGAAAAGGACGGTCAGATCCTGCTGGAGAAGCCCGTGGTGGGTGACGCCGAGGACAATCTCCACGACAAGAGCGGCCTGAATATCCGCGACATCGTTGCCTTTGCTAAAACCGTTCCCATTGAGACCATCCGGCCCCTGATCTCCCAGCAGGTGGCCTGCAACAGCGCCATCGCCGCCGAGGGCATCGAGCACAACTGGGGCAGCAACATCGGCTCCACCCTGCTGATGGCCTCCGACGCGCCGGAGAACCAGGCCCGCTCCTGGGCCGCCGCCGGCAGCGACGCCCGGATGAACGGCTGCGAGATGCCGGTGGTCATCGTCTCCGGCTCCGGCAACCAGGGTATCACCGCCTCGGTGCCCGTGTGGCGCTACGGCGTGCTCACCGGCAAGGAGGAGGAGCAGATCCTCCGGGCCGTGTGCCTCAGCGACCTCATCACCATCCACCAGAAAACCGGCATCGGCCGCCTGAGCGCCTACTGCGGCGCCGTCAGCGCCGGTGTGGGCGCCGGCTGCGGCATCGCCTTCCTGGAGGGCGCCGACTGCGAGGGCATCGCCCAGACCATGCAGAACGCTGTGGCCATGATCTCCGGCACCATCTGCGACGGGGCCAAGGCCTCCTGCGCCAGCAAGATCGCCATGGGCGTGGACTGCGGCATTTTGGGCTACAATATGTACCGCACCGGCAACAGCTTCCGCAGCGGCGACGGCATCGTGGGCACAGACGAGGAGGCAACGGTGAAGAATGTGGGCCGCCTGGCCGCCGAGGGCATGCGCCAGACCGACCGCACCATCCTGCAGATCATGACCGAGCCCTGAGCATTCTCTCCCGTGGATATTCCCGGCAAGGCCGAATAAAATATACTGTCATTCCCGGAAGATCAGAGAAAAGGAGCATCTTATGAGAGATCTCAATTCCTTCCCCCGCATTCCCCTGGCGGTGCTGCCTACCCCTATTCAAAAGCTGGAGAACATCAGCCGCCTGCTGGGCACCAACATCTATATCAAGCGCGATGACCTCACGGGCATCGGCCTGGGCGGCAACAAGGTCCGCAAGCTGGAGTTCCTGCTGGCGGACGCCAAGCGCCAGGGGGCCGAGGTGGTGTTCACCACCGGCGGCGCCCAGTCCAACCACGCCATGCTCACCGCCGCCTGTGCCAAGAAGCTGGGCATGACCCCCATCCTGATCCTGAAGAAAAAGGGCGTCACCGACCGCAAGGGCAACCAGCTCCTGGAATACCTTATGAACACCGATGTCCGCTTCATGGATACCAACAGCTATGACGACATCTATGAGGAGATGGACCGGGTGGGGCAGTCCCTGGGCAAGCCCTACTACAAGATCCCCTGCGGCGGCTCCAACGCCATCGGCGCGCTGGGTTATGTAAACTGCATGAAGGAGATCGCCGACACCGGGATGCACTTTGACTATGTCTGCTGCGCCGAGGGCAGCGGCGGCACCCACGCGGGGGTATCCCTGGGCGCCATGCTCTATATGCCGAAGACCCAGACCGTGGGCCTCATGGTGGACAGCGACCCCTTTGAGGTCATCACCACCCGCATCATGCAGGAGACCGCCAAGCTCCTGGAGCTGGATTTCATGCCCACGGCGGAGAATGTCCACCTCATCGACATGTGTGGCCCCGGCTATGCCATCCCCTCTCCGGAGGGCAACGCCGCCATTCGCATGATGGCGGAGAACGAGGGCCTGTTCCTGGATCCCGTCTACACCGGCAAGGCCTTTGCCGGCCTCATCCAGATGGCCCGGGAGGGTAAGTTCAAGCCCACGGACAATGTGCTCTACCTCTATTCCGGCGGCGCCGGCGGTCTCTTCGCCATTGATGTAGACCTGGGCTGAGAGACACCGCGCTGCGCTCACCGCAAGAAAAAGCGTCCCCCGGCACCGTCGGTGCCCGGGGACGCTTTTATACTGTGGGGGAGGATAAGAATCAGTCGCTGTCCAGCTTGAGAACGGCCAAAAATGCCTCCGTGGGTACCTGCACGGTGCCCAGATTCCGCATCTTCTTCTTTCCTTCTTTCTGCTTTTCCAGCAGCTTCTTCTTGCGGGTGATGTCGCCGCCGTAGCACTTGGCCAGCACATCCTTACGCATGGCCTTGACGGTCTCCCGGGCGATGATGCGCCCGCCGATGGCCGCCTGGATGGGCACCTCGAAGAGCTGGCGGGGGATGTTGTCCTTGAGCTTTTCACACAGCCGCCGGGCCCGGGGATAGGCCTTGTCCCGGTGGGCGATGAAGCTCAGGGCATCCACGCCGTCGCCGTTTAAGAGCAGGTCCACCTTCACCAGCTCGCTGGGGCGGTAGCCGGAGAGTTCATAGTCCAGGGAGGCATAGCCCTTGGTGTTGGCCTTAAGGGTGTCGAAGAAATCGTAGACGATCTCGTTGAGGGGCATCTGGTAATGCATCTCCACCAGGCGGGTGTCCAGATACTGCATGTCCTTGAACTCGCCCCGGCGGTCCTGGCAAAGGGGCATGATGTTGCCCACATACTCGTTGGGGGCAATGATGGACACCTTCACATACGGCTCCTCGGCGTGCTCGATGACGGCGGGGTCGGGGTAGTTGTGGGGGTTGTCCACGGTGACCATCGTACCGTCGGTCTTATAGACATGGTAGATAACATTGGGCAGCGTGGTGATGAGGTCGAGATTGAACTCCCGCTCCAGGCGCTCCTGGATGATCTCCATGTGGAGCATCCCCAAAAAGCCGCAGCGGAAGCCGAAGCCGAGCGCCACGGAGGACTCCGGCTCAAAGGTCAGGGCGGCGTCGTTGAGCTGGAGCTTCTCCAGGGCGTCCCGGAGGTCGGGGTACTTGGAGCCGTCCTCGGTGTAGACGCCGCAGTAGACCATGCTCTGGACCCCGCGATAGCCCGGCAGCGGCGCGGCGGCGGGATTCTGCGCATCGGTGATGGTGTCGCCCACCCGGGTGTCCTTGACATTTTTGATGCTGGCGGTGAAGTAGCCCACCTCGCCGGCGTGGAGCACCTCGCAGGGCTCATTGCCGATGGGCTTGAGGTAGCCGCACTCTAAGATGGTATATTCCGCGCCCGAGGCCATCATGCGAACGGTCTGGCCCCGGCGGACGGTGCCCTGCTTGATGCAGAAGAGCACCACCACCCCCAGATAGGGATCGTACTGGCTGTCAAAGATCAGCGCCTGCAGGGGGGCGTTGGGGTCGCCCTGGGGGGCGGGCACATTGGCCACGATGTCCTCTAAGACATCGTCGATGTGCAGCCCCATTTTCGCGGAGATCTCAGGTGCGTCCATGGCCGGCAGACCGATGATGTCCTCTACCTCCTGCTTCACCCGCTGGGGGTCGGCGGCGGGGAGGTCGATCTTGTTGATGACCGGCAGGATCTCCAGATTGTCCTCCATGGCGAGATAGGTGTTGGCCAGGGTCTGGGCCTCCACCCCCTGGGTGGCGTCCACCACCAGGATGGCGCCCTCGCAGGCGGCCAGGGAGCGGGAGACCTCGTAGTTGAAGTCCACATGGCCCGGGGTGTCGATGAGGTTCAGGGCGTAGGTCTCGCCGTCGCGGGCGGTATAGCGCAGGTGCACCGCCCGGGACTTGATGGTGATGCCGTGCTCCTTCTCCAAGTCCATGTTGTCTAAGATCTGGTCGGACATCTGGCGCTCGCTGACGGCATTGCACTTCTCCAGCAGGCGGTCGGCCAGGGTGGATTTGCCGTGGTCAATGTGGGCGATGATGGAAAAGTTGCGGATCTTGGATCGTTCAAACATACAGGTTTCCTCCGTTGGATTTCAGCGTCGCAGCAGGTCGTCTACCGTGTGCACCACCTGCGCCACGCTCTGGCCGGTGCCGGGCACGGCGGTGAGGTCGTCGGATGTAAGGGCGGGCAGGGCCTCGCAGCCGTCCAGGGCCCGGCAGTAAGCCGCGTGACTGCGGAGCATACAGCCCATGGTCAGCCCCGCGTCAAAGTCCGCGCGGTCGGCGGCAAAGAGCCCTTCGTTCCCTCCGCTGCGGCGATAGAGCTGCCGCAGGAGCTGATACTCCGCGGCGCTGAGGTACTCCCCGGCGGCGGCGATGGCCTCCCGGCTGCCGGTGCGGCCCAGCAGGTCAAAGAGCACCCCGGCGGCGTTGGCCGCCAGCTTCTTTTGCAGCGTGGCCAGGATGCTCCCCCGGAGGGTCCCCTTTTCGCCGCTGGCGTCATAGAGCTCCTCGGGCTCGATCATGGCCCCGTCCCGGCTGGCGGTGCGGCCCAGCAGAAAGTCCGCCGACACATGGTAATAGTCGCAGACGCGGCGCACAAAGGAAAGTCCCGGCTCCCGGATGCCATTTTCATAGTGGCTCAAAAGCGCCTGGGATATGCCCAGCGCCGCGCTGGCCTTGCGCTGGGAAATGCCCTTTTCCTGCCGCAGCAGGCACAGGGTCCTGGAAAAATCAGTTGCCATCTTCTCTCCCACCTATTCTCTCTCGTTGAATACAATGTGTAGATTATACACGGCTTAATACCAAAAGTAAATAAAAAATCCGCGCCCGGGGCGCGGATTTTTCCGATCTGTGCGTATGCTCAGGTGCGCCGCCGCTCCCGGCAGGCCTGCGCCGCCGCGGCAGAAAGCAGCAGCAGCGGCGGCAGTGCCTCGGCGAAAAGGGTGTCCAGCACGCTGCCCACCGGCACCGTGATGTTCTTCCCCGGACGGCTTACCTGTGCGGCGAGGACACTCTCCGGCAGCACATGGGGCAAGACCGCCGCCCACAGGATGGATAGCCCCGCCAGCAGCAGCAGAACGCGGGCGGCGGTAGCGGCTGTGTCAGGTCTCTTTTTCAGCAGCACCAGCCATGCCGCCGCCAAAAGCAGCGCAAACGCCGCCTGCTCTGCGGTGGTGCGCCAGAGGACCCACCGCGCCAAGAGGCAAAGGAGCATCGTCAGCAGAAAGGCGGCTTTTTGCACCGCCTGCCGCCGGGCACGGAGCCAGTCCTCCTCCGCCGCCACGGGGCGCGCCGCCGCCAGGTAATACCGCTGGATCAGCGCCCCGGCGCACACCACCACGATGGCGGCCATCAGCAGGTAATAGAGGGCTGCCGGGAACGAATAGCCCCACTGGTAAAGCAGCACCTGCCAGGAGAGGTCTTTCCAAAACACGCAGGTCTGCCAGATGCTCACCGCCAGGGCAAAAAGGCCGCAGATATCCATGACAAGGCCGCAGCGCCGCAGGAGGTAGACTCCGGTCTCCCGGCAGCGAACCGCCTCCGCCCCAGAGGGCTCCCCCTCCAGGCGCTTCCCCGCCAGGATCTCGTCCGCCGTCACACCGTAAAGTTCCGCCAGAGCGGGCAGCACCGCGATGTCCGGCAGGCCTGCGCCGCTCTCCCACTTGCTGACGGTTTTGTTGGAGAGGTTCAGCCACTCCGCCACCGCCTGCTGGGTATAGCCCTTGGACTTGCGCATGGCCGCCAAAAATTCACCCGTTTTCTTTGTATCCATGGTCCTGCCTCCTTTGCTTTTCTGCGCCCACTATACGCGCCGCAGACCCGTTTTGCCCACCCACCGTCCGCAGAATTTGTCTGCGGAGCGTGGAGTTTTCAGCAAAAGGGCGGGAGACGCTCTCCCGCCCTTTGGTGCTATGTAGGGAAATTACTTATTCTGCAGGTACTCGTCGATAGACTTGGCGCCCAGCTTGCCGGCGCCCATGGCCAAAATCACCGTGGCCGCGCCGGTCACGGCGTCGCCGCCGGCATACACGCCCGTGCGGGAGGTAAGGCCGTCCTCGTTGACGATGATGCCGCCCTTCTTGTTGACCTCCAGGCCCTTGGTGGTGCTCTTGATGAGGGGGTTGGGGCTGGTGCCCAGAGACATGATCACGGCGTCCACCGGCAGGTCGAATTCGCTGCCCTTCTTCTCCACGGGGCGGCGGCGGCCGGAGGCATCGGGCTCGCCCAGCTCCATCTCGATGCAGGTCATGGAGGACACCCAGCCGTCGTCGTTGCCGTTGATCTGCACGGGGTTATTGAGGGTCTTGAAGATGATGCCCTCCTCGATGGCGTGCTCCACCTCCTCGTGGCGGGCGGGCAGCTCCTCCATGCCCCGGCGGTAGACCACATAGACCTCGGCGCCCAGGCGCTTGGAGCAGCGGGCGGCGTCCATCGCCACATTGCCGCCGCCCACCACCGCCACCTTCTTGCCCTGCAGGGGCATGATGGGGGTGTCGGAATCGGGCTTATAGGCCTTCATGAGGTTGATGCGGGTGAGGAACTCATTGGCGGAGTAAACGCCCTTGAGGTTCTCGCCGGGGATGTTCATAAACATGGGCAGACCCGCGCCGGAGCCCACGAACACGGCCTCGAAGCCGTTTTCCTCCATGAGCTCGTCGATGGTGATGGTGCGGCCGATGACGGTGTTGGTCTCCACCTTCACGCCCATGGCGATGAGGCCGTCCACCTCCTTCTGCACGATGCTCTTGGGCAGACGGAACTCGGGGATGCCGTACACCAGCACGCCGCCGGCCAGATGCAGGGCCTCAAAGACGGTGACCTCATAGCCCTTCTTGGCCAGGTCGCCGGCGCAGGTGAGGCCGCTGGGGCCGGAGCCCACTACGGCGACCTTGTGGCCGTTGGAGGCGGGCACGGCGGGGGCTTCGGCGGCGTGGGCGTTGTGCCAGTCGGCCACGAAGCGCTCCAGACGGCCGATGCCCACGGCCTCGCCCTTCTTGCCCCGGACGCAGTGCATCTCGCACTGGGTCTCCTGGGGGCACACGCGGCCGCACACGGCGGGCAGGGACGAGGTCTCATGGATGACCTGATAGGCGCCCTCATAGTCCTTTTCCACGATCTTCTGAATGAACTCGGGGATCTTGACATTCACCGGGCAGCCGTTGACGCAGGGGTGCGCCTTGCAGTTGAGGCAGCGGGCGGCCTCATCCAGGGCCTGCTCCTCGGTATAGCCCAGGGCCACCTCCAGGAAATTCTTGTTGCGGACATTGGGATCCTGGGAGGGCATGGGGTTTTTATCGTTACGCATATTCACGGCCATTTCACTTTACCTCCTGCTTATAAAGGTTGCAAGCTTCTTCGTGCTTGTGCACTTCAAAGTCGTGATACATCTGGTTGCGCTTTACGGCGATGTCCCAGTCGACCTTGTGGCCGTCAAAGTCCGGGCCGTCCACGCAGGCGAACTTGGTCTCGCCGCCCACGGTCAGGCGGCAGCCGCCGCACATGCCCGTACCGTCCACCATGATGGGGGACATGGACACGGTGGTGGGGATGCCGTAGGGCTCGGTGGTCTTGGAGACGAACTTCATCATCACCATGGGGCCGATGGCAAAGATCTCATCATAGACATTGCCCGCGTCCAGCAGCTCCTTGAGGGCCTCGGTGACAAGGCCCTTCTGGCCGTAGCTGCCATCGTCGGTGCAGACCTTCAAAACGGAGGAAACGGCCCGGAACTTGTCCTCCAGGATGACCACATCCTTGCTCTTGAAGCCCACCACGGCGTGGACCTCGGCGCCGCAGTCATGGAACTTTTTCAAAACGGGATAGGCAATGGCGCAGCCCACGCCGCCGCCCACCACGCAGACCTTCTTCTTGCCCTCGGTCTCGGTGGGGCGGCCCAGAGGGCCGACAAAATCGTGCAGGCACTCGCCCTGCTGCTTATGGGAGAGCTTCTCCGTGGTAGCGCCCACCGTCTGCACGATGATGGTCACGGTGCCCTTCTCGCGGTCGTAGTCATGGATGGTGATGGGGATACGCTCGCCGTTTTCATCCACACGCAGGATGATAAACTGGCCGGGCTGTGCTTTTTTGGCGACCATGGGCGCGGCGATCTCATAGAGAATGACCGTGGGCTTGAGCGCTTCTTTGCGGACAATTTTATACATGGCGACTCCTCTTTCCTGATATGATTTCCTCGTGGATACTCGGTTGCACTGCGGATCATTTCGCTCTTTACATGATAACAATTCAGGCCTCCAGCGTCAATGCCTGAAATTGATAAAAAAATAACGGATTCTTTGGCATTATGACAGTCGCACCGCCCGGCCGTCGATGGACACCAGCTTTTCCTCCCGCATTTTCCGCAGCTCGCGCATCATGGCGCTGCGGTCGGCGGAGATATAGTCCGCCAGGGCGCTGAGGGAAAAGGGCAGCCGGAACTCCCCGCCGGGGGCGCCGGCGGCCTGCATGCGGAAGTAGCACAAGAGCTTCTCCCGGATGCTGCGCCGGGAGAGCACCTCCACCCGCTCGCTGAGCTGGGAGGCCTTCTCCGTCACCAGGGAGAACATGTTCTCCACCAGGCGGCTGTGGTGGTCGCAGGCATTTTCACAGCGCTTCTTCAGGGCGCTCTCCGGCATGAAGCACACCCGGCAGGGGGTCTGGCACACCACGGTGACGCTGTCCTCCCCGGGGTTATCGAACATCAGCATCTCGCCGAACACGCTGCCCGGAAGCAGGTGCTCCAGAATGGTGCGGCCGCCCCGGTCATCGATGCGCTCGATGACGGCGCTGCCGCTTTGCACGATGCCCACCATCCGGCGGCCCCGGGCGAAGTCGTAGATCAGCTCGTCGGGCCGGAAGTAGTGCTCGCTCATGCCGAAGCAGTCCCACATCCGCAGGTATTCCTCCCGGGTAACGCCGTTAAACAGCGGACTTTTCAGCAGCTCTGCCATAGACCTTTCCCTCCCTGTCTCTCTTTTTTCCGATGAGACCGTACACAATGAAGCCGCCCAGCGCCCCCCAGGGCAGGGCCGCCGCCACATCAATGAAGGCGTGCTGCTTGATGAGCAGCGTCGAGGCGATGACAAGGCAGCCCCACACCGCCGCCGCCAGCCGCCAGTACCACCTTTTGAGCCCCGGCGTGCGCCACAGGGCGCACCAGATGCTCACCACCCCCAGCACATGGACGCTGGGGAATACATTGGTGTTGGTATCCAGGGAGTATGTATAGGCCACCAGGGCGCTGCAGAGGTTCTCCCGGGGCATCACCGCCGGACGCAGATCCTGGCCGTTGGGCACCAGGGCGCAGAAGAGCGTGGCCGTGCCGAAGGTCAGGATCAGCATCCAGATATAGCGGCGGAAGCCCTCCGGGTCCTTTATCAGGAGATAGAGCCCCAGGACCAGCAGGACCGGACTCCAGGACACATACAGCGGCGCAAAGTACTCGCAGAAGGGGATGTATTGGTCGATGGCCGTCTGGGTGGCCCAATAATGATCGGTGATAAAATGCTCGACGGTAAAAAATGCTGCCAGATAGCAGGGCAGAAACAGCCCCCACCAAACATAGGGGTTCTCCCGGACAAAGGGCAGCAGGGTCTTTTTCATAAAACCACTCCTCGCTTGTAATGCAGGGGATTATAACACAGCCCCGGAAAAAATGGTAGGGGGCTGTTGTATTTGTCACAAACATTTTACAATTGCCGCCGCTTGCCAAAAGCCGGTGCATCCATTATACTGGTAGCATCTGTGAAAACCGACAGCATCTGTTGAAAACCGAGGAGGACACCCCTATGAAAGTGGAAAAGCGTGAAAATCTGGAAAACCGGCAGGTACGGCTCACCGTATCCGTGGACAGCGACCTTTGGAAAAAGGCCCTGAAGGATGCCTATGAGGGCCTCAAGGCCCAGTGCCCCCTGGAGGGCGAGGTCACCATGGAGCGGCTGTGCGAGAAATACGGCGACGCCTTTTTGTATCAGCCCGCCGTCAACGATACCTATCCCCAGGCCCTGGTGGAGGCCATCCGGGAGGAGAACCTCTCCCTGGCCGGCACCCCCTCCCTCACCGTGGAGCACATCGGCGCCGATGGGTTCACCTTCGCGGCGGTCATCGACCTCTATCCGGAGGTAAAGCTGGGGCAGTATAAGGGCCTGAGCGCCGTATACCCCCAGGTGGAGCTCTCCAACGACGATGTGGAGGCCGCCATTGCCGCCTACCTGCAGGAGCGGGTGCTGCCCTCCACCCCGGAGACCGCCGCCATGGGCGACCAGGTGATGATCGACTTTGAGGGCTTTGTGGACGGCGAGGCCTTTGAGGGCGGCAAGGCGGAGATGTACCCCCTGGTGCTGGGCAGCGGCACCTTCATCCCCGGCTTTGAGGAGCAGCTGGCCGGCATGAAGGCGGGTGAGGAGCGGGAGATCACCGTGACCTTCCCGGAGGCGTATGTGGAGACCCTGGCGGGGAAAAAGGCCGTGTTCCGCATCAAGCTCCACGAGATCACCCGCTACACGACCCCGGTGCTGGACGATGCCTTCGCCAGGACCCAGGACTTTGCCGATGCCGCCGCTCTGCGCCGTGACATCATGGACACCGCCCTGAAGGCCAAGGAGATGGATGCCCGCAACAGCTTTCTGCAGGAGCTCATCCAGCAGGTGGTGGACGACATGGAGGCGGAATTGCCCGACTCCATGGTGGAGGGCCAGCTCAACGGCCTCATGAACGACCTGGCCGCCCAGATGCAGGCCCAGGGCATGGAGCTGCAGCAGTACCTGGAGATGGCGGGCCTCACCATGGAGGACCTCCGGAGCCGGGCCCGGGAGCAGGCCGTGGCCTCCGCCCGGTTCGAGCTGGCCATGATGGCCATTGCCGAGGCGGAGAACATCTCCGTGACCCAGGAGGAGCTGGATCGGGAGTATGCCAAGATGGCGCAGCTCTACGGCATGGATGCCGCCGAGATCCGCCGCCAGCTCCCCGAGGTGCGCCTGCAGCACGACATGAAGATCGCCAAAGCCCAGAGCGTCATCGCCGAGAGCGCCAAGCGGAAGTAAGCCAGCGGGGCCATCATTTAATACTTTTTTAATGATTTCCCCTGAACTTTTGTAACAAGGATATCCTACACTAAAGCTGCAAGAACAAAAAAGAAACTTTTTCATCTATCTTCCTACCTTATGGGCCGAGAGTTATCTCTCGGCCCTTTGGTTTTCTGGGGGCCGGGTTACCGCCTGCATCTTTCGGACAAACTGTTCATAGACTGTTGCCGAAAGGATGTGTGATACAAATGAAAAAGTCGCTGGTCGGGGCCCTGGTGCTGATGGTGCTGCTGTACGGCGGGGCCTATTTCTCCGCCGGGAGGCGGCAGGCGCCGGACACCCGGCCCCTGCGCTATACGGCGCCCGCCGAGGAGAAGGAGCCCCCCGCCGCCGAAACCGTTCCCGCCGCCTATACCCACGATGCCGACACCACCCTCCGGGTGCTGCAAAACGGCCGGGTCACCGAAATGGCTCTATTTGACTATCTCTGCGGTGTGGTGCGGGGGGAGATGCTCCCCTCCTTCGCCCCGGACGCCCTGCGGGCCCAGGCCGCCGCCGAGCGCACCTATGTATACTATCAGCTGGAGAACGGCCCCAAGCAGGCCCATCCCCAGGCGGATGTGTGTACCGACCCGGGGTGCTGCAGCGCCTTTCTCTCGGCGGAGGCGGCCCGGGAGAAATGGGGTGCGTCCTTTTCCCGGCACAATGCCGCCATCGAGGACGCCGTGCGCGGCACGGACGGCCGGGTGGTGTTCTATGAAGGGTCGCCCATTCTGGCGGTGTTCCACTCCTCCTCCGCCGGGGCCACGGCGGCCTCCGGGACGGTGTGGACGGCGGATCTGCCCTATCTCCTGAGTGTGGAGAGCCCCGAGCAGGGGGCGGACATCCCCAACTACTACAGCGTGAACACCTTCTCCGCCGCGGATTTCGCCCGGATCTTCCGCGCCGCCTATCCCCAGGCCCGGCTGGAGGGCAGCGCCCTGGGCTGGGTGACGGACATCACCCGGGAGGGCCAGCGGGTGGCCGGCGCCCGGGTGGGCGGCGTGGAGGTCACCGGCAAGGAGCTGCGGGGTCTTTTCTCCCTGCGGTCCACGGCCTTCACCGTGACCTGTGAAAAGGACAGCGTCACCTTCCATGTCACCGGCTACGGCCACGGCGTGGGCATGAGCCAATACGGCGCCGACGCCCTGGCCCGGCAGGGCAAAAGCTGGCAGGAGATCCTCACCTGGTATTACACCGGCACCGCCGTGGGGTATTATGGCGCAAAACCGTAGCCGGTGGGCTATGCAAAGGGGGAAAAGTGTGCTATAATAAGACCATATTTTACAAAATGTTCAGGAAACCGCCGCCCGGGGCGGTATAATACCTGTTATACGATGTGATATCCCTGAAGGAGGAGGTACCGCTATGGCACGCAACATTCTCGTGGTGGAGGACGACCACAATATTTCCGAGCTGATCCGGATGTATCTGGAGAAGGAGGGCTTTGAGGTCCGCAGCGCCTATGACGGCGGCAAGGCCGTGGAGGAGTTTGACCGCAAGGCGCCGGATCTGGTTCTGCTGGACATCATGCTGCCGGTGCTGGACGGCTGGGGCGTGTGCGCCCACATCCGCAAGGTGGCCAAGACCCCCATCATCATGCTCACCGCCAAAAGCGATGTCACCGACCGCATCACCGGCCTGGAGATGGGCGCTGACGACTATCTGGTGAAGCCCTTTGAGATGAAGGAGCTCATGGCCCGCATCAACGCGGTGCTGCGCCGCAGCGAGATCCCCGAGGACACCCGCAAGCGGCTGGTGTTCGACAAGCTCGTCATCGACCTGGACAGCTATGAGCTCATTGTGGACGGCAAGCATGTGGACACGCCTCCCAAGGAGCTGGAGCTCCTCTATCACCTGGCCTCCACCCCCAACCGGGTGTATACCCGCAACCAGCTTTTAGACGAGGTCTGGGGCTTTGACTACTTCGGCGACAGCCGCACCGTGGATGTGCACATCAAGCGCCTGCGGGAAAAGGTGGAAAATGTCTCCGACCAGTGGGCCCTTAAGACCGTATGGGGCGTGGGCTATAAGTTTGAAGTGCGATGAAGGAGCGCTTAAAGCAAAATTTCAACACCCTCTATTGGCAGCAATTCCTGCTGATCGTGGGCATGGTGCTGCTGACGCTGCTGCTGTTGGGCGTGAGCTTTCTCTCCCTGAGCTACCGCTCCACCATGGTGGCCAAGCGCAGCGAGATGCGGGCCCGGGCGGAGGTCATCGCCCAGATGTCCGCGGACTACCTGGCCGCCCGGGAGGATCCCTTCAGCAGCCAGAATGAGGCCCTGGCCAAGCTGGCCGGCGTGGCCTCCCGGATGAGCGATGTAGACTTCCTCATCTGCGATGCCCAGGGCCACACCCTCCTGACCACCAACAGTGACCTGGCAGGCCGGGTCATCAACCTGCCCGAGGACATCACCGCTGCCATCGCCGGAGCGGACGGGCTCTAT
This sequence comes from uncultured Oscillospiraceae bacterium, assembly GCA_934591705.1. Classification (GTDB taxonomy): domain Bacteria; phylum Bacillota; class Clostridia; order Oscillospirales; family Oscillospiraceae; genus Vescimonas. The sequence continues at coordinate 49,152 of CAKTPM010000002.1, forward strand.
GAAGGCACCAGCACCGTCAGCGGGGCCTATGAAAAAAAGCAGTTCGTGGTGGGCGTGCCCATCTTCGGCAGCGAGCGGCAGCTGCTGGGCATGGCGCTCTCGGTGACCAACGCCGCGGAGCTTCTGCAGGTGTGGCGGCAGTTTTTGGGTCTTTTCGTGGTGACCTCCGCCATCATCCTGATGATCGCCTTCGTGGCCAGTTCCCTGATGTCCTACCGGCACATCCAGCCCATTCGGGAGATGGTGGCCGCCACCCGGGCCTATGCCGAGGGCAACTTCGATGTCCGCATGACCGAGGACGCCTCCCGCGGTGACGAGATCGGCGAGCTGGCCCGGTCCTTCAATGCCATGGCCGGCTCCCTGGCGGAGACAGAGCGCCAGCGCCGGGACTTCATCGCCAATGTGAGCCACGAGCTGAAGACCCCCATGACCACCATCGCCGGCTATACCGACGGTATCCTGGACGGCACCATCCCCCCGGAGAAGGAGCGCTACTATCTCCAGATCATCTCCGATGAGAGCCGCCGCCTCAGCGGCCTGGTGCGCCGGATGCTGGACATCTCCCAGCTCCAGAGCCAGGAGATCGGCGACGGCAGCTTCGACATCTGCGAGAGCATGCGCCTGGCCCTTTTGTCCATGGAGCAAAAGATCACCCTCCGCCACTTAGATGTGGAGGCGCAGATACCCGAGGATCCGGTGATCGTCCGGGGGGATAAGACCCTCATCACCCAGGTGATCTACAACCTGCTGGAGAATGCCGCCAAGTTCGCAGCACCCGGCTCCGCCCTGTTTCTGGGGCTGCACCTCAGTGACACCAAGGCCGTGGTCAGCGTGAAGAATCACGGCGCCACCATCCCGCCGGAGGAGATACCCCTGCTCTTTGAGCGCTTCCACAAGTCAGACAAGTCCCGCAGCGAGGATAAGGACGGCTACGGCTTGGGCCTGTATGTGGTCAAGACCATATTGGACCAGCACCGGGAGAAGATCGTGGTCACCAGCGAAAACGGCCTGACCACCTTTGCCTTCACGCTGTCTCTGAGCAATATCACCCACACTACTTAAGAGGACGAAGGATATGGACGAAGAAAACAAGAGCTTCCCTACCGGGGAGGAGAACGCCCGGGAGGTGGTGTCCTGGTACGCGCCCCAGGCGGGGCGGGAGGTGGTGTCTGTCTATGTGCACCGCGACCCCCTGCCGGAGGCCGTCAGCCGCGCCGCCCCACCCCGGACGCCGCCCAAGAAGCGGCGCACCTGGCTCTGGATACTCTCCTCCGCGGTGGCGGTGCTGGTGGTGATCGCCGTGGCGGGCAGCTTTTTGTTCCCCGCGGCGGGCCCCTCCGGCAGCGGCCTGCCGGATAAGGAGGAGCCCAGCAGCATCCTGCGGATCTTCAGTGAGGACAGCTGCACCATCCCCCGGTGCGCCACGGCGCCGGAGGTGCACATGACCCTGCTGGCACCGGATGACACGGTGCTGGCGCCCCAGAGTATTTTTGCCAGGGTCTGCCCCTCCACCGTCACCGTGGCCTGCACCCTGGGCAGCGGCAAGACCTCCATCGGTACCGGCGTGCTGCTTACTGAGGACGGCTACTTCCTCACCAACGCCCATGTGATCAACGGCGCCTCGGAGTGCATCATGGTCACCGACGAGGGGACCATCTATGAGGCGCAGCTGGTGGGCTGCGAGCCCGAGGAGGATCTGGCAGTGCTCCGGGCGGTGGACGCCCGGGGGCTCACCCCGGCGGAATTCTGTGACTCGGACTACTGCGTGGTGGGCGACAGTGCCTACGCCATAGGCAATCCCATGAGCTTGTCCCTCCGGGGTACCTTTACCCAGGGGATGATCTCCGGAGTGCAGCGCCAGATGGTGGTGGACGGCAACACCTACACCATGCTGCAGACCACCGCCGCCCTCAACAACGGCAACTCCGGCGGCCCCCTCATCAATGACCGGGGCCAGGTCATCGGCATCAACACCATGAAGCTCAGCAAGCAGGTCAGCGAAAGCCAGGCCTCCGTGGAGGGTCTGGGGTTCGCCCTGCCCTCCAACTTCGTGTCCTTTGTGGTCAACGACATCCTCGCGGTCGGCGAATTCCGGGGGGTGCCCACCTTCGGCTTCACCATTATCACCCGGGAGCTCGATGGGCAGCGGCATGTGGTCGTCCGCTCCGTGGAGAACGGCTCCCCCGCCGAAAAAGTCGGCGTGCAGGTGGGCGATGTGCTCCTGCAGGTGGACCATGTCACGCTCCGCGAAAACTGGGATCTGCTGGACTACCGCCATGAACTCCACGCCGGCGACACGGTGACCCTCACCATCCTCCGGAACGGCGAGACCCTCCGCCTGGCCGTGACCCTGGAGGGAAAAAAGTAAAGGCAAAAAAATACGGCTCCTTGCGGAGCCGTATTTTTTTGCCCTTGGCTCAGGTCCCCTCCTCGCCTACATACACCTCCTCGGCCTCCAGCAGGGCTCTCCGCAGGCACTGCACCTGCGGATCGGCCTCAGGAATTGCCGCCAGGGGCTCGATGACCTCATCGACGGCGCCGCAGAGAATAGCGTATATCTTTTCATACTCCGGCATGCGTTTTCCCTCCAGATTACCCGAATATGGGTATATTATAAGCCGAATATTCCGCCCTTGTCAACCCGTATTCGGGTAACACTGCCTTTTTCCGTTGGTATCATAGGGATAACCCGAAAATGGGTAGCAGCGGAAGGGGGCTTGCGGATGGAGTATTCGAGCATCTATGTGCGGCGTATCCGTCGGCTTTGCAAGGAGCGGGGGATCGCCATAAATAAGCTGGCGGTGATGAGCGATGTGAAACAATCCACCCTGGACAACATCGTTCGGGGGATCACCAAAAATCCCCGGGTGAAGACCCTGCACAAGCTGGCCATCGCCTTTAATATGACGCTGGCGGAGTTTCTTGATTTTCAGGAGCTGAACGACTATTCCTTTGAGGACGATATAGAGGACTGAGGCAAACGGGCCGTCGGGGACGCCGGCCCCTACAGGGCGGCGGAAGGATCCCCGCCGAAATAAGCAGCATAAAGAAAGACCGCCCTTGGGCGGTCTTTCTTTAGCTGTAAATTACTGTAAATTACTTGTCCTCGGCTTCGGCCATGGCCTTGGCCTCGGCGATGGCCTTCTCCTGAGCGGCGGCGGGGCAATCCTCGTAGCGCACGAAGGTGAAGGTGAAGGTGCCGCGGGACTGGGTCATGGAGCGCAGGTCGATGGCATAGGAGGTCATCTCAGCCATGGGGACCTCGGCCTCCAGAACGGTCTCGCCGTCGCCGGTGGGGTTCATGCCCATCACGCGGCCCCGGCGCTTGTTCAGATCGCCCATGACATCGCCCACGAAGTTATCGGGCACGGTGACCTTCAGCTCGCCGATGGGCTCCATCAGCACGGGCTTGGCCTCGGGCAGAGCATCCTTGAAGGCCAGGCCGGCGGCCAGCTGGAAGGCGATATCGGAGGAGTCGACGGGGTGGTAAGAACCGTCGGTCAGGGTGGCCTTCAGGAACACCACGGGGTAACCGGCCAGCACGCCGCTGAGGCAGCACTTGCGCAGGCCCTTTTCCACGGCGGGGAAGTAGTTCTTGGGCACGGAGCCGCCGAACACGGCCTCCTCGAAGATCATATCCTCCTGCTCGCTCTGGGGCTCGAAGGTGATGACCACATCGCCGAACTGACCGCTGCCGCCGGTCTGCTTCTTATAGCGGCCGCGCTTCTCCACCTTGCTGCGGATCTTCTCACGGTAGGGTACGCGGGGGGTGGCCAGCTCGGTGTCCACACCGAAGCGGCTCTTGAGCTTGGAGCACAGCACATCGATCTGGATGTCGCCGGCGCCGGAGATCACGGTCTGGTGGGTCTCGGCGTTGTTGGTGACATGGAAGGTGGGATCCTCCTCATTGAGCTTGTTGAGGCCGGTGCCCATCTTCTCCACCTCCTGCTTGGTCTTGGGGGCGATGGCCCGCTCATAGCAGGGGGCGGCATAGTTCAAGGCGGGCAGACGCACGAAGGTCTTGGGCTCCACCAGGGTGTCGCCGGTCTTGACCTTGTCCATCTTGCCGATGGCGCCGATGTCGCCGCAGCAGATCTCCTTGGTCTCCTCGGTCTTCTTGCCCTTCATGATGTAGAGGCGGCCCAGCTTTTCGGTGCTGTTGGTGGTGACATTGTAAAGAGACATATCACCCGTGACCTTGCCGCGGATGACCTTGATCATGGAGAACTTGCCGTACTGGTCGGAGATGGTCTTGAACACGAAGGCAACGGTGGGGCCGTTGGGATCGTAGGCCACCTCGATCTCCTTGTCGTTTTCGTCCAGGGCCTTCTCGGCGGGCATATCCGTGGCGATGGGGCACAGATCCACGATGGTCTGCATCAGCATATCCACGCCCATGCCGGTGACGGCGCTGCCGCAGAGCACGGGGCAGACGCTGCCGTCCCGCACGCCGATCTTCAGGCCCTTGGCCATGTCGGCGGCGGAGAGCTCCATGGTGTCGAAGAACTTCTCCATCAGCTCCTCATCGGCGCCGGCGGCGGCCTCCATCAGCTCGGCCCGGGCGGCCTCCACCTCATCGGCCACCTCGGCGGGGATGGCGCACTCGCCCTTGGCGTCATAGGCCTTGTTGTGCAGCAGATCCACCACGCAGGTCACGGTCTTATTGGCGTCGGACACCGGCACCACGATGGGGGCCACGGCCTGGCCGAACTTGGCCTTGATGGCCTCGATGCAGGAGCTATAGTCGGCGTTGGCCTCGTCGCAGCGGTTGATGAAGATCATGCGGGGCTTTTTGCCCAGCATCTTCCAGGTGCGCTCCATGCCCACGCTCAGGCCGTCCTTGGCGGCGCCCACGATCACGGCGCACTCGGCGCCGCGGATGGCGGAAACGGCCTCGCCGGCAAAGTCGAAGTTGCCGGGGGCGTCCATGACATTGATCTTGACCTTGTTATAGTTCACCGGCGCAAAAGCCAGAGAAATGGAGATCTGGCGCTTGATCTCCTCGGCGTCGTAGTCGCAGACGGTGTTGCCGTCAACGGCCCGGCCCAGGCGATCGATGCCCTTGGTCTTCAGCAGCATCTGCTCCACCAGAGCGGTCTTACCGGAGCCGCCGTGGCCCAGCAGTGCGATATTGCGAATTTCATTGGCAGTCATAAGAATAGTTCTCCTCTCATTTGATAAGCGCAGGTGTCCCGCGCGAAATGCTCAACATGAAGATTATAGCGTACTTTTTCCCGGCTGACAACTATAATTTTGTGATTTTCCCCGGAAATAGTACCGTAAAAACCGCCGGTTTCCGGGCTCTATCGGCAAAATCACGAATTTGCGCCGCCGTTTCTTGTGATATTGACGGAGGGCAAAAAATGGCGGACACCGAGCGGTGTCCGCCATGGGGAAATCGCGGGTCAGCCCCGGGGCTTCTCCTCCGGCTCCGCCGGGGTCTGCGGGGGCTCGGCAGGGGTCTCTGCGGGCGCCTGAGAGACATCCTCGTCAGGGGCCTTCTCCGGGGCGCTCTCCAGGGGGCGCTCCGGCTGGGGCACGGGCTCGGACACCATGCGGATGTGCCGGGCCGGGGCCTCGATGGTGTTGGGGGTGCTGGGCCGGAAGCCGTCCTGGATGGCCTTCTTCACGCCGTAGTTGTCCACGGTTTCCGGATCCCGGCCCTCGATGATGGCCATCATCTCCTGGCCGGTAATGGTCTCCTTCTTCAGCAGATAGGCGGCGATCTTGTCCAGCAGCTCCCGGTTGTCCCGGAGGATCTGCTTGGCCTCCTCGTGGCACTGGCGGATAACCTTGATGGTCTCCCGGTCAGCGGCGGCATAGGTCTCCTGGGCGCAGGTCATGGAGTAGCCGCCGTCCAGGTACTGGCTCTGGATGCTGCCCAGGGCCATCATGTCGAAGGTGTCGCACATGCCGAAGCGGGCCACCATGTTCCGGGCCATCTCCGTGGCCCGCTCGATGTCGTTGGCGGCGCCGGAGGTCATGGTGCCGCACACCACCTCCTCGCTGGAGCGGCCGGCCAGCAGGGTGCGGATCTCCGCCAGGATGTCCTCCTTGGACATAAGGAATTTCTCCTCCTCCGGCAGGTGGAGGGTATAGCCAAGGGCACCCTGGGTATGGGGCACGATGGTGATCTTGGAGACGGGCTGGGCGTTCTTCTGCTTGGCCGCCACCAGGGCGTGGCCCACCTCGTGGTAGGCGATGATGCGCTTTTCGTCCTCGGTGATGACAGTGCCCTTCTTTTCGGCGCCGGCGATGACCAGCTCGAAGGACACCAGCAGATCCTCCTGGTTCACCGCCCGGCGGCCCTTGCGCACTGCCCGCAGAGCGGCCTCGTTCACCAGGTTGGCCAGATCCGCGCCCACGCAGCCCGCCGTGGCCTGGGCGATCTTCTCCAGGTCCACATCCTCGGAGAGCTTGATGTTGCGGGTGTGGACCTCCAGGGTGGCCAGACGGCCCGCCAGATTGGGGCGGTCCACGGTGATGCGGCGGTCAAACCGGCCGGGGCGCAAAAGGGCTTTATCCAGCACCTCCGGGCGGTTGGTGGCGCCCAGGACGATAACGCCCTTGGAGGGGTCAAAGCCGTCCAGCTCCGCCAGCAGCTGGTTGAGGGTCTGCTCCCGCTCGTCGTTGCCGCCGAACTTGCTGGCGTCGCGGGATTTGCCGATGGTATCGATCTCGTCGATGAAGATGATGCAGGGGGCCACCTTGGCGGCCTCCTTGAAGAGGTCGCGGACACGGGAGGCGCCCACGCCCACGAACATCTCCACAAAGTCAGAGCCGGAGATGGAGAAGAAGGGCACGCCGGCCTCGCCGGCCACGGCCTTGGCCAGCAGGGTCTTGCCGGTGCCGGGGGAGCCCACCAGAAGGGCGCCCTTGGGCAGCTTGGCGCCGATGGCGGTGTACTTGCCGGGGTTGTGGAGGAAGTCGATGATCTCCTCCAGGGACTCCTTGGCCTCGTCCTGGCCGGCCACATCCTTGAAGGTGACGCCGGTGGTTTTTTCCATGTAGACCTTGGCGTTGGACTTGCCCACGGTGCCGATACCGCCGATGCCGCCGCCCTTCTTGGACAAAAGCCGTATAAAGAGCATCAAAAGCCCCAACATGATGAGCGTGGGCAGGATATAGCCCACCATGAACTCCAGAATGGGGCTCATCTGTGCCTGGTAGTAGCCGGTGAACTCGATGCTCTTATGCTCCTTGAGCAGGGCCAGGAGCTGGGGGTCGTTGAGCTGCGCGGTGTAGAGCGTCAGGGGCGTCTCCTTGGTGTGGGTATAGGTTTTTGCCGTCTGCTCCTTGCCGGGCACCCGGGAGGTGCTCTGGTCCTTTTTCTCCTCGGTGAATACATATCCCTCCACCGGGGTGATATAGATCACGCCGTCCTTAAAGAGCACCTTATCCACCTGGTTTTTTTCCACCATAGTGATAAAGTCGCTGTAGCCGACCTCGTGGCTGGTGGACTTGTTGGCGGTATTGCTGCTGTAGGCGGTGAAGTAATTGAACACCACCGTCAGCACCAGGGCCCAGGCCACCAGGGTCAGCGCCCCCCGCAGCCGGGGATTCGGCTTGTTGTTCTTGCCGTTTTTGTTGTTGTTCTGCGAAGACATAAAAAACCTCCAAAGGGTAATACTTCTGTTTTTCGGCAGTATACCATAGAAAAAAGAAACTCACAAGCGGCACCGGGGCGTTTTCTGTAAAATTTCTATGAATGGTGCTTTATCTTCCCCCGGCTTTGTGCTATACTTAGGTTGTATTATTATGTGACACGAGGATTTTTTCATGAGAGAGCAAAGGGAAAAGGACCCTCGCCGCTGCACACCCGACGCAGAGGCGGACGGCATCATTGAGGGCCGCAATGCGGTGATCGAGGCCTTGCGCACCGGCACCGCCATCGACAAAATTTACCTGGCCAAGGGGGAGACGGACAAGACCCTGGGCCACATCGCCTCCCGGGCCCGGGGGGCGGGCATCGTGGTGGTGGATGCAGACCGCCGGAAGCTGGACGCCATGTCCCGCACCCACTCCCACCAAGGGGTCATCGCCCTGGCCGCCGTGCGGGAATATGTATCGGTGGAGAGCATTTTGGAGCGGGCCGCCCAAAGGGGGGAAAAGCCCCTTTTGGTGGTGTGTGACGAGATCTCCGACCCCCACAATTTAGGGGCCATCCTCCGCACCGCCGAGTGCGCCGGGGCCCACGGGGTCATCATCCCCAAGCGCCGCAGCGCGGGACTCACGGCCATCGTGGCCAAGACCTCCGCCGGGGCGGTGAGCTACATGCCCGTGGCCCGGGTGGCCAACATCAGCGCAACGCTAAAGGAGCTGCAGGAGAAGGGCGTGTGGATCTTCGGCACCGCTGCCGATGGCAATACCACCCTCTACAGCGCCGATCTGAAGGGCCCGGCGGCCATTGTCATCGGCTCCGAGGGCGACGGCATGAGCCGCCTGGTCCGGGAGGGCTGCGACTTCTTGGTGAGCATCCCCATGCAGGGACGCATCTCCTCCCTGAACGCCAGCGCCGCGGCGGCCATCCTCCTCTATGAGGCCGTGCGCCAGCGGCTGGGCTGAGCTGCCCTGCCGCCCCTTTAAGACATTCCCTCCCCGGTCGCCGGGGAGACCGATCCTATGGAATCCGGGAGCCCTATGGATAAAGAGCAGGACAAAAAGCTATACGATACCCTCACCCGCACCGGCGAGCTTTTGAAGAATGTGGCCCCGGTGGAGGGGGAGGAGTATTCCGTGGACGCCATCCTGGCCGAATTCGGCCGGGGTGCGGTTTCCTGTGCCCAAAAGGAGGAGGACTCCCCGGCTCCGGCCCCGGCGGTGCCGGAGCCGCCCGCCCCGGAGCCCCCGCCGCCGGAGGACAATATGCCCCCGGACCGGGTGTCCCTGCGGGACATGATGGAGAGCACCGTGGACGCCGTGCTGGCGGAGAATGACGACGGCATCTTAGCGCCGCCCCGGCCCCTGCGGGAGCGCCTGCGGGACGCCCTGCCGCGGCGGCGCAAAAAGAGGGGACTCCCCCAGGACACCGAGGAGCTCTGGAGCCAGCCGGAGCCGGAGGAGGAAGAGCCCCCGGAGGAGCCGGAGCCCGAGCCGGAGGAGGCCTACCGCGCCGCCAAGCGCCAGGCCCGGCACCTGCGCCGGGGGGTGACCCTGCTGCTCTTCCCCGCTGTGCTGTCCGTGATGCTCACGGCGGCGGATGGCTTTGCCCTGCTGCCGGCTCTCTGGCAGGAGGATCACTATCTCCACGGAGGCATAACCGCCGGGCTCTGCGCCCTGGCCCTGCTGCTGGCCGGAGATGTGTGGCGCAGTGCCGCCCGGCAGCTGCGGGCCCGTCGGGCATCCTGTGAGCTGGGAGCCCTGCTGGCGGCCCTGGTCACCACCGGCTACAGTGTGTGGGGCCTTTTCAACGGCTTTTCCATAGGCGAACCCTTTACGGCAGCCAACTGCCTGCTTTTGTGGCTCTGTCAGGAGGGGCTCTATCTGGAGGCGGAGGCCCGGCTCACGGCCTACGCCCTGGTGAATATCGGCGGCCAGCCGCCCTATACCGTGTCCGCCACCCCGGTGGGCACCTGCAAGCAGCGGGGCACGCTCCGGGGCTTTTACCGGAGCGCGGAGGAGCCGGATCCCGCCCGGACGGCCCAGAGCTATGCCATACCCCTGCTGCTGGCGGCGGCCACGGTGCTCACCGGCGTGGTGTGCCTCGCCGATGGCATGCCGGATAAGCTCCTGTGGGTATGGTCCGCCATGCTCACGGCGGCGGTGCCCCTGAGCTTACCGCTGGGCGGGGCGCTGCCCCTGCTGCGGCTGCAAAAGCGCCTGCGGGCCGGCGGCAGCGCCGTTGCCGGCTGGGCCGGGGCCCGGGATCTGCGCAGCAAGCGCCGGCTGGTGGTAACAGAGAGCGACCTCTTTCCGCCGGGGACGGTGGAGTTCAACGGCTACCGGGTCTTCGGTGAGGAGCGCCGGAAGATGATCTCCTATGCCGCCACGGTGGCCCAGGCCGCCGGCAGCCAGCTCACCGACCTCTTTTTGCAGCAGCTGGCCGCCGAGGGCGGCATGCGCTACCGCATCGAGGAGCTGCAGTTCTATGAGGAGGGCGGCGTGGGCGGCACCATCCACGGCGAATCCGTGCTGATGGGCAGCGCCTACTTCATGAAGCAAAAGCACATCTCCCTGCCCCACGACCTGAAGCTCCAGACCGGGGTCTTCCTGGCGGTGGACGGGGTTCTGGGGGCCATCTTCGTCATCAAGTACCAGCCCTCCCGGAATGTGGAGTGGGCCCTGCGGGCCCTGGGCCGGGCCCATATCCGGCCCATCCTGGCGGTGCGCAGCGGCAATGTGACCCCGGGCCTCCTGCGGCGGAAGTTCCGCCTGGACGCACACCCCGTCTATCCGGATGTGGGCACCCGCATCGCCCTGAGCGACACCGTGGGCAATACCGGCCCGCGGGCCAACGCGGTTTTGTACCGGGAGGGCCTCATGCCCCTGGCGGAGACGGTGGTGGGGGCCGGGCGCCTGCGCAGCATCGGCAGGACCACCCTGCTTTTGACCTATTTAGGCGCCGCGGCGGGGCTTTTTCTCTGCTACTACTTCACCCACGCCGGGGCCTTCTACGCCCTGACGCCGCTGTACATGCTGGGATTCTTGCTGCTGTGGCTGCTGCCCACAGTGCTGCTCTCCGGCCTGGTGAAGCATTTTTGAGCCCGAGAACGCAAAAAAAGACACGGCCCGGCCGTGTCTTTTTTTACGCTTTTAAGCTATTCCATGGGGGCGTAGGCCGGGTCGCCGGTCTCGTAGATGCGGTTGCGCATATCGTAGCGGCTCTTGGCCTCGAAGGTCCGGGAGAGCAGGTTCCCCTGGCCGTCATAGCGGCAGCGGTAGGTATCCACCGTATAGCCGGTGTAGGGGGTCTGCACCTCCACCATCTCCTCCGGGCCCCGGTCGGGGTTGTAGACCACCACATCCGACCAGCTGGTCTTTCCCCGGACATAGTTCTCCATCTCCACATAGTGGTCGTCGGTCTTGGTGCCCAGGATGGTCATGGTCAGCTCGTTGTTGTCCCAGCCCATGACGATCTTGATGGGATAATCCGTGCTGTTGGCAAAGGCAAAATCCGGGCCGCCCCAGCTCACCGTGGCGTCGCAGCCCCACTTGATATAGCCGGGAACATACTGGTGGGCATAGCGCAGCACGATGCGCAGATCCGCCAGAAGGGCGGCATAGTAGAGCGTGGAGGAGGTCTGGCAGATGCCGCCGCCTACCTCCATCACGGTCTTGCCGGCGAAATACGCCGGGGCCTGGCCGAAGCCCCGCTCCACCGTGCGGCGGCCCACGGTCTTATTGTACCAAAATTCCTCGCCGGGGTTATACACCCGGCCGTCGATGCACTTGGCCGAGAGCTTCACATTGCCGATGCGGGAGCTGCTGCCGGATACCTTGGTGGTGACGGTGCCCAGCACATCCCGGAACATGCAGGTCTCCAGCTCCTCCGTGGAGACCTTGGGGAACTCTACTTGGGCCTCCGCCAGGAAGGTCTCCCCGGGGGCGGCGGCCGCCAGCTGTGCCTCCACGGCGGCGGCGTCCATCTCCAGGCCCACATGGCTCCGGGTTGGCTTGCCGGTCTCCCGGTCATAAATGGCGCCCACCGCCTTGCCGCGGTTTTCCGTATAGTACTGCTGTACATCGATGCCGGCGGCGGTCTTTTCGGTATAGCCGCAGGCCACCGGGGTGAAATCGCCGGCGGCCAGCTTCTCCGCGAGATCGGCCAGCAGCTTTTCCTCGTCGATGAGTTTCCCGTCCCGGGGACAGGTGATATAGAGGCCGGGGCCCTCGGGGCCCTCCTTCTCCAGAGAGAAGGCCCCGTCGATCACGGTGAAGTCCAGGCCGTCAATGGCCGCGTCCACCGCCGCCTCCAGGGCATCCCGGTCCACGCGGAAGGCCGCCGGGAGCACCTCCCGGGGGGCAAACCAGCTATACGCCAGGTAGTAGCCATCCCGCAGGAAATTGCCGCTGCGGCAGGCCCGAAGGGCCGCCTGCGCCGCCTCCTCGGCGGTAAGGGACACGCCCAGCTCCGCCAGTGAGGGGCTGGCCACCGGCTGCTCATCCACGGTGATCGCCACGCTGTGGGCCCGATAGGCCGCCGGGGAGCGGTCTGTCCAGGCCGCCTGCGCCTCCCGGGGGGTCATGCCGCCCATGTCCACCCCCAGCACGGACACCCCGGCATAGACGGTGTCTCCGCTGCCGGCGGCCACGCACAGGGCGGCAATGCCGGCGGCCAGGACCGCCAGGACCAGCAGGGCAATGAGCCAGCCCTTGGGCAGCTTCTTTTTCTGATTTTCCGCCGGGGCCGGAGACGGCTCCTCGGCGGCCTCCTCCGCAGGGGTCTCCTCCGGGGCGGCTTCCTCGGTGGGAGCTTCCGCCGCAGGGGCTTCCTCTACGGGGGCTTCCTCAGTGGGAGATTCCTCTGCGGGAGCTTCCTCAACAGGGGCTTCCTCTACAGGGGTTTCCTCGGCGGGTATCGGGGTCGGCGGCGCTTCTCGGGGGTCGTCCATGACCTCCCGGATGATCTCCTCTATGGGGCGCCGGTCCGGCTGCGGGTTCTCCATGGGAGCGGTTCTGTCATCCAACATGAAAACCTCCTCCTGATGCAAAACTCACGAACGGCGCCTTTGCGCCCCTCGCTGCCGCCAGTATACACTATTTTTCCCCTGAATGCACTACTTTTCTGCATGAACTTTTTCCCGCCGGGTGGGTACGCGGATGGTCAATATGACAGCGTCCTCCGCCTCCTGACGGGTCAGCTCCGCCGCCACGCCGTTTTGCCGGATGAGCTGCACCTGCCGCTGCACGCTGTTGAGAAAAAGCCGCACATCCTTGAGGATGTAGGCGCTGCGGCGGGCAGGCGGCGTTTTTTGCAGTGTATGAAGCCGCCCCTGTACATATGCCTCCGCCTCCGCCACCGTCAGGTGCCGCCGGGCCATGGTCTCGGCGGCCAGCAGCTGCTCCCGTGGGTCGCTGAGGGACAAAAGGGCCCGGGCGTGCCGCTCCGTGAGCCCGGCGCGCTCCAGCACCTGCAGCACCTCCTCCGGCAGCCGCAGCAGGCGCAGCTTGTTGGCCACCGTGCTCTGGGAGCGGCCCAGCTTCTGGGCGATCTGCGCCTGGGTCAGGCCGTGGCGGGTGATGAGCCCGGCGATGGCCCGGGCCTCCTCCATGTAGCTCAGATCCCGGCGCTGGAGATTCTCGATCAGCGCCAGGAGCCCGGCATCGGTTTCATCCACCCGGGCCACCAGGCACGGCACCTGCCCCAGCCCCGCCAGAGCAGCGGCCCGCAGGCGCCGCTCCCCGGCCACCAGCTCATAGTACCCCTCCCGGCGACGCACCGTCAGCGGCTGCAGAATGCCGTAGGCCCGGATGCTCCGGGCCAGCTCCTCTATGGCCTGCGGGTCAAATTCCCGCCTGGGCTGCTGGGCGTTGGGGCGGATATCCCCCGTTTTTATGTACCGCACACGGCGGGACAAAAACTCGCTTTTTTCCGGCTTGCTCATCTATGCGACCCCCTTTTCCCACAGTATACGACACCGGGGACACAAAACCCGGCGAAAGCCGTCGAGGGAGCAAATAATGGGCCGGGGCGCAAAAAAACGCCTCCCCGGGGGAGGCGTTTTTTTAGCAGGGCCGATGACCCTGGGGGTCTTTATCAGTGCTTGTTGGCAGCTGCGATCTCAGCGATCATAGCGGCATTCTTCTTGCCCATGACGACCTTGATGACCAGCAGGGTGGCGACCATCAGAGCCACAGCGATGATCAGGCAGATGACCACATTCTGGATGAGGCCGGCCAGGATGAAGCTCACGAAGGCAACAACAGAGACGGTCAGCGCGTAGGGGAGCTGGGTGAACACATGGTTCAGGTGGTAGCAGTGGGCGCCGGCGGAAGCCATGATGGTGGTGTCGGAGATGGGGGAGCAGTGGTCGCCCATAACACCGCCGGAGCAGGCAGCGGCCAGGCCGATGGTGCAGAGGATGGGCTCCACATCATAGTCGAACACGGCCACGACGATGGGGGCCATGATGCCGATGGTGCCCCAGGAGGTACCGGTGGCGAAGCCGATGGCAGCACCGATGATGAAGATCACGGCGGGCAGGAACAGCTTCAGGTCGCCGGCACCGGCCATGGCGTTGATGACGAATACCTTGGAGAACAGAGCAAAACGGGTGAAGGAGCACAGCGTCCAGGCGAAGGTCAGGATCAGGATGGGAGAGACCATCTGGATGAAGCCCTGAGGCACGGACTCGAAGGACTTCTCGAAACTGATGGTGCCGCGCAGCCAGAAGTAGACAAAGGTGAAGACCACGCCCACCAGACCGCCGATGGACAGACCAACGGCCGCCGTGGAGTTGGAGAAGGCATCCACGAAGGAGACGCCGGTGCCATCGAAGAAGCCGCCGGAGTAGATCAGACCGACGATGCAGATGGCGATGAGGAAGATCACGGGCACCAGCAGGTCAGCCACGGAGGAGTTACCCTTGGAGGGCTTCTCGTAATCGTCGGCGCCGGCGAAGGGACGCTCGGGAGTGGTGAAGAGGTCGTTCTTGACCTGGGCGTTGTACTCGTGGGTCAGCATGGGACCGTAGTCGATGTTGAGCACGGAGATGACAACGATCATCACCAGGGTCAGCAGGCAGTAGTAGTTCCAGGGGATCTGACGCACGAACATCTCAAAGCCGTTGACGGTGCTGGAGGTAACATAGCCGGACACGGCGGCGGCCCAGGAGCTCACAGGGGCGATCATGCACACGGGAGCGGCGGTGGCGTCGATGATGTAGGCAAGCTTTGCACGGGAGATGTGGTGGGACTCGGTGACGGGACGCATCACGGCACCCACGGTCAGGCAGTTGAAGTAGTCGTCCACGAAGATGAGAACGCCCAGCAGCATGGTCATGAGCTGTGCGCCGCAGCGGGTCTTCACGGAGGTCAGTGCCCAGCGGCCGAAGGCCTCGGAGCCGCCGCCCTTGTTCATCAGGTCCACCATGATGCCCAGGGTCACCAGGAACACGATGATACCCATGTTGTCACTGTCGGCCAGAACGGAGACGATACCGTAGTCAGCGCCCACCAGGGCCACGACGGTGTCCCAGGGAGCGAACTGGGTGTACAGCATAGCGCCCACCAGGCAGCCCAGGAACAGGGAAGAGTACACTTCCTTGGAGATCAGGGCCAGCACGATGGCGACAATGGGGGGCAGCAGGGACCAGAAGGTGCCTGCGAAGTGACTGGCAGTCTGGACCAGCTCGCCGTCGTCCATGACTTCGGGAGCAGGAAGGCCTTTATACATGATGCCGATGACGATCAGCACGACGATAAAGACACCCAGCGCAATACCATACGCAATTTTGGTGCTTTTCTTTTCCATTATGAGATTTACCTCCTCAAAATTATGGTGATTTCATCATAGCGGCTTGTTCACAATTTGTCAACAAGTTGACAATGATTTCTCGCATTTCACAAGAAAACGGGCTCCTTTTTGCACTTTCCAACAAAAAGTTTAGAATTTCTTCAAATTTATTAAGAAATCTGAATTATTTTAAGGGCGGTGATGCAAAAAGTTACGGCCCATCGCACAAAGCGGGCGTTTAGAGTCCGTTAAGATATGGAAAAGCGCCCCATCTTGACATTTTAGGGCAAGTTTGCTATCCTCATGTTTATTCAAATAAGAGTAACAGGAGGGCATCGCCATGTGGGATGCTGTCATCATCGGCGGCGGCGCGGTGGGCTGCGCCGTCGCCCGATATTTGAGCCGGTACGAGCTGAATATCTGCCTGCTGGAGCGGGGCAACGATGTGTGCGTAGGCACCACCCGGGCCAACAGCGCCATCGTCCACGCCGGCTTTGACGCCGTGCCCGGCAGCAAGAAGGCCCAATTCAATGTCCGGGGCAGCGATATGATGGAGGCCCTGAGCCGGGAGCTGGACTTCCCCTACCGCCGCAACGGCGCGCTGGTGCTGTGCTTTGAGGAAAAGGACCTGCCCCGGCTGCGGGAGCTGCACCAGCGGGGCGAGAAGAACCATGTCCGGGGGCTGGAGATCCTCTTGGGCGAGGCGCTGCACAGAAAGGAGCCGGCCCTGCCCGAGAGCGTGTACGCCGCCCTCTATGCCCCCACCAGCGCCATCGTGTGCCCCTTTGGGCTGACGCTGGCCCTGGCGGAGAACGCCGTCCAGAACGGCTGCGCCTTTCAGTTCGACACCCAGGTGGAGGAGATCTGCCGCCAGGGAGACCACTTCCTGCTGCGCACGGATCGCGGGGAGGTGGAGAGCCGAGTGGTCATCGCCGCCGCCGGCGTGTATGCCGATGTATTCCACAACCAGCTCTGTGAGAACAAGATCGCCATCACCCCCCGCCGGGGAGAGTACTGCCTCTTTGACAAGAAGGACGGCAAGCTGGTGCGGCAGACCATCTTCCAGATCCCCGGCCCCCTGGGCAAGGGCGTTTTGGTGACCCCCACGGTCCACGGCAACCTGCTCATCGGCCCCAGCGCCGCCGACCAGGTCTCCAAGGAGGATACCTCCACCACCGCCCAGGGCCTTGCCTATGTGACCAAGACTGCCTCCCGCAGTGTCCGGGAGCTGCCCCTGCGGGATGTCATCACCAGCTTTGCGGGCCTGCGGGCCCACATCTCCGCCGGCAGCGACGACTTCATCATCGGCGAGAGCGCCGAGGGGTTTTTCGAGGCGGCGGGCATCGAGTCCCCGGGCCTCTCCTCCGCTCCCGCCATCGGCGAGTATCTGGCGGAGGCGGTGGCGGAGAAGCTCCACGCCCGGAAAAAGAAGCACTTTATCGCCAAGCGCCGGGATATCCCCCATCTCCGGGAGCTGCCCTTTGCCGAAAGAGCCGCCCTGGTGGCGGAGAATCCCGCCTACGGTAATATGATATGCCGCTGCGAGCAGGTTTCAGAAGGCGAGATCGTGGAGGCCATCCGCCGCAGCCCCGGCGCCAGGTCCATGGACGGCATCAAGCGCCGGGTCCGGGCGGGCATGGGCCGCTGCCAGGGGGGCTTCTGCTCCCCGGCGGTGCTGGAGATCCTCAGCCGGGAGCTGGGGGTGCCTCAGACGGCCTTGCGGAAGTCCGGCCGGAAGAGCTGCATCGTGGAGGAGGAATTGAAGGAGGAGGAGCAGCCGTGAGAGAAGTACAGCTTGCCATCATAGGCGGCGGCCCCGCAGGCCTTGCCGCCGCCATCGCCGCCAAGGAGGCGGGATTGGACGACATCCTCATCATTGAGCGGGCCGAGGAATTGGGCGGCATCCTGGAGCAGTGCATCCATGCGGGCTTCGGGCTGCACACCTTCCGGGAGGAGCTCACCGGCCCGGAATACGCCCAGCGCTATGTAGATAAGGTACACGCCTTGGGCATCGAGACCCTTCTGCGCACCATGGTGCTGGACATCTCCCCGGACAAGGTGCTCACCATCACCGGCCGGGACACCGGTCTGGTGCATCTCCGGGCTCGGGCCATCGTGCTGGCCATGGGCTGCCGGGAGCGGCCCCGGGGGGCCCTGAACATCCCCGGCACCCGGCCCGCCGGCATCTTTTCGGCGGGCACCGCCCAGCGGCTGGTGAACCGGGAGGGCTACCTCCCCGGCCGGGAGGTGGTGATCCTGGGCAGCGGCGACATCGGGCTCATCATGGCCCGGCGCATGACCCTGGAGGGCGCCCATGTCCGGGCGGTGGCGGAGGTGCTGCCCTACTCCGGCGGCCTCAAGCGCAACATCGTCCAGTGCCTGGAGGATTTCAACATCCCTCTGTACCTCTCCACCACCGTGGTGGAGATCCACGGCAAGGAGCGGGTGGAGAGCGTGGTGCTGGCCCAGGTGGACGACCGCCGCTGCCCCATCCCCGGCACCGAGCGGGAGATCCCCTGCGACACGCTTCTGCTGTCCGTGGGGCTCCTGCCGGAGAATGAGCTGACCCAGAGCGCCGGCATCGAGATGGATCCCGTCACCGGCGGCGCCAAGGTGGGAGACGATCTGGCCACCTCCTTGGAGGGCGTGTTCGCCTGCGGCAATGTGCTCCATGTCCACGACCTGGTGGACTTTGTTTCCGAGGAGGCCGCCCGGGCGGGCCGCAGCGCCGCGGCCTATGTGCTGCACGGCACCCGGCATGAAAG
This sequence comes from uncultured Oscillospiraceae bacterium, assembly GCA_934591705.1. Lineage (GTDB taxonomy): Bacteria > Bacillota > Clostridia > Oscillospirales > Oscillospiraceae > Vescimonas. Next base: position 67,311 of record CAKTPM010000002.1, read on the forward strand.
GGCCGTGACCCTCCGGGGCGAAAGGGGCGTGCGCTACACCGTGCCCCAGTACCTGGATCCCGCCGCCATGGCGGACACCGTCACCGTGCGCTTCCGGGTGGATCGGCCCTATCAGGAGGCCGATATCTGCGCCCGGGCGGACGGAAAGCTCCTGCGCCGGGTCCACAAGCGCATCCTGGCCCCCGGGGAGATGGAGAGCTTCCCCCTGCGCCGGGAGGAGCTGGCCGGCGCCCGCAGCATCACCTTTAGCGTAGAGGAGGCAGAGCATGGAAACCCGTGAACTCACCTGCATCGGCTGCCCCATGGGCTGCCTTTTGCATGTCCAAATGGAAAATGGCGCCGTTGTCTCCGTCAGCGGCAATACCTGCCGCCGGGGAGAGGCCTATGCCCGCCGGGAGTGTGTGGCGCCGGTGCGCACCGTCACCGGCACCGTCCGGCTCCATGGCGGCGAGATGCTGCCCGTGAAGACCGACGGCGAGGTGCCCAAGACCAAGGTGCTGGAGGTGGCGGCCTCCTTCGCCGAGGTACACCCCGACAGCCCGGTCCACATCGGCGACACGGTGGTGCACGATGTGTGCGGCACCGGCGTGGATGTAGTGGCCACCGCCAACCAGGAGTGACCCGCCCAACGGGGCCGAGGCGCCCAGGATAAGCGGGAGAAAGCAAAAAATAAGCGGCAAGCCGAAGCAAATTCGGCCTGCCGCTTTTTATCGCATAGGGGCGAAAAAAGCCCCATAAAAACAAAAATGCCACGCTCCTCTCGGCGTGGTTTCTCTTTTGTGTCCGGCACTTACCGCTCGCTGACATAGCTCTCGCAGCCATCGAAGATCATGTCGTCCAGATCACAGGGGATTCGATTGTACTTCATATTGTGTATCACGCTCCTTTCTTCTGTTGTTGTCTTTATTATATGCTCCCTTCGTCCCGTTTGCAACGCTGAATTTAGACATATCTTATAAAAAAGTCGCCTTATATTTTGATATTTTGCACAACGCCTCTTGCGTTTTATGAAGAGGCATTATATAATGAAGGGTAAAATTTTTACCTGTGAGGTACATATGCGGGAGTTTCATGCGGGACAATACGATATAGCGGTCATCGGCGCGGGCCATGCGGGCATTGAGGCGGCCCTGGCGGCGGCGCGGCTGGGACTGGAGACGGTGGTTTTCACCGTGAACCTGGACGCCGTGGGCAATATGCCCTGCAACCCCGCCATCGGCGGCACCGGCAAGGGCCACCTGGTCCGGGAGCTGGACGCCCTGGGCGGGGAGATGGCCAAGGCGGCGGACCGCGCCTGCATCCAGTATCGGATGCTCAACCGGGGCAAGGGCCCCGCCGTATGGAGTCTCCGGGCCCAGGCCGACCGCCGGGCCTACCAGCAGGTGATGAAGGCCGCCCTGGAGCGCCAGGAGCACCTGACCCTGCGGCAGGGGGAGGTCATCGACCTGCGCCGGCAGGGGGAGGGCTTCGCCCTGGTGCTGCGGACGGGGGCGGTGTTCACCTGCCGGGCCGCCATTTTGGCCACGGGGACCTATCTCCGGGGCCGCACCATCGTGGGGGAGTGCATCGAGGACTCCGGCCCTGATGGGATGCACGCCGCCGGGCCCCTGACGGAGCGGCTTTTGGCCTTGGGGCTGCCTCTGCGGCGCTTTAAGACCGGCACGCCCCCCCGGGTGAACGCCCGAAGCATCGACTTTTCCCAAATGGAGCGGCAGGACGGGGATCCGGATCCCCTGCCCTTCAGCTTTCAGACCCACGCCGTGGAGGAGAACCGGGCCGTGTGCTGGCTGACCTACACCACCCCCCGCACCCACGAGATCATCCGCGCCAATCTCCACCGCAGCCCCATCTATGCCGGGGTCATCGAGGGCATCGGTCCCCGGTACTGCCCCTCCATCGAGACCAAGGTGGTGCGCTTTGCCGACAAGCCCCGGCACCAGCTTTTCATTGAGCCAATGGGCCTGGACACGGAGGAAATGTACATCCAGGGGCTCTCCTCCTCCCTGCCGGAGGATGTGCAGCTGGAGATGCTCCACAGCATCCCCGGCCTGGAGCACGCCATTCTCCAGCGGCCGGCCTACGCCATCGAATATGACTGCATCGATCCGCTGGCCCTGGCCCCTACCCTGGAGGTCAAGGCGGTGCCGGGGCTCTACGGGGCCGGGCAGTTCAACGGCTCCAGCGGCTATGAGGAGGCGGCGGTCCAGGGCTTTGTGGCCGGGGTGAACGCCGCGCTGAAGCTCCGGGGCCGCGAGCCCCTGATCCTCAAGCGCTCGGAGAGCTACATCGGCACCCTCATCGACGATCTGGTGACCAAGGGCACCCAGGAGCCCTACCGGATGATGACCAGCCGCTCGGAATACCGCCTGGTGCTGCGCCAGGACAATGCAGACCAGCGCCTTTGCCCCATCGGCTGCGCCATCGGCCTGGTCTCCCGGCAGCGGCTGGAGGCCGTGGAGGCCAAGTATGCCGCCGTGGCCGCCGAGATACGCCGCCTGGAGCATACCGGCGTGGCGGGCACGCCGGCCCTCAACGCCCTCTTGGAGGCCCGGGGCACCGCCCCGGTGGCGGACGGCTGCCGGCTCATCGACCTGCTGCGCCGCCCCCAGATCGGCTATGGAGACCTCGCCCCCTTCGACCCGGCCGCCCCCGCCCTGAGAAAGGACATCGCCCAGCAGGTGGAGATCCAGGTGAAGTACGAGGGCTACATCCGCCGCCAGCAGCGGCAGATCGAGGAATTTGAGCGGCTGGAGACCCGGCTTCTGCCCCCGGACTTAGACTATGGGAGCATCCAGGGTCTGCGGCTGGAGGCCCGGGAAAAGCTGGCCGCCGTGCGGCCCCTGAGCTTGGGGCAGGCCGGACGCATCTCCGGCGTGTCCCCTGCCGACATGGCGGCGCTGATGATCTATTTGGGAAAATAAGGAGGGTTTTCTATGAAAGTATATGACCTGACGCATACCATCGCCAACGATATGCCGGTTTATCCCGGCACGGAGCAGCCCCGGCTCACCACCGCCTGCACCATCGATGAGGTGGGCTACCGGGAGACGCTGCTCCACATGTTCTCCCACACAGGCACCCACATGGACGCCCCGGCCCACATGCTGCGCCAGGGAGCCGCCCTGGACAGCTATCCCGCCGACAAATTCATCGGCGTAGCCCAGGCGGTGGACTGCCGGGGCGAGAGCGCCATCACCCTGCCGCTGCTGAAAAACCAGGACCTGCAGGGGGTGGACTTCGTGCTCTTCTGCACCGGCTGGGATAAAAAGTGGGGCACCCCCGACTATTTCCGGGACTTTCCCTGCCTGACTCCGGAGGCGGCGGCCTACCTGGCCACCCTGCCCCTGAAGGGCGTGGGGGAGGACTCCATCTCCCTGGACCCCTGCGAGAGCACGGATTTCCCCAACCATCTGACCCTGCTGGGGGCGGACCTTGTGAACACTGAAAACCTCACGGGGCTGGAGGCCCTCTTGGGCCGCCGCTTCACCTTTGTGACCCTGCCTCTGAAGCTTGAAAATGCCGACGGCTGCTCCTGCCGGGCCATCGCCATGGAGGACTGAGAGATGGGTAAGCTGCGCTTTTTACTGGCCCTTTGGATGGCCAAGCTCTCCATCCCGGCCCTGAAGATCACCCGCCACAACGGCACGGATTTCCCCGGCTCCCTGGCGGTGAAGCTGTGCCCGGACTTTTTGAAGTACATCGGCAAGCCCCCCAAGATCGTGGCTGTCACCGGCACCAACGGCAAGACCACCGTGGCCAACCTGCTGCTGGATATTTTGGAGCAGGAGGGGGCCCGGGTCATCAGCAACCGCTCGGGCAGCAACATCCTCTCCGGGGTGTGCACCGCCCTGCTCCGGGGCACGGATCTTTTGGGCCGCTGCCGGGGCTATGACCTGGCGGTGCTGGAGGTGGACGAGCGCTATTCCCCCCGTATCTACAACGCCGTGAAGCCCGACTTCATCGTGGTGACGAACCTCTTCCGGGACAGTCTCACCCGCAACGCTCACCCCGGCTACATTGCGGACATCCTCACGGAGAGCTTCCCCAAGACCGCCAAGCTCATCCTCAACGCCGATGACATCATCTCCGCCGGCGTGGCCCCGGAAAATCCCCGGGTCTACTTTGGCATCGACCACCTGCCCGGGGATACGGACCGCTGCGTGAACCTGGTGAACGACGCCATCCTCTGCCCCCGGTGCGGCGCGCCGCTGCACTATGACCTGGTGCGCTATCACCACATCGGCCGGGCGGCCTGCCCCCGCTGCGGCTATGCCACCCCCCAGGCGGACTATCTGGCCACCCAGGTAGATCCGGAGAGCCGCACCATGGTGCTGGAGGAAAAGGGACAGGGTTACCCCTATCATCTGGTGGCGGACAGCCCCCACAACATCTATAACATGGTCACGGTCATCGCCGCCCTGCGGGAGCTGGGCTATGACCACGGCACCATTACCCGGCACATGGAAACGGCGCAGATCCTCGCCACCCGCCTCTCCGAGGAGGTCATCGGGGATTGCACCGTGGTCATCCAGATGGCCAAGGAGAAAAATGCCCTGGCCAACTCCCGGAACTTTGACGCCATCCGCAAGGCGCCGGGCCGCAAGGAGATCCTTTTGATGATGAACTGCCTGAACCTGCTGAAGGACTGGTCGGAGAACCCCAGTTGGATGTATGACGCAGACTTTGAGTTCCTCAACCAGGAGGATGTGGCCATGATCGTGTGCGCCGGGTCCCGGTGCCTGGACTATAAGCTGCGGCTTTTGCTGGCGGGCATCCCGGAGGAGCGCATCCGGGTGGAGAAGGACGAGTTCCGGGCTCTGGAGCTCCTGCCCCGGACCCCCGGCGACCGCATCTACATCCTCCACGGGGTGGACAGCGTGGCCCGGAGCTTCCAGGTGAAGGATCGCCTGGCACAAATGCTGGAAAAGGAGGCGCAGGACCGTGAAAATTGAGCTTCTCTACCCGGAGATCTGCAACCTCTACGGCGAGCCCCAGAACGCCTATTACCTGGCCCGCTGCTGCCCGGAACTGGAGGTGGCGGAGACCCGCCTGGGCAGCCGCCCCCTCTTTTTGGAGGAGCCGGTGGCCCTGGTCTATCTGGGCACCACCACCGAGCAGGGCCTGCGCCTGGTGACGGACGCCCTGCGGCCCTACCGCCAGGAGATCGCCGCGAAGATCGATGCCGGGCAGCTCTTCCTCGCCACCGGCAACGCCCAGGACATGCTCTTAGAGCGCATCGAGAGCGACCGGGCCGAAACCGTGGAGGGTCTGGGCCTTCTGCCCGGCCACGCGGCATATCACATGCTGCAGCGGCACAACAGCTTTTTCCTGGGCAAGCTCGGCGACATGGACATCGTGGGCTTCAAGAGCATCTTCGGCCACACCTACGGCGCCGGGGAGGAGAACGGCCTTTTCACCGCCGTGCGGGGCGTGGGCCGGAACATGGACACCCCGGTGGAGGGCTTTCGCCGGGGCGGCCTCATGGCCACCTACCTCATTGGCCCCCTGCTGGTGCTCAACCCGCCCTTTACCAAGTGGCTGCTGCGGCAGATGGGCTGCCCCGATACCCTGGCCTTCGAGGAGGCGGCCATGGACGCCTACCGGGAGCGCATCGCGGAGTTCAGCGACACCTCCAAGAACTTCCTGGGATAAGAACGCCAACTGAAAAAAAATACCTGAAGCCGGCGGCTTCAGGTATTTTTTTCAAATTCCGAACAGCTCGCGGCCGTTCTGCGCCGTGATCCGGGCCACCTCCCCGGGGGAGATGCCGCGAATTTCGGCGATCTTCTCCGCCACCAGGTACACAAGCCCGGAGTCGTTGCGCTCGCCCCGGTGGGGCACCGGAGCGAGATAGGGGCTGTCGGTTTCGATGAGGAGCCGCTCCAGGGGGGCCGCGGCGATGACCTCCGGGGCCCGGCGGGCGTTTTTATAGGTGATGGGCCCGTCAAAGCCCAGGTACCAGCCCAGGGCCAGCAGCTCCCGGGCCATCTCCGGGCTGCCGGAAAAGCAGTGGAACACCCCCCGGATACCGGGGAACTCCCGGACGATGGCCAGGGTGTCCTCATGGGCGTCCCGGTCGTGGATGATCACCGGCTTATTAAGCTCCCGGGCCAGGGCCAGCTGCCGCCGGAGCACGGTTTTCTGCAGCTCCCGAGGCGGGTTTTCATCCCAGTAATAGTCCAGGCCGATCTCCCCGATGGCCACGGCCTTGGGGTGGGCCGCCAGGGCAGCCAGGGCCTCCATGTCCGCCGGGACAAAGTCCCCGCAGTTCTCCGGGTGGATGCCCACGGCGGCGTATACATGGCGGTGGGCCTGGGCGATGTCCAGGGCTCTCCGGGAGGAGGCAAGGTCGCAGCCGGGATTCAGCACCAGCCCCACGCCCTTTTCCGGCAGGGCGGCCAGCAGGGCGTCGCGGTCAGCGTCGAAGGCCTCGTCGTCATAATGGGCGTGGGTGTCGAATAAAAGCGCGTTCACAGGGCGTCCTCCCCCAGGCGGGTGTCGGTGACGCACTCGCTTTTGATGGCCCGCAGATCGTTCATATGGGGCTGGCTCATATGGGCCTCCTGGTGGGCAGGGGTCTGCCATTTTTCCACCAGCAGCAGCACCCGGGGATCCTGGGCAGAGAAGTAGTAGTCATAGGCAAGGCAGCCCTCCTCGCCGCGGATGGCGGCCAGGATGCCCGCCTCCTCCACCCGGCGGACAAAGGTCTCCCGCATGCCGGGCTTGCAGATATAGCGTACAAAGAGCGTGAGCATCTCAGTTCTCCTCCTTATATTCCCGGGCCTCCCGGCAGTAGGTCTCCGCTGCGGCGCGGTTGCTCTCGAGCTCCGCCTCGGTCAGGGGGCGCCTGACCCGGGCCGGGGATCCGAAGGCCAGGGAGCCATCGGGGATCTCCATGCCCTCGGTGACAATGCTCCCGGCGCCGACGATGCAGTTTTTGCCTACCCGGCAGCCATTGAGCAAAATGGCCCCCATGCCGATGAGAGTGTTGTCCCCCACGGTGCAGCCGTGGACGATGGCCCCATGGCCGATGGTGCAGCCGGTGCCCACCTGCACCGGGAAGCCGGGATCTGCGTGGAACACACAGCCATCCTGAATGTTGGTCCGGGGGCCCACGGTGATGGGGTCGGTCTCTGCCCGGAGAGAGGCGGAGAAAAACACGCTGCAATCCGCCCCCAGGGCCACATTGCCCCGCACCGAGGCGGTGGGGGCAATATAGCAGCTCTCGTGAATGAAGGGCTTTTTCATCAGCAGAGCTTGGCGCCGGCGGGCACGCTGTCATCGATGAGCATCAGGTGCAGCTTTTCCTCGCCCTTTTCCGTATGGACGGCGGAGATGAGCATGCCGCAGGAGTCGATGCCCATCATCTTCCGGGGCGGCAGGTTCAAAATGGCGATGGCGGTCTTGCCCACCAGCTCCTCCGGCTCATAGTACTGATGGATGCCCGAGAGGATGACGCGGTCGGTGCCGGAGCCATCGTCCAGCACGAACTTCAGGAGCTTGTCGGACTTCTTCACCGGCTCGCAGCTCTTGATCTTCACCGCCCGGTAGTCGGACTTCAGGAAGGTGTCAAAGTCCACATTCTCCGTGAGATAGGGCTCCACCTCCAGGTCGGGCAGGGCGGCCTTCCGCTGGGCCTCCTGGAGGGCATCCAGCTCGGCAATGGCCTTGGCGGCGTCGATGCGGGGGAAGAGGTTTTCGCCCTTGTGGACGCTGACCGCGGCGGGGAGGGTGCCCCAGGTGCCGGCCTTTTCCCAGGTGCGGCAGGGGTCGTCCGCCCCGATCTGCGCAAAGATCTTCTCGCAGCTCTCGGGCATGAAGGGCGTCAGGAGGGTGGTGCAGATGCGCACGGTCTCCAGCAGGTTATAGAGCACGGTGGCCAGACGGTCCCGGTTGGCCGGGTCCTTGGCCAGGGCCCAGGGGGCATTTTCATCAATATACTTGTTGGCCCGGTCAATGACCCGGAAGACCTCCTCCAGGCCGTTTTGCAGCTGGAGCTTGTCCATCTCCGCCTGGTAGCGATCCCGGAGAGTGCAGGCCAGCTTTTTAAGCTCGCAGTCGCAGTCCCGGTCCTCCCGCTGGGGGGGCAGGGTGCCGCCGAAGTACTTCTCCGCCATGGCGGTGGTGCGGCTCACCAAGTTGCCCAGGTCGTTGGCCAGGTCCACATTGATGGTGTTGATCAAAAGCTCGTTGGAGAAGCTGCCGTCGGTGCCGAAGGGGAAGGTCCGCAGCAGGAAGAAGCGCAGGGCATCCACGCCGAACATCTCCGAGAGCACATAGGGATCCACCACATTGCCCTTGGACTTGGACATCTTGCCGCCGTCAATGACAAGCCAGCCGTGGCCGTAGACATGCTTGGGCAGGGGCATCTCCATGCTCATGAGCATGGCGGGCCAGATAATGCTGTGGAAGCGCACGATCTCCTTTCCCACGATGTGGTAATCGGCGGGCCAATACTTGTCGTAGTCGTTATACTTATCGTTCAAAAAGCCCAGGGCGGTGCAGTAATTGAAGAGGGCGTCCACCCACACATACACCACATGGCCGGGGTCAAAGTCCACGGGGATGCCCCACTTGAAGCTGGTGCGGCTGACGCACAGATCCTCCAGGCCGGGCTTGATGAAGTTGTTGACCATCTCGTTGACCCGGGTCCGGGGCTGGAGGAAGTCCGTGTCCTCCAGCAGGTGCTGCACCCGGTCTGCATACTTGCTCAGGCGGAAGAAGTAGGCCTCCTCCTGGGCGTCGTGGACCTCCCGGCCGCAGTCGGGGCACTTGCCGTCCACCAGCTGGCTCTCGGTCCAGAAGCTCTCGCAGGGGGTGCAGTACTTGCCCTTGTAGGCGCCCTTGTAGATGTCGCCCTTGTCGTACATCCTGCGGAAGATCTTCTGCACCGCCGCGCAGTGATAGTCGTCGGTGGTGCGGATAAACCGGTCGTTGGAGATGTTCATGAGCTTCCACAGATCCCGGACGCCACGCTCGCCGTTGACGATGTGGTCCACGAAGTCCTGGGGGGTCATGCCGGCCTCCTTGGCCTTGTCCTCGATCTTCTGGCCGTGCTCATCGGTGCCGGTGAGGAACATGACATCATAGCCCTGCAGGCGCTTGTAGCGGGCGATGGCGTCGGTGGCCACGGTGCAGTAGCTGTGGCCGATGTGGAGCTTGTCCGAGGGGTAGTAGATGGGGGTGGTGATATAGAATGTCTTCTTTTCCATGGGGGATCCTCTCCTTTTCCGCCGCGCCGAATGAAAGCGCGGCTTACAAATATTTTGCATGCTCTTGAGAAACAAAAACACCCCTGCTGACCGGGTCGGTCAGCAAGGGCGACGGGTCATCGCGGTACCACCTTGCTTCGCCGCGCTCTCACGAGCGGCGGCCTTATGGGGTGCCTGCACACCCCCGCGCTGTTACGGGCGCACCCGGCTCGGCCTAACCTGTGCTCAGCCGAACGGCTCCGGAGCCATGTTCCCCCGCCCGCGCCGCATCCGCTTTCACCTTGCCGGACTCTCTTGTGGCGGCCCGCCTGCGGGGTACTCTTTCCATCATTGCCTTTTATACGCTTTTTCGTCATTTTAGCGCCCGCGGGGGCATTTGTCAATGATTTCGTTGGCTTTTTCCCTATTCTATGCTATAATGCGGAAAAATAACCAACGGAGGAGAATAAAATGAAACTGGTATCATGGAATGTCAACGGGCTGCGGGCCGTTTTGGGGAAGGGCTTTTTGGACTATGTCGCTCAAGAGCAGCCGGATATCATTTGCCTGCAGGAGACCAAGTGCCAGCCGGAGCAGGCGGTGTTCGACCTCCCCGGCTATCGGCGCTATTTCAACTCCGCCGATAAAAAGGGCTACTCCGGCACCGCCGTGCTCACCCGGGAGGAGCCCCTCTCCGTCAGTTACCACTTCGGTGAGGATGTCCACCGCCACGAAGGGCGCGTGATCACCTGCGAGTATCCCGACTTCTACCTTGTGTGCTGCTATACGCCCAACTCCCAGGATTCTCTCAAGCGCCTGCCCTACCGGATGCAGTGGGAGGACGACCTGCGGGCCTACCTATGCGAACTGGATGCCAAAAAGCCGGTGATCTACTGCGGCGACCTGAATGTGGCCCACGAGGAGATCGACCTCAAGAACCCCAAGACCAACCGCTTCAATCCCGGCTTTTCCGATGAGGAGCGCGGCAAGCTGACAGAGCTTCTGGCCGCCGGGTTTACCGACACCTTCCGCTATCTCCATCCGGACACCGTGACCTATTCCTGGTGGAGCTTCCGCTTCCACGCCCGGGAGAAGAATGTGGGGTGGCGCATCGACTATTTCATCGTGTCCGACCGGCTGCGCCAGCGCATCCGCGCCGCGGAGATACGCACCGAGGTCCCGGGCAGCGACCACTGCCCGGTGGTGCTGGAGCTCCAATAATCGGAGGTGTTTTTTGTACAAATAGGGTCTTGTAAAGTCCGGGAAACCTCTGTATAATAAGTGCGGTATACATTCTTGCGTGCTTTTTTGCACCGGTCAATATTTTTCAGGAGGAACAGCGATATGTCCTACAAGATCCTTGTCATCAACCCCGGCTCCACTTCCACCAAGATCGGCGTTTTTGAAGATGAGCAGATGCTCTTCGACAAGACCCTGCGCCACAGTGCGGAAGATGTCGCCCAGTTCAACAGCATCCCGGCCCAGAAGGATTGGCGCCGCGACCTGGTGATGCGGGCGCTGCGTGAGCAGGGCTTCGATGCCCGTACCCTCTCTGCCGTCAGCGGCCGCGGCGGCCTGCTGCGCCCCATCCGGGGCGGCACCTACGCCGTCAATGACATCATGGTCAAGGACTGCACCATCGGCGTCCAGGGTCAGCACGCCTCCAACCTGGGCGGCCTCATCGCCCGGGAGATCGGCGATGAGCTGGGCATCCCCTCCTACATCGTGGATCCCGTGGTGGTGGACGAGATGGCCGATGTGGCCCGCTACGCCGGTCACCCCCTGTTCCAGCGCATGAGCATCTTCCACGCCCTGAACCAGAAGGCCGTGGCCAAGCGCTTCGCCAAGGAGAACGGCAAGCACTATGAGGATCTGAATCTCATCGTGTGCCACATGGGCGGCGGCTGCTCCATCGGCGCCCATGTAAAGGGCAGCGTGGTAGATACCCAGAACGCCCTGGACGGTGAGGGTCCCTTCTCCCCCGAGCGCTCCGGCAGCCTGCCCACCGGCCAGCTGGTGAAGCAGTGCTTCTCCGGCAAGTACAGCGAGGCCGAGATGCACCGCATGCTCTCCGGCCGCGGCGGCCTGGTGGCCTACACCGGCTCCAACGACATGCGTTATCTGCTGGCGGAGGCCGAGCATGACAAGAAGATCGCCGGCGTGGTGGATGCCTTCCACTACCAGATCGGCAAGGAGATCGGCTCCATGGCCGCCGCCATGCACGGCAAGGTGGACCAGATCATCCTCACCGGCGGCATCGCCTACGGCAAGGAGACCGTGGACGCCATCTCCGAGATGGTCAGCTGGATCGCCCCCATCACCGTGTATCCCGGCGAGGATGAGCTCCTGGCCCTGGCCCAGGGCGCGCTGCGCGTGCTGCGGGGCGAGGAGGCCGCTCAAGAATACCGCCGTCCCCGTCCGGAGGGCTGCAACTGAGCCAAGCGCAAAAGCATATAGCCAAGCGGCGCCCCTCCTGTGAGGGGCGCCGCTTTCTGCCGCAGATAAAGAGGGGCCCCGGTGCCGCGGCACCGGGGCCCTCCCTGTTGGATAATTCTTTTTGCGCCGATGGTATAAGAGGTCAGATCACATGATACGCCTTGAGGATCTTTTCTACATCGGTGCCGGCAATTTTGTTCAGGGCCTTTTTCAGAACCATCTTCTCGGCAAAGCCCAGGTCCATATCGGTGGCCTTTTTGCCGTCCCGGAGCTTCACCGTGGCGTTGAGAAGATCGCGGACATCGTACACGCTGCCCCAGACCTCGGGGACACCGCGGTCCACATTCAGCAGGGTGTAGACGGCCTCCATGCCGGTGCGCATGGAATACTCGGTGGTGAAGATGGTGTCGCGGGGCGTCTCGGCGAACTGGCCCAGGAAGGCGAAGTTCACGCTGCCGGCGGGCACCACATCGGGCCGGTCGCCGTAGGCCCGGGGCATGAAGAAGGCGTCGATATAGGGCATCATCACCGGCACGGTGTTGGCGCTGTTGGCGGCCAGATCCTCGATTTGCTCCTCGGGGACACCGATGTGATAGAGCCACTCCATGCAGATCTCCTTGCCGGTGCACTCCCGCATGGGCTTCTTCACGAAGTCGCCGGGCTTGTCGGTAAAGAGGGAGTACACCCACACCAGGCAGTGGTCCTTGGGCTGATCCCGGAACTGGGGCTGGCGGTTGATGGTCCAGCTCATGAGCCAAGAGGAGTCCTTCACGGTGACGATGCCACCGGTGACCACATGGCCGGTGAAGGGGTCACGCTTGCAGATGTTCTTGATATAGGGGATGATCTTCTGATCCAGCGTCTCCACGGTGGCGCTCATCCAGTTGGTCTTCTCCGGGTCGTGGCAGAACTTGTCCGGGTGGCCGAAAGAGGGATCCTGGGCGGCGATCTTCCGCCACATATCCCAGCCGCCGCCGGCCTTGAGCTCGGTGTTGTAGGCCGCCGGCTCGTTCTGGCTGCCCATGGAGGAGTTCTCCACGCAGCCGCCGTTGGTGATGAACACAAGGTCATTCTCCGTCAGGTCGATGGCGTCCTCCCGGCCATCCTTCAGAATGTCGATGCGCTTGGCCAGCTTGTGGGCGGGGTCGGTGCAATCGAAGTGTACATTGCACACCTGCACGCCGTAATGGAACTGCACGCCGTGGCTCTCCAGATACTTCACCATAGGCAGGATCATGGACTCATACTGGTTGTACTTGGTGAAGCGCAGGGCGGTGAAATCGGGCAGGCCGCCGATGTGGTGGATATACCGCTGGATATAGAGCTTCATCTCCAGGGCGCTGTGCCAGTTCTCAAAGGCGAACATGGTGCGCCAATAGAGCCAGAAGTTGGAATTGAGCACCTCGTCGTCAAAGAAGTCGGTGATCTTCTTGTCCTGCAGCTCCTCATTGGGGGTGAAAAACAGCTTCATGATCTCCATGGCGCCCTTGTCGGAGATGCTGAACTTGCCGTCGGTGTGGGCGTCCTGGCCCCGCTTCTCGGTGGCCCGGCAGAGGGAATAGTTGGGGTCCTCCTTGTTGAGCCAGTAATACTCGTCCAGCACGCTGACGCCCTCGGTCTCGATGGAGGGAATAGAGCGGAAGAGGTCCCACATGACCTCAAAGTGATTGTCCATCTCCCGGCCGCCGCGCATCACATAGCCCAGGTTCTCGAACTTGTAGCCGTCGCAGGCGCCGCCGGGCAGAGTGCCCTTTTCCAGAATATGCACACGCTCGCCTTTCATCTGACCGTCGCGCACCAGGTAGCAGGCGGCGGAGAGGGCCGCCAGACCGCTGCCCACGATATAGGCGGACTTGCGATCCACACCCTCGGGCTTCTTGGGACGGGCAAAGGCCTCATAATTGCCGCTGGAATAATACATAATACGGTCTCCTTTCAAATCTCATTGTCGGTAGGTTTCCTGCTTGATGAGGAAAAGATACACCCCCGGAAAAATTTTCACAACAGACAAAAAAGGGCCGGTGATGAAATTTTCATCACCGGCCCCGGATGTGTTTATTTTTTTATCATTTGGCCCCGTTTGATAAAGGCGCGTCCGTCCGCAGGCGCTCCAGCGCGGCGTTTACGCTGCCGCGGATAACGGTGTCCAGCCGCTCGACCATCTCCTCCGGGTCGTCTTTCATATCCCTGCGGATCCAGTCCAGCATCAGGCCCACGAACATATACTTATAGAGCGTGGCGATAAACGCCTTGTCCTCCTCCCGGACGCTCATGCCCCGGGCCTGCTCCTCCACCACGCCCTCCAGCAGGTCGTAGGTGATCTTATAAAGGTAGGTCTCTACCTGCTCCCGGCTGACGGAGCGGTACACATTCAATATGAAGGGCTTGTTGTCCAGCATCGCCTCAAAGATCTGCAAAAGGCCCTGCTGCCAGGTCTCATAGGTCTTGTTGCCTGCCAGGGCACGCCCGGCATCCTCCTGAAAGCTCCACTCCACCAGATCATAGATGTCCTTAAAGTGGTAGTAGAAGGTCATGCGGTTGATGCCGCAGTCCTCGGCAATGTCGTTGATGGTGATCTTATTGAGGGGCTTTTGCAGCAAGAGATGCTTCAGCGACGCCTCCAGCGCCCGCTTGGTGACCTGTGACATGGCCTGACCCCCTTTGGCAGCGTTTTTTCCATTATAGCGCACCGCGCGCGTTTTGACAAGTCGGTGAATATTCCTTGCCTTTTGGGGGCACATCTTGTAGAATAAGGAGCAGAGGCCCCACCTTTCAGCAGACAGGAGGTACCGCTATGGCACTGTATACGAAAAAACTCATCATGAGCACCTTTCAGGCCATGCTAGAGGAGCTGCCCTTTGACAAGATCACCGTGGCGGCCCTCACCAAGCGGGCCGGCGTGAGCCCCAACACCTTCTACTACCACTATCAGGACATCTATGCCCTCTTGGACGCCTGGTTCCGGGAGCGGGTGGCGGGCTTTCTTCCTGCGGAGGAGCTGCTGGAGTGGAAAAGCGCCACCAAGACCATGCTCCGGCAGTGCCGGGAGCACCCCAAGGTGGTCTACCACCTCTTCGACTGCCTCTCCCGGGACCGTCTCGAGCGGTACATCTTCACCCTGACGGACGATGTCTTTCTGCGGCTGGTGCGCCAGATGGCGGCGCCTCACCCCCTGCCCGATGCCCGGCTCCGGGACATCGCCGCCTTCTGCCGATACGCCTACATTGGCTTTGTGCTGCACTTCTTCTGGGACCGCATGGAGGAGGACATCGACGAGAATGTGGAGCGGCTGGGCGGCCTTTTCGACACCTTCCTGAGCTCCGCCCTGGAGAACGCCCAATAGCGCGGCGAGCGCCGCTTTTTCATCAAGGCCTGCCCCGGCGGGGCGGTCTTTTTTTTGCGCAAAATTGGGCAAAAGGGCCCTTTCCCCCAAATCCGCACAGTTTCCTCCCCTTCTGGGAAACGGGGCAGAAGGGCGATTTTCCCCGTGGCCGGGACGCCCAGGTGCCGCTATGATAAGAACAGAAGAAGACCAGGGCCCGCCTGGCCCGACAGGAGGAAGTGCCATGGATCAGCGTCTTTTTACATCGGAATCCGTGACCTGCGGTCACCCGGACAAGCTCTTGGACCTGCTGATCTCCAAGGGCTGCATCTTCGCCTGGTACTTCCACTACATGCCCGTGGGTGTCAACGCCTCCACGGATCTGCTGCTGACGCCGGACCAGCGGGCCTATATGAAGGACCGGGTCCGGGAGATCCGCGGCGTCACCGGCGGCAAGGAGCTCTACTGCATCGACTTCCAGAACGACGGCGAGTTTGCCGGCGGCTGCGTGGCCGGCGGACGCATCTACTGCCACATCAATGCCGCCGGGGATGTGGAGCCCTGCGTGTTCATCCACTACTCCGGCGCCAACATCCGGGACAAGAGCTTTATGGAGTATCTCCAGCAGCCCCTGTTTAAGCTCTACCGAAAGGGCCAGCCCTTCAACGGCAATCACCTGCGGCCCTGCCCCATGCTGGAAAATCCGGAGCTGCTGCCCAAAATGGTGGCGGAGTCCGGCGCCCACTCCACCGACCTGGAGGCCCCGGAGAGCGCCGAGCACCTGTGTGAAAAATGCAAGGCCTACGCTGCGTGCTGGAAGCCCGAGGCCGAAAAGCTCTGGGCGGAGGAGCACAACGCCTAAGCGAAAACCCCCGATGCCTTGCGGCATCGGGGGTTTTTACGGTACAGAGCCGGCAGCTCCCGGAGCGGGGGCGCTTACTCCGTGGTGTAGTTGTCAAAATATCCCTGGATGTAGATGATGGGGGTGCCCTTGTCGCCGCTGCCGGAGGTGAGGTCGCACAGAGAGCCCAGCAGGTCGGTGAGGTTTCGGGGGGTGGTGCCCTCGGAGACCATGTTGCCCACCAGGGACTGCTTGGCATCCTTCTGGCGGATCTTCTCGGCGATGGCCTCCTGGAGCTCGGTGCCGGAGAGGGCAGCAAAGTCCTTGTCCGCCAGGTACTTGAGCTTCAGCTCATTGGGCAGGCCCACCAGGCCCGGGGTGTAGCCGGGGGCCACCACGGGATCCGCCAGCTCCCAGATCTTGCCGGCGGGATCCTTGAAGGCACCGTCGCCGTAGATCATGGCCTCAATGTGCTTGCCCGTCTTCTGGGAGAGGGCCTTGCCCAGGGCCGCGGCCACAGCCATGGTGTCCCGGGGGAAGAGCTTCACGCGCTCTTCATCCGCCTTGTTGCTGCCCAAAAGGCCGTACTCGGCGTTGTAGCCGCTGCCGTCCACAGGGGCGGTGAGGAGGTCATCAAGACCCAGCACGCAGCGGGCCCCGGCCTTCTTCAGCAGGCGCTTGGAGCGGGCCCGGCTGTGGATGTCGCAGCAGATGACGGTGTCGGTATAGTCCAGCACGGCCTGGACCCGGTTGGCAAAGATGATCTCGCAGTCGGCGCCGGCGGCACGGATGATATCCGCATAATAGCTCACATAGTCCACGCCGGTGAAGGGGTGCACCACCGCACCGAAGGCGGCACGGAACTGCTCTAAGGTCAGCACATCCCGATAGGGGTCGATGCCCGCCTCGTCCAGGGCGTCGATGCTCACCAGGTGGTTGCCCACCTCGTCGGAGGGGAAGCTCAAAAGCAGCACCACCTTCTCCGCGCCGGCGGCGATGCCGGAGAGCAGCAGGGAGAAGCGGTTTCGGCTGAGGATGGGGAAGGTCACGCCAACGGTCTTGCCGCCGGTCTTGGCCCGGACATCCCGGGCGATCTGCTCCACGGTGGCGTAGTTGCCCTGGCAGCGGGCCACCACGGACTCCGTCACCGCCACCACATCCCGGTCATGGGGCTCGATGCCGTTTTGCTCCAGCATGTGCACCACGGTGTCGGCGGTGAGGGCCACCACATCATCGCCCTCCCGGAAAATAGGGGCACGCACGCCCCGCACAACGGTACCAACAGTTCTTTCCATAGTCGTTTATCCTCCTTTATAAAGGTAAAGCTCTCAACAACGGGCGATATTATAGCACAGCAGAGTGCATAAGTAAAATATATTGTCGTTTTTTCTAAAATAAGCGGTGCTTATTTATTTCAGAGAAAAGCCCGGCCGTCTCCGGAGACGGCCGGGCTTCTTGCATGCTTATTCCACAGCGCTGCTCCGGACAGCGGGCAGCAGCACATAGCTGCCCTCCTGCGCCGCGGTGGTCATGGGGACCAGCCGCCGGGCATCGTACCCCTCAGGCAGGGCGGCGGTCAGGGCCGCTGTGTCGGCCCCCGGGGCCAGGTAGATGCGCTCAAAGGCATCCGTCAGCAGTTCATAGGAAAGACCCAGCTCCTGGGAGACCTCGCTGCGAAGCACCACGCTCAGGGGCATATCCGCCGGCAGCTCTGCCCGCAGGGCGGCGGCCAGGGCGGTCATGGTCTCCAGGCGGCCGGTCTCCGGCAGGTTGGCGATGGCGGCGGTGTTGCCGATGGTGGGATAGCTGAAGTAGTCCAGGGTGATCTCGTCGAAGCCCAAGGCAGCCAGCTCCCGGCAGAGGGTCTTGAGGTAGCTCACCGTCTCGGTGTTGGCGGGGTCCAGCCAGGTCCAGCCCTGGGCATCGTACCAGTAGGAGCCGCTTTGCAGGGAGAAGGCAGCGTCGGGGTAGGCCCGGACAAAGTAGCTGTCGCACAGGCAGCACAGGTGGGCCACGGTGTAGCGGCCCGCCGCCAGGAGGGTCTTGAGGTTATCCAGGGAGTCCCCGGCCTCCCGGCCTACCTGCCGGGGGATATCCGCGGCAATGTCAAAGGTGATGCCGCCGTTGATGAGCTTGACGGGGATCACCAGATCTCCCGGGTTTTCCTTCAGCACCGCCGCCGGATCCAGCAGCAGGGCGTTCTCCGGCAGCTCCCGGGCCATAAGCGGGGAAACGGGCAAAAGGGCGTCCTCCGGCTCCTGCACATTCAGGGACACATCCCCGCCCTCCGGCTTGGGATTCTTGGTGGGCTTTTTGAAGGGCAGCTCCAGACGGGCGTTGCCGTCGGCGTCATAGACGATGTAATTCTGCGCGACAAGATAGCCCGCCGCGGCCAGAATGACCAGCACCAGGACAATGACCAGCGCCACCTTTTTTGCGGAGGCGCGGCCCCGATAGCTGCTATATCCCTTTGTTGCCATAGGCGTTTCTCCTTAAAGGAAGGGTTTTACGCTCAGGGCTCGATGGCATCCAGGAGCCCCACGCGGCGGGCGTGACGGCCACCCTCAAACTCGGTGTTCAAAAAGACCTCCACGATGCGCTTGGCCAGGTTGGGGCCCACGATGCCCGCGCCCATGGCCAGCATATTGGCGTCGTTGTGGCGGCGGGTCATCTCGGCGCTGAAGCTGTCTGCGCACAGGGCGCAGCGGATGCCCCTGACCTTGTTGGCGGCGATGGAGATGCCGATGCCGGTGGTGCAGATGACGATACCCCGGTCACATTCTCCGGAGGCCACTGCCCGGGCTGCCTTTTCACCGAAAATAGGGTAGTCTACGCTGTCTTGATTATAACAACCGAAGTCCTCGTAGTCAATATCATGTTCCTCCAGCCAGATGAGGATGTCCTGCTTGAGCAGGTAGCCGCCGTGGTCGCAGGCAATGGCAATTTTCATAGTGATCTCTCCTGTAATTTTTTATTTTTCGCCCGCCGTCCCCGGGGTATTTTGTCTCCGGAGGGCGGGGCCGATTCACTTCTTTTTGCCGAAGATCCTCTTGCCGCTTTTGTAGTTGCTCTCCCCCAGAGTGTCGCAGAAGGCGCGCAGGGCGTCCTTCTGGGTCTTATTGAGGTTCTTGGGGGTCTCCACCGTAACGGTGACATACTGGTCGCCCCGGCCCCGGCCGTTGAGCACCGGGATGCCCTTGCCCCGGAGGCGGAACACGGTGCCGGTCTGGGTGCCCTCGGGAATGTCGTACTTCACCTTGCCGTCGATGGTGTCGATCTCCAGCTCGGCGCCCAGGGTGGCCTGAGCGAAGGTAATGGGCGCCTCGGTATAGACCGCCGTGCCCTCCCGCTGGAAGATGTCGCTGGGGCGGATCATCACCGTCACCAGCAGATCGCCGGCAGGGCCGCCGTTGGCGCCGGCGTGGCCCTGGCCCCGCAGGGAGATGGTCTGGCCGTTGTCGATACCGGCGGGGATGTTGATCTTGATGGTCTTGCGCTTGCGTACCGCGCCGCTGCCGTGGCAGTCCGGGCAGGGCTGGTGGATGATGCGGCCCTTGCCCCGGCACTTGCCGCAGGGGGCCTGGGACTGCATCACGCCGAAGGGCGTGCGCTGGGACTGCATGACAACGCCGCTGCCGTGGCAGTCCGGGCAGATCTCCGGAGTGGTGCCCGGGGCGCAGCCGCTGCCCTTGCAGGCGGTGCACTGCTCGCTGCGCTCTACCTGCAGCTCCTTTTCACAGCCGAAGGCGGCCTCGGTAAAGTCCACGGTGACGCTCATGCGGATGCTCTCACCCCGGCGGGGGGCGTTGGGGTTGCTCCTGCGGCCGCCGCCGAAGCCGCCGCCGAAGAAGCTGCCGAAGATGTCCCCCAGGTCGCCGAAGTCGAAGCCACCGGCGCCGTAAGCGCCGCCCTGGCCGCCGCCGTAGCTGGGATCCACCCCCGCAAAGCCGAACTGGTCATAGCGGGCCTTCTTCTGGGGATCGGAGAGCACCTCGTTGGCCTCGTTGACCTCCTTGAACTTCTCCTCGGCGGCCTTGTCGCCGGGGTTCATGTCCGGGTGGTACTTCCGGGCCAGCTTTTTATATGCCTTTTTGATCTCGTCCTCGGAGGCGCTTTTGTCCACGCCGAGGATCTCGTAATAGTCGCGTTTTTCCTGTGCCATAGTCGATACTCCCTCATGTTTGGGATGGGTCTATAAAGGCCGCAAGGAGGGACAGGACGAACCTGCCCCTCTGCGGTATGGTCATTCTTACTTGTTCTCGCCCTTGTCGTCCTCGTCCACGACCTTGTAGTCGGCGTCGTAGACATTGCCGTCGGGGCCCGCCTGCTGGCCGCAGCTGCCGCCGCAGTTGGGGTCGCAGCCCTGGTCACCCTGGGGCGCCTGCTGCTGATAGAGCTTCTCGCTCATCTTGTAGAACAGCTGGGTCAGCTCCTCGGTAGCGGCCTTGATGGCGTCGGTATCCTCGCCCTTGAGGGTCTCCTTGAGCTTGTCGATGCCGGCCTGGATGGGGGCCTTCTCGCTCTCGGGCACCTTGTCGCCCACCTCGGAGAGGGTCTTTTCCGCCTGGTAGACCATCTGGTCGGCCTGGTTGCGGATCTCCACCTTCTCCTTGATCTTGGCGTCCTCGGCGGCATACTGCTCGGCCTCCTTGACGGCCTTCTCGATGTCCTCCTTGGACATGTTGGAGGAGGAGGTGATGGTGATGTGCTGCTCGGTGCCGGTGCCCAGATCCTTGGCGGACACATTCACGATGCCGTTGGCGTCGATATCGAAGGTGACCTCGATCTGAGGCACACCCCGGCGGGCCGGGGCGATGCCGTCCAGATGGAAGCGGCCCAAGCTCTTGTTGGCAGCGGCCATCTCCCGCTCGCCCTGGAGCACATTGACCTCCACGGAGGTCTGGTTGTCGGCGGCGGTGGAGAAGATCTGACTCTTCTTCACGGGGATGGTGGTGTTGCGCTCGATGAGGCGGGTGCACACGCCGCCCATGGTCTCAATGCCCAGGGACAGGGGGGTGACATCCAGCAGCAGCAGACCCTTGACATCGCCGGTGAGCACGCCGGCCTGCAGCGCGGCGCCCATGGCCACGCACTCATCAGGGTTGATGCCCTTGAAGGGCTCGGAGCCGGTGAAGTTCTTCACGGCCTCCACCACGGCAGGGATACGGCTGGAGCCGCCCACCATCAGCACCTTGGCCAGATCGGAGGGCTTGAGGCCGGCGTCGGACATGGCCTGGCGCACAGGGCCCATGGTGGCCTCCACCAGATGGCCGGTGAGCTGGTTGAACTGGGCCCGGGTGAGCGTCACATCCAGGTGCTTGGGGCCGGTGGCGTCGGCGGTGATATAGGGCAGGTTGATGTTGGAGGTGGTGACGCCGGAGAGCTCGATCTTGGCCTTCTCGGCGGCCTCCTTCAGGCGCTGCATGGCCACCTTGTCGCCGGAGAGGTCGATGCCGTCGGACTTCTTGAATTCGCCCACCAGGTGGTTCATGATGCACTGGTCGAAGTCATCGCCGCCCAGACGGTTGTTGCCGGCGGTGGCCAGCACCTCGATGACGCCGTCATCGATCTCCAGGATGGACACATCGAAGGTGCCGCCGCCCAGGTCGTAGACCATGATCTTCTGGGCCTGCTCCTTATCCACACCGTAGGCCAAGGCGGCGGCGGTGGGCTCGTTGATGATGCGCTTGACCTCCAGGCCCGCGATCTTGCCGGCATCCTTGGTGGCCTGGCGCTGGGCATCGGTGAAGTAGGCCGGAACGGTGATCACCGCCTCGGTGACGGTGGTGCCCAGATAGGCCTCTGCGTCGGACTTCAGCTTCTGCAGGATCATGGCGCTGATCTCCTGGGGCGTATACTTCTTGTCGTCAATGGTCACCTTGAAGTCGCTGCCCATCTCGCGCTTGATGGAGGAGATGGTGCGATCGGGGTTGGTGATGGCCTGGCGCTTTGCCACCTGGCCCACCATGCGCTCGCCGTTCTTGGCAAAGGCCACAACGGACGGGGTGGTGCGGTTGCCTTCAGCGTTGGGGATGACGACGGCCTCGCCGCCCTCCATCACTGCCACGCAGGAATTGGTCGTACCAAGATCGATACCGATAACTTTAGACATAATGCTTGCCTCCTAAATGCTTATATGAATTCTTTTTTATTTTCTGACTTCTTTTGGTTTTTATCCGAAGGGGCGCCTTTAGTTTGCCACCTTTACCATGGCAAAGCGCAGCACCTTGTCGCCCATGATAAAGCCCTCCTGGAAGACCTCCGCCACGGTGTTCTCGGCGAGGTTCTCGTCCTCCACATGCATCACGGCGTTGTGCCGCTGGGGGTCGAAGGGCTGGCCCACCGCGTCGATGGGCGTGACGCCCTGCTTTTCCAGCACGGCGAGGAACTGCTTGACGATCATCTCAAAGCCCTGCTTGTGGGGGTCCTGCTCCGCCAAGCCGTCCGCGGCCCGGCGGAGGTTGTCATAGACCTCCAAAAAGGGGCGGATGGTATCGGCCTTGGCATCGCCGTAAATGCCCTCCTTTTCCCGGGCGGTGCGCTTGCGGTAATTATCATATTCCGCGCACAGGCGCAGATATTTGTCGTTTTCCTCGGTCAGAAGCTTTGCCAGCTCCTCGAACTGCTGCATCTGCTCCTTGGTCACGGTGAAGGTCTCCGCCGCGCTCTGGGGCTCGGCCGCCGGGGCCTCCTCCTTCACGGGGACGGTCTTTTCCTCCACCGGCTCCTGGGGGGTGGGCTGCTTCTTTTTCTTTTCGCTCATGTCTGCTTTTGTTCCTCCTTGGCGGGAAGCTCTCGGGGCTTCCCGAACATTTGCGTTAAGCTCTCGGCAAAGTAGCTCAGGCGGGCCGCCACGGTGGCGTAATCCATGCGGGTGGGGCCTACCACGCCCACCAGGCCCCGCATACCGTCGCCGATGTCATAGCTGGCAACCACCACGCTGCTCTCCTTGAGAGCGCTGTTCACATTCTCCGGACCGATGAGGATCTGCATTTGGCTGCCCTCGGCGGGTGCGGGCAGGTCGCCCTTGTTGTCCACCATGAAGGTCATCAGGTCCTGGGCCTTGTCGATGTCCCGGAACTCCGGAAAGCTCATCAGCTGGCCGGCGCCGGCGGTGTAGACCTCCCGGCGGCCTGCCTCCCGCAGAAGCTCGCTGGCATAGTCCACCACCCGGTTCACCAGCAAAAACCACTGGCCCTCCAGCTGCTCGGACAAGCTCATCAAATGCCGGGCCATCTCCTCCGGGGAAATGCCTGCAAAATGGGTGTTCAGCAGGTGGGTCATCTCCGGGAGCTTCTGCGCTTCAACAGGGAGCTCCAGGCGCTCCAGCTGGCTTTTGACCCGGCTGTCGGAGAGCATCACCACGGCGATGAAGCTCCTCTCGTCCACCGCAATGAGCTCAAAGCGGCTAACGGTGGCGGCGCTCTTGTGATCCGCCGCCGCATAGGCGGGGTAGTTCACAAGGCGGCTGGCCAGCTGACCGGCCCGGGCCACCACCTGATCCATCTGTGCCGGGGGCTGGTGGAGCTCCCGGTTGATGGCGCTGCGCTCATCCTCCGTCAGGGGGCGCTTTTCCATCAGCTCGTTGACATAGAGCCGGTAGCCCGCCGGGGAGGGGATGCGCCCCGCCGAGGTGTGGGGCTGCTCTAAATAGCCCATGTCGCTGAGATCCGCCAGCTCGTTGCGGATGGTGGCGGAGCTGATCTTGTCGGGCATCCGCCGGGCAATGGCCTTGGAGCCCACCGGCTCGGCGGACTCGATGTAGCTCTCTACCACGAGCTTCAGTATTTGGCGTTTTCTCTCGGTGAGCTCCATATCGTTTCTCCTGTTAGCACTCCTTTGTCCCGAGTGCTAAACGCAGTGTACCACCGCCGTCAGGGAAAGTCAATAGGCGGTTTTTGAAGGATTTGTGAACAATAGAAAAACGGGAGACCCGCCGGGGCGCGGGCCTCCCTTTTCCTATACAGTTTGAAAATGCTCAAAACCGGATGTACTTGCCGGGGATCTGCCGGGGGATCCAGCCCATGCGGGTGAGGGTGGGCAGCAGGGCCCCGAAGAGGGCCGCCATCATCAGGATCTGGAAGGGCAGATAGACGGCGTTCTTCACGGCGCTGGTGGTCATGTAGTAGATATAGCCCTTGCTGTAGAGGATGGCGCTCCACAGGGAGCCCAGGAACACATTCTGCACATTGGTGAGCACCTTGGCCAGGATGATGCGCCGCCAGGTGATCTCCGCCCGGTAGAAGCACAGGGCGTAAATGAGGCAGCCCAGCATGGTGGTGAGCATATAGCCGGGGAAATAGGGGTAGCCCCCACCGCCTAAGAAAAAGCTCAGGGTGTCCTCCGCAGCGCCGAACACCAGCCCCACCAGGGGGCCGCACACGGTAACGCACAGGACGCGCGCCAAAAAGGTGACGCTCAAATTCAGGTTCTCCCCCAAGGGGATCTTCACCGTCTTACTGAGGATCATGCAGGCGGCGATCATCAGGGCGCAGAGCACCAGATTGCGCACCCTGCCGAATTCCTCGGCGGCGCTTTTCCAATAGCCCTTGGAAAACGGGAAACGATAGATCTGCATAAAAAATACCTCCTTTGCGGCACGGTGCCGCATAGGAGGGTATAAGGATGCCACTGCCATGCGGCAGCGGGATGCGGGAAGCGCACTGCGCATGGCTTCGTCCGGCGGACAACTCCCCGTCCCGCCGGCACTTGACACGCGCTTCCCTACTCTGCCTTGATCGTTTGTGCCGTCAGTATACCCTCTTGGGCCGGAAAAAGCAAGCCCCTTTTTCCCAAAAAAGAGTAAAAGCCGCCCCGGCGGCAGGTGAAAGGGCCCGCCCCGGCCGCGGCCGGGGTGGGCCCTATTTCTCTATTTTCGCCGGGAGGCGTCAGTCAATGGTGCGCATGAAGGACATGCCGGACTTCTGCATCTTCACATCCAGCTTCACCCGGTCGGCCCGGATGTAGCTGCAGGTGTACTCATAGATGCGGCCGTCCTCCGTGCGGGTCAATCGGCGGTGATAAAAGGCGCTGGCCCCCTCGGGCACCTGCAGCAGGGCGGCGTCGCGGCCCCGGAGGATCACGGCCTCATAGCGCTCCTCCGCGGAATAGGGGGTGATGCCCACATGGTAGAGGAGACTATAAAAGCTGTGGGTCTCCACCATGTCCCGGGTGAGGTTGGGATAGATGTACTGGGGATAATAGCTGGTTTCCAGGATCAGGGGGGCGCCGTCCACATTGCGCACGCGGGTGAAGCAGTAGACCGGCGTGCCGGGCCGCAGCTCCATCTTGCCGCACACCTCCGCCGGCGCCGCCATCATGGTGAAGTCCACCAGGGTGCTGGAGGGCA
This sequence comes from uncultured Oscillospiraceae bacterium, assembly GCA_934591705.1. GTDB lineage: Bacteria > Bacillota > Clostridia > Oscillospirales > Oscillospiraceae > Vescimonas. The sequence continues at coordinate 92,450 of CAKTPM010000002.1, forward strand.
CCTTGCCCAGGGAGGACACCTCCGTGGTAAAGGAATAGCGCACGCCCCGGTGGGTGGCACTGGGATCGGAGACAAAGGTGCCCCGGCCCCGCTTGCGGATCACCAGACCCTCATCCTCCAGCTCGCCGATGGCCTGGCGCACCGTGTTGCGGCTGACGCCCAGGGCCTGACAGAGCTCCGCCTCGCTGGGCAGCAAGCTCCCCACCGGCAGTGCCCCCGTGGAGATGCTGCGCTTGATGATGCCCACCAGCTGGGTATACAGCGGGATATCGCTGTTCAGCGACAGCCGCTGGGTCAAAATAGGATGTGCGTCCATGAAAAACCTCCTCTGCGCCGCGGCAGACCCTGTATTTGTACCTATCGTACCATACATTCCGGTATTTGTACAGATTTCGCGCGGGATTATTTTTTAGGGGATCGGCGGATTCTTTTATATAGCACAACGGCGCCACCGCGTGGCGCCGCTATGCCGGCTCGGTATAATTTGAGGAGGGATCAGTTGTGGTCCACCTTGTACATGTGCTCGATGAGGCACAGCACCTTGTCGGAATAGCCGATCTCGTTGTCGTACCAGGACACCACCTTCACGAAGGTGTCGGTGAGGGCGATACCGGCCTTGGCATCGAAGATGGAGGTGCGGGTGTCGCCCAGGAAGTCGGAGGAGACCATGTCCTCGTCGGTGTAGCCCAGGATACCCTTGAGCTCACCCTCGCTGGCCTTCTTCATGGCGGCGCAGATGTCCTCATACTTGGCGGGCTTGGCGAGGTTCACGGTGAGGTCCACCACGGACACATCCAGGGTGGGTACACGCATGGACATACCGGTGAGCTTGCCGTTGAGGGCGGGGATGACCTTGCCCACGGCCTTGGCGGCGCCGGTGGAGGAGGGGATGATGTTGCCGGAAGCGGCGCGGCCGCCGCGCCAGTCCTTCAGGGACACGCCGTCCACGGTCTTCTGGGTGGCGGTGGTGGAGTGCACGGTGGTCATCAGGCCGTCGGTGATGCCGAAGTTATCGTGCAGCACCTTGGCGATGGGGGCCAGGCAGTTGGTGGTGCAGGAGGCATTGGACACGAAGGTCATGTCGGAGGTATAGGCGTTCTCGTTGACGCCGCACACGAACATGGGGGTATCGTCCTTGCTGGGGGCGGACATCACCACATGCTTGGCGCCGGCATCGATGTGGGCCTGGGCCTTCTCCTTGGTCAGGAACAGGCCGGTGGACTCGATGACATACTCCGCGCCGATCTCGCCCCAGGGCAGGTCGGCGGGATTGCGCTCGGCAAACACGGGGATCTCCCGGCCGTTGACCACCAGGGTGCCCTCCTTGCCGGACACCTCGCCGGCGAAGGGGCCGTGCATGGTGTCATACTTCAGCATGTAGGCCAGATAATCCGCAGGGCACAGGTCGTTGATGCCCACGATCTCGATCTCGGGATGATGCAGGGACATGCGCATCACCATACGGCCGATACGGCCAAAACCATTGATACCGACTTTAATGCTCATAAAATCTATCTTCCTCTCAAATGAAATGTCTTGATTATAATCGGAATGTCTTGAATGTATGGTACATTCTATACTATATGACCCATTATACACAGGTTTTCCCCAATTGCAACCCCTGCGGCAAAATTTTTTCTTTTTTGACAGAAACGGCAAAGTTCTTGTATATTTCCCCGGGTATGTTATAATGTGGAGGAGAATTATACCGCACATAGGATGCCTGCTCCGGGCAGATGCTATGCGCAGAAGGGAGGCCGCGCCATGCCGCAGAGGACGGAAGAAGAAAAATATCTCCTGGGGCAGGTGCTGCCCGGCATCGCCGCGCAGCTGCGGGGCCCCATGAACAACCTGGCCGCCTCCATGCTCCGGGCGCTGCCGGAGGGGCCCGACGGCCGTCCGACCCGGGATGCCGCCATCATGCAGCAGAGCTATTACCGGCTGCTGCGCCTGGTGGATCATCTCACCCAGGCGCCGGAGCTTTTGGACGATACGCCGCTGCCCAAGGAGAACACGGAGGTCTGCTCCTTCTTCGGGGACATCTGCCTCCGGGCCGAGGGGCTCTTTGCCGCCAAGGAGGTAGGGCTGCACTTTCACTGCCAGGAGCCCACGCAGGTGACGGCCCTGAACCGGGACTATACCGCCCGGCTGATGTGGAATCTTTTGAGCAACGCCCTGAAGTATTCGCCCCCGGGCGGCACCGTCAGCGTGTCCGTGCGGTTCGCGGCGGAGCAGCTGCTGGTCACCGTGGCCGATGAAGGCCCGGGCATCCCCCCGGACGAGCTCGGAGAGGTCTTTGACCACTGGCACCGCCAGCAGGAGAGCACCCTCTCCGGCCGTGGCTTCGGCCTGGGCCTGGCCTTGAGCCGCCACATCGCCCAGCGGCAGGGCGGCCGGCTGCTGCTGGGCAGCCGCCCCCGAGGGGGCACCGCCGTGACCCTGGCCCTGCCCAGGCAGCTGAGCGCCGCCAACCGGCTCAGCCAGAACAGCTTCGACTATGCCGGGGGGTTCTCCCGGGAGCTTTTAGAGCTCAGCGACGCGCTGCCCTATACCGCCTTTTTGGATCCAACGGAGCCCTGATCCGGCAAGCCCCCCTCCGGGGGGCTGCTTTTTGCGGCGGCGAGCCGCTTATTCTATCTTGTGCAGGACGGGAGGACATATGAAGGAAAAACGCGTATTGGTAGCCATGTCCGGCGGGGTGGACAGCACCGCCGCGGCGGTGCTGCTGCAGCGGGCGGGCTACGCCTGCGACGGGGCCATGCTCAAGCTCTACACCGACGAGAGCCGCTGCTGCTCCGCCGACGATGCCCAGGACGCCCGCATGGCGGCCACCCGCCTGGGGATGCGATTCTATGTATTCAACGAGCAGGCCCTTTTCCGGGAGAAGGTCATTGATGCCTTCTGCGGGGAATACCTGGCCGGGCGCACCCCCAACCCCTGCATCCTGTGCAACCGGGCGCTGAAGTTCGGGGCCCTGATGGACCGGGCCCTGACTCTGGGCTATGACTACATCGCCACCGGCCACTACGCCCGGGTGGACTACGATGAAAAAGCCGGCCTCTACCGCCTCCTGCGGGGGCGGGACCGCCGGAAGGACCAGAGCTATGTGCTCTATCAGCTCACGCAAGAACAGCTGGCCCACCTCCTCTTACCCATCGGAGACACGGATAAGGCCGCCGTCCGGGCCCTTTTGGCCCGGGAGGGTCTGGCCCTGGCCCAAAAGCCCGACAGCCAGGACATCTGCTTTATCCCCGACGGGGACTACGCCGCTTTTTTGGAGAAAAACGGCGCCGTGCTCACCCCCGGCGACTTTGTGGATGAAAAGGGCACCGTCCTGGGCCGCCACCGGGGCCTCCCCTGCTACACCCTGGGCCAGGGCAAAGGCCTGGGCATCGCCCTGGGCCGGCATGTCTATGTCACCGGCAAGGACAGCGCCCGGAACACCGTGACCTTAGGGGACAACGCGGCCCTCTTCTCCCGGCAGCTCACCGCCCGGGAGGTAAACTGGATCGCCGGAACGCCCCCGGCGGCCCCCATCCCCTGCACCGCCAAGACCCGCTACAGCCAGCAGGAGGCCGCCTGCGTGGCCACCCCCCTGCCGGAGGGCCGCCTGGCGGTGGAATTCGAGGATCCCCAGCGGGCCATTACCCCGGGCCAGGCGGTGGTGCTCTATTCCGGTGACGCCGTGCTGGGCGGCGGCACCATCGAGTGAGGCGCTTATGAAAAAACAACATCTGGCAGCCGTGATCGCGGCGCTCTCTGCCTCTATGATCTTCGGCTTCACCTTCATGGCCTCCAAGGTGGCCATGGAATATGCAGAGCCCTCGGTGCTGCTGGCCTGCCGGTTCACCCTGGCCGCCGGGGCCATGGGGCTGGTGCGGCTCCTCTCCGCCGGGGCGGAACGCCGGGGCAAAAGAACGCCCTTCACCTGCCGCCTCCGGGGCAAGCCGGTGTGGAAGCTGGCGGTGCTGGGCGTGGTGCATCCGGCGGCCTACTGCCTGCTGGAGAACTACGGCATCCTCAACACCTCCTCCGCCGTGGCAGGGACCGTCTTAGCGGTGGTGCCGGTGTTCTGCATCCTCTTGGATGTGGTCTTTCTCCACACCCGGGTGACCCTGCGGCAGGTGCTGTGCGCCATCGGCTCGGTGGCCGGCGTGGCCATGGTGTCCGGCGGCGGGGAGATCAAGGTCTCTGCCCTGGGGCTTTTGTTCCTGGTGCTCACCATGATCACCGACAGCATGTACTACTTCCTCTCCAACCGGGCGGCCCGGGACTTCACCCCCTTCGAGATCACCTGGGGGATGTTCACCGCGGCGGCGCTGGTGCTGGTGCCGGTGGTGGCGGTGCAGTACATAGGGCGCTATGACCTGCTTTTGCCCGCCCTTACCTCGGCGCGGTTCTGGATGGCCGCCGGGTACCTGGGGATCATCTCCTCCCTCCTGGGCTACGGCCTTCTGAACTTCGCCTCCGGCTACCTCACGGTGACGGAGACCTCCCTCTTTTCCAATGTCATCACCGTGGTGTCCATCCTGGCGGGGGTGTTCCTGCTGCGGGAGCCCTTCGGCCTGTGGCAGATCGCCGGCGTGGCGGTGATCCTCACCTGCGTGACCACCGCCAACCTGAAGAGCGGCAAGACATAAAAACGGCAGACAAAAAGCTCCCCCGATGCCGAGGCATCGGGGAAGCTTTTTTATTAAGTATTGCCTTTTGCCGGCCGATTTTTTCTCAGCCGAAGAAGGTCTTGATCTGGCCGTAGAGCACCAGGATCATGCACAGCGGGGTGACGAACTTCACGCAGATCTTCACGAAGCCGCCGATCTTGTACTGATAGCCCGGAGTGATCTCGCACTCCTCCTTGATGATGTCCTCCTTAAGCTCATAGCCGATCATCAGGGACATCAGCATGGCGCCCAGGGGCATCAGAATACCCTCGGAGATGCAGTCAAAGAAGTCCAGCCAGCAGTCGCTCCAGCCCGCGTAGGAGGACAGACCCAGCAGCTCCCAGGGAGCGATACCGGCGCCGCCCAGGCAGTCCACGCAAACCAGGGTGCAGCCCACGCCCACAGCGGCGGCGGCCAGCAGGGAGTACTTCTTGCGCATGTCGCCCTTGCCATTCTCGCGGGCCTTATCCACGAAGTGGGCCACGATGACCTCCAGCAGGGAGATGGAGGAGGAAACGGCGGCGAAGACCACCAGGAGGTAGAAGAGGATGCCGAACAGAGCGCCCATGGGCATCTTGTCGAACACATTCTGCATGGTGATGAACAGCAGCTTGGGGCCGCCCAGCTCGCCGGTGGGATCCAGGGCGAAGCGGCCGGGGATCACGCACAGACCGGCCATCAGGGCCACCAGGGTGTCCATGATCACGATGAGCAGCGCGTTCTTGGTGAGGTTCTCCTTCTTCTGGAGGTAGGAGCCGTAGGTGATCATAGCGCCCATGCCCAGAGACAGGGAGAAGAACATCTGGCCGCCGGCGGTGGAAAGCACGGTGAGGAAGTCGGGGGCCTCGTCGATGACGCCGTTGGCCAGGGCCCAGCCGGGAACGAACATGTACTTCAGGCCGTTCACGGCGCCGGGAAGGGTGTTGGCGCGGATGATGCAGATGACCAGGATCACGAACAGAGCGGGCATACCCACGGAGCAGACCTTCTCGATACCGCCGCCGATACCGCCCATGACGATGATCATGGTCAGGGCCACGAACAGAAGGCCGTAGATGACGCCCTCAACGGGGTTGCCGAGGAAGGCGCCGAACACATCGCCGCCGCTCATGCCGTTGGAGCCGAAGCCGGCGTTGAAGAGGTTGCCCACATTCACCACCACATACTTCAGGCAGTAGCCGCCCAGTGCGCAGTAGAAGAACAAGATCAGGAAGGCGGACAAAATGCCCAGCCAGCCCAGCCACTTGAACTTCTTGGAAATGAGGTGATAGGCCTTCACGGCGCCGGCACCGGTCTTACGGCCGATGGCCAGCTCGCCGATCATCACGATGTAGCCGCAGACCGCAGCCAGGATCAGGTAGATGATGAGGAAGGTAAAGCCGCCCATAGCGCCCATCTTATTGGGGAAGCCCCAGATGTTGCCCAGGCCCACTGCGCTGCCCACGGCAGCCATCAGGAAACCGAAATTGGATCCAAAGCCCTTTCTTTCTTCCATTGTTTTCTCTCCTTATTCACTCAAGTTACCGCCATGGAACTGCGGTACACAAAGAGTTTACTATGCCGCCGCCCCGCTGTAAATAAAAGAGCCCCCTTCTTAACACGCCCCTTACACGATATGAATTTTTCTTTATCCGCCCGTTATGGTTTTGTGAACAAAATCACAAAAAACTCTCGCCTGGCGAGAGTTTTTTGCAAAGTCCCTATAGATTTGTTTCTTTTGGCGAAAATACCGCTTTATCCCCCGTTCAGTCGCCCTCCCGCATGCGGTAGCCCACGGAAACCTCGGTAAAGAGGTACTCGGGGTGGGCGGGATCCTTCTCGATCTTCCGGCGGATGTTGGCCATGTTCACCCGGAGAATCTGGTTGTCGGTCTTGGCCTTGGGGCCCCACAGCTCCCGGATGATGAAGTCATAGGTCAGCACCTTCCCGGCGTATTTGCCCAGGAGGGCCACGATCTTATACTCGTTGACGGTGAGCTTTACATTCTCGCCGTACATCAGCACCTGATGCTTGTCGTAGTCGATGGTCAGATCCCCGGTGGTGAACTTGCCGCTCTGGGCGATCTGGGGGTCGGAGAGGGTGGTGCGGGTGTGACGGATGGCGGTGCGGATCCGGGCCAGGAGCTCGGAGGTGCCGAAGGGCTTGGCGATATAGTCGTCGGCGCCGCAGTCCAGGGCCTCCACCTTGTCGCTTTCATGCTGCCGGGCGGACACCACCACCACCGGCAGGTTGGACCACTTGCGCACCTGGCGCAGGACCTCCATGCCGTCCATATCCGGCAGGCCCAGGTCCAGAACCACCAGGTCCGGGCAGTGGGAGCAGATCATGGTCAGGGCCTCCTCCCCGCTGCGGACCACGATGGCGTCATAGCCGTTGGCGGTGAGGATCATGGAGATGAAATTGCTGATGCTCTGCTCATCCTCGACAATAAGTACCTTATCCTTGATTTTCACGGTCGTCATCCTCCATCGGTAATTCTATCACAAAGCGGGCGCCGCCACGGGGCGAAGCGTTTTCGCCGCGGATGGTGCCGCCGTGGGCCTCCACCACCGTTTTGCAAACGGAAAGGCCGATGCCCATATTGCGCTTTTTATCCCCCTGCTGACTCTGGTGCGCGCTGGCATCAAAGAGGTAGGGCAGCTCCTCCCGGGGGATGCCCGCGCCGTTGTCCTCCACCAGAATGCGGGCCCATTTCCCGGCGTTCTCCAAGGTGATGTTCACCTCCGTGGCCCCCTGGGCGTGGAGGGCGGCATTCTCCAGCAGGTTCAGAAGCACCTGCTCCATCAAAAGCTCGTCCATGGGCACCAGCAGCACCTCCGGGGGCAGGTGCACATGCACCGGCAGCGTATGGTTGTGGGCGGAGAACTTGGCCGCGGCGCAGCCGATGACCTCCTCGGCCACGGCGTCGGTCTTGGTGACCTTGGCGTCGCCCCGGGCGCCGATGCGGGTGATAGACAGCAGGTTCTCCACAATGCGGATGAGCCAGCGGGCATCCTCGTTGGCGGAGGCCGTCAGATCATGGCGCTGCTGCGGCGTCAGGGTCTCCCCTTGCTCCAGGAGCACATCCGTGGCCCCTACGATGCCGGTGAGGGGGGTGCGGATATCGTGGGACACTGCCCGCAGGAGGTTGGCGTGGATGCGCTCGCGCTCTGCCTCCCGCTTGAGGGCGTCCAGCTGCTTGGCCCGGCTGGTGAGCATACCCGTGACCACCGAGATGAACATCATCACAATGAAGGTCAGCGGGAAGCCCGCCAGGGTGAAGCTGATCTCCCAATAGGGCTCGGTGAAGATATAGTCCACGCACAGCACCCCGGCCACGGCGATGAGGATGCTGAAGAGGTAGCCGTCCGTCAGCAGGGCGGTGAGGAACACATCCAGGAAAAACAGCACCGCCACATAGCTGGTGTCGCCGTGGGGGTCTACAGACCGCAGGAGCATGCACAGCACCACCGTCAGCAGGAAAAGCCCGCCGGAGACGATGAAGTCCCGCTGGGAATACAGCAGTCCCCCGTGGAAGACCTTGCGGCTTTTCGTCCAGCTCTCCGGCCAGCGGATCCGGTTTTTCTTCATATGTATACCGCCTTTCGCCGGAAATTGACACCAATTTGATATATTATACCACCGCCGGGCGTTAAGATGTTGTGAAGATTTCGTTAAGAGGGCTCGCGGCTCTGAAAATCAATAGGGGGACGGCGCCGCCGTCCCCCTTCTTTTGGAGCAGGATACGGGAATCGAACCCGCCTCTTCAGCTTGGGAAGCTGACATACTACCGATGTACTAATCCTGCGAACGGGGGTATTATAACACGGCTCAAAGGATTTTGCAAGGCATCTTTTGTCGCCTGGGGGCATAAGCTCTTAAAAAATAAGGAGGATGATGCCATGAAGCGTTGGGTGATACGGGGTCTGGCGGCGGCGGGGGCGATGCTTTTGCTGCCGGCAAGGGCTCGGGCCGTGGAGCTGCCGGTGGCTGCCCCGTCTGCCATTTTGATGGAAAAGTCCACCGGCGAGATACTCTATGCCAAGAACGAGCACGACCCCCTGCCCCCGGCCAGCGTCACGAAGATCATGACGGTGCTGCTGACCATGGAGGCCATCGACAGCGGGGCCATCGCCTATGAGGACACGGTGCGGGTATCCGCCTACGCCGCCTCCATGGGCGGCAGTCAGGTCTTTTTGTCCGAGGGGGAGGAGATCACCGTGGAGGAGCTTCTGAAGTCCGTTTGCGTCAGCAGCGGCAACGACGCGGCGGTGGCCCTGGCGGAGCATGTGTGCGGCGTGACGGAGCTTTTCGTGGAAAAGATGAACCTCCGGGCCAAGGAATTGGGCATGGACGATACCCGGTTTCTCAACTGCACCGGCCTCACGGCGGCAGGGCATGTGACCTCCGCCCACGACATCGCCCTCATGAGCCGGGAGCTTTTGCTGCACCACCCGGAGGTGCGGCGCTTCAGCACCATCTGGATGGACACCATCCGAAACGGCACCTTCGGCCTTGCCAACACCAACAAACTGGTGCGGTTCTATGAGGGCTGCACGGGGCTCAAGACCGGCTTTACCGCCGAGGCCATGTACTGCATCAGCGCCACGGCGGAGCGCGGCGGCATGGAGCTCATCGCCGCGGTCATGCACGCCCAGAGCGCCCAGAGCCGCAACGAGGACGCCAAGGCCCTTTTGAACTACGGCTTTTCCGCCTATAAGCTCTCCCGCATCCAGCCGGAGGAGCCCCTGGCCCCCCTGCCGGTGAGCGGCGGCACCGCCCGGGAGGTGGCCCTGTGCCTGGCGGAGGAGGACGCCTGGGTGCTGCTGGAAAAGTCCGCCGCCGGGGAGCTGCGCCAGAGCGTTTCCCTGCCGGAGGAGGCGGCGGCCCCCATCGAGCCGGGGCAGCCCCTGGGGGAGCTGACGGTGTCCGGCCCCGGCGGCACGCTGAAGGTCATCCCCATCCGGGCCGCCCAGGCCGTGGAAAAGCTCACCTGGGCAGGGGCCCTGCGGCAGGTGCTGGAGGCAGCCCTCTTCCGCCCTTGACTTTCCTTCGCGCGTTTGCTACAATAGGCGCAGTCAAATAGCGCGTTGAGCGGGAAGAGTAGGCGCCGCCGCGCCGCCAAGAGAGAAGCAGTCATCGGCTGGGAGCTGCTTTGCGGTGTGGCGCCGAAGGTGCGCCCGGGAGCGCGGGGGATGTAAGATGCCCTCCGGCCGGCCGCCGTCACCGGGCCGCCATCGAGTGATAAACGAGAGTGGGACCGCGAAGCAATTCGCCTCTTGTGCCGCAGGGCACGAGGGGCGTTTTTTTATATCCGGAAAGTAGACATTTATTCATATAAGGAGAAATCACCATGTATCTTTACAACTCTGCCACCCACAAAAAAGAGGAATTCAAGACCCACACCCCCGGCCATGTGGAGATGTACACCTGCGGCCCCACCGTGTACCACTTCGCCCACATCGGCAACCTCCGGTCCTACATCATGGAGGATGTGCTGGAGAAGTACCTGCGCTTTGCCGGCTACGATGTGAACCGCGTCATGAACATCACCGATGTGGGGCACCTGACCTCCGATGCCGACGAGGGCGAGGACAAGATGCTCAAGGGCGCCAAGCGCGAGCACAAGAGCGTCATGGAGATCGCCCAGTACTATACCGACGCCTTCTTTGAGGACTGCCGCAAGCTGAACATCAAGCGCCCGGATGTGGTGCAGCCCGCCACCGGCCTTATCGACGACTATATCCGCATCATCTCCCGGCTGCTGGAGAAGGGCTATGCCTATGCGGCCGGCGGCAATGTGTACTTTGACACCTCCAAGCTCCAGCGCTACTACATCTTCAACGACCACAACGAGGAAGACCTCGCCGTGGGCGTCCGGGAGGGCGTGGAGGAGGACACCAACAAGCGCAACCGCAACGACTTTGTGCTGTGGTTCACCAAGTCCAAGTTCGAGGATCAAGCGCTCAAATGGGACTCTCCGTGGGGCGTGGGATACCCCGGCTGGCACATTGAGTGCTCCGGCATCTCCATGAAGTACAACGGCGAGTATCTCGACCTCCACTGCGGCGGCGTGGACAACGCCTTCCCCCACCACACCAACGAGATCGCCCAGTCCGAGAGCTATCTCGGCCACCCCTGGTGCCCCCACTGGTGCCATGTGGCCCACCTGAACACCGAGGGCGGCAAGATGTCCAAGTCCAAGGGCGAGTTTTTGACCGTGTCCCTGCTGGAGGAAAAGGGCTATGACCCCCTGGCCTACCGCTTCTTCTGCCTCCAGAGCCACTACCGCAAGGGCCTGGTGTTCTCCTGGGAGAATCTGGACAATGCCGCCGTGGCGTACAACAAGCTCCTCACCCGCATCGCCGCCCTGAAGGACGAGGGCGAGGTGGACGGAGCCGCCTTCGCCGAGCTGAAGCAAAGGTTCACCGCCGCCATGGACAATGATCTCAACACCTCCATGGCCGTCACCGTGCTGTACGATGTGCTGAAGGCCAAGACCAACGACAAGACCAAGCTGGCCCTGCTGGGCAGCTTCGACACCGTGCTGGGCCTGAAGCTGCTGGAAAAGGCCGCCGCTCTCCGCGCCAGGCAGACGGCGGCGCCAGCCGCCGGCGAGTTCGCCGTCATCAGCGAGTCCGGCGAGCCGGATGCCGGGGTGGAGGCGCTGATCCGCGCCCGTGCCGATGCCAAGAAGGCCAAGAACTTCGCCGAGGCGGACCGTATCCGCGATGAGCTGAGGGCCATGGGCATCGAGCTCACCGACATCCCCGGCGGCGCCAAGTGGAAGCGGGCCTGACACCGTAAAAACCGTAAAAACCATAAAAATCGCCGGCGGCGGGGCCTGGATGACCCCGCCGCCGGCAGCGCAAAAAGAGGGCGGTTCCCGGCGGAGCCGCCCTCTTTTATGGCGTTTTTAGGGGACAGGACGCTTTATGCCTGCTGCACTGCGGGTGCTCCCGCGACGGTGGCGCAGCACGGCTCCTCCGAGAAGGTATCCTCTGCGTCCCAGTCCGCCTGCGCGTCCCACATTTCCTGATCCTCCCAGTCCTCCCATTCATCCGAGCGGGAAATTTCCCGGGCGTCGGAGAGCAGCTCCTTCAGCAGCTCCCGTGTCCGGGGGCAGCGGTTCAGGTTCAAGTTCAGGTAGCACTCGTCCCGGTAGATGTGTTCGCTGTGTTCCTCCCGGGAGGGGATGGAGAAGGTGATATACACATCCGCATTGCCGCCTTGGGACACATCGTAGGCGCCCTTTTCCCGGCTCTCCCGGCCCAGGGTGGTATAGAGCTCCTTTGCCTGCTCCGCCGTCAGGGAAAAGGTGTGGTCCTCCCAGTTATCCTCCTCCCGGTCGGTGAGCCCCAGATCGTGGTAGGTGCCCTCCACGATGGCGCCGGTGACGCCCTCCGCACGCCGGGGGTCATACTTGGGGAAGATGGTCTGGCTGCGCACGGTGGGATCGTTGAGGATCTCGTTTATCAGCCGGAGGGTTTCCCCGCCGACGGGGAAGTTATACCAGCGGCTGAGAGAGGCGCCGTTTTTCAGCTCGTAGTTCAGCCGCAGGGACACCCAGGTCTTCTCCGAGGCAGCCGTCGTCCCCATCTCCAGGGCATCGCGCTCTGCCAGAGGCAGCGCCGCCACCTTTTGGTGGAGGGTCACGATCTTCTCGATGAGGGCGGCATCCTCCACCACGGCGGTGCCGTTGGTCTCGCCGCCTACGGCCACGCTCTGCACCTGGGCGGCGGCGGGCACGCGCTTTTCATAGCCGAAGACATCCGTCCGCAGGACGGCGCACAGCCCCACCAACACCGCGCAGCAGATACAGCAGCAGATAAGCAGCCGCCGGGTAAAGACCTTGTAGCGCTTTTGCAGGAGCATCTCCACGGCGATGTAGCACAAAACCCCGAAGAGGCACATGAACACCACCGCGCGGATGAGATCCCGCTCGCCCAAAAAGACCATCGTAAAGGCGATGCCCAGGCCCACGCCGCCGAAGAGGGCGATGACCCACTGGACGATGGGCCGCAGCCACGAGAAGGACACGGCATCCCCCGCCGACTCGCTGGGGCGGAGGCGATAGAGGAGATAGGCCGCCAGGGCCAGCACCAGACCCACGGCGGCATAGGCCGCCGCCGTAGAGAGGGCGTGGACAGCAAAGGAATAGGTGCCGTAGAGCTCCGGCTCGCCGCTTTGGTAGACGCTGCCGTAGTTTTGCGCCATCTGATAGGCCGGCGTGAGCAAATAGACGAACCGGGGGGAGGCGCTGCCGCCGTAATAGCCCCAATAGCCGCACTGGTGCACCAGCTCCTTCACCAGCTCCGCCCCCACGATGAACACGCAGTTGAGCCCGGCGTAGAACACCGGCACCGCCAGAAGCCAGCCGGTGATGGCGCAGCAGAGCGTGGCGAGGGAGAAGTAGAACAGCGCTGTCAGCTCCGCCACCAAGAACCAGTGGAGGCAGGCGCTCCACAGCAGAACGCCTCGGGAGGCCATCACCAAAATCACGGCCAGCAGGGTCACCGCGTGGGCCGCCGTCAGCAGGGAGAACCCGGCGGTGAAGTGGGCGGCATACTGGGTGCCCCGGGTAACGGGCAGGGCGTGCATGAACTGAGTGGAGGAGGCCTTCATCAGGTAGCTCCACACGGCCATGGCCGCGAGCACCCCGAAGATCAGGCACATCCAAAGGGCGATCATGTCCCCGTTGGACATGGCGTTTTGCAGCCGCACCGCCATGGGCATATTCTCCTGGGGCCAGGAGGTCTGCTGCCAAAGGGGCACCGGCAGGGCAACGAGCCACACCAGGGTGTAGAGGAAGGCGATGGGCCAGTAGTGGCGCCAGTCGCTGCGCAGAAGCGTCTTAAAGCACGATGTCCTTGATGGCATAATCTGCACCTCCCATCTCATAAATAAAAATCTCCTCCAGGGTCAGGGGGATGAGCTCCATCAAAAGGGGATGGAGCTTTTCCACCTGGGCGGTGATCTCCTGGGTCTTTCCCCGGAGAATATAGGTATATACCCGGCCCACATGGCTGCGGTGGAGTACCCGGAGGGTCTCGGGCAAAACGGGCTCCGTGACGCCCTCATAGGCCACCTGGAGCTTTACGGTGTTGTCCTGCAGGTCGCTGAGGGAGCGCTCCAGGAGCACCTTGCCCTGATTCATGATGCCCACATGGTCGCACACATCCTCCAGCTCCCGGAGGTTGTGGGAGCTCACCAGCACCGTGGTGCCCCGCTCGGCCACATCCCCCAAAAGCAAGCTCCACACCTGCCGGCGCATCACGGGATCCAAGCCGTCCACCGGCTCATCCAGGATCAGCACCTCCGGCATGCAGCACATGGTCAGCCAGAAGGCGGCCTGCTTCTGCATGCCCTTGCTCATGCGCCGGAGCATCATCTTGTCGTTGAGGGGGAAGACCTCCTTCATCTTTTCATAGCGCTCCCGGTTAAAGGCGGGATACATCCCGGCATAGACCTTGGCCATCTCGCAGATGCTGGCCTGGGGGAAGTAATACCAGTCGTCGGGGATCACGGCCATGCGACCCTTCACCGCCGGGTTTTCATAGATGGGCTGGCCGTCCAGGGTCAGCTCGCCGCTGTCGGGGCGGTAGACGCCCGTGAGGTGGCGGATGATGGTGGACTTGCCCGCGCCGTTGGGGCCCACCAGGCCGTATACCGCGCCCTGCGGCACCCGGAGGGTGGCCCCGTCCAGGGCCCGGAAGCCCCCGAAGGTCTTTACCACATTTTTCGCTTCAAGCATCGTTTTGTCCTCCCTTCCACAGGGCCAAAAGCTCCTGCTCCGTCACGCCCATGGCCCGCAGCTCCCCGAAGAGGGGCACGAGCTTTTCCTCCAGCTCCCGGCGGCGCGCCACGTGCTGGGCCGTGCCCTGGGCCACAAAGCTGCCCTTGCCGGTGACGGAGACCACATAGCCCTCCTGCTCCAGCTCGCCATAGGCCCGGGCGATGGTGTTGGGGTTGATGGCCAGCTCCGAGGCCAGGGCCCGGACGCTGGGCAGCTTTTCCCCGGGCTCCAGCACCCCGGTGACCATGAGCTTCCGAAGGCCGTCCTTGACCTGCTGGTAGATGGGCCGGGCGTCCCGATAGTCCAGATGGATCACGCGGCATCGCTCCTTTCCGCAAAGTGTACTAATCGTGTTAGTACACTTATAGCACACTCTTTTTTTGCTGTCAAGCCCCGAAGGCGGAAATTTTTTCTTTTCTTTTTCGGGATTTCGGGTATAATAGGGAGGTGATTTGCAAATTACCGCCCAAGGAGGTATCTATTATGCAGCTTTCTGCACTGCTGCGCGCGGCCAAGGGCCGGGGCGATATGCTGGGGCATATGCGCCGCACCGCCCGGGAGGCCCACGCCATCTGCGGCCGCCCCACCGCCGCGCTGTTTTTCGACATCGCCTCCTGCGCCGCCAAGTACGGCGCAGGGCCCACGGACTATATGATGCTGCGGTTTTATGAGTGCTCCGCCGCCGAGCGGGCCACCTATCTCACCCGCCTGCGGTCGGCGGCCTTTGTCAAGCGGGTCAACGACCGGGCGGATGCCCCCGTTTTCAACGACAAGAACACCTTTTCCGAAAAGTTCCGGGACCTGATGGGCCGGGAGACCTTTGACCTGCGCACCGGCTCCTTCCAGGATTTCTGCCGCTTTGCCCAGGGAAAGGACGCCCTCATGGCCAAGCCCGTGGACGCCGACTGCGGCCGGGGCATCGAAAAGCTCTGGACCCGGGACTTTGCCGACGCAAAAGCCCTCTGGGACTATCTCAAGGATCCCCAGAAGCCCTTCGGCATTGCCGAGGAGGTGCTCGTCCAGCACCCGGACATGGCGGCGCTGCACCCCCAGTCCGTGAACTGCGTGCGTATCGCCACCTTCGTAAAGGACGACGGCACCCCCACGGTGATCTATGCCGCCTGCAAGGCCGGCTCCGGCGACGCGGCCTGCGACAATACGGGCCGCGGCGGCATCACCTGCCGGCTGGACATCGACAGCGGCACCATTATTTCCAACGGCCACTCCGAGGAGCTGGAGGAGTATACCGCCCACCCGGACACGGGCATCACCCTCCGGGGCTTCCGCATCCCCCTGGCAGCGGAGTGCCGGGCCCTGGCTCTGAAGGCCGCCCTGCGCTATCCCCGGTTCCGCTATGTGGGCTGGGACATCTGCATCACCCCCACGGGGCCGGTGCTCATCGAGGGCAACGACTATCCCGGCTACGACCTGGCCCAGATGCCCGACCGGGACGCTCCCCATCCCCGGGAGGGCCTCATCCCCCGCTTTACGGAGCAGGGTATCGAGATCTGACCCCGGCAAAATAAAACAAAGGAAAATAGAGAGATGAAATACACAAGATGGCTCCTGCTCCCGGCGGCCATGGCCCTTTCCCTGGCGCTGATCTTCGCCGTTGACCGCTATCTCCCCGCCCCGCCGCCGGCCTCCCTGATCGACCTGCCGGCGGAGGTGACGGTGCCCCTGGAACTGCCCGCCGCCCCGGACTCCGTGAAGCTGCTGGAGGCCGCCTCCGTATACGCGGATATCTGGCGGCAGCGCAATCCCGCCCCGGCCCAGGAGGCCGCCGCCACCGGCGGCTATGTCTACACCGGGGGCACCTCCGTGGACTTTGACGCCCTGCGGGCCTGGAACAGCGACATCGTGGCCTATATCTACAGCCCCGGCACCCCCATCAGCTACCCGGTGGCCTGGACAGGGGACGACTATTATCTCCACACCAACCTCAACCACCAGGAGAGCGCCTGGGGCGCCATCTACATCGCCAAGGAGAACTCCACCACCTTCTCCGACGGCAACACCATCCTCTACGGCCACCACATGAAGGATCGCAGCATGTTCGCCTCCATCGACAGCTACAAGCGGGGCAGCAGCTACTATAACGCCCACCCGGTGATGTATGTCTACACCCCCGCCCAGAGCTACCGGGTGGATGTGTTCGCGGGGTTCTCCTGCCCCGCCTATGACGAGGTGTTCTCCACCGGCTTCACCGCCCAGCAGATCAGCGACTTTAAGAGCCGCAGCACCTTCTCCTCCGATGTGACCCCCTCCCACAACACCATCACCCTGTGCACCTGCTCCTATGAGCAGGACAACTGGCGCTATGTGCTCCTGGGCGACCTGGTGCCCATGTAAGGAGGCGGGGACATGAAGAAGATCAAAAGCTCCCACAACGCCCCCTGGCTGGTAACGCTGCTGGTGCTGGGCATCCTGCTGGTGATGGGGGCCTACCGCCTTTTTTCCCTCCTCTGCGAGCTGCCCTCTATGGCCGGGGCCGGGCACATCCTTTTGGCCGTCCTCTCGGCGGCGCTGGCCCTGGGCGGCGTGCTTCTGGCGCGCGCCGCGTTTCAGCGGCTCAAAGAGCTGCGGGACGAAGGCGAGCTATAAGGCCGCCCTCTCTGCAAAGCAAAGAAAAAAGCTCCGACAGTGTCGGAGCTTTTTTGCGTCATATGCACTTAGCGGTTGGGATCCACAAAGAGCCGGGCGCCGTCCTCATACCAGCCCAGGGCCCGGGCCAGGGACTTGATGAAGTCCTCGTCGTCCTTTTTCTCCAGGTCCTCCCGAAGGGCCTCATTGTCCTCCTGCAGCTCCTGCCGCTGCTGAGCCAGGAGGGCCTCCTGCTCCTTGGCCGTGTCCAGCTTCCAGTAGACCTTGAGGATCTGCACCCCCAGGATCACCGCCAGCACCGCCGCCGCCATAATGAGCAGGGGGTTATGGCGCCGGGGCGCTTTTTTCTTTTTCTCGCGGGTCCGGCTCATGGGCGGCTCCTTTCCTCCGGCGGCGTTCCACCGTCCGGACAGTTCTCTTCCCACCCATTGTAGCGCACCGGCGGCAGAAAAGAAAGCCCTTTTTTACCGCCGGGGCCGATTTTTTCACCGCCGCCGCGGCCCAGCGCACCGGCGTGAGGAAAAGCCGCACCGCCCAGACCGCCGCCTCCGCCCAGGCATCCCACAGCTCCCGGCAGTAGCCGGAGGGCAGCGCGAACCAGAAAACGGCGCCGAGCACCAGGCCCGCCACCATGTAGATACGCAGGGCGCCGCCGCCCTTCACCGCGCACAGATACAGCAGCACCCAGGCCGCCGCCAGGACGAAAAGCGCGTCCAGCAGGTGGGTGAGGGGGGCGCTGCTCCGCCGCCGCAGGCGCACCGCCCGCAGCAGGTCATAGAGGAGCCCGCCCCCCATCCCCAAGGAGAGACACAGCAAAAGCGTGCGGCCCTGGGCGGCAATGTCCAGCTCCATCAGCCGAAGAGCCGCTGCCAAAAGCCGCCGGCCCGCTCCGCCGCCGTGTCCTCATAGGCGAAGCTCTCCAGGCGGCCCTCCACCTGGAGCTCGCCGCCATCCAAGCTCAGCTTGCCGATGTGCAGTCCCTGGCCGGTGACCACCAAAAGCCCCGCGCAGGTGCTCATGACCACGGCGCTGTCATCGAAGCGCTCCACATCCTCCACGCCGGACACCGTCAGGTGCTCGCGGCCCTCCAAAACCAGCCGGTGCTGCAGGGGCACCCCGGCGGCTGCTTCATATGGCATAAAAACTCCCCCATACACTTGATGGTACAGTGTATGGGGGAGTTGTCCCGAATATGCTTCGCGGGGCGCTTATACCTGCCGGTACATGGCGGCGGCCTCCGCCTTGCCGGCATTTTCGTTGAGGGAGAGCACCTCCACGGAAACGGTGTTCTGCCCCAGGCGCAGGGTGATGACATCCCCCAGCTTTACATCGTAGCTGGCCCGGGCCACCTTCCCGTTGACGCTCACCCGCTCGTTGTCGCAGGCCTCATTGGCCACGGTGCGGCGCTTGATGAGCCGCGAGACCTTCAAATATTTATCCAGCCGCATGGTCTGTTCCTCCTATGGCGCGGCGTCCTGCCGCGGTTTTCCTCATTATACCACGCTCAATCCTCCCAGGCAAGAGAGGGCACCAGGGCGACATTGCACAGATCGCCGGGGACGGCGGGATCCAGCTGCCGGTCAATGGGCAGGACGGTCTGCTCGCCATAGAGAAGGCCGCCGGCGCCGTAAACATGGAGGTTCACGGCGGTGCTGTCATCATACCACGCGATGGCGAGTTTATGGTCGCGATAGCACATGGGCAGGGTGGTGAAGTCGCTGGGATAGCTCGCCGCCAGCGGGAAAAAGACGCGGAAGTAGGTGCCCCCTTTCTCTTTCGGGGACTCGTCTCCGAGCATCCAGTAAAAGCGCCCATCCTCGCGGTTTTGGCGCAGCTGCGCCATCCGGCACCGGAAATCTATGGCGTAGGCGCCGTCCTCCGGGGTGAGCACCGTGAGCTCCTCGCCCACGGCCAGGGCCAGAAAGTCCCGCTCCGAGTGGACATACACCGCCGGGTAGTCCACATAGTCCACGGTGTATTCACCGTCATTAAGATAGTAGGTGACGGATCCCTCCACGGTCTGCAGCGACCCTAAGGGGATGCAGGCCAGCTCCTGACAGGTGGTGCCGTCCAGCACCCGCAGCACGGCCTGGCCCTCCTCCGCCGTCACCAGAAGAAATTGGCTTTCATCGGCGCTGCGGGCAAAGGCCAGCACCGCCTGCTTTTCAATGTCCAGCGGGAAGACCAGGGCCGCGGCATCCACACGGGGACGCTCCCGGACCAGCCCCTCCTGGGGGTAATCGGTCTTTTCCAGCGGGATGCGCCAGATGCCGAAGCCCTTGGGCGCCCAGTCCGCCTGGGGGTCGGCGTCGGCGGCAAAGCACACCGCGAGATAGAGGGCGTTTTCCTCCCGGAGGGGCAGGCAGCCGAAGCGGTGTGCCATGCGCAGGGGATCCGCCGTCATATAGGCGTTGTCAGGGTTCTTGCCGCTTTTGTAGTAGTAGACCGAGAGGGTGTCCTGCGCCTCCACGGGCACCTGCAGCAGGGGGAACGCCGCTCCTTGGCGGTTTTCGTCCTTCCAGTACTTTTCGGCGGTGAGGGAGGGCAGGTTGTAGAGCCCGGAGCCGACGGAGTAAGAATAACTGTAGCTCATGCCCAGCCAGAGGGGATAGGTCGCAAAGTAGTCCCCGGTGGGGATCTCCACGGTGCCCTCGCCGCCGGTTTTCTCCCGGGCAACGCGGGTCAGGGGGTCATTTTCATCGTAGCGGTTGCAAAAGCGCAGGGCCAGCTGGGGCTGCGCCGCCGATGCATCCCAAAACATCTCCCGCCGGGGGACCACCTCTTTGGTGTGATAGGAAAAGCGGGTCTCGTCCGTGTCCGCCGCCGGGTCCCGGAGGGTGCTCCAAAGGAGCCGCCGGTTGTGGAGAAGTTCGCTGCCCACGGTGATGCCCCGGGCGGCAGCGGCATCCCCCACGGAGGCGGTGACCTCCGGGCGGATGGCCTCGCCCTGCCTGCTCAGGCAAAGAGCGCCGCCCGCCAGCACCGCCGCCGCCAGGGCCAGACACAGCACGCACAAAGCCAGATAGCGTTTCATGGCGCATCCTCCTGGGCCAGCTTCTCGATGGTCTGCGTCACCCGGTCGGCACGGTATTGATAGGTGTTCTTGATATAGTCCATGAGGTCCTGCCCCGCATCCTCCAGCTCGTCGACGCTCTTATCGCCCACGATGCGCCCCTGATGGATGAGCACCGCCCGGGAGATGAAGTCCTTGACCTCCTCCAGCAGGTGGGTGGAGAGGATCACCGTCTCGTCCTCCGTGAGGATGCCCAGGAGCACCTTGTAGAAGTCCTCCCGGTTGAAGATATCGTTCCCGGCGAAGGGCTCGTCCATGAGAATGTAGTCCGCGCCCTGGGAGAGGGCCATCACCACCTCGAACTGGTTTTGCATGCCCACGGAGAACTTGCCCACCGCCCGCTTGAGCGGCAGCTGGAAGAAGTCCAGCAGCGCCGTGAAGCGCTTTTCGTTGAACCGGGGGAAATGCTCCCGGTAGAAGTCCCGGTGATCTGCCGCCGTCAGCAGCGGGAAAAACGAGTGCTCGCAGGTGGCAAAGGCCAGCCGGTCGATGTTCTTTTTTGTAATGGCCTCGCCGTCCAGCGTGACGGCGCCCTGATGGGGGATAAGCCCCAGAACGGATTTCATCAGCGTGGTCTTGCCCGCGCCGTTTTCCCCGAAAAGACCCACGATCTGCCCCTGCGGGAAGGCGAGCGTTGCATCGTCCACGGCGATTTTTGCGCCGTAGCGCTTGGTGATGTGAGAAATTTCCAGCATGATCGTTTTCCTCCTTTTATATCGGTAAGCACGCCGCGGGGGTGACAAAGCGCCAGATGAGATAGGCACCGCCCAGAAGCAGCAGCGTTTCCGCCGCCGTCCACGCCAGCCACCGCAAAGGCACCTCCATGACCATCCGCCGCAGGGTGCGCCCGCCGTCCGGCAGGCGGCGCATGAGGTAGATGCTCCTGCTGCTTTTGCTGAAGCTGCCGTACAGCTGCAGGGGCAGCAGCAGCGCCATCAGCGCCTGAACGCCGCCCAAGAATGCGATGCGCCCGGCGGCGCTCCAGAAGGGAAGGATGGTCTGCCCCGGCCGGAGATACCGCACGCCCTCCACATAGTAAAAGAGCTGGTTATAGCTGCCGGTGTAGCGGATGGCAAAGAGCACAGCGCCCACGATGGCCGCCGCGATCAGCCAGAGGCGGATGGTGGCGGCCATCTGCGCCGGGTCCGTGTTGGGAGGCAGGCGGCGGCGCAGGGCTTCGGTATTAAACGGTTTCATGGACTTCCTCCTCTCCGTCGAAGGATCGATAGATCGTAAGGACCGCTATGATCCCGGCGATGACGGTGAGCGCCACCCGCAGCCCCACGCCCCCGGAGGACGCGAAGCTCACCGGCATCCACAGGGACGCCTCCGTGAAGACGATGGCGGTGATGACCGGGGTGCCGCTGCCGCCCCGCCACCGGCGCAGGGGGAAGAGGGCGCAGCTCACGGCGCTCAGCAGCGTCACCGCGCCCATGGCGCTCCAGCCTAAGGGATCCCGCAGAGGCAGGAGGTTGTGGAGCAGAGGCGTGGTGTAGGAGGCAAGCCACAGGGCCTGGGGCCCTGCCTCCCGCAGCCGCCAGCCGATGACGCCGTACACCGCGGCGGTGACGGCGGCCCGGTAGAACAGGAGCATCACCAGGTCATAGAGCGTCCACAGCACCGCGATCCGCCAGGGGGCGAGCCGCAGCCGCAGGGCGGTATACCCCGGCTGCACCCCCCGGCCGGTGCCTGTGCGGCTCAAAAGCCAGATCACCAGGGCAAAGCCCGCCGCCACCGGCAGGGTACAGAAGCTCTTTTGCACCATCACCGAGGCGGAGAGTATCTTCCCTGTCTGCAGGATGGGCTCCCCGGCGGCATCGTGGCCCACCACCTCCCGGCTTTGGCCGGGGGCCAGCCACAGGAGCACTGCGCACAAAAGCGCCGCCGAGAGCGTCACCGCCAGCACGCGCCAAAAGCTGCCCCGGGCCGTCAGGGCGAATGTCGAGAGATGTTTTTTCATGCTTCCGCCTCCTGTTCATACAGCTGCCGCAGCAGCGCCGCCGCCTCATCCGCCGAAAGTCCCATGCGCTTCATGGCCCGCACGGCGCCCAGCAGTTCCTCCCGATAGAGCTCCCGGCGGATGGCCGCCACCTGCTCCGGGGCGGCACACACGAAGCTGGCCGCGCCGGGGCGGGAGGTGATGAGCCCTTCTTCCTCCAAGGCGCGATAGGCCTTCTGCACCGTGTTGGGGTTCACCGCCAGCTGGGCGGACAAAAGCCGCCGGGAGGGGAGCTCCTCCCCCGCCGGGATGCTGCCCGCCGCCAGACCCTGCTTGACAAAGCGGACCAGCTGCAGGTAGATGGGCACCCCCTCCACCCCGCGGAATTTTTCAAAGGAAATCATGGCCTTGCTCTCCTTATAAAGAAAACTGTACTATGCGCGTAACACAGTTGTTGTCTGTATTATACGCATAGTACAGTTTATTTGTCAAGCGGAAATTTTCGTTACTCCGGCAAGTCGCGGTACATCCCGCGGCACAGGGCGTTGGCCGCCCAAACGCTGCCCGGCTCCCGGGGGTCGGCAGGCGTTCCGTCCAGGCGGGAGAAAAAGCCGCCGGCCTCCTCCAGGATCAGACTCCCCGCCGCAAAGTCCCAGGGGGACAGGCGGCACTCGAAGAACAGCTCCGCGCGCCCGGCGGCCACCTGGCAGATGTCCAGGGCCGCCGCCCCGAAGCGCCGGAAGTCCAGCGTCCTGTCATAGAGGTGGCGCATGATGCGAAAGTGCCTGTCCGTATAGCGGCGGTCATAGATGGTGCTGCCGCACAGAAACACCGCGTGGCCGCTGTCATGGGCAGAGACGCGGATCGGCCGGCCGTTGAGCGTGGCGCCGCCGCCGCGCTGTGCGGCGAACAGCTCCTCGGTAAAGGGGTTATAGACCACGGCATAGCGCACCTGGCCCCGGTGGCAGAGGGCCACGGCGATGTTGCTGTAGTGCAGCTCTCTTACGAAATTGGTGGTGCCGTCGATGGGATCCACCACAAAGAGCCAGTCCCGCTTGAGGGCTGCGTGGTGCCCCTCCTCCCCCAGGAAGTCGGCCTCCGGACAGATGTCCAGCAGGGCGCCCTGCAAAAAGTCCTGGACCGCCACATCATATTTTGTCACCAGATCCGCCGCGCCGGTCTTCTCCCGGGTGTCCCGCTCAATGGCGTGGGCGTCGCGGATCATATCGCCCGCCGTGCGCACGGCGGCAATGATCTCCTGCAGCATGCTCTTACCTCCTGATGGCCCGGCCGGCGCAAAGGCCGGTGGGGCGTCCTTCCTCCAGGGCCGGCTGTCCGCTCACCAGCACATAGTCCATGCCCTGGGAGAGCTGCTCCGGCTCCTGATAGGTGGCATTTTCGTGCAGCGCCCGGAGGGAAAAGACGCACACATCGGCGTCATAGCCCGCCTCCAGGCGGCCCTTGCGCTTCAGGCCCAGCACCTCGGCAGGGCGGCCGGCGAGCTTGTAGATGGCCTCCTCTATGGGAAGGATATTCTTTTCTCTTACAAAGTGCTCCAAAAAATGGGTAAAGGTGCCGTAAACCCGGGGATGGGGGCGGCCCTCGGTGGGATAGGTGGCATCGGAGATCACATGGCTCAGCGGGCTCCGGAGGATGGCGCAGATGTCCTCCTCACAGGCCATAAAGTCGATCATGGTGATCTGCCCGTGCTCCCGGGTCAGCAGGTCGCAGCAGCTGTCCAGGGGGCTTTCGTGCATCAGGGCGGCGATCTCCGCCAGGTTCTTGCCCTGGTAGGGGTGATCCTCCGGGCAGTGGAGGCCGGTGAGATAGATGCCGTCCCAGCCCGCCAGCTTGGCGATATCATCAAAGCCGGCGCCGCTTTCGATGCGGCGGGCCAGCTCCCGGCGCACGGCAGGGTCCGCCAGCCGGGCCACGGCGGCCTCCATGCCGCCCTCCAGAAAGTCCGGCGGCAGGATGTGCAGCAGCTGCGTGGAACCGGCGGTGTAGGGGTAGGCGTCGCAGCTCACCGCCAGGTCCTCCTCCCGGGCCCGCTGCAAAAGGGCCAGCACCCGGGGGACCTTGTCGTTCCAGTTGCTGCGGCCCATGGCCTTCAGGTGGCTGATGTGCACCGGGCACTTCAGGGCCCGGGCCACCGCCAGCATCTCCTCCACGCTCTGCACCACGCCGGCCCCCTCCTGGCGCATGTGCACCGTGAGGGGGATGCCGCTGTTCGCCAGGGGGGCCAGGGCCCGCACCAGCTCCGGGGTGGTATAGAAGCACTCCGGGGCATAGCCCAGCCCCAAGCTCACACCCATGGCTCCCTCCGCCAGGGCGGTCTCCAGGGCCCGGTGGATGGCCCGGTAGTGGCCCTCCTCCAGCCGGGGCAGGTCGTAGCCCGCCGCCGCGGCCCGGATCACGCCGGCTCCCGCCAGCATTCCGCAGTGGATGGGCAGCTCGTGCAGGGCACCGAGATAGGCCGCCATGGACTCCGTGGGCAGCTCCCGGGGGATATCCCCGGTGATGGGGGCCAGGTAGGCCCGGATGGCGGCGGCGTGCTCGCCGCCGAAGGGGGCTGCGCCCAGGCCGCAGTTGCCGTTGACGATGGTGGTGAGGCCCTGGCACAGCTCCAGCCGGCCGAAGCCGGGGCGGAAGGCCGCCGCGTCGGCATGGCGGTGAATATCGATAAAGCCGGGGGTCACCAGCTTTCCCCCGGCCTCGATGACCCGCCGGGCCGGGGCGTGGGCCAGCTGGCCCACTGCCGCCACGGCGCCGCCGGAGACAGCTACATCGGCGCGAAAACCCTCCCGGCCGGTACCGTCGATGACGGTGCCGCCGCGAATGAGAATATCAAACAAGCTCTTCACCCGATTTCTTCATTATTGTAATGCGCATATTATGCGGCGGGCTCTGCGGGCTCTGCGGGCTCTGCGGGCTCCGCCACCAGCAGATCCGCCAGCTTCAGCAGGGGCGCAAGCGCCTCCTGGGACATCAGGTAGATGGTGCTCTCCTCCCCCAGGGTCACATAGCGGCTGTCCTCCGAGGCATTGCCCACATGGAGCACCAGATCCGCCTGGGCCCCCACGGAGTTGACATAGGTCACCACAATGTTCAGGGGGGCGTCCAGCCCGCACAGGGCCGCCGCGCCGGCGGCGGGGGAGTAGTCCACGCACCGGGTCACAGCCAGCCGGCTCAGCGCCTCCGTCAGGCCGCCGTCCGGCAGCTCCTGGCCGCCGGAGATCCACTTGCCCTCCTTGTAGAACAGGGCCCGGTGGATGTCCCCCCGGTTGAGGGTAACGGAGAAGAGGTTCTCCGCCGTCAGGGCGGGCATGGTCGGGAGCAGGGCCATGTCAAACACCCCCACGGAGAGCTGCTGCACCAGCGCATCGCTCATCCTATAGAGGTCCTCCGGCCGGTCATCCCGGCTCATGTACCAGCTGCCGTCCGCATCCTGCTTGCCGACGGTGAGCCGGACGGCGGTCTCCTGGGTGCTGAGCAAAAAATACTTCTGGGCACTGTCCAGGCCGTAGAGGGCGGGATCGTCCAGGGTCCCGACCCGCTCCGCCTGCAGGAGCTGCTTGAGCTCCTGCAGCAGTTGGGTCAGCTTTTCGCCGTCCAGAGGGAAGCCCGGCCCGTCGGTCCAGGTCCAGACCCCCTCCTGGCAGGAGAACCGGGCGGTAACATTGCCGTCGGAATACTGCAGGGCGGTGATCTGCGCCTCCGCAGGGGCGGCAGTCACCTCCTCCGGGGCTTTTTCCTTGCCGCAGCCGTAGAGGCCCAGGGCCAGGGCCGCGGTCAGCACGATGATAAGAAGGTGTTTCATAAGTGTATCCTTTCCGGGAATTCAGGCGCAGGGCCGCACATCAGTCCTGCAGCGCCAGGGCCACCGTCATGGTGCAGCCGTTTTTCAGCGTGTGATCCAGCACCACGCCCTCGGGCAGCGCCAGGCCGCTGAGCTTCAGCAGCGGGCCGTGGCCGGTGAGCTTGAAGAGGGCCTCCTTGGCCGTCCAGCACTCCCAGAAGCGCTGGTAGCAGCCGGCATCCCCATAGCGGATGTAGGCCAGCTCCTGCTCACTGCAGGTGCGGCGGATGAACTTTTCCTCGGCCAGGCGGATCACCTCCACATCCACGCCCACAGGCACCCGGGCCACGGCGCACACCACATAGGGGCCGCTGTGGCTGATGCTGCAGTAGAGCTCCGCCTGTGCGACGGTGGGCTTTCCGTCCTCATCCCATTCCAGAGGCACCGCCGCCTCCTCCACCCCCAGACGCCGGGCCAGCAGCTGCCGGGCCAGCATTTCGCCGGCAGCGGTGCGCTTGCGGTCGTCGGGGTCCTGTATATTCTCCATGCGCTTGCGCCGCCGGGGATCGGTCCGGTGCAGCAGCGCCTCAAGCTCCTCCTCCGCCATGGTGCGGATGTCATACCATACAGCTTCCATCGGTTTTCCTCCTGTGTTCAAATATCACACCAAGATACATTGTAACACAGCTTCTCCGCGATTTCCAGACTTTTTCTCCGGCTCTTGCATTCCCGGCGGCTTTGCGCTACACTGTTGCGTGAAAAGCAACCGTCTTTCACGGGAGGAGC
The DNA here is from genome assembly GCA_934591705.1 of uncultured Oscillospiraceae bacterium. Classification (GTDB taxonomy): domain Bacteria; phylum Bacillota; class Clostridia; order Oscillospirales; family Oscillospiraceae; genus Vescimonas. The sequence goes on from CAKTPM010000002.1 coordinate 119,087, forward strand.
GTACCATGCAGAACTATAAATTCACCCTCGCCTATGACGGCACCCGGTTTTTCGGCTGGGAGCGCCAGCCGGATAAGGAGACCGTTCAGGGCAAGCTGGAGAGCGTGCTCAGCGCCCTGTGCGAGGCCCCGGTGGAGGTCATCGGTGCCGGGCGCACCGACGCCGGGGTCCACGCCCGGGCCATGGTGGCCAACGCCTTTTTGCCCACGGACAAGACCCCGGAGGAGATCCGGGACTACTGCAACCGCTACCTCCCCGACGCCATCGCCGTCCGGGAGGTGCGCCCCTGCTCGGAGCGGTTCCACGCCCGGTACAAGGCCGTCGGGAAGACCTATCGCTACACCTGCTTCGACGGGGAGGTAAAGCCGGTATTCGACCGGCGGTATGTGACGGTCCTGCCCTATCGGGTGGACACCGCCCGGATGCAGGCCGCCGCGGACTGCCTGGTGGGGGAGCATGATTTCACCAGCTTCTGCGGCAACCCCCGGATGAAAAAATCCGCCGTTCGCCGGGTAGACAGCATCACCGTCACCCGGCAGAGGGACCGGGTGAGCATCACCGTCCACGGCACGGGGTTTTTGCAGAACATGGTGCGCATCATTGCAGGCACCCTGCTGGAGGTGGGCCGGGGCTTTTGGGAGCCGGAAAGGGCGCGGGAGATCTTGGAGGCCCGGGATCGCCGGGAGGCCGGGCCCACCGCCCCGCCGGAGGGCCTTTGCCTGATGAAGGTGGACTACGAATAGGCGGACTACGAATAAAAAGCTCCGACCCCGGCGGGGTCGGAGCTTTTCAGCAGCCATCAGAAGTTGTCCTTGATGAATTTGTTGAGCTTTTCAATGTCGTAGGCGTCCTTATAGGTGTTCTTGAAGCGCTGCACGGTGAGACTGTTGTACTGCACGATCTTGCGGTACTTCAAAAAGCCCGCCAGCAGCGGGATACCGGCGCAGAGGTACCCGAAGGGGGCGCTGCGCCAGGCGGCGGTGGCCAGGGCCGCCAGCACCACGAAGGAGATCACCACACCGGCGATCTGCTTTTTGGGGTGGATCATCTTCACGGACTCCTCCGTAACGATGCCCTCCCGGATCATCATCTGGGCAAAGCGCTTCTGAACGCCGAAGAGACTCACGGCGTTGAGGATCACCGGGGCCACGCCGAAGAAGGCGAACAGCGCCACCACCACATCCATAAACAGTACGATCAGGTCGGTTGTATCAGGCATTTTTCATTTCTCCTTTTTTATTCTTCGTACAGCCCCAGCGGCATATCGCTGCGGTCTGTGGCATAGAGCATATTTACATAGGAAAAGCCGAATTCCACGATATCGCCGGGGCAGAGGCGGCGGCAGCGGGTGACATCCACGATGCAGTGGTCGCTGCTGGCGCCGATGACCGCCATACCCGGCTCCCGGCACACCAGGGCCTCCACCGGGCCCACATCCGCCCGGCCAAAGTCCAGAAGGGCGCGTATCTGCATCCCCACATCCACATAGACGGGGCGGTTGCCGAAGGCGTCGATGGCCAGCTCTCCCTGGGGATAGCTGGGCTTTTCCTTTACCTCCAGCACCTCGGCGCGGAGGGTAAAGGTCTCCATGTCCAGGTAGTCCAGGCCCGGGTAGCCCCACCCGGTCTGCAGGTCCTTGGCCCCCAGCAGGATGCCCTCCCCCAGGCGCAGGTGGTTGACCCCGGCGGGCATGGTGCCCTCGTGGATCAGGGGATAGCTGCTGGTGGCGCCGCCGGAGACGATCTCCAGCCGGCGGCCGATGCACGCCTCCACCTGCCGGGCAGCAGCCAGGAGCTGCTCCATCTTTTCCACCGTGGGCCGCACGGAGCCGTAGCAGCCCAGGTTCACCCCCACACCGGCAAGGTGTACATGGGGGAGGTCCGCCTCCACATGGCAGCAGACCGTGAGCAGCTCCTCTTTGTCCCAAAAGCCCTCCCGGAGGTCGCCCAGGTCGGCCATCACGATGACGCTGTGGGTCTTCCCCTGGCGGGCGCATTCCGCCTCCAGGGCGTCCAGGACGGATCTCTCGCTCTGGAGCGAGAGGTCTGCATAGCGGACGGTGTCCGGCAGCTCCGTCAGCCCCGGGATGCGCAGCAGGAGACAGGGGGCGTTGATCCCCGCCTCCCGGCAGCGGAGGATCTGCTCCAGGCGGCTGGTGCCGATCTGGGCGGCACCGCAGTCCAAAAAGGCCCGGGCCACGGCGGGGATGCCGTTGCAGCCCTTGATGACGCCGCACACGGCCACGCCCTGTGCCCGGCAGCGGGAGATCACACGCTCCATGTTCCGCCGCAGGCGGGTCATATTCAATTCCACCCGAGGGTACTCTCTATGCACGGCGGGCGCCTCCTTCTTTTATATCTCACTTAGTATAGCACACCAGGGGCGGACATGCCAACCCTATTTTTTCCCGATTTTTCCGTTGCGCTTTTTCCCGGGAGGCCGTATAATGAGTTGGCCCCAGACCACCTATGAGAAGGAGGAGTCCCCATGAAAAGATTACTCTGCGGCGCCCTGTGCGCGCTGCTTTTGCTGCCGCTCACCGGCTGCCACAGGCACACCCCCGGCCCGGAGGCCACCTGCACCACGGCTCAGCTCTGCACGGAATGCGGCAAGGAGCTCGCAGCCGCCCTGGGCCACGAGCCCGACGAGCCCACCTGCGCTCATGACCAGACCTGCCGGCGCTGCGGCGAGATCCTGGCCCCTGCCCTGCCCCATACGCCGGAGGGTCAGGCCACCTGCACCACGGCTCAGCTCTGCAGTGTGTGCGGGGCGGTGCTCATCCCTGCCAAGGGCCACAGCGTGGACAGCGCCACCGGGCTTTGCACCGTGTGCGGCCGGCAGGTGACGGAGCCCGGCGGCACCTACATACGCCCCGGCAAAAACGACTATGTCAGCGACGATACCGCCGCCCTGGTGCCGGAGACCGCCGCCAGCGGCCACTACAGCAACGACCTTGCCTCCTACTATGCCGGGGCGGTGCTGATCTGCGGGGATTACGGCATGGAATATTTCTCCTGCGACCCCACCGGCTCGGACAACTATGCCGCCATCGTCAACGACTTTGCCGCCAGGTATCCCGATGTGAACATCACCGCCCTGCTGGTGCCCAAGTGCTGCGCCTATGAGACCCCCGCTGACCGGGACAGCGTCCACGACTCCATCGCCGGGTTCATCTCCGCCACCTACGGCAAGATGGACGGCCGGGTGAAGAGGGCCGACGCCATGGGCCTCATGGACGCCCACGCCGGGGAGTACATGTTCTACCGCACCGATCACCACTGGACCTCCCTGGGCGCGTACTACGCCTCGGCGGCCTACTGCGCTGCCAACGGCATCACCCCCCTGGCCCTGGAGAGCTACGAGTCCACCGTCCGCACCGGCGTCACGGGCACCCTCTACATGTACGGCCGCAATGACGCCAACCTCAAGCGGAACCCCGACTACACCGTGTGCCGCTATCCCCAGACCGGCTACTCCCTGCGCTGCTATAACGGCGGGTGGTACAATGCTCCGGCGGTGAACGGCAGCTACCGGGACTATGCCAGCGTGTTCATCAGCGGCGATAACCCCCTCACCGTCATCCGCACCGACAAGGACACCGGCCGCACCCTGCTGATCTTCAAGGAGTCCTACGGCAATGCCTTTGTGCCCTACATGATCGACTACTATGACCGGGTCATCGTGGCGGACATCCGGGAAAGCGGCCGCATGCCCGCCACGGCGGAGCTGATGCGCACCTACGGCGTGACGGATGTGCTCTTTATCAACAATGTCCAGGCAGCCATGTCCCTGCAGGACAGTCTGCGGACCACCGCCCTCTCCTGAAAAAACCGGAGAATCGCCCCGGCGCCCCCCCTTGGGAGGCCGCCGGGGCGTTCTGCGTTATGGCAACCTTTTTCTCCCGCCGGGGCCGAAGGGGCCGGCGGCGGCAGGGAAGATTTTCCAAATGTGGTGCTTTTCCGCCAAAAAGCTACAAAATTTTGCGTTTTCCGGGTAGACAAGTCCCGGCGGCCATGCTATACTGCAAACTGTAAAATTGTATTATGTAAAGCGGCGGACGGGCTTTTTTGCGTCCGACACTACACGGAGATGGGTGATAGGATATGAACGGTATGAAAAGAGGGCTGGCGCTGGTGCTGTGTCTGGCGGTGCTTTGCACCGCGGGGCTGACCTCGCTTCTGGCGGCCTCGCAGTATACGCAAAGCTTGATGGACCGGGGACACCTGGGCGTTGTCAGCGCCAAGTATGAGTCCAGCGGCGACCCCGGCGCCTATGCCACGGTGCCCGGGGATCTGGGCGGCCCCTCCTACGGCCTTTACATGTTCATTGAGGACTCCGTGGTGGCCTTTTTCAAGTGGTGCCGCAGCCACCCCACCAACGCCCGCTACCGGGAGATCGGCGACATCCTCTATGACGCCTACTACAATCCCTCGGCGGGCCTGGGCCCCAATTTCAACGCCAAGTGGACCTACTGCAACAGGCAGTACGGCGATACCTTCGCCGATGCCCAGTGGGAGCATGTGAAGGAGAAGTACTACGATTTGCTCGTCGCCAATGCGGAGAGCGCCGTTCCCGGCTTTAAGATGGATAACTACTCCATCGCCCTGCGGAATGTGTTCTGGTCCCGGGCGGTGCACCACGGCGTGAGCGGCGCCATGGAGATCATCCAGAATGCCTTTGCCTCCCTGGGCGGCTTCAAGAACCAGCCCGAGTCGGAGCTCATCTCCGCCATCTACAAGACCGCCGCGGAGCTCCGCGACCCCAAGAACACCAACTACATGAGCGGCCCGGACTCCGAGAAGTACGGCGTTTCCGGCAAGACCCTGTGGAAATGGCGGGGCTGCTCGGGCGATATCCAGCTGGGCGTGTATATCCGCGTGGCCATCAATGAGCCCGCCGACGCTCAGTACCTGCTGGCCAACACCATCGGCAGCGATCCCGCGGCGGTGGTGGGCCAGGGCGTGCGCCAGCTCCAGACCGGCGGCGCCGTGACCTACGGCCTGGGCAATGAAAACGGCAAGGTGACCCTGGCCGCCAAGGCGGATGTGGACGCCCAGCGCCTCCAGATGGATTACTTCGCCAGCGGCTACTATACCCTGAGCAATGTAGAGAGCGGCAAGCGCCTGGCCGTCAGCGGCGGCAATGTGGTGTGGTCGGATGCCGCCGTGGGCAATGAGCAGCTCTGGGAGATCCTCCGCTCCGGCAACGGCTATATCCTCCGCAGCCGGGCGGCGGCCATCGCGGCGAAGGTGGACGGCAGCGCCATTCCGGCGGAGCCGGCCCCCATCCCGGCGGATCCCGCCCCCCAGACCCCCGTCACCCCCCCCGAGGGGGAGACCCCCGCCCCTGAGACCAAGCCCCAAGCCGCCGGGGAGACCCCCGCCCAGACGGCGGCGGAGCCGGGCGCTGAGGCCGGGGCCCAAACGGAAACCACCACTGAACCGAAAACCGAAACGAAAACCGAGACCAAGACGGAAACAAAGCCGGAGACCAAAGCCGAGCCCGCAGGCCCCAAGGTCTACCTGGCCGCCGGCGTCGGCGGCAGCGTCACCCTCTCCGCTGTGCCCAACATCTGGCAGATCCCCCTGTCCGGCGACGGCTGGCAGCTGGTGGGCTCCAGCTATCCCTCCCTGAGCACCAAGCTCACCGACGGCAACTCCGTGTATAACCTGGCCGGCACCCTGCGCAGCGACTACACCATCCGGAAGGTCACCGTCTCCATCAAGGACTACGACACCAAGACCAATGTCCTCGCCCCCGTCACCGCCATGCCCGAGGCCAAGAGCTTCAACCTGGCCACCCTGGACCGGGATGTGAAATTCAGTGCCCTGCGGGCGGGCCACTATGTCATGGTCATCGAGGCCGCCAACAGCAACAAGGGCAGCGACCCCTTCACCGTGGAATCGGAGTTCTATGTAGCTGCCGCCACCACATACACTCTCACATTTAACCCCAACGGCGGCACACTCAGCGGCAGCGCCAAGAAGACTGGCACCATCGGCGGCGTGTGGGGTGCCCTGCCCACCGCCTCCAAGTCCGGCGCGGTATTCGAGGGCTGGTTCACCGCCCCTGACGGCGGCGAGCAGATCACGGAGAACACCGTGGTCTCCTCCAGCCATACCCTCTACGCCCACTACCTGGGCCTGAACAGCTACCAATTCCTCAATGCCGACGGCAGCGTATTTGCCAGCGGCACCGCGGCGCCGGGCCAGCTGATCCCCGCGCCGGACAAGAAGCCCGCCAAGGCGGCGGACGCCACCTACTACTATGAGTTCGCCGGCTGGGCGGACTATACCGCCGGCGTCACGGTGATGCCCGCCTCCGGCAGCGTGAAGTTCACCCCGAAGTTCAACGCCAAGAAGCTGCCCTCCGGCGGCGGCACCGGCGGAGGTGCCGGCGGCACCCAGGAGCCCTCCGGCCAGCTGGACTCCCTGGCACCGGGCACCTCCGTGGAGGATATGCAGAGGAGCTTCGGCGGCATCAGCATCTATAGCGGCTCGAGCCCCGTGACCTCCGGCCCCGTGGGCACCGGCATGACCGCCAAGCTCTCCAATGGCTCCACCGTGACCCTCATCGTCACCGGTGACACCACCGGCAACGGCAAGATCACCATTACCGATGTGGTGCGCATCCAGAAATATGTCACCGGCAGCAACAACCTGACCTCTGCGCAGGCCCAGGCCGCCGACATCAACGGTGACGGCAAGGTCACCATCACCGATGTGGTGCAGGCCGCCCAGGTCACCGTGGGCAAGCGCACCATCCGCTGACAGGAGGAACTCCCATGAAAAAGCTTTTCCGCGATCTGGCGCTGTGCGCCTTAGCCCTGGCGCTGTGCGTCTGCCTCCTTCCCCGGCGGGCCTATGCCGCCGGGACCACCCTCTCCGGCAACAGCACCGTCAAGCCCGGCGACACCATCACGCTGACCCTCTCTGTCAGCGGCAAGATCTGCGGCCTTTCGGCCACTCTCAGCTGCGGCAGCGGCCTGACCATGACCAACTACGCCTGCGCCGACAGCGCCTTGCAGCTGACGGCCAACGGCAACAACTTCGCCGCCTACGGCACCACTCTCACCACCGGGCGCATCATCACCGTGACCCTCAAGGCGGACAGCTCTCTGAAGCCGGGCACGGCCCTGAGCGCGGCCTTCAGCAATGTCACCATCACCGACGGCGACAACGAGACCAATCTGGGCACCGCCTCGTGGTCCGGCACCGTGGCGGATAAGCCCAGCAATGTGTGCCACCTGACGGCCATCCGCTGCTCCAACGCCACCTTCAGCCCCGCCTTCAGCAAGGACACCACCTACTATTCCGCCAATGTGCCCTACAGCGTCAGCAAGCTCAGCATGGACTATGACCGGGCGGACAAAAACTCCAAGGTGGTCATCAGCGGCACGGAGCTGTCCGTGGGCGTGAACACCATCACCATCACGGTGACGGCGGCAGACGGGGTCACCACCAAGACCTACACCCTCTCCGTGACCCGCCAGCAGGATCCCAACTACAAGCCCAGCTCCGACGCCACCCTCAAGGAGCTGCGGCTGGATGCCGGCACCCTCAGCCCCGCCTTTACACCGGCCTGCACGGAATATGTGGCCTATGTGCCCTTTGAGACCCGGGAGGTCACTCTCAGCGGCACGGCCAACGATGCCAAGGCCGTCACCGGCGGGGAGAAGACCTTCCCCATCACCCAGGAGGGGGCCAATGATGTGACCTTCACCTGCACGGCGGAGGACGGCACCACCACCCAGACCTACACGGTGCATGTGTTCCGCATGCCCGTCTACACCGGTATCCTGCCCGTTGTCACCGTGCCGGACGCCCCGGATACCGATCCCGACCAGGCGCCGGAGGACGCCGCGGAGCCCCTGCGCCTCCCGGCCAAGGTCAAGCTGCCCCTGGTGGGCGAGGCGTCCACCCTGCTGGTGGGCGGCATCACCGCCGGGCTCGTGGCAGTGCTGCTGTTTCTGCTGGGCTTCCTGCTGGGGCGCGGCGGCGATGACCACGAGGAGCCGGACGAGCCGGTGGAGCTGCCGCCCAGAAGGCATCCGGCGCCTCCCGCAGACCGCCGGACGGCGGAGGAGCCCCGTCGGGAGCGCCCCCGTCCCCAGCAGCCGGCATCCCATCCCGCGCCGGCACCCCAGCGGCCGACCCCTGCCGCCCCCCGGCGGGAGGAGGAGAAGCGGGCCGCCGAAAAGGCCGAGAGCATGTCCCTGGACGAGCTTTTGAAGGACATCCGCGATATGTAAATGCCACTGCCGTCCCCGGCCCCTGTGCCGGGGGCGGCAGTGCTGCCTTTTTCCCATCCTTCCTCTTGCGCCGGGGCGGAAAATAGGGTACACTGAGGGTGTAACCTGCCTATATAAAAGAGGGGATCGTATGTTCAAGGGCTTTACGCAGAATACTGTGGACTTCATGTGGGGCATCCGCTTCAACAACGAGCGGGAGTGGTTTTTGGCCCATAAGGAGGCCTATCAGCAGGATTTTTTGGCCCCCGTGCGGGAGCTGGGAGAGCAGGTCTATGACGGCCTTCGCGCTGCCTTCCCGGAGGAGCCGCTGATCCTGAAGCTCAGCCGTATTTACCGGGATGCCCGCCGCCTCCATGGCCGGGGCCCCTACAAGGATCACCTTTGGTGGTGCATCCGCACCGGGGCCGAGGACTGGGTCAGCCGTCCCACCTTCTGGTTTGAGATAGGCCCTGACTATTATAGCTACGGCCTGGGCTTTTGGGCCCCCAAGGCGGCCTTTATGGAGGCCTATCGCCGGGAGATGGACCGGGATCCCAAGGGATTTGCCCGGCTGGTACGGCGCTTTGAGAAAAGGGAGGATCTGGAGCTGAAGGGGGAGGACTATAAAAAGCCCCGGCAGGCCCCGGCCCCGGAGCTTGCCCCCTGGTATCAAAAGAAAAACCTGATGCTGTGCCGGGAGGGCCCCCTGGATGAGGGGATCTTCTCCCCGGCCCTGGCGGACCGGGTGCTGGCCGCCTTCCGGGAGCTGATGCCCCTTTACCGCTGGCTCACCCGGGTGGCGGCTACGGTACCCCAAGGCGAAAAATGTGACAAGGAGGAAAGACCATGAAAAAACTGCTGGCTCTTTTGCTGACCCTGCTGCTGGCCCTGTCCCTGTGCGCCTGCGAGGGCGGCCAAACACCCCCTAAGGGCGGTGACGATGTCCAAACCCCGGCCACCGCCCTGTGCATGACCCGGGAGATGATGCGGCTTTATGCCCAGCCCCTGGACGGCTCAGAGATGCGCCTGCTGGCGGATGCCTATTGCCAACACTTTAACCGCATGGGCAGCCGGGTCATCGCCGGCACCAACGATGGGCGGGTGCTGCGCATCGATCTGCGCACCGGCCAGGCGGAGGAGCTCTTCACAAGGGAGAGTGGCGGCTTCACCCAGGTGAGCCAGGAGGAGACCGGCTTTGTCTTTATGGTTTACAGCATGAACGAGGGCTGCACCCTCTATCAGTATGAATACGGCGCCAAGGCCCCGCGGCTGCTGGTTTCCGACCACACCCTTCGAGACTATGCCCTCTTGGACGGCGTCGTCTACTACAGCTGCTATAACACCCTGGATGAAAGCTATGCCCCCCAGCTGGTGGCCTATGACCTGGGCCGCCATGCCGAGAGCTGGCGGGTGGACACCCAGGACATCAGCAGCATTTTCTCCCAGGATGGGCAGCTCTATGTCAGCGAGGGGGATGAGAGCTTCGCCTGGTACGCCGTGAACACCGCCGATGGCTCCCGGACGGCAGCGGACTTCCCCGAGGCCCTCCAGGGTGCCACCCTCCTGGCCCGGTGCAGCGGCGGCGACCTGGTGCAGAAATATTCCGACGAGATCGGCTGGCGCACCTTCTTCGTCACCCCGGAGGGGAAGGAGCAGATGCTGGAGGACGGCACAGGCCCGGATTGGGACTCCCTCTCCCTCATGGATCGGGAGGGGGATATCGCCCTGCTGTGCAGCGTGGAGGAGGTTCCGATGGAGGCCTTCGGCGAGCGCCTCATGAGCTTCCGCTCCCGCTACTTCCTCTTCAACGGCGCTGACGGCTCCCTCCGGGAGCTCACCGCCCTGGATGAAAATCAAAAGCTCTTTGCCGACGGCGATTTCCCGGTGTTTGACTGCTCCACCGCCCGCAAGCCGGTGGTGAGGGCCATCTATGAATACTTCTGTCCGGAGACCGGCACCCCCGGCACGCCTCCGGTGTGCAGCACCACGCATCTTGCCTGGCTGGCCCTGGCCGATGGCACCTCCGACATCGCGCTTTTAGCCGCGCCCACGGAGGAGGAGCAGGCCTATCTGCGGGAAAAGGGCGTGGAGGCGGAAATGAAGCTCTACGGCGGCGACGGGCTGGTGTTCATCGGCAACAGGGCGGCGGGAGTGGAGGATCTCACGCTCGATCAGATCCGGGCTATCTACCGCGGTGAGATCACCAACTGGTCGCAGCTGGGAGGCGCGGAGCAGCCCATCCGGGTGCTTTACCGGGATGACCAGTCCGGCAGCCAGCGCCTCTTTGAAAAGCTCATCTGGGACGGGGAAGTCCCTGACTTTGAAGCGCTGGGCTTCGATCGGTTTGATGAGATGGAGGGCATCGTCAACGAGTGCCTCTATGATCCCTACACCATCGGATACAGCATCATGACCTACCTCAGCGATGTGTTCAACGAGGAGGAGCTCTTGTGCTTCTCCCTCAACGGCACGCCGGCCACGGCGGAGAATGTGGCGGCGGGGACCTATCCCCTGGGCACCCGGGGCTATGTGGTCATCCGGGCCGATGAGCCGGAGGGGAGCGCGGCCCGGCGGCTCTTTGACTGGTTCGGCTGCCCCATCTCCGATGAACTCCTCACCGCCTATGGCATCACGCCCCTGCACGAATGAACGATAAGAAAAGCCCCGGTCCCGGGCGGCATGACCGCTCGGGGCCGGGGCTTTTCTATGGCCGGAGGGCACCTTCCTCCCACCGGCGCCATATACTGCCACAGGGGTCAGGACCCCGACTTTTTGCGAAAGGGGGCTATGCATGGAACCAATGATCGCCGTGCGGAACGCCGCCCTGTGCTACCAGACCGACCAGCGGGAGGTGGCTGCTCTGGCGGATGTGTCCTTCTTCGTGGCCGAGGGGGAATTTGTCAGCATCGTGGGGCCCTCCGGCTGCGGCAAATCCACGCTTCTGGGGGCCATCGCCGGGCTGGAGCAGCTCACCTCCGGCACCATTGAGCTGCGGGGCCAGCCCCTCCGGGGCACCGACCGCCGCCTGGGCCTCATGCCCCAGCGGGACGGCCTTTTCGAGTGGCGCAGCATCTGGGAAAATGTGATCCTGGGCCTGCAGCTCCGGGGGCTGGACGATGAGTCCCACCGGGCCGCCGTAGGGCGGCTGCTGGAGCGCTACGGCCTGTCGGGCTTTGCCGGGAGCCGGCCCTCCCAGCTCTCCGGGGGGATGCGCCAGCGCTGCGCCCTCATCCGCACGCTGGCCACCGAGCCGGACATCCTGCTTTTGGATGAGCCCTTCTCGGCGCTGGATTATCAGACCCGCCTGCGGGTGTCCTCGGACATCTTCTCCATCATCCGCGCAGAGGGAAAAACGGCGCTGCTGGTGACCCACGACATCTCCGAGGCCATCTCCCTCAGCGACCGGGTGGTGGTTTTATCCCCCCGGCCGGCGCGGGTGCGGCGGGTGCTCACCACCGGAGCCCTGAGGGCCTTAGGGCCCATGCAGCGGCGGGAGTCGCCGGCCTTTTCGGCGCTGTTTGATGAAATATGGAAGGAGCTGGACATCCGTGGAGAATAAAGCGGCCCCTTCGGCCCAGCGGGCGGCCTATCTCCGCCGCCGGGCCCGGGCAAACCGCCGGGTGCGCCTGTGGCAGCTGCTCCTGCTCGCGGGCCTGCTGGGCCTGTGGGAGCTCTCCTGCGCCCTGGGCTGGAGCGACGGGTTTCTGACCAGCTGCCCCAGCCGGGTAGTGGCCACCCTGGCGGCTCTGTGGCGCAGCGGCGATGTGTGGCGGCATGTGGGGATCTCCTGCCTGGAGACAGTCCTCGGCTTTGCCGCCGGGACGCTGCTGGGTACGGCGGTGGCGGTGGTGATGTGGTGGAGCCGGGCCGTCAGCCGGGTGCTGGACCCCTATCTCGTCATCCTCAACGCCCTGCCGAAGACCGCCCTGGGCCCCATCTTCATCGTGTGGATGGGGGCGGGGATGGGGGCCATCATCGTCATGACCCTGGCCATCAGCGTCATCGTCACCACCCTCACCATGTACGAGGGATTCCGGGGGGTGGACCCGGAGCAGATCCGGCTGCTGCGGTCCCTGGGGGCCGGTAAGGGGCAGATCCTGCGCTACCTGGTGCTGCCGGCCAACTACGGCACCCTGCTCAATGTGCTGCGGGTGAATGTGGGCCTCTCCTGGGTGGGGGTCATCATGGGGGAGTTCCTGGTGTCCAAGGCGGGGCTGGGCTACCTCATCGTCTACGGCTCCCAAGTGTTCAACATGGATCTGGTGATGGCGGGCATCGTGCTGCTGGCACTGTGCGCCGTGGGCATGTACGGCGCCATGGTGTGGATCGAAAAATTAGGGAGGAAGGGACAATGAAAAAATTTCTGTGTGGGGCGTTGGGTCTTGTGCTGTCCTTGCCGCTGCTGTGCGCCTGCGGCAGGCGGCCGGATGCCGCGGTGGTGCGGCTCAATGAGGTGACCCACAGTGTGTTCTACGCACCGCAGTATGTGGCTATGGAAAAGGGGTTCTTCACCGACGAGGGCCTTACCGTCGAGCTTGTCAACGGCGGCGGCGCCGACAAGGTGATGACCGCCGTGGTATCCGGGCAAAGCGACATCGGCCTGGCCGGACCGGAGAGCTGCATCTATATGCACCGCCAGGGCAAGGACGACCTGCCGGTGGTGTTCGGCCAGCTCACCCGCCGGGACGGCTCGTTTTTGGTGGGCCGCCGGGCGGAGGACTTCTCCTGGGAAAATCTGCGGGGCAAGACCATCCTGGGCGGCCGCAAGGGCGGCGTGCCGGAGATGACGCTGGAGTATGTGATGAAGAAAAACGGCCTCATACCCGGCACCGACGCGGTGGTGGATACCTCCGTGCAGTTCAACATGATGGCCGGGGCCTTCACCGGCGGCCAGGGGGACTATGTCACCCTCTTTGAGCCCACGGCCTCCCAGGTGGAGGCGGCGGGGCAGGGCCACATCCTCTGCTCCATCGGCACCGAGAGCGGGGAGATCCCCTACACGGCCTACTTCGCCTCCCGGAGCTATCTTGCGGACCACGCCGACACCGTGGCCGCCTTCAGCCGGGCCATGGTCCGGGCTCTCCAATGGGTGGACACCCATACCGACGCCCAGGTAGCCGCCGCCATCGCCCCCCAGTTCCCGGACACGGATCTGGAGCTGCTCACCGCCGTCACTGCCCGGCACCGGGCCATCGACGCCTGGAACACGGCCTTCACCATGGAGCCGGCGGCCCTGGAGGCCCTGGAGACCGTGATGACCGAGGCCGGAGAGCTGGATCGGGAGGACTGGGTGGACTTTGCCGCCATGGTGGATAACTCCTTCGCCCAGGCGGCGGGGCAGTAAACCGGCCGGCGGGGCCCTCAGGCCGCTGAAAAAGCAGCGCCGCCTCGGAGAGGCGGCGCTGCTTTTCTTTGCTTGCTCGTATCAGCCCCACAGTGCCGTAAGCATGGGGATGACCTGCTTTTTGCGGCTCATGACGCCGGGGAGGAAGACGGTGGCGTCCTTTGGCTCTACATTGAAGGCGTTGCGGATGGTCTCCTCGCTGCCTAAGAACAGCAGCTGCGTGCCCTCCAAGAGCACATCCGTGAGCATTAGGATGACCATGTCGAAGCCCTGCTCGGCCCGCAGCTTCGCCATGGCCTCCAGGAATTCGTCCTTGCGCTTGAGCATCCCCGCGGAGTCGATGCAGGTGATCTGCCCCACCCCCAGGGCGTGCTCGGAGATATGGAATGCCTTGAAGTCGGAGCGCAGGAGCTCCATGGCGGGCTTGGCGTCGTTGGCGCCGGTGGCGAACAGCTCGTGGCCGATGTCCTCCAGGGACACCCGGGCCATGCGGCTGAGGCGCTCGGCCATGTCCCGATCCCGCTTGGTGCAGGTGGGGGACTTGAACATAACGGTGTCGGACAGGATGGCCGCGGCCATGAGCCCCGCCAGCTTGGGAGAGGGCATGACGCCGTGCTCCTGGAACATGGCGGCCACGATGGTGTTGGTGGAGCCAACGGCCTCGTTGCGGACATTGATGGGCTGGCGGGTCTGGATGTCCGCCAGGCGGTGGTGATCCACGATGCCCAGGATCTCCGCCTGCTCTAAGCCGGGGACGGACTGGGCCATCTCGTTGTGGTCCACCAGCACCACCCGTTTGCGCCGGGGACGCAGCAGGTGGTAGCGGCTCAGGGTGCCCACCACCCGGTCATCCTCGTCCAGGATGGGGTAGCAGCGGTAGCGGCTTTGCAGCACGGTCTCCCGTACATCGTCGATATAGTCGTTGAGATGGAAGCTGATGAGCCCCTCGGTATGGCAGGGCCGGGCGATGGGGATGGCCTGATAGATGAGCCGCGCGGCGTGGCAGGCGTCAAACGGAGTGGAGATGATGCAGGTTTCACCGGCATCTTCCAGCCACGCGGGATCCACATCCGTCTGGCACAGCACGATGCAGCTGACGCCCACTTTTTTGGCGCGCTCAATCATCTCCGGCTGTGAGCCGCAGAGCACAATGGTCTCGCGGCAGCGGAAGAGGATGTTTTCGCAGTCCTGCGGCAGCGCCACATACACATGCCCGCTGATGGCGTCCACCTGATTGCCGCCGTCATACAAAAGGCGGCCTTCGAGCACGCTCAGGAGGTTGAAGAGCGGCAGTTCTTCCACCATCGTGTTCTCGATGGTCTCCATGCTGTAAGAGGCGATGTCGCCGGCCGAGAGCATGCCGTAGAGGGTGCCGTCCTCGTTGATGACGGGGATGGAAGAGATGCGCTGGTCGTGCATGGTGTGCCAGGCCCGGTCCATGGTCACCGAGGCATTGAAGCAGGGGGGCCGGTCGAACTCCAGGTCCTTGACCTGGGTGCGGACATTGGGCACGAAGCGGGGGGCGGAGAAGCCGAAGTAGTCCAGCATCCGCTGGGTCTCGTCGCTGACGCTGCCCAGCCGCGCCGCCACATACTCGCTCTCCCCCAGGGCGTTATGCAGCGCGGCATAGGCCATGGCCGCCACCACCGAATCCGTGTCCGGATTGCGGTGGCCCATCACAAATATCTCACTCATGGCAAAGCCCTCTTTTCTTGCGGTTTTTTCACTGCCATTATTATAAAACTTCAACGCGGTTTGTCAATGTGTGTTTTTCACCGAAATTCCTTGTTTTAACCGGTCCGGCGTGGTATAATACCGACGCTTTACCGGGGCTTTCCGGAAAAAAACAAGAGGAGAGACATTGCCGTGGACAGGGAGCAGAAGTATATCCGCATGACCACCGAGCCGGTGGGGCGGCTCATCTGTGAGCTGGCCGGCCCCACCATCGTCTCCATGCTGGTGACGGCGGCCTACAACATGGTGGATACCTTCTTCGTGGGACTTTTGCGCAGCAACAGCGCCACCGGCGCCGTGGGCGTGGTGTTCTCGCTGATGGCCATCCTCCAGGCGGTGGGCTTCTTCTTCGGCCAGGGCAGCGGCACCTATATCTCCCGGCATCTGGGAGCCCAGCAGGAGGATGACGCCGCCCGGATGGCCGTCTCCGCCGTGGTGCTCAGCTTCGCCTCGGGGGTGGTCATCGCCGTGCTGGGGCTTATTTTCCTGGAGCCGCTGGCGTCCTTTTTGGGCTCCACCCCCACCATTTTGCCTCACGCCAAGGCATACCTGCGCATCATCCTCCTGGGGGCGCCCTACATGGTGGCCTCCTTCACCGTCAACCAGCAGCTCCGCTTCCAGGGCAGCGCCAGCTATGCCATGTACGGCATCCTGGCAGGGGCGGTGCTGAATGTGGCCTTAGATCCGTTTTTCATCTTCACCTGCCGCATGGGCGTGGCCGGCGCGGCGCTGGCCACCATCCTGGGGCAGCTGGTCTCCTTCGTCGTTTTGCTGCTGGGCACCGCCCGGGGCGGGAACCTGCGCCTGCGGTGGCGCAATCTGCACATCACCGGCGCCCTGCTCCACGAGATCTGGCGGGGCGGCCTGCCCTCCCTGTGCCGCCAGGGGCTCATGTCCCTCTCCACCATCTGCCTGAACGCCGCAGCCAGGGAGTTCGGGGATGTGGCCATCGCCGCCATGAGCGTGGTGAGCCGCTGCATGATGGTGGCCAACTCCGCCGTCATCGGCTTCGGGCAGGGCTTCCAGCCGGTGATCGGCTTCAACTACGGTGCAGGGCTCACCCAACGCGTGAAGCAGGGCTTTTGGTTCTGCGTCCGCTGGGGCACGGTGTTTCTGCTGATCATCGGGGCCCTGGGCGCCCTGTTCGCCCCCCAGATCGTGGCTCTTTTCCGCAATGACCCCGCCGTGGTGGCCTTCGGCGCCAGGGCCATGCGCCTGCAGTGCGCCACGCTTTTCACCTTCGCCACGGTCATCACCTCCAACATGCTCACTCAATGCCTGGGCAAGACCGTCCGGGCCTCTCTTCTGGCCATGGCCCGGCAGGGGCTGTTCCTGATCCCCGCCGTGACCATCCTGCCGCCGATCCTGCACGAGCTCGGTTTGCAGTTGGCCCAGCCCATCTCCGATATACTGGGCCTGCTCACCACCGCCATCGTCATGCCCAGCATTTGGCGGGACCTCTCCCGCCCTCCGCAGGTTTGAGGGGCGAGCTACAGCGTAAAAAGGACAGAGCGCCGGCTCTGTCCTTTATTGCATGCTCTTTTCAGTTCTCTTTCACTTCTCCCGGTTTTCCGTGTAGCGCCGGCGGCACTCCTCGATGATCTTCTCGGCGTCCTCCCGGCCGTGGTAGACGCCGGTCTCCACCGGGATGCCCTGGAGGACCTTATAGTTATCAAAAAAGTTGCTGATCTCCTTGAGGATGAAGCCCGGCAGCTGCTCCAGCTCCCGATACTCGCTGTAACGGGGGTCGCAGTCCACCACGGAGATGAGCTTATAGTCGATCTTGCCGTTGTCGGTCATCTCCAGGTAGCCCAGCACCCGGGCGGGGACAATGCAGCCGGGAAAGGTGGGGTTGTCGCACACCACCAAAATATCCAGGGCGTCGCCGTCCGGGGCCAGGGTGTTCTCGATGATGCCGTACTCCGCCGGGTAGACCATCGAGGCATAGAGCACCCGGTCCAGCCGGATGCGGCCGGTTTTTTCATCGCGCTCGTACTTGTTCTTGGAATGCAGGGGGATCTCGATAAAAGCATCTACCTTGCTCATGGGGTACCTCCTTCACCGCCCGGCGGGCTTTTTGCTATCATACACGAAAAAGGCGGCCTTGTCCACCTTCTTATTCCCCGGCGGCCGTGGACAAAGCGGTGTTGCAATGCGCCGCCGCCTCTGCTATACTGGCCCTATCGCCTCCGGCAGCTCGGAGGGCAGCATCCTGTGGAGAATGAGGACGACATATGATCGGATTTTATAACTATACGGTGGTGGCCACCTACCTGGCCACCCTGCTGGGCCTGTGCGGTATTTTCTTTTCCCTGGAGGGGCAGGTGTTCAGCGCCATTGTGTGCCTGCTGCTGGCGGGGCTTCTGGACACCGTGGACGGCCGCATCGCCCGGACGAAGAAGGACCGCACCGCCGACGAGCAGCGCTTCGGCATCCAGATCGACTCGCTGAACGATGTGATCTGCTTCGGCGTGCTGCCCGCCACCGCCGGCTATACCCTGTGCCGGGCCCACATGGAGGCCCTGCCGCTGTGGTGCAAGGCCACCCTGGGCTTCTTCCTCCTGGCGGGGCTCATCCGCCTGGCCTACTTCAATGTCTTAGAGGAGGAGCGCCAGCAGACCGAGGGGGGCACTGAGCGACGCTACTACCTGGGCCTGCCCATCACCGCCAGCACCCTGGTGTTTCCGGCCCTGTATCTGCTGGGGCGGCTCTTCCCCGGCGCGGCGCCGGCCATCCTCTGCGGCGGCCTTCTGCTGACGGGGCTCCTCTACATCACCCCCCTGCGCCTGCGGCATCCCAACGGCATCGCCATCGTGTGCATGGCCGCGGTCGGCGCCGCCGAGCTGGCAGGGCTCCTCCTGCTGCGATAAAACCATCGGCCCCGCCGGGCCGCAAAAAATCCGCCCTGACAGGGCGGATTTTTTATGCGCTCACAGCAGGTGCTCCACCCGGTAATCCCCCCGGGCGGCGGCCTCCATGCGCTCTCGCTTCACGGCGGTGACGGCCTCCTGCAGGGCCGCGATGATGCTGTTGGACACCAAAAAGCCCCGGGGTGTCAGCCGCCAGCCGCTCTCCGTGGGCTGGGCCAGGCCGTGGGCCTCATATTCCCGGAAAAGGGCCTCCAGGGGCTGTGTCTTCTGCCGGAAGCGGCGGCCGTAGTCCGCCAGATCCAGGCCCCGGGACATGCGCAGAGAGAGCATGATGGTCTCCATATCCCGGTCCATGGGGTCTATCTCCTCCCGCTCGGACAGGCGCATCTCTCCGGCGATGTAGGCGTCTATATCCCGGGCATAGGCAAAGCGCACGCCCCCCATGTCGCTGTGGGCCCCGGGGCCGAAGCCGGCATATTCCCGGAGCTGCCAGTAGCGCAGGTTGTGGCGGCTCTCGCAGCCGGGGCGGGCGAAGTTGGAGATCTCATACTGCGCATAGCCCTGCCGGGCCAGATAGTCCACGGTGAAGAGGTACATATCCGCCTGGGCGTCATCGTCCGGCAGAGAGAGGGAGTCCTTTTTTGCCCAGAGGGGGGTGCCCTCCTCCACCTTCAGGCCGTAGCAGCTCAGGTGCTCCGGGGCCAGGGCCGCGGCGGCCTCCAGAGTGGCGCGCCACTGCTCCCGGGTCTGCCCGGGCAGGCCGTAAATGAGATCCAGGGACAAATTTTGGAAGCCCGCCGCGCGGATGGCCTCCACGGAGGTGCGGGCCTGCTCCACGGTGTGGATGCGGCCCACCGCCCGCAGGGCGGCGTCGTCCATGGCCTGCACCCCCAGGGACAGGCGGTTAAACCCCGCCCGGCGCAGCTTCTTCAGGGCCTTTTTGTCCTGGGCGCTGTCGGGGTTGCACTCCAGGGTGATCTCCGCGTCGGCGGTCATGCGGTAGCGCTTTTTCACGGCTTTCAGCAGCTTTATGAGGCGCTTTTCCCCCAGGTAGCTGGGCGTGCCGCCGCCGAAGTACACGGTGTCCACCGCCTGGGCGGCGCACCGGGGAGCCACCTCCTCCAGATGGCGCACAAGCGCCTCGGTGTAGGCGTCCATCTTCTCCTCGCTGTGGGCCAGGGAGTAGAAATCACAGTAGTCGCACTTGTGGCGGCAAAAGGGGATGTGGATATAGATCCCCAGGGCTCCGGTTTCTTTCATTCGTATTGCCCCTCCCGCGGATCGTACATGGTCACGGCCTCCCAGGGGCAGTTGACCATGCAGCTGCGGCAGCCGATGCACCGCTCCTGGTCTACCGCATAGAGGCCATCGGGCTGCAGGGGGATGCACTTCATCACGCAGAACATGGCGCAGTAGCCGCAGCCGGTGCAGCTCACCGGGTCTATCCGCGCCAGCTGCCGCGCCTTTCTTCCGAAGGGATGTACCGTATCCGCCATCTTCCTCGCCTGCCTTTCCGTTAAATATTTTTCGCCTTACAGTATAGGCCATTTTTCCCGGAAAGGCAATGTATGTTTTTCCCGGGGCGGCACAAACTATCCGGGAAAGGAGGAATGGACCCATGAAAATGACTCCCGAGGCCTATCAGGCCTATGTCCGGCGCATCTCGCCGCCCTCCCCCCTGGGGAAGGATGTGCTCCTGGCCTTTTTGACCGGCGGCGGCATCTGCACCCTGGGCCAGGGCATCAGCGCCCTCTATACCGCCGCCGGGCTGACCCGGGACACCGCCGCCACCGCCACCTCCGTCTCGCTGATCCTCCTGTCGGTGGTGCTCACGGCCCTGGGGCTTTATCACCGGCTGGCCCGGTTCGCCGGAGCCGGCACCCTGGTGCCCATCACCGGCTTTGCCAACGCCGTCTCCTCCCCTGCCATCGACTTCCGCTCCGAGGGGCTCATCACCGGCACGGCGGTCAAAATGTTCTCCGTGGCGGGGCCGGTGCTGGTGTTCGGCACGGCGGCCTCCTGGCTCTACGGGCTGGTGCTGTGGCTTTTGGGGTGAGGTCCTCAGGCGGTATCAAACATATGGAACATTCCAATTAAATCAAATGAAAAGTTCATGGTTTTGCGTAAATTGCCCAAAATTTTTAACAAATCTTTGGATATCATGAGGGCTGACAAAAACCGGCTTCCCCGATATAATGAAGAGGAATGGAATGACCCGCGGCGGCGTCCATACTTTTTTGTGATTAGGGAAGGAAACTGTATCATGGCTATTAAGGTTGGCATCAATGGCTTTGGCCGTATCGGCCGCTGCGTCCTGCGCATCATGGCTGCAAACCCCGAGATGTACGATATCTGCGGCATCAACCTCCGCAAGGCGGATGTGGAGTACATGGCGTATCTTCTGAAGTACGACTCCGTGTTCCGCAACTTTGAGGGCACCGTGGAGTGCCTGGACGGCGACCTGGTGGTCAACGGCCACCGCATCAAGATCTTCAGCCAGACCGACGCCGCCATGATCCCCTGGCACGAGTGCGGCGCGGAGTACATCATCGAGTCCACCGGCGCCAACACCACCTCCGAAAAAGCCCTGCGCCACCTGAAGGGCGGCGCCAAGAAGGTCATTCTCTCCGCCCCTCCCAAGGACGATGTGACCCCCACCTTCGTTTTCGGCGTGAACAATGTTTCCTACCGTCCCGATATGCTGGTGGTATCCAACGCCTCCTGCACCACCAACTGCCTGGCCCCCCTTGCGTATGTTGTGAACCGTGAGTTCGGCATCGTGCAGAGTCTGATGTCCACCATCCACTCCTCCACCGCCAAGCAGAAGGCCGTGGACAGCCGCGGCGGCAGCGACTGGCGCACCGGCCGCAGCATCCTCAACAACATCATCCCCACCACCACCGGCGCCGCCAAGGCCGTGGGCCGGGTGATCCCCGAGCTGAAGGGCAAGATGACCGGCATGGCCTTCCGGGTGCCCACCGCCGATGTGTCCGTGGTGGACCTCACCGCCCGCCTGAGCCGGGATACCTCCTATGCCGAGATCTGCTACGCCATCCGCCACGCCTCGGAGACCTACATGAAGGGCATCATCGGCTACACCAGCGATCAGCTGGTGTCCACGGACCTCATCGGCAACGAGTGCCCCTGCGTATTTGACGAGAAGGCCGGCATCGAGCTGGACCAGAACTTCGTCAAGCTCATCGCGTGGTACGACAACGAGTGGGGCTACAGCAACATGG
Organism: uncultured Oscillospiraceae bacterium; assembly: GCA_934591705.1. GTDB lineage: Bacteria > Bacillota > Clostridia > Oscillospirales > Oscillospiraceae > Vescimonas. The sequence goes on from CAKTPM010000002.1 coordinate 140,504, forward strand.
TCCTGCGGATGCTGACCTACATGTATGAGGTGGACACCGCCGCCGATCAGGTGATGAAGGATCAGCTGGCCCGCACCAAGAAGGAGCCCGCCCAGGAGCCCGCGAAGGCCAAGGCGTAAAAGTACATACCGCACCCCGGCGGAGCGCTTTGCCCGGCAAAGCGCTCCGCTTTTTTCCGTTGGCAAAGGGCCGGCGGTGTGGTACAATAAGAAAAAACAGAAAGGAGGCCCGCGGCATGTTCAAGCGCGGCTATATCGAGATCACCAATGTCTGCAGCCTCGCCTGTGCCTTCTGCCCCGGCACCCGGCGGGAAAAGCGCTTTATGACCCCCCGGGAGTTTGCCTGCATCGCCGGGAAGCTGCGCCCCTATACGGACTACCTCTACCTCCATGTCATGGGCGAGCCCCTGCTGCACCCGCAGCTGGGGGAGCTGCTGGACATCGCCCAGGCGCTGGGCTTCCGGGTGTGCATCACCACCAACGGCACCCTTTTGCCCCAAAGGGGCGGGCTTCTGCACCGCCGGTGCATCCACAAGGTCAGCGTGTCCCTCCACAGCTTCGAGGGCAATGACGGCGGCGAAATGCAGGCGTATCTCCAGGGAGTGTGGGACTTTGCCGCCGGGGCCGGGAGCATCGTGGCCCTGCGGCTCTGGAACCAGGGCGGCCAGGAGCGCCGCAACGGCGAGGTGCTGGCGTTCCTCTCCCAAAAATTGGGAGAGGATATCTCCGCCCTGCCCGCCGACCCCACCGGCAGCCGCCGCCTGCGGGACAAGCTCTATCTGGAGCGGGCCGAGAAATTCGACTGGCCAGACCTCAGCGCTCCGGAGCGGAGCACCCAGTTCTGCCACGGCCTGCGGCAGCAGCTGGCGGTGCTCTGTGACGGCACGGCGGTGCCCTGCTGCCTGGATCACGAGGGGGACATCCCCCTGGGGAACCTCCTGACACAGGAGGTGGAGGAGATCCTGGCCTCCCCCCGGGCCGCCGCCATCCGGGAGGGTTTTGCGTGCCGCCGCCCGGCAGAGGAGCTCTGCCGCCGCTGCGGCTACGCCGGGAGGTTTGACAGATGAGGGAATTTCCGCTGCAGCTGCATCGCTTAGCGCCGGCCCTGCTGGGCTGGTACGGGGAAAACAGCCGCACCCTGCCCTGGCGGCAGGAGGTGTCCCCCTACCGCACCTGGGTCTCGGAGATCATGCTCCAGCAGACCCGGGTGGCGGCGGCCGCCCCCTATTTTCAGCGCTTTATGGCCGCCTACCCCACGGTGGAGGCCCTGGCCGCCGCCCCGGAGGAGGAGCTGATGCGGCTCTGGCAGGGGCTGGGGTACTACTCCCGGGCCCGGAATCTGCAAAGGGCCGCCCGGATGCTCTGTGAGGAGTACGGCGGCGCCTTCCCCCAGACATATGGGGAGCTCATCCGGCTGCCGGGCATCGGAGACTATACCGCCGGGGCCATCCTCTCCATCGCCATGGGGCAGCCCGTCCCCGCGGTGGACGGCAATGTGCTGCGGGTCTTTGCCCGGCTCACGGGCTTTGCCGGGGATGTGCTGGACCCCCAAAACCGCCGCCTTCTGCGGGAATGGGCGGAGGCCATCCTGCCGCCGGAGGCCCCCGGGGCCTTCAACCAGGCCCTCATGGACTTAGGCGCCACGGTCTGCACCCCCGGCGGCGTGCCGGCCTGCGCGGAGTGCCCCGCCCGGGACTTCTGCGAGGCCCACAGGACCGGCCAAGAGACCGCCCTGCCGGTGCGGAGGCAAAAGAAGGAAAAGCGCCGGGAGCAGCTGACGGTATTTCTGCTCCGCCGGGGGGAGGAGACCGCTCTGCGGCAGCGGCCCGAAAGGGGCCTTCTGGCAGGGCTCTGGGAGCTGCCCCATGTGCCCGGCCGCCTGACGGAGCGCGCCGCCGCCCGGCAGCTTGCGGTCTGGGGGCTTACCCCCACGGCCTGGGAAAGCCGCCGGGAGGGCGCCCACGAATTCACCCACATCCGCTGGGAAATGACGGGCTTCACCGTTCAGGTCACCGGGGAGGGCCCGGCGGACTGGGTATGGTGCGCAAAAGAGGAATTACAGCGCAGGGCGGTGCCCTCCGCTTTCGGCAAATTCATGGAGGAGTAAGGAGAAGAGAAGATGGCACAGCTCTATTTCAAGTACGGAGCCATGGGCTCCAGCAAAAGCGCCAACGCCCTGATGGCGCGGTTCAACTATGAGGAGCGGGGGCAAAAGACCCTTTTGGTCAAGCCACAGATCGACACCCGGGACGGCGAGCACATCGTGCGCTCCCGCATCGGCCTCTGGCAGCCCTGCATCTACTTTCACGAGATGCGCCAGATGCCCGATCGGGAGCTGATGGAGTTTGCCTGCATCATCGTGGACGAGGCCCAGTTCCTCACCAAGGAGGAGGTCTACTACCTGGTGCACCTGGTGGACGACTGCCAGATCCCGGTGATCTGCTACGGCCTGAAGTCCGACTTCCGGGGGGAGCTTTTCCCGGGCAGCTACCACCTTCTGGTGCTGGCGGACAAGCTTGAGGAGATCAAGACCATCTGCTGGTGCGGCCGCAAGGCGGCCTTCAACGCCCGCTTTGACGAAAGCGGCCATGTCCTCAAGGAGGGCGAGCAGGTGGTGCTGGGGGCCAATGAGCAGTATATCGGCCTGTGCCGCCGGCACTGGATAGCCGGGGACCTGGGCCCGGACTTTCAGGTGGTGAAGCGGTGAGGTGCCTCCTTTGCCCCCGGCGCTGCGGGGTGGACCGCAGCGCGGAGCGGGGCTTTTGCCGGATGCCCGAGGGCCTGCGGGTGGCCCGGGCGGCCCTCCACCACTGGGAGGAGCCGGTGCTCTCCGGCACCCGGGGCAGCGGGGCCATCTTCTTTTCCGGCTGCACCCTAAGGTGCAGCTACTGCCAGAATCGGGAGATCTCTGCCGGCGGCTTCGGCAGGGACATCTCCACCCCCCGGCTCCGGGAGATCATGGAGGCCCTCATCGCCCAGGGGGCCCACAACATCGAGCTCATCACCGCCTCCCACTTCCTGCCCTGGATATTGCCGGCCCTCTCCCCCAAGCTGCCGGTGCCGGTGGTCTATAACTGCGGCGGGTATGAGGCCGTGGACACCCTGCGGCTGCTGGAGGGAAGAGCGGACATCTACCTGCCGGATCTGAAGTATGCAGACGCCGCTCTGGCAAAGGAGCTCTCCCAGGCGGAGGACTATTTCCCCGTGGCCGCCGATGCCATCCGGGAGATGCACCGCCAGGTGGGGGACTATGTCATCGGCGAGGACGGCCTTTTGCAGCGGGGCGTCATCATCCGGCATCTGGTGCTGCCGGGGCAGTTAGACAATACCCGCCGCTGCTTGGACTGGATCGCCCGGACCTTCCGCCCGGGGCAGGTGCTGGTGAGTCTCATGGCCCAGTATACCCCCCAGCCCGGGGCGGCGGGGACGATGGCCCGCCATGTCACCGCCGGGGAATACCGCGCCGCCGCGGCCTACATGGAAAATCTCGGCCTCAGCGATGGCTTCACCCAGGAGCGCACCAGCGCCCGGGAGGAATATACCCCGCCTTTTGACCTCTCCGGCGTATAGCGGTGGTTGCAATTTCCGCCGGGGCGTGGTAATATAAAGCTGTGAAAGCGGCCGGGGCTCCGGCTTCAATGTGACAAAAGGGAGGACGACTATGAAGTATCCTAAAACCGGCGAAGAAGTATATGTCAGCTTGAACCTCAGCAACACCATGCTCGAGGGCATCGGCAAGGGCACCATCACCCGGGAAAATGTGTCCGTTGACTACCTCAAGGACCTTTTCGGCAAGCACGGCGTCATCGTGTCCTGCAAGCCCGAGCAGCTCCCTCTGATGCGGCGGATGAGCGAGCAGTGCGGCCTGGATCTGGAATTCCCTGAGACGCTGAAGCTCTTCCAGCTCAGCGAGCAGCACCGCCGCCTGGTGGTGGTGAATGTGGCGGGCCTCCAGCGCAAGCAGGGCTCCTTGCTGCCCAGCTACACGGAGGAGGAGCTGGCCGAGGCCACCTTCACCTTTGTGAAGTACTATGTGCAGACCGAGCACTATGACGAGCTGGTGGAGCGCCTGCGGAAGACCGAGTACGCCCTGAACCAGGAGCTGGAATTCAGAAATCAGAAGCCCGACTGAGCCAGAAGCGCAATTGCAGAAGGATCCCGGAGCCCTGGGCGGCCTGCCTCCCAGGGCTCCGGCTTTTTTGCCCCCGAAGAGACGGCCCTGCCCCCGGAAAACGACCTCTTTTCATGAAAAAAGTGCCGCGCAAGGGCTTTACACGCCCTGAAATTTCGGATATAATTATATGGTTACTGAAATTTTCGAGAAAAGGAGAACTTGCAGATGGCAGTTATCGAATATGATGAGTATAAGCAGAAGCTCCATGCCTTAGAGCCCACCCTGGCGGAGTTAGAGCAGGCCCTGAACATCCCCAAGGCCCGGGAGGAGCTGGCGGGTCTCCAGCGGGAAACGGAGATCGACGGCTTTTGGAACGATATCGAGCGCTCCCAGCGGGTGGCCCAGCAGATTAAGCGCCTGGAGAGCAAGATCAAAAAGCACGACAAGCTGGTGGCCGACTGGCAGGACACCCTGACCATGTGCGAGATGGGCCAGGAGGAGGACGACGCCTCCCTGCTGAACGATGTGGCGGAGGGCTATGCCACCATCGAAAAGGAGATCTCCGACCGGCGTCTGGCGGCGCTGATGTCCGGGGAATATGACGCCAACAACTGTATCCTCACGCTACACGCCGGCGCCGGCGGCACCGAGGCCCAGGACTGGTGCCAGATGCTCTTTCGCATGTATTCCCGCTGGGCCGAGCGCCACGGCTTCACCGTGGAGACCCTGAACTACGAAGACGGCGACGAGGCCGGCATCAAGACCGCCACCCTCTCCATCGAGGGCGAGAACGCCTACGGCTACCTCAAGAGCGAAAACGGCGTCCACCGGCTGGTGCGGGTCTCCCCCTTCGACGCCAACGCCCGGCGGCAGACCAGCTTTGCCGCCGTGGAGGTGATGCCCGAGCTCCCCGACGATAACGACATTGAGATCCGTCCCGAGGAGATCGAGATGCAGGCCTGCCGCAGCTCCGGCGCCGGCGGCCAGCACATCAACAAGACCTCCTCCGCCGTGCGTCTGACCCACCTGCCCACGGGCATCGTGGTGTTCTGCCAGACGGAGCGCAGCCAGTTCCAAAACCGGGACAACTGCATGAAGATGCTCAAGGCGAAGCTCCTGGAGCTGAAGATCCAGCAGCACGCCGAGAAGATCTCCGACATCAAGGGCGTGCAGATGAAGATCGAGTGGGGCAGCCAGATCCGCTCCTATGTCTTCATGCCCTACACCCTGGCCAAGGACACCCGCACCGGCTATGAGATGGGCCAGATCCAGAATGTCATGGACGGCGACATCGACGGCTTTATCAACGCCTACCTCACCGGCCTTGCCAACGGCACCCTGGTGACCAAGTAAATATCTGCGGCAAAACGCCCGGTCATGCGACCGGGCGTTTTTATTTTTCGTGGCTGCCGGTGATGGAGAACACTACCCACTCGGCAATGTTCACCGCGTGGTCGCCGATGCGCTCGAAATACTTGGCGATCATCAGCAGATCCAGGGCGAGCTCCCCCTCGGCGCCGTCGGCGGTAAGCAGGGCGATGAGCTCCTTTTTCACCCGGACAAAGGCCTCGTCCACCACATCGTCGTAGGCGATGACCCGCCGGGCCATGGCCAGATCCCGGCGCACATAGGCCTCCACGCTGTCAGTGACCATGCGGATGACCGCCTGGGCCATGGCCCGGATGTCGCCGCAGCGCTCGCTTTTCCGGCCTTGGAGGCAGATGACGATCTCGGCGATGTCCTCGGCCTGGTCGCCGATGCGCTCCATGTCGGTGATCATCTTCAGGGCCGCGGAGATGACCCGCAGGTCCCGGGCCACCGGCTGCTGCTGCAAAAGCAGCTTCAGGCAGATGGACTCGATCTCCCGCTCCAGCTGGTCGATGCGCCCCCCGCTTTCCATGGCGAGCCCTGCATCCTGGGTGCTGCCGTCCAGCAGCGCCTTTACCGCCAGGGCGATGATGCTCTCGCACTCGCCGCCCATCTCGGTCATCTTGCGGTTGAGCAGCTCCAGCTGCTGGTCAAATTTATTGCGCATTATCCAAACCTCCCGGTGATGTAGTCCTCGGTGCGCTTATCCTGGGGCAGGGAGAAGAGCTTCTCCGTTTTACCGAACTCGATGAGCTCCCCCAGCAGGAAAAAGGCGGTGTTGTCCGAGACGCGCACGGCCTGCTGCATGTTGTGGGTGACCATGATGACGGTATAGCGGTCCTTGAGCTCGCTGACCAGATCCTCGATCTTGGAGGTGGAAATGGGATCCAGGGCGCTGGTGGACTCGTCCATCAGCAGCACCTCCGGCTCCACGGCCAGGGCCCGAGCGATGCAGAGCCGCTGCTGCTGGCCGCCGGAGAGACCCAGGGCGCTCTTCTTCAGGCGATCCTTCACCTCGTCCCAGATGGCGGCGGCCCGCAGGGAGCGCTCCACCACCTCGTCCAGCCTGGCCCGGCTGCGGATGCCGTGGGTCCGGGGGCCGTAGGCGATGTTGTCATAGATGCTCATGGGGAAGGGGTTCGGCTTTTGGAACACCATGCCCACCTGCTTGCGCAGGAGGGTGGCGTCCACCCCGGGGGCGTAGATGTCCTCCCCGTTGAAGTCCACCTCGCCGGTGATCTTCACCCCGGGGATGAGATCGTTCATGCGGTTGAGTGTGCGCAGGAAGGTGGACTTGCCGCAGCCGGAGGGGCCGATGAAGGCCGTGATCTGGTGGGCGGGGATGGAAAGGGAGATATCCTTCAGGGCGTGGTTGGCGCCATACCAAAGGTCAAGCTGCTTTGCCTGGATGACGGGCGTTTCCATATCAGTGGGTCCCTCCGTTCTTTTTGAGCTTGCGGCCCATCAGGGCCGCAGCGAGATTGATAAGCAGTGTCAGCACCATCAGCACGCTGGCGATGGCGAAGGCCACATCCGTGCGGCCCCGGTCATTGGCGTAGACATAGAGCGCCACGGTCAGCGTGGCGGAGGAGGAGTGCAGGGCGGTGAGGAAGTCATTGAGCACCAGCCCGAAGCCCGCGGTATAGAGCAGGGCCGCGCTCTCCCCCACGATGCGCCCCACCGCCAGAATGCAGCCGGTGACGATGCCGTCCACGGCGCTGGGCAGCACCACGGTGCGCACCATGCGCCACTTGCCGGCGCCCAATGCCAGGGCCCCCTCCCGGTAGGATCGGGGCACGGCCTTTAAGCTCTCCTGGGTGGTGCGCATCACCGTGGGCAGGATCATGACCACCAGGGTCAGCCCGCCGGCTAAGATGCCGGCCTGGAGGCCCATCCGCTGCACGAAAAACAGCATGCCCACCAGGCCGAAGATGATGGAGGGGATGCCCGTGAGGATCTCGGCGGCGAATTCGATCACCGCCACCACCCGGCGGGAGGCGGCATACTCCGTGAGATACACCGCCGCCCCCACCCCCAGGGGCAGCACGATCACCATGGACAGCAGGATGATGTAGAGCGTATTGAGGATGTTGGGCAAAATGCCGATGGTGTCCTTGATATAGCTGGTGGTGCCGGTGAGAAAGCTGCCGGTGACGCCGGGGGCTCCCCGGAGGAAGATGTAGCCGATGAGAAAGAGCAGAAGCCCGCAGGTGAGGGCGGCGCAGAGCCAAACCAGCGTGCGCATGATGAGGTCATAAGCCCGGCGGCGGGGGGATAGCTTTTGTTCCATCTTTATGCCTCCCTGCGCTTTTTGATAAAGAGGTTCAGCACCCCGTTGATGAGCATGATGAAGAGGAAGAGCACCAACGCGATGGAGAAGAGGGCCTGCTGGTACAGACTGCCGGGGCTGGCATAGGCCATGCCGGAGACGATGCCGGTGGTGAGAAAGCGCACCGGCGTGAAAAGCCCCGGCATATTGGACACATTGCCCGCCACCAGGATGATGGCCATGGCCTCGCCGATGGCCCGGCCTACCCCCAGCACCACCGCCGTGGCCACGCCGCTGCGGGCGGCGGGCAGGATGACCCGGAAGCTGGTCTCCATGGCGGTGGCCCCCAGGGCCAGGGACGCCTCCTCATAGTCCCGGGGCACCGCCCGCAGGGCGGTCTCCGACACATTGATGATGGAGGGCAGGATCATCACCGCCAGCACCAGCATGGCCGCCAGCAGGCAGGCCCCGGAGCTGAGGGAGAAGGCCCTCTGGATGGCGGGCACCAGCACGATCATGCCCACCAGGCCGTACACCACCGAGGGGATGCCCGCCAGCAGCTGCACCGCCGTGCGGATGGCTGCCGCCACCCGGGGCGGTGCCACCCGGGCCAGGAATACCGCCGTCAGCAGCCCCACAGGGACGCCGATGATGATGGCCCCGGCGGTGCCGTAAACGGAGGTGAGTATAAAGGCCAGGATGCCGTACTGGGCCCCGGTGGTAGTGTTGGTGGGGTCCCAGACCCGGCCGAAGAGGAACTTCACAAGGCCGATCTCCCGGATGGCCGGGATGCCGGAGACAATGAGATACACGCTGATGAGCGCCACGGCGGCCACCGCCACGGTGCCGCAGAGCAGAAAGATCAGGTGGACGACCCGCTCCAGGGTCCTCCGGGCGCCGCCGTGCTGCGGCGCGGCGGCAGAGGGCGCGGAGCCCTCCGCCACCGGAGAGATGTATGCAGCCGCCATGGCGGTTACTTGGCCACAGGCACCGCACCCGCGGCCTTGATCAGCTCGTTGGCGGCGGTGGAGGTGGCGTAGTCAAAGAACGCCTGCGCCGCAGGGGAAAGGGTGGCGCCGGTCTTGGTCACCAGCACGAAGGGGCGCTGGATGGCGTAGCTGCCGTTGAGGACGGTGTCCTCGGTGCAGGCAGCGCCGCCCACGGTAACGGCACGGACGGTATCCTTGCCCTCCACAGCGGAGAGGGATGCATAGCCGATGGCGTTGGCGTTACCGGCCACGGCCTCAATGACGCCGCCGGTGGAGGTCAGCTCCTGATCCAGCTTGCAGGCATCCTTGGTGCCGGTGATGCTCTCAAAGCCGTCCCGGGTGCCGCTGCCGGCCTCGCGGCCGACGCAGGAGATCTTCCCCGCCTCGCCGCCGACCTGGCTCCAGTCGGTGATCTCGCCGGTGAAGATCTTGGCGATCTGCTCCACGGAGAGATCGGCTACCTTGCTGTTGGCGTTGACGATGACGGCGATGCCGTCCAGTGCAACGACGGTCTCGGTCAGGCCGCCGGACTTCTCCTCGTCCTTCAGGGCCCGGGAGGCAAGGCCGATATCGGCGCTGCCGTTGGAGGCGGCCTCAATGCCCGCACCGGAGCCGGTGGGGTCGTAGGTCACGCTGACGCCGCTGTGGTCGGCCATAAACTGCTCGCTGAGCGCGCCGATGACCTTCTCCATGGAGGTGGAGCCGTTGGTGGACACGCTGCCGCTCAAGTCGGTGGCGGCGGGGTCGCCGCCCTCGGAGGGGGCGGGCTTGCTGCCGCAGGCGGCCAGGGACAGGGCCAGCACCGCGGCCAGAAGGATAGAAATTACTTTTTTCATGTTGACACACTCCTTTTATGTCTTGCTTTTTGTTCTTCTGATCTTCTTGGGAACAGCTCCAGTATCTCGCCGGTGCGTAAAGAGTGTTACCGCCCTTTTGTAAAATCCAGGTAAAATAAAAAGGTGCGGCAGAAGCTTCCTTCTGCCGCACAGGGGGGTGCGCTGTCAAATTGAGGAGAGAATGGAAAAGCGGTGTCATGCGGGGTCTTGGGCTGTCGATGGGGGGGTCATTCCTTGGGGGTCTCGTCCTTCACCGGGGGCGTTTTGGCGGCCCGCTTCTTATCCCGGCGGCGGCGCAGGGTGCGAATGACCGCTACTGCGATGACGGCGAGGGCTGCCAGATACACCCAGGCATAGGCCAGGAACATCACAAGCTCCTCCCCGAAGCGGCCCAAGCTGCGCAGGCCGCTGCGGAAGCTGTCCGCCAGCTTTTCGCCGAAGCTCATGGGGCCCGCCACCTGGTCGGAGAGCTGATAGACCTCCTGCAGGGACAGGTACACCGTGGCATAGTCCACCTGGGCATCATAGTGCTTCAGGGTGCCGGAGAGGGCCTCCACGGTGTACTCCACATCGGAGATGGCGTTTTCAATGGTGATGATGTCCTCCATGGAGCGGGCCTGCTTCAGGAGCGTTTGCAGGCGCTCTAACTTGATCTTGGCGGTATCCAGCCGGGACTGGGTATCGTAGTAGGTCTCGGAGATGTCCTGGGCGTTCTCGGTGAAGTAGGTCACATGGAAGCGGTCACCGGCGGCGGCGCAGAAATCGGCGTATTTATCCGCCGGGATGCGCACGGTGTAGTCGCCGCTGCGATAGCCCCGGTAGTTGTTCTGGGAGCGGCTCTCAAAATAGCCGCCCATGCTCTCCACCAGCGCCTGGAGGGCGGCGGCGGAGTCGTCAAAGGTGGTGGTCTCCAGGTCGTAGTTGGCGGTGTAGATGATCTTATCCGGCAGGCGCTTAGAGCCGTCGGGCCCGGCGTTGTCGGGATGGCTCCCGGCGGGCTTGGCCTCCTCGGACACGCTGCCGTTCCAGTATTCGCCCCCCGCCTGGAGATCGGCGTCGGCGGCGTCAGCGTAGGACGGGGTGGCGCTCTTGTTGCTGCTGGCGCCGCAGGCGCACAGGGATAGGGTCACCAGCAGGGCCAAAAGCAGGGCAAGAAACTTTTTCATGGCGGGCTTCCTCCTTTTCGGATGTTTGTACCTGTAGGACGCAGGCACGGCCCGAAAAGTTCCCCAAAATATGTAAGGGGAGGAAAAGCTTCCTCCCGGGCGTCACTTGATATACTCCTCCGGGTCGATGGTCTCGCCGTCCCGGCTCACGGAGAAGTGCAGGTGGGGGCCCATGGACATCTCCGCGGCGGCGGTGGTGCCCACATAGCCGATGATGTCCCCGGCGGCCACGCTCTGCCCCTCGTTCACCGGGGGCTTTTCCTGCAGACTGGCGTAGGTGGTGGTATAGCCGCCGGGGTGGTCGATGACCACGGTGGTGCCCATGAGCCCGTCCTTCGTCACGGCGCTCACGGTGCCGCCGGCGGCGGTCTTGACGGCATCCCCCTCCCCGGCCTGGATGTCCACGCCGTTGTGGGTGCGCCAGTCGGCCATGGTCTGGTCATAGAGCAGCTCCGTCATGGAGAACACCGTCACCGTGGTGCCGTCCAGAGGCGAAACCACCGAGGGCAGCAGCTCCGAGGGGGCCTCCACCGCCGGCGGCTCCTCGAGCTCCTGGGGCGCAGACGCCGGGGCATCCGGGGGCAGGATCCGGATCTGCGGCGCCGGCAGCGCCGTCTTCTTGTCGGCGGGCACGCTCACCTCCGGGGTCTTGGCCCCCAGGAGCCCCACACCCCCCACGATGCCGGCGGCCAAAACGCACACGGCTGCCGCGGAGACGAGCCAGGGCCGCTGCTTCAAAAACGAGATAAATCGCATACAAACACTCCTTCATCCAAAATGTAAGCACAGAGAAAAAAGTTCCCTTGGGCGTATTGTGCACACCCAAAGGAACTTTTATACATTTGGTGCAAGGGGATCGAAATGCTTACTTCACGATGAGGGACTTGCCGTCCATCTCGGCGGGCTTCTCCAGGCCCATCACATCCAGGATGGTGGGGGCAATGTCCGCCAGGCGGCCGGGGCGCAGCTCCGTGCCCGCGCCCACCAGGATGAAGGGCACGGGGTTGGTGGTGTGGGCGGTCATGGGGCTGCCGTCGGGCTGGGCCATGCACTCGGCATTGCCGTGATCGGCGGTGACCATGGCGATGCCGCCCATCCGCAGGGTGGCGTCCACCACCTTGCCCACGCACTCGTCCACAGTCTCCACGGCCTTCACGGCGGCCTCCAGCACACCGGTATGGCCCACCATGTCGCAGTTGGCAAAGTTGAGGATGATCACATCGTAGGCCCCGGATTCGATGCGCTCGACGCACTTGTCGCAGACCTCGTGGGCGCTCATCTCCGGCTGGAGGTCGTAGGTGGCTACCTTGGGGGAGGCCACCAGCACCCGGTCCTCACCGGGATACTGCTTCTCCACGCCACCGTTGAAGAAGAAGGTCACATGGGCGTACTTCTCCGTTTCGGCGATGCGCAGCTGGGTGAGGCCCATGGAGCTGAGATACTCGCCCAGGCCGTTTTTCAGCTCCTTGTGGGGCCAGGCCACCAGCACATGGGGGATGGTGGCGTCGTACTCGGTGTTGCAGACATAGGTGGTGGGGAAAAGCTCCCTCTGGAAGCCGTCGAACTCCGGGTCCACGATGGCCCGGGTGATTTCCCGGGCCCGGTCGGGCCGGTAGTTAAAGAAAATAATGCTGTCGTTGTCGGAAATGGTGCCGTCCCGGTCGCAGACCACCGGCTCCACAAACTCATCGGTGACGCCGGCGTCATAGGACTTCTGCACGGCGTCCACGGGGTCAGGGTTCTGGATGCCCTCGCCGTAGACCATGGCATCATAGGCCCGGGAGAGGCGCTCCCAGCGCTTGTCGCGGTCCATGGCGTAGTAGCGGCCCATGACGGTGGCCACCTTGCCCACGCCCAGCTCCGCGCACTTGTCGCAAAGCTGCTGCACGAAGCCCTTGCCGCTGGTGGGGCTCACATCCCGGCCGTCCAGGAAGCAGTGGACATAGACCTTGTCCAGGCCCTTTTCCTTGGCCATTTGCAGCAGGGCGAAGAGGTGGGTGATGTGGGAGTGTACGCCGCCGTCGGAGAGAAGGCCGTACAGATGCAGGGCGGAGCCGTGCTCCCGGCAGGCGTCCATGGCCTTATGATAGGCCTCGTTTTTGAAAAAGCTGCCGTCCTCAATGGCCCGGCTGATCCGGGGCAGGTCCTGGAACACCACCCGGCCGCCGCCGATGTTGGTGTGGCCCACCTCGCTGTTGCCCATCTGCCCGGCGGGCAGACCCACATCCAGGCCGCTGGCGGAGAGGGTGGTGTGGGCGCACTTGGCAAAAAGGGCGTCCAGCACCGGGGTGCTGGCCAGGGAAATGGCGTTGGCCGGGCCGGGGGCGGCCAGACCATAGCCATCCATGATGATAAGGGTCGTGGGAGTTTTAGACATGATCGTCTCCTTTTTTAGTCCTGATTGGCTGCGTTGATGATGTCCACGAAGTCCTGGGGCTTCAGGGAAGCGCCGCCGATGAGGCCGCCGTCGATATCCGGCTGGCTCAAAAGCTCCCCGGCGTTGGAGGGCTTCATGGACCCGCCGTACTGGATGGTGACGCTGCGGGCCACCCGGGCGCCATAGAGATGGCGGATGGTGGTGCGGATGAAGGTGCAGACCTCGGCGGCCTGCTCGGCGGTGGCGGTCTTGCCGGTGCCGATGGCCCACACGGGCTCATAGGCGATGACGCAGCGGCGCAGCTTCTCGGCAGGCACACTGGCCAGGGCGGACTTCAGCTGCAGGGCGATGAGCTCCATGGTCACGCCCAGCTCCCGCTGGTCGAGCGTTTCGCCCACGCAGATGATGGGGTGCAGACCCACCTCCAGGGTGGCCAGCACCTTCTTGTTCACGGTAAAATCGGTCTCGCCGAAATACTCCCGGCGCTCGCTGTGGCCGATGATGACATACTTCACGCCCAGGTCCCGGAGCATCTCCGCGGAGACCTCGCCGGTGTAGGCGCCGCTGCGCTCATAGAACACATTCTGGGCGCCCACGCTGATGCGCATGTCCTTAAAGGCCTTCATGGCGGCGGGGATGTTGCAGGCGGGCACGCACACCACCACATCACACCACTTGGCGCGGGGGATGATGCCCCGGATCTGCTCGGCAAACTGCTTGGTATCGCTGGCGGTGTTGTTCATCTTCCAGTTGCCGGCGATAATGGTCTTGCGATATCTGCGATTCATAATACTTGTAACTCCTTATCCGCTGATTCTATCTGAAATGACCGCCCGGTGACGGCCGTAATAACTCACTTGTCCAGCAGGCATGCCACACCCGGCAGCTCCTTGCCCTCCAGGAACTCCAGGGAGGCGCCGCCGCCGGTGGAGATGTGGGTGATCCTGTCGGCAAAGCCCAGCTGCTCCACAGCCGCCGCGCTGTCGCCGCCGCCTACGATGGAGATGGCGCCGCTCTCGGCCAGGGCCTGGGCCACGGCCCGGGTGCCGGCGGCGAAGCGGTCAAATTCAAAGACGCCCATGGGGCCGTTCCAGACCACGGTGCCGGCCTTCTTCACGGCCTCGCAGAAGGTCTCGGCGGTCTTCGGGCCGATGTCCAGGCCCTCCCAGTCCCCGGGGATGGCGCCGGTGGGCACCACCCGTGCCTCAGCATCGGCAGCGAAGCGGTCGGCGGCCACGGTGTCGGTGGGCAGCAGCAGCTCCACGCCCTTCTCCTTTGCCTTGGCGATCATCTCCAGGGCATAGTCCAGCTTATCTTCCTCGCACAGGCTGCGGCCGATCTCGCCGCCCTGGGCCTTGATGAAGGTGTAGGCCATGCCGCCGCCGATGATGACGGTGTCGGCCTTATCCAGAAGGTTGTTGATGACATTGATCTTGTCGCTGACCTTGGCACCGCCCAACACCGCCACGAAGGGGCGCTTGGGATCGTCCAGGGCCTTGCCCATGACCTCCAGCTCCCGGGCCACCAAAAAGCCGCTGACGGCGGGGAGATAGGCCGCCACGCCGACGGTGGAGGCGTGGGCCCGGTGGACGGTGCCGAAGGCATCGGACACATACACCTGGGCCAGGGAGGCCAGCTCCTTGGCAAAGCCAGGGTCGTTCTTCTCCTCCCGGGGGTCAAAGCGCAGGTTCTCCAGCAGCATGATCTGCCCGCCCTGGAGGGCGGCGGCCTTGGCACGGGCATCCTCGCCCACAATATCCTTGGCAAAGATGACCTCCTGCCCCAGCAGCGCCGAGAGCCGCCGGGCCACGGGGGCCAGGGTCAGGGCTTCCTTCCACTGGCCCTTGGGCTTGCCCAGATGGGAGCAGGCGATGACGGCGGCACCCTGCTCCAGCAGGTAGCGGATGGTGGGCAGCGCCGCCACGATGCGCTTGTCGCTGGTGATCTCGCCGGTCTGCTTATCCTGGGGGACATTGAAGTCGCAGCGCAGCAGCACCTTCCTGCCGCGGACATCCATGTCCTTCACGGTCTTCTTACTGTAGTTCATATCAGCACACTCCTTTGTGATAGTTCACTTCCTCAGCGGCCTTCATCTCGCCGCTGTCCTGCAGGCCGGGAAAACCCAGCTGCCGCAGGGCCTCGTAGGTGAGGATGGCCACGGAATTAGAAAGGTTCAGACTCCGGGCCTCCGGGCGCATGGGCAGGCGCAGGCAGCGGTCATAGTGAGCCATGCGGAAATCCTCCGGGAGCCCGGCGGTCTCCTTGCCGAAAAAGAGCCAGTCATCCGCAGAAAAGCGGGCCTGTGTATAGTCCCGGGGGGCCTTGGTGGTGGCCAGCCAGCCGTTTGCCGCCGCCTCCGGATGGGCGGTGAAAAAGGCACCCAGATCCGCATAGTCAAAGACCTCCACCAGGTGCCAGTAGTCCAGCCCCGCGCGCTTCACCGCCCGCTCGGAGATGTCGAACCCCAGGGGGCGGATCAGGTGCAGCGAGCAGCCGGTGGCCGCGCAGGTCCGGGCGATGTTGCCGCAGTTCTGCGGGATCTCCGGCTCCACCAAAACGATATGCAGCATGCCTGCGCCCCCACTTCTTTTCATATGTCCTGCCAGTATACCGCAAAGACGCGAATAATTCAACCATAAAATATCGAAAAAAGTCGCAATTTTATAAAAAATCGGCCGCAGTACGGTGATTTTGCATAAACGCGCCGACAAAATCCCCGCCGGTTCCCGTCATTGGGACAAATTCCGGTTTTCCCTAAAAAACCGCCGAAAAACTTGGAAAAGGGGGTGGATTTTCAAAAGGAATATGCTATACTGTATGCGTACAGCGCCATGCAAAGAAAATTCACCGGAGGGAGGGGTTTCCCGTGGACTGTAGCCAGCGCACAACGGAATACCGCCTCATGCCGCGCCGCCGCTGCCGGGTGTCCGCCTCCTGCTGCTGACAGGGGGATGTACCCATTTGCAGGGCGGGCTTTTTGCTGTTGAGATTCAGTCCCCGTGACTGCTCAAATATTTTGAACAGTGATCCATCACTAACTATGCACGAGAAAGGGAGCGTGAATGGCTATGATTTCCCACGGTAAGGATATCAAGATTTTCACCGGTAATTCCAACCCCGCACTGGCGGACTCCATCTGCCGGCACATCGGCACCAAGCTGGGTGAGGCAGAGGTCAAGCACTTTGCCGACGGCGAGGCCAGCGTATCTTTGTACGAGACCGTCCGCGGCAGCGATGTGTTCCTCATCAACTCCACCTGCAAGCCCGTCAATGACAGTCTGATGGAGCTTCTGATCATGATCGATGCCTGCAAGCGCGCCAGCGCCGGCCGCGTCACCGCCGTGATCCCCTACTTCGGCTATGCCCGCCAGGACCGCAAGGCCAAGAGCCGCGATCCCATCAGCGCCAAGCTGGTGGCCAACATGATCACCGCCGCCGGCACCGACCGGGTGCTGACCATGGACCTCCACGCCTCCCAGATCCAGGGCTTCTTCGACATCCCCGTGGACAACCTGCTGGGCAACCCCGTGTTTGTGGACTACTACGCCAAGAAGTTCGGCGAGCGGGCCGAGGACATGGTGGTGGTCTCCCCGGATGTGGGCAGCGTGGCGCGCGCCCGTGCCTTCGCCCAGAAACTGCACATGAACCTGGCCATCGTGGACAAGCGCCGCCAGAAGGCCAACCAGTGCGAGGTCATGAATGTCATCGGCGATGTGGAGGGCAAAGACTGCATCCTCTTCGACGATATGATCGACACCGCCGGCTCCATCTGCAACGCCGCCAAGGCCGTTGTGGAAGTGGGCGGCGCCAAGAGCGTGTACGCCTGCGCCAGCCACGGCGTGCTCTCCGGCCCCGCCCTGGAACGCCTGGACAACAGCGTCATCAAGGAGGTGGCCCTGCTGGATACCCTGCCCGAGAGCATGGGCGCCGGCTGCGAGAAGATCAAGTATCTCTCCGTTGCCCCCATGTTCGCCGAGGCCATCGAGCGCATCTATCAGGAAATTTCCATCGCAAAACTGTTCAACTGAGAAAATATGTGTTATAATAGGGGGACTGTGCTTGACGCAGTCCCCCTATTTTCCTTTCAGCGCGTAATCTTCCTGCGAGGTGTTGCAATATGTTTTTTAACCGAAGCGGCGGCGCCGTGGACTGGATCATCGTGGGCCTGGGCAACCCCGGCCGGCAGTATGAGAGCACCCGGCACAACATGGGCTTTTTGGCTGTGGACGGGCTGTGCGACAAAAACGGCATCCGGCTCAATAAGCTCCGCTTCAAGGCATGGACCGGCACGGGCACCCTGGCGGGCTGCAAGGTGCTGGTGATGAAGCCCCAGACCTACATGAATCTCTCCGGCGAGGCCGTGGGGGAGGCGGCCCGGTTTTATAAGGTACCACCGGCGCATATACTGGTGCTCTCCGACGATATCTCCCTGCCGGTGGGCCGCCTGCGCATTCGCGCCTCCGGCAGCGCCGGGGGCCACAACGGCCTGAAGAACATCATCGCCCACCTGGGCACCGATGCCTTCCCCCGGATCAAGATCGGCGTGGGCATCCCCCAGGAGGCGGGCCGCGACACCGTAGACTGGGTCATCGGCCGCCCCGGCAAGGAGGATGAAAAGGTACTCCTGACGATCCTTGACCGGGCGGCGGACGCCGTTTCCGCCGTCATCGCGCTGGGGCCGGAGAAGGCCATGAACCAGTACAATCAGTAACTTTCGAGGTGCCGGATGACAACGCTGCTGCGCACACTTTTACAACTGAATGAGGCCCAGGAGCTGCGCCGCTGCATCACCCGGGGGGAGACCCCGGTGCTCCTCACCGGTCTCTCCGGCGCCCAGCGCACCATGCTGGCCGCCGCCCTGGCCCGGGACTTAGACCGCCCGGCGGTGTTTTTGTGCGCCGAGGAGAAGGAGGCCCGGCGCATCCGGGCGGACCTTCTGGCCCTCACCGGGGAGGAGGCGGTGCTGCTGAGCCCCCGGGAGTGGCAGCTCCAGCCCAAAATAAGCGCCGGCCGCCAGTGGGAGCAGCAGCGGCTCCACGCCCTGCTGCAGATGGCCCGGGGGGCCCGATTCATCGTCACCACCGCCGAGGCCGCCGCCCAGCGGTGCATCCCCAAGGCCGACTTGGAGGCCGCCACGGTGACCCTGGCGGTGGGCGAGCGCCGGGACATAGCCGCCCTGTGTCAGCGGCTCACCGCCATGGGCTATGCCCGCTGCCAGCAGGTGGAGGCCGGGGGTCAGTTCTCCCTGCGGGGCGGCATCTTGGATGTGTTCTCTCCCGGGGCCGAGGCCCCGGTCCGCTGTGAATTTTTCGATGACGAGATCGACGCCATGGGCGTCTTTGACATCTCCACCCAGCGCCGCACCCGGAATGTGCCGGAGGCCCTTCTGCTGCCGGCCGGGGAGGTGCTGCCCCACCTGACCCCCCGGCGGGCGGAGGACACCGCCCGGGCCCTGGAGGCGGCAGTCAAGCGTCTGCCCAAGAAGGAAGGTGCAGAGGCGCTCCGCCGCCGCCTGACAGAGGATGCCGAGGCCCTGCGCCAGGGGCTCACCCCCGCCGGCTGCGACCGCTACATGGCGGCGGTGTACCCGGAGATGACCACCGGCTTCTCCTACCTGCCGGAGGACTGCCTGCTTTTCGCCTGCGAGGGCGGCCGCATCGCCGAGCAGTACCGCGCCGCCCTGGCCCTTCTGCGGGAGGATCTCACCTTCGCCGCGGACAGCGGCGCCATGGCCCCGGCCATGGGAGAGCTGATGCTCTCCGAGCCGGAGCTGGCCGCCCAGGCCGGGCGCTTTGCCGCCGTGGAGCTGGAGGCGCTGCCCACCGGCCGCGGCCTTCTTGCCCCCCGGGCCCTGCTGCAGATGACCGCCAAGCAGCTGAACACCTACGGCGGCTCGCTGGATGCCGCGGCGGCGGACATCACCCACTATCTGCAATGGAACTACGCCGTGATGGTGCTCTGCGGCGGCGAGGTGCGCTGCCGGAACATGGAGCGCCTTCTGCGGGAGCGCAAGCTCCCGGCGGTATTGGATCTGGCAGGCACAGAGCCCCTGCGGCCGGGCTGCGTAACGCTGTGCGTAGGGGCCCTCAGCGCCGGGTCGGAGTGGCCGGCACTGAAGCTGGCGGTGCTCACGGAGGGTCAGCTGACCCAGAGCGTCTCCGGCAAGACCCGCCGGCCCCGGCCCCGGCAGGAGACCAACCGCCAGAAGCTCCAGTCCTATACCGACCTCACCCCCGGCGACCTGGTGGTACACACCCACCACGGCATCGGCCGGTTTGTGGAGATGCTCAAGCTCCCGGTGGACGGCGTGGAAAAGGACTATATCAAGATCGCCTACGCCGGCAGCGACTGCCTGTATGTGCCCTGCACGGCCCTGGATCTGGTGAGCAAGTATATCGGCGCCGCCGGGGAGGACCCCGACAAGCCCGCCAAGCTCAACCGGCTGGGAGGCAGCGACTGGGCCAAGGCCACCCACCGGGCCCGGGCCGCCGCCCGGGAGCTGGCCCGGGGGCTGATCAACCTCTATGCCCAGCGCCAGCGGCAGGCGGGCTTCGCCTTCTCTCCGGACAGCCCCTGGCAGCAGGAGTTTGAGGAGGCCTTTCCCTACAACGAGACCCCGGACCAGCTCCGGGCCGTGGCCGAGATCAAAAAGGACATGGAAAGGCCCGTGCCCATGGACCGCCTCTTATGCGGCGATGTGGGCTACGGCAAGACCGAGGTGGCCCTGCGGGCGGTGATGAAGTGCATCATGGACGGCAAGCAGGCGGCCATTTTGGTGCCCACCACCGTGCTGGCCCAGCAGCATTACGCCACCGCCATGAGCCGCTTCCACGGCTTCCCCGTCACGGTGGAGGTGCTCTCCCGGTTCCGCAGCCCCAAGCAGGTGAAGGAGGTGCTGGAGCGCACCGCCCAGGGACGGGTGGACCTTCTCATCGGCACCCACAAGCTGCTGCAGAAAAATGTAACCTTCCGGGACCTGGGGCTCCTAATCATCGATGAGGAGCAGCGCTTCGGCGTGGCGGCCAAGGAGAGCTTGCGGGAAAAGGCCCGGCAGGTGGATACCCTTACGCTCTCGGCCACCCCCATTCCCCGGACGCTGAACATGGCCCTCTCCGGCATCCGGGACATGAGCTCCATCGAGGAGCCCCCGGCGGACCGCCAGGTGGTGCAGACCTATGTTCTGGAGCACGACTGGGGCATGGTAGCCGAGGCCATCCGCCGGGAGCTGACCCGGGGCGGCCAGGTCTACTATCTCCACAACCGGGTGGAGAATATCGCCGCCGCCGCGGAGCGCCTGCGCCTTTTGTTGGGCCAGGAGGTCCGCATCGCCACCGCCCACGGCAAGATGCCCCAGGAGCAGCTCCGCCGGGTGATGCAGCAGATGACCGAGGGCGAAATACAGGTCTTGGTTTGCACCACCATCATCGAGACCGGCATCGACATCCCCAATGTCAACACCCTCGTCATCGAGGATGCCGACCGCATGGGCCTGGCCCAGCTCCACCAGATACGGGGCCGCATCGGCCGCAGCACCCGCCGGGCCTACGCCTATCTCACCTACCGCCCGGGGAAGGTGCTCACGGAGGTGGCCACCAAGCGGCTCACCGCCATCCGGGAATATGTGGAGTTCGGCAGCGGCTTCAAGATCGCCATGCGGGATCTGGAGATCCGCGGCGCGGGGAACCTCTTAGGCCCCGAGCAAAGCGGCTATATGATGTCCGTGGGCTACGACATGTACCTCAAGCTCCTCAACGACGCGGTTTTGGAGCAGCAGGGCAAGGCCGCGGAGATACGCCCCGAGTGCACCGCCGACCTCACCGTTTCGGCCTATATCCCGGAGGGCTATGTGCCCGCGGCCCAGCAGCGGATGGATCTCTATCGCCGCATCGCCGCCATCGAGACCTCCGCTGATGCCGCCGAGATCCTCGACGAGCTCCTGGACCGCTACGGCGATGTGCCTCCCAGCGTCACCGCGCTGACGGAGGTAGCCCTCCTGCGCCGGGACGCTGCCGACTGCGGCGTGGGGGACATCACCCAGCGGGGAGAGCAGATCGTGTTCTCCCTGGGCCCCCAGCCGGACATCACCGCCCTGGCCCGGGTATGCGCCCTGCCGGCCTACCGCCAGCGGCTGCGCCTGCGGGCGGACGGCGAGCCGAAGCTGCTGCTCTATCTCCAGTCCAAGGAGAATGCCCTGCAGGCCGCCCGGGCCCTGATCAACGAGCTGCGGCTGCACCACCTACAGCGTACCCCAGGCCCCGGGCCTGAGAAAATAACAAGCGATACAGAAAGAAGGACAGACAAATGAAAAGAGAAACCTGGAATCTGCTGACGCGGTTTTTGGCCGGCGTAGGCGCCTCCCTGATCCTGGTGGGCGTTTTGGCACAGCTTCCCCAGAAAAACCCCCGGGACAATGTCTACACCCGGGCCTCCAACATCCGCTCCGACGCCGCGCTGCTGACGGTGGACGGCGAAAAGGTCACCGCCGAGGAGTACCTGTACTATGTGGCCCAGTCGGGCCTCAACTACCACTACATGCTCAGCTATTCCGGGGCCGGGGACAGCGTGGACTGGGATATGCCCCTGGATGAGACCGGCACCGTGACCCTCCGGGACAGCGTGCTGGCCCAGGCCCGGCAGGCAGTGGTGCAGAACGCCGTCATCCGCAGGATGGCCAAGGACGCGGACATCACCCCCACCCAGACGGAGCTGGACAGCTTCCGCCAGCAACTCGACCAGCTCCGGGCCCAATACGGCGATGACTTCCGCCAGGTGCTCAAGCAGTACGGTCTCACGGAGACTCTCTGGGAGACGCTCTACACCACCAGCTGCCTGGCCCTGCATCTCCAGGAGGCCTATGTCAGCGGTGCGCTGCGCCCCGATGACGCCGCCCTGACGGAGCTGGTGGCGGACCACGGCCTGGCCATGGCCCGGTCCCTGTTCGTGTCCACCGCCTACATGGATGAGACGGGCGTCGCCAAGGCAAAGGCCGACGCCCAGGGCTATCAAAAGCGCATCCTGGCGGCAGAGGATCCGGCGGCAGAGCTGGCCGCCATCAATACCGAGCTGGGTGTCGCCGAGGCGGAGAACACCGCCTCCGTCTACCACTGCGGCCACGAGGGCGAGACCGACGCCGTGTGTCTGGCCCTGAAGGATCTGCAGGTGGGCGAGCTCAGCGCGCTGGTGGAGACCGACGAGGGCTTCTACCTGCTGCTGCGCCAGGAGATGGACATGGACACCGTTGCCAAGGTGCAGTTCAGCGAGGATCTGGAGGAGGCCATGGCCGCCGCCCAGGTCCGGGAGAGCAAAAATATGGCCCGGGTGGATGTGGGCGCCTTCGTGGAAAGCATGATGACCGAGCTCTCCGCCCAGGGCTGACCCCGCCCCCGGCGCCATTGGGCAAACCCACAAAAAACCGGCGCTGCTTTTGCCTGAAATGACATTCTTTTGCGGAAATTTTGCTGTTTTCGGAAATGCCGTTGACACCGTAAAATCCCTGTGCTATCATGCACTGTAGCAAGGTTGTTAATTTGTAGACAATCTATCGACCCGTTCCTGACGGCAAAGCAGAGCTGCCGCATTTGATGACCGTGAAAACCAATATAAAATACTTTTTAGGAGGAACACAAAATGAAGGATCTCTATGTCGTGAATTGCTGCCGTACCGCTATCGGCTCCTTTGGCGGTTCCCTGAAGAACACGCCCGCCACCGAGCTGGGCGCCGTGGTGGTCAAGGAAGCCCTCAAGCGGGCCAATGTGGCTCCCGAGAATGTGGATGAGGTGATGTTCGGCTGCATCCTCACCGCCGGTCTGGGCCAGAATGTGGCCCGTCAGGTGGCCATCAAGGCCGGCATCCCCTACGCCGTTCCCGCCTATACCGTGGGCATGGTCTGCGGCTCCGGCATGAAGTCCGTTATCGAGGGCGCCCGCTCCATCCTGGCCGGTGACAGCGACATCGTGGTCTGCGGCGGTACCGAAAACATGAGCGCCGCTCCCTTCTCCGCTCCCGACGCCCGCTGGGGCGCCCGCATGGGCGACAAGAAGCTGGTGGACACCATGATCAAGGACGGCCTGTGGGACGCCTATAACAACTACCACATGGGCACCACCGCTGAAAACATCAACGATATCTGGGGCATCACCCGTCAGGAGCAGGACGCCTTCGCCGCCGCCTCCCAGCAGAAGACCGAGGCCGCTCAGGCCGCCGGCAAGTTCGATGACGAGATCGTCCCCGTGATGATCAAGGTCAAGAAGGACATGGTCCCCTTCGCCAAGGATGAGTTCCCCAAGGCCGGCGTCACCGCCGAGGGTCTCACCAAGCTCAAGGGCGCCTTCCCCCTGTCCGCCGAGTCCCCCAATCCCCAGGTGGTGAACACCTTTGAGCCCACCGGCTGCAAGGACGCTGCCGACAAGGGCACCCAGCGCGTCACCGCCGCCAACGCCTCCGGCATCAACGACGGCGCCGCCGCCATCGTGCTGGCCTCCGGCGAGGCCGTGGCCAAGTACGGCCTCAAGCCCATGGCCAAGCTCATCAGCTGGGGCCAGGGCGGCGTGGATCCCAAGATCATGGGCGTGGGCCCCGTGCCCGCCTCCCGTGCGGCGCTGGCCAAGGCCGGCCTGACCATCGACGATATCGACCTGGTGGAGGCCAACGAGGCCTTTGCCGCTCAATCCATCGCCGTGGCCCGGGAGCTGCACTTTGACATGAGCAAGGTCAATGTCAACGGCGGCGCCATCTCCCTGGGTCACCCCGTGGGTGCCTCCGGCGCCCGCATCATCGTCACCCTGCTGCACGAGATGTGCAAGCGCCCCGAGGCCAAGCGCGGTCTTGCCACCCTGTGCATCGGCGGCGGCATGGGCGTTGCCACCATCTACGAGAAGTGCTGAGCGCATAGCCAGTGAAGAGAGAAGAGGGGCCGAGAGGCCCCTCTTCTTTTGCCCGGCAGGAAAAACCGCGAAGGTTTTTTCAGCTTTTT
The DNA here is from genome assembly GCA_934591705.1 of uncultured Oscillospiraceae bacterium. Taxonomy (GTDB): domain Bacteria; phylum Bacillota; class Clostridia; order Oscillospirales; family Oscillospiraceae; genus Vescimonas. Next base: position 164,595 of record CAKTPM010000002.1, read on the forward strand.
TCCGCCAAGGGGTTGACAATTCCGCTGTGCGTATGGTATTCTAACAAATGCCGATATCCGCCGGTGTGGTGGAATGGTAGACACTGGAGACTTAAAATCTCCCGCTGGCAACAGCGTACCGGTTCGAGTCCGGTCACCGGCACCATCTCCGGTACGAAAAAGTGCATATCGCGGAGTAGAGCAGTTGGCAGCTCGTCGGGCTCATAACCCGGAGGTCGGAGGTTCAAGTCCTCCCTCCGCAACCAGAAAGTCCTGATTTCTTGCGA
>CAKTPM010000003.1 GCA_934591705.1 uncultured Oscillospiraceae bacterium
TCCATTCACATTGCCAAGAGAAACATCCTCTGTCGGTAACGGATTTTCGCCCTTTAAATGCTCATAAAGCCGCTGCAGGTCCTGACCGTTTATCTCTCCGTCTTTATTCACATCGCCCTTTTGCCATTTTTGCAGGGTGACATCCGCATTGGAGATGCTGTCGGCTTTTACGGTGACGGAGGCGCTGCCGTTGAGGGAGCCGTCGCTGCTCTTGGCCTTGACGGTGTAAGTGCCGGTGGAGACATCGGAGAAGGTGTAATTGCCGCTGCTATCGGTGGTGGCCGTTTTTTCTGTGCCGCCCGTCAGCGTGACAGTGGCGCCGGAGACGGCGCTGCCCTTATCGTCCTTCACCGTGCCGCTGACGGCAGCACCGGGCTTGACGGTGACGGAGCCAGCCACTACATTGCGCGTACCGAAGGTATTGGCACTCACGCTTCCATCATTCTTCGTACCGCCGGCGATAAAGTCCTTCTCTTCAAATGCCGGGGTATATGTTCCGGCTGCCGAATCAGCGGGGAATTTGGCAACAATGGTCATAACCGTTGTCTTCTTGGTAATGCCGTTGCTGTCACTGCCGCCAACGCCCACATAGCCGGTGGCAGGATTGTAATCGGCGGTGTTATAGGCCCCCCCCTGGCTTTGCTTTAGCTTTGTATTTAACTGAAAGCGCCATACAGGGTCTGTTGCGGTGGTCGCCAGCTTGCCATCTGTCGGCACCACAAAGCTGAACGCCGGGATGGGCGTTACACCGTCATCTGATGCAATGGAGATGGTGTATGTCACATACACATCCCCGGTGCTGCCCACGCAGATCGTGCTTTGCGACGGGGTCACCGACAGCGTTACGGTTTTATCCGACAGGTTCACCGTATCAGCCGAGGCGGTGGGGATCAGCAGCCCCGACAGCATGGCCAGCGCCAGCAGAAGGGATAACCATTTTTTCCTCAATGTGATTCCTCCTTTGTTCTCTCCGTTTTTCTATGTTTACTTTTTGAACACAGCTTCACAAGTCCGCCGGGGAGGGCGAACTGGCAGATGGCCGCGGCCAGGGCCAGGGCCGCCAAGAGGCAGGCCGCCAGCACCGCGGGGGTCTTATCCGCCGGCCGGGCGGCGCCACTGGCGGCCGGGGCGGCGGCAGCGGTCTCCTCCCGGCTGTCGGTCTCCCGGGGCGGCAGGGCCTCCGGCACCGGGGGCGCCTCCGCCTCCTCCAGAGGGCGGGTATAGCTCTCCTCCACGGAGAAGCTGCGGCGCAGCTCCAGCTCCGTGTCGCTGATGCGGCGGAGGGTATAGCCCCCGTTGGTATATACGGCGGGGTCAAAGCCGCCCTCCACGGCGGTCACCCGCAGGACCACGGTGTAGACATGGCCCGGAAGGAATACCTGATCCGTCAGCTCCACGCCGTCACAGTACCAGGTGACGGTGATCTCCGGCGGGACAGGCAGCTCGGCGGTCACCTGCGCCTCCGTACCGGGCTGCTGGCCGGCCGCCGGCGCAGGCAGCCCCGTGATCATGACGCTGCCGGCCTTCTTGCCGCCGCCGTCCTTTTCAGAGGCGGCGTCCGGCGCCGTCACCATTACCGGGGCGGTATCTACCCGGGCGATGTAGCTCTCTCCGGAGCCGTCCGGCGCCGCGGTGAACTCCGCGTCCAGCACATAGGCGCCGGTGCTGCCGGCGGGAACGGTGGCCGTGATGGTGAGGATCTTGGCCTCATCCTTCATGCGCTTCTCCGCCAGGGAGCCCACCGCCGCGAAGAAATGGCTCTCGGGTGTGTATTCATAGGTGCGGAAAACACCGCTGTCCGTGTTGATGTTGTATTCCAGGTCCAGGGACTCATAGGTGATGACCCGCTGGCCGTCCGCCTTGAAGGCGGTGGGCAGCTGCATGTCCCCGGAGGGCTTGAGCCGGAAGGAGAACACGCCGATCTCCTTGCCGGGAGGCGGCGTCACCGTGACGGTGTAGGTGATCTGCTGGGCCCGGCCATCGGCGGTGAGGGCGGTTTTGTCAGGGGTGATGGTGAGCGTAGCGGTGTCCGCCGCCCAGGCGGGGACCGCCAGCAAGATCGCCAGGATGATGCAGAGCCAAAGCGCGCAAATTCCCTTGCGCATTCGATCGCCTCCTTTGAGGTAGGCAGGGGTTCCGGGGAAAAATGGGCGCAAGCTCCCCCACCCAACACGCACAATTATATAATAGTATAGCGGCGGCCCCTGGGAAAGTCAATAAAAATCGGACCGCCGCCGGATTTTTTGGCAATGCGCCGGAATTTTTTGGCAAATTTTGTGTCATTTTTCTTTTCCCTCCGGCGGGGCCCCGCAGCGGCGGGAAAGGGCGGTTGACGGAGGCGGAGAATTGTGGGATAATGGGCCCAGACAGGACCCTGTGGGCCGCCGCCGGGCGGCAGAAAGAAGGAGGAACGCCATGACCAAGCAGGAGCTTTGCCAAAGGGCCGCCGCCATGCTGGAGCGGGCCTACATCCCCTACTCCCACTTTCCCGTGGGGGCGGCGCTGGAATGTGCCGACGGCTCGGTGTTTACCGGCTGCAACATCGAAAACGCCGCCTACGGCTGCACCATCTGCGCCGAGCGCACCGCCATCTTCAAGGCCGTCAGCGAGGGACACCGGGACTTTGTGCGCATCGCCATCGCCGGGAAGTCCCAGGACTTCTGCGTGCCCTGCGGCTCCTGCCGGCAGGTGATGATGGAATTCGCCCCGGCGCTGGAGGTCATCTGCCTCAACGGCAAGGGGGAGAGCCGCACCTTCACGCTGCGGGAGCTTTTGCCCTACGGCTTTGACAAGACCTGGCTCTGAGGCGGCTCTTGCCATTTTTCCCCGTGCGTGATATGCTGTATGCGAAAAATTCCCGAAAGGAGATACAATATAGTATGGATATCAAGGAAATTCTCAGCAAGTGCGACCACACCCTTCTGGCCCAGGGAGCGACCTGGGAGGAGATCCGGGCCGTATGCGACGATGGCCTCCGCTACGGCTGCGCCAGCGTGTGCATCCCCGCCAGCTATGTGAAGCAGGCGGCGGACTATGTGGCGGGCAAGCTGCCCATCTGCACCGTCATCGGCTTTCCCAACGGCTATGACACCACCGCCGCCAAGTGCTTCGAGACCGCCGACGCCGTGAGCAACGGCGCCTCGGAGATCGACATGGTCATCAACATCGGCTGGGTGAAGGACGGGCTCTATGACCGGGTGCAGCAGGAGATCGAGGCCGTGAAGGCCGCCTGCGACCGCCGCCTTTTGAAGGTCATCATCGAGACCTGCCTGCTGACGGAGGCCGAGAAGATCCGCCTGTGCCAGGTGGTGTCCGACTCCGGGGCCGAGTATATCAAGACCTCCACCGGCTTTGCCGGCGGCGGCGCCACCCGGGAGGATGTGGCCCTGATGCGGGCCCACAGCGCCCCCCGCCTGAAGATCAAGGCCGCCGGCGGCATCGCCACCCTGCAGGATGCCCAGGACTTCATCGCCCTGGGGGCCGACCGCCTGGGCACCAGCCGCATCGTCAAGGCCGTAAAGGCCATGGAGAAGTAAAAACCGCTTTTTGTCCCGCGTGGTATGGCGTTTGTCCGTATCACGCGGACATTTTCCCAAAAAGGGCAAAAAAGTTGGCCGTTTGACCTTGCACTTATCCGCAGATATGGTATAATAACCCATGAATGGGCCGATGGTCCATGGAAACGATTTTCCCGCTGATGCGTGAAAATAAAAAATTTGAGAAAGGTAGAAAAATAATGAAAAAGTTTCTTGCACTGATCCTTGCCCTCGTTATGGCTCTGTCTCTTGTCGCCTGCGGCAAGACCGAGACGCCTCCTGCCAACGGCGGGGATGAGCCCGATCCCTCCCAGACCGTCGTCAGCGCCGACGACATCGCCGATGAGATGACCTCTGAGGACGGCAAGTACGAAGTCGCCTTCGTCACCGATGTGGGCCAGCTGAAGGACAAGTCCTTCAACCAGGGCACCTTTGACGGCGTGAAGCTCTACGCCGCCGCCAACGACCTTACCTACAAGTATTATCAGCCCGCCAACGGCAACGAGGCCACCGATGATGACCGCTTCGACGCTATGAAGGCCGCCGTGGAGAACGGCGCCAAGATCGTCATCTGCGCCGGCTTCATGCAGGAGAACGCTCTGCGCATGGCTGCCAAGGCATATCCCGAGGTCTCCTTCGTGTTCATCGACGGTTACCCCGTGGGTGAGACTGCCGGCGATCCCACCTCCCCCGCTCTGACCAACATCGCCGCCATCGCCTTCCAGGAGGAGCAGTGCGGCTACCTGGCCGGTTACGCCGTTGTTAAGGAAGGTTACACCAAGCTGGGCTTCACCGGTGGCGGCGGCGGCACCAACCCCGCCTGCTGCCGCTACGGCTACGGCTTCGTGCAGGGCGCTTCCGCTGCTGCTGCCGACATGAACGAGAAGGTGGAGATGAACTACTCCTGGCTGTACGGCAGCTCCTTCGCCTCCTCCCCCGAGCTGCAGACCATGGCCAACGGCTGGTATGAGAACGGCACCGAGGTCATCTTCGCCTGCGGCGGTTCCATGTTCGCCTCCGTTGCCGCTGCCGCTTCCGCCAATGACGGCGCCGTGGTGGGCGTTGATGTGGACCAGTCCTTCGAGTCCAAGACCGTCATCACCTCCGCGATGAAGGGCCTGGCCGACTCCGTGCAGTGGGCCTGCACCAAGTTCTATGGCAACGACTTCGCCTCCATCGGCGGTACCGCCACCTCTCTGGGCGCCAAGGACAACGCTGTGGGTCTGCCCACCGCTACCTGGTCCCTGACCAAGTGGAGCGTTGACGACTACAACGCCATGCTCAAGGCCATGGCCGACGGCACCCTGGTGGTGGACAACGACTACACCAAGCTGGCCAGCACCGACAGCCTGACTCTCAACGAGATCAAGTAATTTCGGCACTACATAAAAAAGGAAGTCCTCCGGGACTTCCTTTTTTGCGCCCTTTTCGGGGACAATTCTCATTTTCTGCCGCCGGGGTGGTAAATTTCTTGCAATTTCACCGGATGTCCTTTATACTATTGATATCTATTTGTTTGCCCTGCCAAGGGCGGGCAGAACTAACTTACAGAAAGCAGGTGGCGGCATGGACAACGCTCCCCCGTATGTGATCGAAATGCTTCACATCACCAAGGAGTTTCCCGGCATCAAGGCAAACGACGACATTACGCTGCAGCTCCGCCGCGGCGAGATCCACGCGCTTTTGGGCGAAAACGGCGCGGGCAAATCCACGCTGATGTCGGTGCTCTTCGGGCTCTATCAGCCGGAGGCCGGCGAGATCCGCAAGAACGGCCAAAAGGTGAATATCACAGACCCCAACGCGGCCACGGCCCTGGGCATCGGCATGGTGCACCAGCATTTCAAGCTGGTGGATGTGTTCACGGTGCTGGACAACATCATCCTGGGCGCCGAGACCACCAAGGCGGGCTTCCTCCAGAAAAAGGAGGCACGCGCCAAGGTCCAGGCCCTCAGCGAGAAATACGGCCTCTATGTGGATCCCGACGCCCTCATCGAGGACATCACCGTGGGCATGCAGCAGCGCGTGGAGATCCTCAAGATGCTCTACCGGGACAACGAGATCCTCATCTTCGACGAGCCCACCGCCGTGTTGACTCCGCAGGAGATCGAAGAGCTCATGCAGATCATGAAAAATCTGGCGGCGGAGGGGAAGAGCATCCTCTTTATCTCCCACAAGCTCAACGAGATCATGGAGGTCTCCGACCGGGTCACCGTGCTGCGTAAGGGGCGCTATGTGGGCACGGTCAACACCTGCGACACCAACAAGCAGGAGCTCTCCAACATGATGGTGGGCCGCCCGGTGCAGCTGGAGGTGGTCAAGGAGCCCGCCCATCCCGGCGAGACCGTGCTGGAGGTGGAGGATCTGTGCGTTGCCTCCCATACCCACAAGCGCAACGCCGTGAACCATGTGAGCTTCACCGTCCGCGCCGGGGAGATCCTGTGCATCGCCGGCATCGACGGCAACGGCCAGACGGAGCTGGTCCACGGCCTCACGGGGCTCGACCGCTCCACCGGCAAGATCACCCTCTGCGGCAAGGACATCTCCCATGCCTCCATCCGCCAGCGGGGCGGCGACATGAGCCACATCCCGGAGGACCGCCACAAGCACGGCCTGATCCTGGACTTCACCCTGGAGGAGAACCTGGTGCTCCAGCGCTTCCGGGAGCCGCAGTTCCAGAAGCACGGCTTCATCCGCCGGGACGCCGTGCGCAAATACGCCGAAAAGCTCATCGGGCAGTACGATGTCCGCAGCGGCCAGGGCCCGGTGACCACCGCCCGGAGCATGTCCGGCGGCAACCAGCAGAAGGCCATCATCGCCCGGGAGATCGACCGGGACAAGGACCTGATCGTGGCGGTGCAGCCCACCCGGGGCCTGGATGTGGGCGCCATCGAATACATCCACGGCCAGCTGGTGGCCGAGCGGGACCGGGGCAAGGCCGTGCTGCTGGTATCGCTGGAGTTAGACGAGGTCATGAGCCTGTCCGACCGCATTTTGGTGGTCTATGAGGGCGAGATCGTGGGCGAGTTTGACCCCAAGCAGATCACCGTGCAGGAGCTGGGTCTCTACATGGCCGGCGCCAAGCGCCAGCAGAAAGCAGGTGAAACGGCATGAAAGAAAAATTCTCCGCCCTCTACGCCAAGGACGCCACCAAGAAGGTCATCTCCTCGCTGATCTCCATTTTAGCGGGCCTTCTGGTAGGCGGCATTGTGGTGCTGGCCGTGGGCCTTTTCAACAGCAAGATATCCCCCAGCGGCATCTGGGACGGCATCCGGCTGATCTTCGCCGGTATCCTCAGCACCGGCCGGGATGCCGCCGGCGCCCTCACCTGGGGCTTCAACGCGCAGAACATCGGCAACATGCTCTTCCGGGCCACCCCCCTGATCATGACGGGTCTTTCCGTGGCCGTGGCGTTCAAAACGGGTCTTTTCAACATCGGCGCGCCGGGGCAGTACCTGATGGGTACGCTGGCAACGCTGTGCATCGCCCTGGGCATTCCCTCGGCGAGCGTTCCCACCGGCCTCATCTGGCTGCTGGCCCTTTTGGGCGGTATGCTGGCCGGCGCTCTGTGGGGCGCCATCCCCGGCCTTTTGAAGGCCCTTTTGAACATCAACGAGGTGCTGGCCTGCATCATGACCAACTGGATCGCCGCGAACCTGGTGACCTGGATGTTTGACATCAGCAGCTTCAAAAACATGGTGGAGAGCACCAAGTCCGGCTACATCTACAAGACCACCTTCAACGGTGTGGCCACCCCCAAGCTGGGGCTGGATAAGCTCTTCTCCGGCTCGCAGGTGAATGCCGGCATCCTGGTGGCCATCGTCTTGGCCATCGTGGTGTACATCATCATGGAAAAGACCACCTTCGGCTATGAGCTGAAGGCCTGCGGCTCCAACCGCCATGCCGCCCGCTATGCCGGCATCGCCGACCGCCGCAACATCGTGCTCTCCATGGCCATCGCCGGGGCCCTGGCCGGTACCGGCGCGGCCCTCTACTGGCTCAGCGGCAACACCGAGTTCTACTGGAACACCTACCAGTCCCTCCCCGGCGTGGGCTTCAACGGCATCCCCGTGGCCCTTCTGGCGGTGAATAACCCCATCGCCGTGATCTTCACCGGCATCTTCATGGCCATGCTGGACATCGTGGGCATGCAGCTGACGAACCTCACGGCCTATAATGAGTACATCACCAATGTCATCATCTCCGTCATCGTGTACCTCTCCGCCTTCTCCCTGGTCATCCGCATGTGGCTCACCGGCCGCAGAAAGCGCAGGCCGGCCCCGGAGAACCCTCCGGCGGCGGCATCCGCGGAGACGGCCGCGCCGCCCGACACGCCGCCGGCGCCCGACGGCGCGGCGCAAGTTGAGAAAGGAGGGGATGAGGCATGACATTCCTGATCCAACAGACCTTTATCTACGCCGTTCCCCTGATGATCGTGGCCCTGGCGGGCGTATTCGCCGAGCGCAGCGGTATCATCAACCTGGCCCTGGAGGGTATTATGATCTTCGGCGCCTTTGTGGGGGTGCTCTTCGTGCGGCTGATGCAGCAGGCGCATGTGTTCGACGCGGCGGAGGCCGCGGGCAACTGGCTGGCCCTGCAGGGCTTTGAACTGCTGGCCATGCTGGTGGCGGCCCTGTTCGGTGCCATCTTCTCCCTGCTTTTGAGCTTCGCCTCCGTGAACCTCCGGGCCGACCAGACCATCGGCGGCACGGCCCTGAACCTGCTGGCCCCGGCCCTGGTGCTGTTCCTCATCCGCATCATCGCCAACCAGAACACCCTGCAGATGGCCACCGGCGACTCGGCCAGCTGGTTTATGATCAAAAAGACCACCCTGGGCTTCGCTAAAACCGACGACCTGGGCTTTTTGGGCACCACCCTCCTGCACAAGGTCTACCTGGCCACCTATATCTGCATCCTTATCTTCGTGGTGCTCTCCATCCTGCTCTATAAGACACGCTTCGGTCTTCGCCTGCGGGCCTGCGGTGAAAATCCCCAGGCGGCGGACTCTCTGGGCATCAATGTCTACAAGATGCGCTATGCCGGCACCACCATCTCCGGTGCCCTGGCGGGCATGGGCGGCTTTGTCTACGCGCTGACCACCGCCAACTGCTCCTCCAACGGCGATGTGGCGGGCTTCGGCTTCCTGGCCCTGGCCGTGATGATCTTCGGCAACTGGAAGCCCCTGAACATCGCGGGCGCCTCCCTGATCTTCGGCCTTTTCAAGTGCATTGCCGCGGCCTACTCCACCCTGGACATCAACGGCGACGGCGTGTATTGGCTGGCGGAGATCGGCATCAGCTCCCACCTCTATCGGATGCTGCCCTACATCATCACCCTGGTGGTGCTGGCCTTCACCTCCAAGAAGTCCCGGGCCCCCAAGGCCGAGGGCATCCCCTACGACAAGGGCCAGCGCTGACCCTCTGCCCTCACCAAAACAACCGCTCCCCGGACGCTGCAGCGTCCGGGGAGCGGTTTTTCCTTCCTCCATCCGGGGCGTTGCCTGCCGGAGGGCAACTTCCTCCGGCTCCTCCCCGAGGGTGGAGCCAAACACTGAGGAGGAGGATGCACATGCTTCAATTCACCGTAGAGGGTCAGGCCCTCACCCTGTCCTCGCCGCCTATCGCGGCGGCGTCCGTCAACTACCTGGCGGCGCGGTTCTCATTCAGCGATGACTGGCGGGGACTTTGCATCTGGGCCCATTTCAAGCAGGCCGACGCCGTTTTCGACATCCCGGTGGAGGATGACGCCATTGCCCCGGAGCGGGGCATCAACCTGCCCGCCGGCCGCTGGGGCGTGTATCTCCACGGCAGCCGCTACGAAAACGGCGTATTCCGCCAGCGGGTCACCACCAACCTCTGCTACTTCGATGTAGAGGAGACGGGCTGCACCCGGGGTCAGGAGCCCTTCCCTATCCCCCCTGCCGCGGCCTCGCGGATCGAGGCCAAGGCCCAGCAGGCCCTGGAGACGGCGGCAGCCGTGGAGGCGGCGGCCCACGCCGGCGCCTTTAACGGCCCCAAGGGTGACCCGGGGGAAAAGGGCGAGCGGGGCGACACCGGCCCCCGGGGCGCAGACGGCACCACCCCCCACATCGGGGAAAACGGCCACTGGTACCTGGGCGTCAGCGACACCGGCGTCAGCGCCGCTCAGGCCGCGGCTACCCACGATACCGCCGGTCTCGTGAAGCCCGGCGAGGATTTTGACATTGCCGGGGACGGCGCCCTGACTCTGCGGCGGCCGACGGACGGCATCCCCAGGGAGCAGCTGTCCGCGGCGGTGCAGGCGTCCCTGGACCGGGCCGACAGCGCCCTGCAGGCGGCGGATCTCCGGGGCAAGCAGGACGCCATCTCCGACCTGCCGGAGCTGCGCCGGGGCGCCGCCAGGGCCGGCGAATTGACGGATGACTACATCAACGGACTGATCGACACGAAGCTGGGGGTGATCGAAAATGGCACTTACTGATCAGCTCACGGCCATTGCAGAGGCCATCCGCCGCAAGACCGGGGAGGCAGGGACCATGACCCTGGCGGAGATGCCCCGGCGGATCGCCGATATCGAAACCGGCAGCGGCGGCGGGGACGGCGAGCTGCCTCAGCTTCATGCTCCATCCATTGCCATCACCGAGGACACCCTGCGGATCACGAATCCGGCGGAGAACGGGGACTTTGTCACCGACTATGCCGTCTATGTAGACGGAAAGCGCTCTGTTACCACCCGGGAGACCACCCTGACTCTCTCCGGCAATACCGCCTCAAGCAGCCATACGGTGACAGTCCGGGCCACGGCGCCGCACTTTGCTGACAGCCCGGACAGCAACGCCGCCTATTGGTGGCACTATTACGCCGTCTCCTACTATGACGGCAGCACCCTCCTTTATGAGGAGCGGGTCAGAGCCGGCGGGGACGGGACTTACCTGGCTGCCAAGGAGGGGTACCAGTTCGATGGCTGGCAGCCCTCTAATAAAAAGATTTATGCCGACACCGTCTGCTATGCCCAGTGGTCTGAGACCATCACCTTCGCTAACGCCACCTGGGAACAGATCAACGAGATCTGCACCAGCGGTCAGGCGGCAGATTATTTCAAGCCGGGCGATACCCGTACGGAGACCATCAAGCACCCGGAATACAATATCTCCAGCGAGATGGAGTGCGTCGTTTTGGCTATAGGCGGCGAGACACTTGCCTCCGGCGAGAGCGCCGGCATCACCATCGGCTGGCGCTATGCCGGCGGTAATAACCTGAGCTACTCCGAGCTGGGCAGCGGCACTGCGATGACCATGGCCGCGAACTGGGACAAGGGACCCAATCCGCCCCGGACCTACCCCTGTGAGCCATATATGAAGGCCACCGGGCTCCCCGGCTCCCGAAATTGGTTTTTCCCCAGCGTGCAAGGAGTATCCGGCGGCTATCCCCCCTTCGGCTCCACTGATGCCAGCCGCAAGGCGTTCATTAAGGCGGGCCAGAACTCCATCTTCATTCTGCGGGATAAAAAGTCCGCCGACTCGCGCTATTATGTACTCTCCAGCACCGGCGGCATCAGCACCAATTACAGCCCCAACTCCATGAACTACAATGTCATCGGCATGCCCTGCGGGTGCATCTGACAAAAAAAATACCAAGGGCGAAAGCCCTTGGTATTTTTGGTGCGAGCGATGGGACTTGAACCCACACATCCTTACGAATACAGGCACCTCAAGCCTGCCTGTCTGCCGATTCCAGCACGCTCGCATTCCTAACGGCGGAATACCCGACTATTATACGCAGGGAATTCGCTTTTGTCAACCCCGCCCGAGCGCTTTTTTATTGACTTTTCCTTTTTTGCTGGCTATGATAGGGAAAAGAACGATAAAGCGCCGCAGGAGGTACCCCGGATGTCTGAAAAAATGACCATGAGAAAAATGCAGGCCATGGAGATGCGCAGCCGCATCCAGAGCGTGGCCCTGGACCTTTTTGACCGCCAGGGCTTTGAAAATGTCTCCGTGGAGGAGATCGCCCAGGCCGCCGGGTGCAGCGTGGGCAATATCTACCACTACTTCAAGAGCAAGGATGAGCTGGTCATCCACGCCACGGAGCTGGTGGATGTGGCCTATGCCCGCTTGGAGCCCATGTACCTGGCCGATGACAGCCGCAGCGGCGCAGAAAAGCTCCTGGACTTCGTGGGGCAGTCCCTGCGCATCTCCGCGGCGGACACCTTCCTCTATAAGTGCTTTATCCAGTCCATCAAGTACCCCGAGCAGGGGGTGCTGAAGAAGAGCCCCAAGCGCACCTACTTCCGCCTGCTGGCGGAGCTGGTGGAGCTGTGCAAGCAGGAGGGCAGCATCTCCCCTGCCTACAGGACCGAGGATGTGGTGGAGTACTTTGTCACCCTCCACCGGGGGATGCTCTTCGAACACCGCATCTATGAGGGCGGCTTTGACCTCATTACCCGGGGCCGGGCCATGGGCAAGCTGCTGCTCGACGGCCTCAGGAATTGAATACCTGCCGGGAAACCCGTTTGGCGGATCAGTCAGCCAGACGGGTCTCTTTTTGTATAGGTACACAAGTTTTTACCCGCCCCCAAAAGCCCATTGACAAACCCAGCCGAGGGTGCCATAATGAAGTAAATTCACCAAATAGTTCGGTGAAACATTTACCGAAGTCAAAGGGAGGCTGCCTATGAAGGTACTGATCGTCAACCCCGGTGCCACCAGCACCAAGATCGCGGTTTTTGAGGAGGAAAAGGAGCTTTTCAAGGTGGGCATCGACCACTCCGCTGAGGAGCTCAACCGCTTTGAGCGCATCATCGACCAGGCGGACTTCCGCCGGGAGGCCATTTTAGAGGCCATCACCGCCGCCGGCTATCAGCTCAGCGACTTTGACGCGGTGTGCGGCCGGGGCGGGCTCTACCGGCCCATCCCCTCGGGCACCTACGCCGTCAACGACCGGGTGATGGCGGATGTGGAGGCGGCCCCTTACGGCGAGCACGCCTCCAACCTGGGCGCGTATCTGGCCAAGAAACTCGGCGACATGGTGGGCATCCCCGCCTTTTTCGTGGATCCGGTGTGCGTGGACGAGATGACCGAGGTGGCCCATGTCAGCGGCTTCCGGGAGTTCCGGCGCCTGAGCCTGTTCCACGCCCTGAACCAGAAGGCCACCGCCCGCAAGGCGGCGGCGCAGTTGGGCAAGCGCTATGAGGAGGCCCGGCTCATCGTGTGCCACTTAGGCGGCGGCGTGTCTGTGGCCGCCCACGACCGGGGCCGGGTGGTGGATGTCTTCAATGTCAAGGACGAGGGCGCCATGGGCTTAGACCGGGGCGGCTCGCTGCCGGTGAACGCCCTTATCAACTACTGCTATTCCGGCAGGACCAAGGAGGAGGTCAAGCGCATTCTGGGCCGCCAGAGCGGCATGTTCTCCTATGTGGGCACCACGGATTTCCGGGTGATCTGCGCCCGGATGGCGGAGGGCGACGCCGCATGCACCGCCGCCTATGAGGCCCTGGTCTATCAGCTGGCAAAGGACATCGGCGCCATGGCCGCCGTGCTGCACTTCGATGTGGACGCCATCGTCTACACCGCCGGCATGGCCTATAATGAAAAGTTCTGTGAGGATATCACCGCCTATGTGGGGAAGCTGGCCCCCATCATCCGCCTGCCCGGCGAGGAAGAGATGCGCTCCCTGGCGGAGGGTGCCCTGCGGGTGCTCCACGGCCAGCAGAAGGCCAGCGAATATTGAGCAAGAAACGATAAGTGATAATAATAAATAACATGAAAGGTGGAATTCAGCATGAAACATTTGATGTCCGGTAACGAGGCCATTGCCCGTGGCATCTACGAAGCCGGTATCAAGGTCGCCTCCGCTTATCCCGGAACGCCCAGCACCGAGATCCTGGAAAACCTGCCCCAGTATAAGGACAGCTTATATTGCGAGTGGGCGCCCAATGAGAAGGTAGCCACCGAGGTGGCCTACGGCGCTTCCGTGGCGGGCAGCCGCAGCGTGACCACCATGAAGATGGTGGGCCTGAATGTGGCGGCGGACCCCCTGTTCACCGCCGGTTACCTGGGGGTAGGCGGCGCCTACATCCTGGTGAACGCCGATGACCCCTCCTGCCACAGCTCCCAGAACGAGCAGGACAACCGCCACTATGCCCGGGCCGCCAAGATCGCCTGCATCGAGCCCTCCGACCCCCAGGAGTGCAAGGACTTCGTGGCCCTGGCCTGTGAGGTGTCCGAGCAGTTCGACACCCCGGTGCTCTACCGCACCACAACCCGGGTGAACCACTCCAAGGGCCTGGTGGAGTTCGGCGAGCGGGTGGAGGTAGCCGCCAAGCCCTATGCCCGCAACACCCGCAAGTTCGTGTGCGTGCCCGCCAACGCCTATCTCAACCACCCGCTGGTGGAGGAGCGCCTGGTAAAGCTGGCCGAGTACGGCTGCACCACCGCCCTGGAAAACGGCCTGAACAAGCTGGAGCTGGGCGACGGCAAGCTCGGCGTCATCACCGCCGGCATCTCCTATACCTATGCCAAGGAGGTCTTCCCGGAGGGCACCTCCTTCCTGAAGCTGGGCCTCACCTTCCCCCTGCCCATGAAGCTCATCGCCGAGTTCGCCGCCAAGGTGGAGAAGCTCTACATCATCGAGGAGCTGGAGGGCTTCATGGAGGATCAGATCAAGGCCGCCGGCATCCCCTGCGTGGGCAAGGAGCTCATCGGCAATATGTACGAGCTCAACACCCAGCTGGTCCGCGAGCGCATCTTCGGCGTAAAGCCCGAGTGCATCGTCCCCGATCAGCCCCTGGCCAAGCGGCCCCCCGCCCTGTGCCCCGGCTGCCCCCACCGCGGCTTCTTCTACACCCTCAGCAAGAACAAGAACTATGTGGTCACCGGCGACATCGGCTGCTACACCCTGGGTGTAGCACCCCCGCTGAACTGCATGGATGTGTGCATCTGCATGGGCGGCGGCTTCTCCGCCGGCATGGGCATGGCCAAGTCCTTCCAGCAGGAGGGCGTCACCGACAAGGTGATCTTCGGCGTGGTGGGCGACTCCACCTTCTTCCACTCCGGCATGACCGGCGCCGCCGAGATCATCTGGAACAACGGCCGCATGATCCCCTGCGTGCTGGATAACCGCATCACCGGCATGACCGGCCATCAGGACAACCCCGGCTCCGGCTACACCCTCCAGGGCGACCCCTCCGCCATGCTCAGCGTGGAGAAGATCTTCACCGCCTACGGCTTTGAGCCGGTGCTCACCGTGGATCCCCAGGATCTCACCGCCATGAAGAACACCGTGGATGCTGCCGTGGCCGCTCTTAACGAGGGCCGCCACCCCGCCATCGTCACCCGCCGGCCCTGCCTGCTCATCAAGCGCGAGAAGCACGAAAAGGGCCTGTGCCGCGTGAACGCCGACAAGTGCCGCTCCTGCAAGAGCTGCCTGAAGGTGGGCTGCGCCGCCGTGTCCATGAAGGACGGCAAGGCATTCATTGATGCTACGCAGTGTGTGGGCTGCACCGTCTGCGCCCAGGCCTGCCCCTTTGACGCCATCGAGAAGGAGGAGAAGTAAGATGTCCGATATCAAGAGTGTGCTGCTGTGCGGCGTAGGCGGTCAGGGCGCCATCCTGATCTCCAAGATCATGACCAACGGCTTCATGAAGGCCGGCTACGATGTCAAGCAGAGCGAGGTCCACGGCATGGCCCAGCGGGGCGGCAGCGTGTCCACCCAGGTCCGCTGGGGCAAGAAGGTCTATGCCCCCGTGTTCGGCCGGGGTGAGGCGGATATCCTCGTGGCCCTGGAGAAGATGGAGGCCGTGCGCTATGCCGAGTTTTTGAAGCCCACGGGCGTGGCCGTTGTCAACGACTATGAGATGAACTCCCTCACCATCGCCGCCGGCCAGGAGGAATATCCCGCCGGTTGCCTGGAGGCCATGCAGAAGAATTTCCGCACCATCGCCGTAAAGGCCGGTGAGATCGCCATCGAGCTGGGCAACGCCAAGTGCATGAATGTGGTGCTCTTCGGCGCCATGTGCGACGCCCTGGGCTGCCCGGAGATCAACTGGGAGGAAATCGTGGCCGAGACCGTCCCCGCCAAGGTCAAGGACCTGAATCTGGCCGCCTTCCGTGCCGGCCGGGAGGCCGCCCGCGCCGCCCAATAATGGGCAGGCGGCGGCAAAAGCCGGCAAAGGGCGCATGGATGCGCTGAAAAATCCGATACCGCCGGGCGCGCCTGCACAGCAGGCGCGCCCGGTTTTTGCCCCCGCCATGATGCGGGCTCTTTTCCCAACAATCCAAGTTTTATCGTATAACATTAAAAATATATTGACAAATGATAAAATCAGTGGTATCTTACCCCCAGAACACATCCATAAAACGATTGATACGGAAGGAGCATTTGATTATGGAATGCAGTAAAAAATCCAAAAGCATTATCGGGGCCACTTTGCTTTTAACAAAGGCGTTTGAAATTCTCCACTGGGTCGGCACCGCCTCGATGCTCGCCCTCGGAATATGCTCCGTTGCGGGGCGGCGATGGCTGCAAGACCTGCTGGAGGACAGAGCAGACGAATTCGGAACCGAACTCAGCTCTTACGGTTTTGAGATCACGGTCGCCGATTCTGACGGTGCGGTAAATATGACGGCGGTACTCCTGTTTTCCATTGCCGCGCTGATGATTTTCTCGCTCGTGGCAATGATCTTCCGGAACATGTATCTGATCACGAAGAATGCGAAAAACAGTACGCCTTTTCATGCGGATAACATCCGTATGTTGAAGGAGATCGGCATCTTCTCCATCTCCGTTCCCGTCGTCGGCCTGCTGATGAGCACGGTGGCACGCCTCGTTATTGGTGTGGATGCTGTGGAGACCAGCGTAAATATGTACGGGCTTTCCATGGGGCTCATCATCCTTTGCCTCACGCAGTTTTTCCTCCACGGGGCAAAACTGGAAGAAGATGTTGATGGGCTTCTGTGAAGGAGGGTTCACATCCGATGGGAAAGATCATTCTGCGGTTAGACCGGATGATGGTGGAGCGCAAGATGTCGCTGAATGAGCTGGCGGCGCGAGTGGGCATTTCTAATGTCAATATGTCAAAAATTAAGAACAACCGCGTCACTGCGATCCGCTTTTCGACCCTTGCGGCCATATGCGATGCCCTCAACTGCGAAGCCGGCGATATTCTGGAATACCAAAAATGAAAAACTGGCCGTTTCGGGCGCGCCTGCACAGCAGGCGCGCCCGGTTTTTGTCCCCCGCCATGACGGAAAAGGCATCCGGCCCTGTCACCTTTTATCCCGGAGCCGGCAAAGGGGCTGCCATAGCCGCGTTTCTTAATACGGCTTAAGCTTCGCAAATAGCCCATAAAGAACAGCGCACCGCAGCTTCCGGGCGAGGCCGGCGGCGGCTTCATTTTTCCTTAAGCTTTGCCAAAGAGGCATAAAGAAAAAGCCGCAGACATCCCAAATAGCGGAAGAGCGGCTTAAGGGTCCTTAAGCTTCGTAAGGACCCTGTAAAGAAGGGGCCGCCATCCTTCCCACGGCCGGAGGCCGCAAAATCTTAATAGCTCTTAAGCTATGCAAATAGACCGTAAAGAAAATGCAGAAGCCGCCCGAAAATGCCGGCAAATACCGCCGGTATGCATCCCCGCCGCTTAAGATTTGCCAATAAGCCGTGAAGAAAAACGGTCCGTTTGCAGGGGCGGCACATCGCGCCGTTTTCGCATAATTGCTCCATCGGGCGGACAGGGTCGTCCGCCCCTACAGGGTGCAGCGCAGTGTTTCCGCAAAAACCCGCCCAATTCATCGAACGGCTCGGCGAAGTAAACAAAGGAAAAGCCCACAGTTTGTAACAAAAAGCAAACTTTTTTCCGTTCAAGAGAAAAAGTCCCTTGACTTTTCCCGCCAGGCCCCCTATAATGGCATTCGCGACTGCACTTTAGTCATTTAAAGCAGCCGCATTTCGTATACTTACAGGAGAATGAGAAAATGGAACACAACAAAGGAAAATTCAACTCGAACTTCGGCTTTTTGATGGCCGCGCTGGGCAGCGCCGTGGGTCTGGGGAACCTGTGGAGCTTCCCCTACAAGCTGGGCATGAACGGCGGCTTCGCCTTTCTGCTGATCTATGTGGTGCTGTGCGTGGTGGTGGGCTATCCCCTGGTGCTCTCCGAGATCGCCCTGGGCCGCAAGACCGGCCGGGCCGCCATTGACGCCTATGCCGCCATTGACAAGCGCTTTACCTTCAACGGTGTGCTGCAGACCATCGTGCCCTTTTTGCTCATCTGCTTCTACTGCACCTTCGGCGGCTACATTCTGAAGTACCTGGTGGCCTCCGTGGCCAACCTCTTTGGCGGGGCCGGCGGCCTGGCCGAGGCCGGCAGCTACTTCGGCGGCTTTACCAACGATGTGCCCCAGGCCCTGGTCTATATGCTGCTGTTTTTGGTGATGACGGTGCTGGTGGTGCTGGGCGGCGTGTCCGGCGGCATTGAAAAGTTCTGCAAATACGCCATGCCCGCCCTGTTCGTGATGCTGGTGGCCATCGTCATCCGTGCCTGCACCCTGCAGGGCTCCGCCGGCGGTCTTGCCTTCCTCTTCAAGCCCGACTTCTCCGGCATGAGCACTCTCAACGGCTTTTATAACATCCTCAGCGCCGCCGGCGGGCAGATGTTCTTCTCCCTGTCGCTGGCCAGCGCCTGCCTCATCGCCTACGGCTCCTACCTGGGCAAGGGCGAGAACCTGGTGAAGGACGCCACCGTCATTGTGGTGGGCGACTCCCTGGTAGCTATCCTGGCCGGTATGGCCATCATGCCCGCCGTGTTCTCCTATGGCATCGAGCCCGGCGCAGGCCCGGGGCTGCTCTTCGTTTCCATGACCACGGTCTTCCAGTCCATGGGCGCGGCGGGCAAGGTGTTCCAGCTGCTGTTCTGGGCACTGGTATTCATCGCGGCCCTGAGCTCCTCCATCGGCATGATGGAGGGCGGCATCTCCTCCATCATGGATCAGCGCATCAAGAAGGGCAAGAAGGCCTCCCGTACCGCCATCACCCTGCTGATGGGCGCCTTCGCCCTGCTGGGCAACTTCCTCACCACCGCCGATGCCCTGGGCGCCGGCAAGCTGACCCAGTGGTTCCACATCCTGGGCCAGCCGGATGTGCTGGATGTATGGGACTGCGTGGCCGAGGGCGTGCTGATGCCCCTGGGCGGCCTCATCATGGCGGTGATCCTGGGCTGGTTCGTCCCCGGCTGGATCGACGACGAGATCGCCACCGGCAGCCGCTTCGGAGGCCGCGGCTTCTACCGCTTCTGCATCAAATATGTGGGCCCTCTGTTCATGCTGATGATCGTCTACGGGCAGATCCGCACCTTCTGGGGCTGAGCCACTCTTCCATTATGCTGCCGCGGCGTTTGCCGCGGCAGCGTTCTTATTTTTCCAAAAAACCGTTGACATCCCGGTACAACAGCTCTATAATGTCCCTATTCACCTAATACTAATTTAATATAAC
Source organism: uncultured Oscillospiraceae bacterium (assembly GCA_934591705.1). Taxonomy (GTDB): domain Bacteria; phylum Bacillota; class Clostridia; order Oscillospirales; family Oscillospiraceae; genus Vescimonas. The sequence continues at coordinate 18,995 of CAKTPM010000003.1, forward strand.
ATCTAATATTGCATATTATATAGAATGAGGTACTTATGGATATTTTCGAAAAATGCTATGCCCGCTCCCAGGTGGACGAGCTCCGGGAGATGGATCTGTTTCCCTACTTCCGGGAGTTAGAATCCCGGCAGGACACAGAGGTGCGCATGGAGGGCCGCCGGCGCATCATGCTGGGGTCCAACAACTACTTGGGCCTGACCACCGACCCGGATGTCCAGGCCGCCGCCCAGGCGGCCCTGGCGGAATACGGCACCGGCTGCAGCGGCAGCCGCCTGCTCAACGGTACCCTGAAGCTGCACCTGGACTTTGAAAGAGAAATGGCCGACTTTCTCCGGAAGGAGGATGTGGTGGCCTTCTCCACGGGATTCCAGGCCAACCTGGGCATCATCAGCGCCCTGGTGGGGATGCGGGACTATGTGATCTGCGACCGGGAGAACCACGCCAGCATCTATGACGGCTGCCGCCTCTCCTACGGCAAGATGCTCCGCTACCGCCACAGCGACATGGCCGAGCTGGAGAGCTGCCTGCAAAAGGTGCCGGAGAACCGGGGCGCCCTCATCGTCACCGACGGCGTATTCTCCATGGGCGGCGATATCTGCAACCTGCCGGAGATCGTGGCCCTGGCGAAGCGATATGGTGCCCGGGTGATGGTGGACGATGCCCACGCCCTGGGCGTGATCGGCGAGGGCGGCCGGGGCACCGCCAGCCACTTCGGCCTGGAGGACGAGGTGGACATCTACATGGGCACCTTCTCCAAGTCCCTGGCCTCCCTGGGGGGCTATATGGCCGCCAATGCCCGGGTCTGCGACTATGTGCGGTGCAATTCCCGACCCTATATGTTCTCCGCCAGCGTACCCCCCTCCGCCATTGCCGCCGCCAACGCCTCGCTGCGCAAGCTCAAGGCCCGCCCGGAGCTGGTGGAGCAGCTCCAGCGCATCAGCGGCTATATGCGCCGGCGGCTCCATGAGAGAAATGTTCCCATCATGGACGCCCAAACCCCCATCATCCCCATCTACACCTATGACCCCATCGTGACCCTGCAGGCCCAAAAGGAGCTCTATGAGCGCGGGGTGTATGTGAACGCCACCCTGCCCCCGGCCTGCGCCCCGGGCGAGTGCCTCTTGCGCTGCACCCTCATGGCCACCCACACCGAGGCCCTGGTGGACGAGGCCGTGGACATCATCGCCGAGGTTTTAGGGAGGTATCCGCATGCATAAGATCGCCCTTGTCACCGGCGGCACCTCCGGCATCGGCCGGGAGACCGCCCTGGCCCTGCACCGGGCCGGCTGCCGGGTATATGAGCTCTCCCGCCATGACCGAGCGGTGGAGGGCCTTCTCCATCTGACGGCGGACATCACCGATGAGGCCAGCGTACAGGCCGCCGTGGAGGCGATCCTGGCGGCGGAGGGCCGCATCGACATCGTGGTGAACAACGCGGGCTTCGGCATCTCCGGGGCGGTGGAGTATACCGACACCGCCGACGCCCAGCGGCTCATGGACACGAACTTCTTCGGCATGGTGCGCGTCAACCGCGCCGTGCTGCCCATCCTTCACCGGCAGGGCAGCGGCCGCATCGTGAACATCTCCTCCGTGGCGGGGCCCATCCCCATCCCCTTCCAGACCTACTACTCCGCCGCCAAGGCCGCCATCAACGCCTATACCCTGGCCCTGGCCAATGAGGTGCGGCCCTACGGCATCACCGTCTGCGCCGTGCAGCCCGGGGACATCCGCACCGGCTTCACCGCCGCCCGGGAAAAGTCCACCGCCGGGGACGAGGCCTACGGCGGGCGCATCTCCCGGAGCGTGGGCCGCATGGAGCACGATGAGCAGACCGGCATGGATCCGGCGGCGGCAGGCGGCTTCGTGGCCCGGGTGGCCCTGAAGCACAGCCACAAGCCCCTTTATACCATCGGCTTTTCCTACAAGCTCTTCACCCTGATGGTGAAGGTGTTCCCGGCCCGGTTCATCAACTATCTGGTCAGCGGGCTCTACGCAAAATAAGCCAAAGCAGGTCGGTGCGCCGGCCTGCTTTTTCTCCTCCGTCTTTCCCGCCGGGACTCTTGACTTCCCCCGGCATCCATTGTAATATGTGGAAAACACTACGGGAGGACACGATATGAAACTGGCACTTTTGGGCTTTGGCGTGGTGGGCAGCGGCGTATATGAGCTGTGCCAAAGCCGCGGCGACATCGAGGTGGCGCGGGTACTGGTGCGCTCGGATAAGGCACAGGTGGCCCATCTTTCCACCCGCGACTTTGCGGATATTTTGCGCGATCCCGCCATCGACACCGTGGCGGAGGTCATGGGCGGCCTGCATCCGGCCTATGAATATGTCACCGCGGCCCTCCGGGCGGGCAAGCATGTGGTCACCGCCAACAAGGCCCTCATCGCCGCCTATTACGATGAGCTCATCGCCCTGGCCCGGGAGAACGGCGCGGCCCTGCGCTGCACGGCGGCGGTGGGCGGCGGCATCCCCTGGCTCACCTCCCTGGAGCGGGCGGCCCGGCTGGACACCATCGAGCAGGTGGGAGGCATCATGAACGGCACCACCAACTTCATCATGGACGCCATGCACCGCGCCCCGGTGGACTTCGGCGACATTCTCCGGCAGGCCCAGGCCCTGGGCTATGCCGAGGCGGACCCCTCCGCCGACATTGACGGCGACGACATCCGCCGGAAGCTGGTGATCTCCGCCAACATCGCCTTCGGCGCCCTTTTGCGGGAGGCAGACATCCCTGCCTTCGGCATCCGCACCGTCACCGCTGGGGACATCCGGGCCTTCCAGGGCCACGGCTTCGTGTGCAAGCTGCTGGCGGACGCCCGGCGCACGGAGGGCGGCATCGCCGCCAGCGTGATGCCCACCCTGGTGGAGGCCCATGACCCGGAGGCCGCCGTGGGCACCAACTTCAACCGCATCGGCTACACCGGCCAGGCCATCGGCTGCCAGAGCTTCTATGGCCAGGGCGCCGGCAAGCTGCCCACCGCCTCCAATGTGGTGCAGGACTGCCTGGACATCCTGGAGGGCCAGCGCCGCTTCTACACGGAGGAGATGACGCACATCCCCGTGGACAACACCGCCGAGGCACGGCCCTGCTACATCCGCACCGCCGCCCCGGACGCCTGGCTCCGGGAGCGCACCGCAGAGACCTGGGAAAACGGGGCCGTCATCACCGGCGCCGTCACCACCGGCGAGGTGCTCACCTGGGCCCGGGAGCAGCTGAAGAAGGATCCCGGCTGCTTCGTGGCCGCCATCCGCTAAGACACAAAAAATCAGCTGTTCCCCCTGGGGAACAGCTGATTTTCTTTAACATCCCTTCCCTTGGCACTCAGTCGTCCCAGCCGCCGAATTTGCCGGTCTTGCCGAAGGTGATGGCCCCCTTGCCGTACTTGCTGCGGATGGCATCCATGGCGGACTCCAGCTTTTCCTGGCGCTCATTTTTCTCCTGAGCCGCCGGATCCAGCAGGTCTATCTGCCGGTAGCTCTGGGATGCCTCCGTGATATAGAGGGCCGTAACGGTGATGGCCCGGATGGGCTCCGGGGCGTGCCAAAGGCCCCGGGCCAGCTCCTGGGCCGCCTCGCAGATGTCCCGCATGAGGTGGGTGGGCTCCCGAAGGCGCCGCTGGCGGGCGGATTGCTTAAAGTCCGCCCCCCGGAGTGTCACCGCCACGCCGCCGCAGTAGAGCCCCTGCCGGCGCAGGCGCATGGCCACACTGTCGCAGAGGACGCCCAGGCCGTCCCGCACCTCCTCCCAGCGGGTGAGATTCCGGGGGAAGGTGGTGCCATTGCCCACGGATTTTACCGGCTCATGATAGTCCTGGGGCTTCACGGGGTCGCGGTCTAAGCCGTTGGCATAGTCGTGGAGCTGGGCCCCCAGCTTCCCCATGAGCAGCTCCGGCACCTCCCGGGGGCTGGCCGCCAGCTGGCCGATGGTGCCGATGCCGTGCTGCCGCAGCACCCGGGCCGCCGAGCGGCCCACATAGAGCAGATCCTCCACCGGCAGCGGCCAGACCAGCTGCTGCCAGTTCTCCGGGGAGATGACGGTGGTGGCATCTGGCTTCTTATAGTCGCTGCCCAGCTTGGCAAAGACCTTGTTGAAGGACACCCCCACGCTGAGGGTGAGGCCCAGCTCCTCCCGGACCCGCTGGCGGATGCCGTCGGCGATCTTTTTCCCGTCGCCGCCGAAAAGGTGCATGGAGCCGGTGATGTCCAGCCAGCTCTCGTCGATGCCGAAGGGCTCCACCAGATCGGTATACTGGCCGTAGATCTCGTTGATCTTTTGGGAATACTCCCGGTAGAGGCCGTGGTGGGGCGGCAGCAGGATGAGGTTGGGGGCCTTCTTTTTGGCCTCCCAGATGGTCTCCGCTGTTTTCACACCCAGGCGCTTGGCGGGCTCGTTTTTCGCCAGGATGATGCCGTGGCGGGCGTTGGGATCGCCGCATACCGCCACCGGCACCTCCTGCAGCGCCGGGTAGGACAAAAGCTCCACCGAGGCGAAAAAGCTGTTCAGGTCGCAGTGGAGGATCACGCGCTGGCGCATATTTTCGCCTCCTCTCGTCTTTTTGTTCTATCTTTTCTTTATCTTATCACGGACCGGCGGCGGCGTAAAGCCCCTTTCCTTTTTTTCGCCCATGGCGTATAATGGGAAAAGGCGGCAGCGCCGCCTCACGAAGGGACAAGTGCCATGATCGATTTTCACACTCACATCCTTCCCGGCATGGACGATGGCAGCCGCGACTGCGCCCAGACCCTGGCCATGCTTCGGGAAATGGCCCGGCAGGGCGTGGACACCGCGGTGGCCACCCCCCACTTCTATCGCCGGGAGAATACACCCGCCGCCTTTTTGGAGCGGCGGGCGCGGAGCTATGCTCTTTTGCGCCCCCACCTGACGCCGGAGCTGCCCCGCCTCCTCTTAGGGGCGGAGGCGGCCTTCTTCCCCGGCATGGCCCAGGCGGAGGACACGGCCCTTCTGTGCATCGAAAACACCCGTACCCTGCTGGTGGAGATGCCCTGCCGCCCCTGGGGCCGGGCCGTCCCGGCGGAGCTGGCGGCCCTGGCGGCGCGGTTTACCGTCGTGCTGGCCCATGTGGAGCGCTTTTGGTTTTTGCAGTCCCCCGCCACCCGGCGCTTTCTTTTGGAGGGGCCCTGCCGCCTGCAGGTGAATGCCGGAGGACTCTGGCTCTGGCCCACCCGGGTCTTGGAGCTCCCCTACCTCCGGCGGGGCGCCGTCACGGTCATCGGCTCTGACTGCCACGGCACCCTCTACCGCCCCCCCTGCGCCGGCCGGGCCTACGGCGTGCTGGCGCAGAAGCTGGGGCCGGAGAAGGTGCAGGCCCTCCAGGCGGGCATGGCGGCCCTGTTGGAGCCGGCGGACAAATAGACAAAAAGATCCCGCGTCCTGAGGACGCGGGATCTTTATGCATGTAATCACTCAGCAGGATAAACGGATGCCTGCTTGCGATCCTTGCCCATACGCTCAAAGCGCAGGACACCATCGACCTTGGCGAAGAGGGTATCGTCGGTGCCGATGCCGACATTCGTGCCGGGATGGATATGCGTGCCGCGCTGGCGAACGAGAATGTTGCCGGCAAGCACGAACTGACCGTCAGCGCGCTTGGGGCCAAGGCGCTTGGACTCGGAGTCACGGCCGTTCTTGGTGGAGCCCATACCTTTTTTATGGGCAAAGAACTGCAGACCAATGTTCAGCATGATCAAGTACATCCTTTCTGTAAGATGGAAGAACGAAGAAGGCTCAGGCCTCCATCACTTCGATAAAATCGGGATACTCGTCGTGGAGCCGGGAGAGATAGACCATCAGCCCCGTCAGAAGGTTCTGACAGGTGGCCTCCGCCGTTTCCGACAGGCCGCCGGGAAGACGGAAATTGATCTCCGCCGCCTGCTCATTGACTTTCACCGCGGCGCACAGGCCCATCACCTCGTTGACGGTGGCATCCACCAGCCGTATGGCGCTGGTGACGGCGGCACAGACGATGTCCTCGCCCTGGGCCGCATAGCCGCTGTGGCCTTTTGCATCAAAGCCGTTGATGCGGTTTTCCTCTGTGAGGAATGTAACGCTCGTCATCGCCGATCAGACGGAGATCTTGTTGATCTCAACCTTGGTGTACGGCTGACGATGGCCCTGGCGTTTGCGATAGCCCTTCTTGGGGGTGTACTTGAAGATACGGATCTTCTTGCCCTTGCCGTTCTTCACGACAGTGGCCTCCACCTTGGCATCCTTCACCACGGGGGCGCCGATCTTGGTCTTCTTGCCATCCACGATGGCCAGGACCTCGTCGAACACCACGGCCTCACCGGCCTCGGCATTGAGCTTTTCGATGAACAGCATATCACCCTCAGAGACGATGTACTGCTTACCGCCGGTCACGATAATTGCCTGCATTTGTTGCACCTACCTTTCCTTCATTACGGACTCGCTGTCGGGGGTGGTCGGCACGCCGACACTTCTTGACCCATTCAAAGCGGCCCTATTATTATAGCGGCGGTCAAGTGCCTTGTCAACACAAATTTGCAGGAAAATAGGGGAAATTTTACCCTTATGTCCGCAGAATGTCCCGGCTTTCCGCCACGATGCGGTAATAGACCCCGGAGGTGGTCCGATACACCGCCAAATAGAGCAGCCCGAACACCCCGATGGAGATGCCCGTGGTCAGGGCGAAGAGCCAGAGGTTGTTGAGCCCGAAGGCGAAGAGGATGCGCCGGATCATGGGAAAGGCGAAGCCCAGGTGCACCACCGCCGCCCCCAGGGGCAGAAAGAACACCACCAAAAGCTGCGAACGGATGCTCCTTTGGATCTCCTTGCGGGTCATGCCCACCTTCTGCATGATGGCAAAGCGGGACTGGTCCTCATAGCCCTCGGAGACTTGCTTATAATAGAGGATCAGCACGGCGGCGGTCAAAAACACGCAGCTGAGCATGATGCCCAGGAAGAACAGGCCCCCGTAGATGCCATAGAAGTCCGCGGCGGCGTGGGAGCGGCTGTCCGCCGTGAAAAAGGCAAAGCCCCCCTCCTCCGAAAAGTCCCGGTCCCGGTCAAAGGTGATGCGCGCCTCCAGATCCAACGCCAGGCGCTGCTGCTGTTCTCCCGTGAGGCCGGTGTCAAAGCCGTAGCGCCAGTGACAGGAGGCGAGCTTGCCGCCGTCGGCGGTGCGCAGGTGCTCCCAGGGGATGCTTGTGATATCCGCCACCGCCACCACCAGGCCGCCGGCGGTCTCAAAGAGGTCGCAAAGGCCGCTTTTGTCCGCCGCCACGGTCTTGACCGCAAAATCGGCGAAATTTTCGATGCGCAGCGTGTCATGGGGAAACTTGCAGCGGCGGGTGAAGACCGCCGCCTCCCCGGGGCGGAGGGTGAGGTCCGTGCCCGCCAGGGCGTTATAATCCGCCGCGCTCACGAAAAAGACATCCCGCAGGTCGTCCATGTCGTATTTCCTCGCCCGGGTGTGGTCGCATTGCAGGGTGTCGCCGGCAAAAAGCCCCGTCAGGGAGATATAGCGCAGCTCCTGCACATGATAGGTCTTTACCCCCTCCTCCGCTATGGCTCGCTCCGCGCTTGCGCGCAGCTGCGCGATATTATCCTCCCGGAGCTGGACGGCGCTCTCCATGCGGAAGTGCAGGTTCTGCTCCCGGGGGTAGCGGCTGCGGATGGTGTCGGCGGCGCCGAAGTAGAGGCAGGAGGTGGAGGACACCGTCACCAGCACCATGGTCACCAGGATGCAGATGGAGGCAAGGCCCGCGCCGTTGCGCTTCATGCGGTAGGCCATGGAGGACACCGACACGAAGTGCTCGGGGCGGTAGTAATAGGCCTTATTTTTCTGCAGGGCCCGGCAGAGCGTTACGGACCCCGCCGTCATCAAAAGGTAGGTGGCCAAAATGACCATCACCACCGCCAGGAAAAAGAGGGTCATGGCCTCCACCGGATCCTTCACGGAAACGGCCATGCCGTAGGCCGCCGCCAGCAGCAGCCCGCCGGGGATGGCCAGCAGCCAGTTGGCCCGGGGCGGCTTTTCCCCCTGGGCGGTGCTCTTGAGGAGCCCGGCGGCAGTGGAGCGGCCCAGGCGCACCAGGGAGGCCGCCCAAATGAGTCCGAAGATGCCGCAGAAGACCAGGGCCGTTTGCCACAGGCAGGGCACGCTCACGGTGAAGGTGAGGACATTTTCCCCACCCATGACACGGATGAGCAGCATTTCCCCCAGCTTGGACAGGGCGATGCCCAGCACCAGCCCCGCCGCCAGGGAGAGGGCCCCGGAGAGCACGCTCTCCCAGGTGACGATGCGCCGCAGATCCCGCCGGGACATCCCCAACACATTGTAGAGGCCGAATTCCCGGTGGCGGCGGCGGATGAGGAAGGAATGGGTGTAAAAGAGGAAGATGGCGGAGAAAACGCCCATCACCACCGTACCCAGGGCCAGCACCGCCCCCACGGACTCGCCGCCCCGGAGAGCGGCCACCAAGGGCGAATGGGCCAGGTAGCCCAAGATATAGAAGATCATCACCATGCAAATACAGGTGAGGATGTAGGGCCGGTAGAGCTGGCGGTTTTTGCGGATGCCGTCGGCGGCCAGGTGCAGATAGAGGTTTTTCATGGCCGCTCACCGCCTGTTGCCAGCATGGTCAGTGTGTCGGAGATCTTTTGATAGAGCTGGCGGTCGCTGTCCGCGCCCCGGTAGATCTGGTGGAAGATCTCACCGTCCTTGATGAACAGCACCCGCCCTGCGGTGCTGGCGGCCCGGACGCTGTGGGTCACCATCAGCACCGTTTGCCCCCGGCGGTTGATGTCGGCAAAAAGCCGCAAAAGCTCATCGGTGGCGGCGGAGTCCAGGGCCCCGGTGGGCTCATCGGCCAAGACCAGCTTGGGCTGGGTGATGAGGGCCCGGGCCACGGCGGCCCGCTGCTTTTGCCCGCCGGAGACCTCGTAGGGATACTTTTTCAAAATGTCGCCGATGCCCAGCTGCCCCGCCAGGGCCTCCAGGCCCTGGTGCATTTCCCGGTAGGGACGGCCCGCCAGCACCATGGGCAGGAGGATGTTGTCCTCCAGGGTGAAGGTGTCCAGGAGGTTAAAATCCTGGAACACAAAGCCCAGGTGATCCCGGCGAAAGGCCGCCATGCCCGCCTCCGGGATGGCGCACAGCTCCGCCCCGGCCAGGCGCACGGTACCCGCCGTGGGGCGGTCCAGGGCCGCGAGAATGTTCAAAAGGGTGGTCTTGCCGCTGCCGGACTCGCCCATGATGGCCACATATTCCCCCTGCTCCACGGTGAAATTCACATTGCGCAGGGCCTCCACCGGGTGGCTGCCGAAGCGCCCGGCATAAATCTTTTTCAAATGCTTGACTTCTAATAGCTGCATCGTCGCACCTCCTTGTAAGATGGCTCCATTATAAGGGGGCGGGAAATGGCCTGCCATTGCATTGGCTTACATTTCCCGCCCCATTTCTTACATTTTTGTCAGATTTGCTCCCCGCGCAGCTCCCGCTGCCGCAGCCCCAGAGAAAAGACGCTCCCCTCCCCCGGCGCAGAGGCCGCCTGCAGGGTGATGCCCAGGTCCTGGCATACCCGGCGGCAGAGATAGAGCCCGATACCGCTGGCCCGCTGGTCGCAGCGGCCGTTGAGGCCGGTATAGCCCTGCTCAAAGATGCGCGGCAGATCCTCCGGCGCGATGCCGATACCGCTGTCGGCGATGCAAAGGGTCATGGGCGGCTCCATGTAGATGCGGATGCCGCCCCGGCGGGTATACTTCAGGGCGTTGGACAAAAGCTGCTCCACCACAAAGGTCAGCCACTTTTCATCCGTCAGCACCGTGGTGTGCAGCGGCTCATAGGAAAGCGTCAGCTTCCGGAGGATAAACTCCCCGGAAAAGCGCCGCAGCGCCCGGCGGAGGATGTCATCCAGATCACAGCGGCGGAACACATAGTCCGTGGTGTCGCTGCCCAGACGCAGGTAGGTCAAGACCATCTCGGCATACTGCTCCGTACGGGAGAGCTCCGCCATCAGCTGCCGGGCGGCGGCGCTGTCCTCCCCCTGCAGCTGCAGGCGCATGGCGGCGATGGGGGTTTTGATTTGGTGGGCCCAGAGGGTGAAATAGTCCAGCATCTCCCGGTACTGCCGGGCGTCCGCCGCCTGCCGCTCCATTTGCGTCTGCCGCAGGGCCTCGGCGATGTCCCGGAAGTCCCGGGCCTCGATGCCGACGGGCACCTCCAGGGGCTCCGTTAAAAGCGCCGCGTTGCGCCTTAGCTCCCGGCGGCGGCGGTGGCGGCGGCGCTGGGTGAAAAAGTGCGCCGTGACCGCAAGGCCAAAGAGCAAAAGGCACAGCGCCGCCGGGTAGGCGATGGCCCGCACCGGCAGGCGGTAAAGGGCCAGCACCAGCGCGAACACCCCCACCGTGGCCGGAACGGCCAGCAGCCAGGGCAAATTTTCCTTCAGATAACGCCTCAGCAGCTCCATTGCTCACTCCACCATGTACCCCACGCCGTGGCGGGTGGCGATAAAGTCCCGCAGACCGGCGGCATCTAACTTTTTCCGCAGGCGGTTCACATTCACCGTCAGCGTGTTTTCATCCACAAACTGCTCTGTTTCCCAGAGCTTTTCCATGAGCTTTTCCCGGCTGACCACCTTGCCCTTGCTCTCCAAGAGGCAAAGGAGGATGCGGTACTCGTTTTTGGTTAGCTCCAGGCGCTGCCCCCGGTAGGAGAGGGTGGTGTCGTCGGTGTTGAGCACCGCTCCCCGGTGCTCCAGCAGGGGCACCGCGGCGGCAAAGTCATAGGACCGGCGCAAAAGCGCCTGGATCTTGGCCATGAGCACCGTGAGGTCGAAGGGCTTGGCGATGAAGTCATCCGCCCCCATGTTCATGGCCATCACGATGTTCAGGTTGTCCGCGGCCGAGGAGATAAAGAGGATGGGCACATGGGAGAGCTTGCGTATCTCCCCGCACCAGTGGTAGCCGTTATAAAAGGGCAGGCCGATGTCCATGAGCACGATGTGGGGCGCAAAGCGGCGAAAGGCCCCCACCACATCCCGGAAATCCTCCACGGCGGAAACGCGCATATTCCAAAGCTCGGCCCGCTCCCGGATGGCAGCGGCGATGGCCCTGTCATCCTCCACCAAAAGCAGGCGATAGATGTTCTCCTCCCGGCTCACGGCACTTCCTCCCTTCCTCTTTTTTCCGCCTGGCGGGGCTTACCCCTTCAGGGCCTGCAAAAACGCCATCACCACGGTGTTCAAATCCCGCATGGCGGTGGGGAAATTGAAGTCAAAGTCGTGGTGGCTGGTGAGGCAGTCGCTGACGGACTTGAGGGCCATGAAGGGCACCTCGTTTCGGTAGCACACCTGGGCGATGGCCCCGCCCTCCATCTCGCAGAGGAGGGGGTGGAAGGTATCGCGGATAAAGTCCGCCCGCGGGCAGGGCACGCCGAACCAGTCACCGGTGGCGCAGAGGCCCACCCGGTAGGCATAGCCGGTTTTGTCCATGGCGGCCCGGGCGGCATCCAGGTCGGCGGTGGGGAACTCCACCATTTTCACCGTGGACACCAGGCCGATGGGGTCGCCGATGTTGGTGGTGTCCACATCGTGCTGCACAAAGCCATGGCAGAGCACCAGGGTGCCGATGGGCACCTCCTCAAAGCAGCCCGCCACGCCGGCATTGAGCATCAGCGTGGGGTGATAGCGGTCGATGCAGAGCTGGGCGGCCATAGCGGCGTTGACCTTGCCCACGCCGCCACAGCAGGCCACAAGATCCTCCGAGAGGTGATAGAAGCTGACCCCCGCCACCTGCGCATCGGGGACGCGGTCCTTTCCCACCAGGGACTCGATCTCCCCCGGCATGGCATAGCATAAAGCGATCATGGCATTTTCTCCTTTGTTGATATAGATATTTCGGCAAGCCGAAGGGTTTATCCGCGGGAGGCGCGCCGCCTTCAGCGGTTCACAAGGCGCAAGGCCAGCGCCAGGAGCAGCATATGGCCGGGATAAAAGCCGTAGCAGGCATATTGGAAGGGCTTGGAGTGGCGGCCCTGCCGGCCCCGATAGAGCCAAATGGGCGCCAGGGCCAGGAGGGCAAGGCCCTGCTGGCATATCTCCACCTCCAGCCCCAAGAGCTCCACGGGGTACATAAGGCCCCCCAGCAGCTCCACATTCAGCCAGTAGAGGCCCGCGGCCTGGCCCAGGAGGCACCACCATTTGCGGCCCCGGAAGAAGTAGAATAAAAACACCGTCAGCACGCCCACGCCGTAATAGTCCACCATCGCCAGAATGCCCAGGGCCGCCCCCAGCAGCACCGTTAGGGCGCAGCAGAGCACATAGAGCCATGTCTTCCCCTTCTGCCGCACCCACTCCATCAGGCGGATGCCCAAAAGGCCCAGCAGCAGCGTCCAGATCACATTCTGGTGCACGGGGTAGTACCAGGTGCCGCCGTACATCAGGTCGAAGGGCACCTCCGAGAGGGCTGCGAACAGCAGCATCCGCAGGGCGTATTTTCGGAAGCTGTGGGTGTGGAAATACCCCTCCACCGCCATGAAGGCGAAGATGGGAAAGGCCAGGCGGCCCAGGCAGGTCATCCACTCCTGGGCCGGAAGCAGGGTGGCCCAAAGGTGGTCCATGAGCATCAGGGCCATGGCCAGGAGATGCAGCGCCGCGGCGCTGAGGTCAAAGCCCCGGGCGGGGGCCTTTCCGGAATTTTCGGGAGAAGGGTTGGAAATGGGATTACTTGTCACGGGGTCGCTCCTTTGCAGTTGATATCGTGATATTGACATAGATTGATATGGGCAGGGCCGTAGGCGGCAGGCCGCCTCTTGACCCGTGATCCCCCTGGGATCGCCCCTTCATTCTATCTGCGGCGGGGGGTAAAGTCAAGTTGCATTTCCCCGGCGCATCGGGTAAAATAGAGCCGAGAAAAAGGAGGTGCCGCTATGGCCGTTATCGGGATCATCTGCGAATATAACCCCTTCCATCGGGGCCATGCCGCCATGCTCCAAAGGGCCCGGCAGCCCGGCGACACCGTGGTGTGCGCCATGTCCGGCAACTTTGTCCAGCGGGGGGAGAGCGCCCTGTGCGGCAAGCTCGCCCGAGGGGAAATGGCCCTTAGGGGCGGCGCGGATCTGGTGCTGGAGCTGCCCACCCCCTGGGCCATGGCCGGGGCGGAGACCTTTGCCCGGGGCGGCGTGGCCCTGCTGGCCATGGCCGGGTGCGATACCCTGGCCTTTGGCAGCGAAAGCGGCGACGGGGCTGCCATCGTCCAGGCGGCGGAGGCCCTTTTAGCCCCGGACTTCCCGGAGCGTCTGCAGGCGCACCTGAAAACCGGCGTGACCTTCGCCGCCGCCCGGCAGCGGGCCGCAGCGGCATACAGTGCCCCGGCGGCGGCTATCTTAGGGCAGCCCAACGACATTTTGGCCGTGGAGTATGCCAAGGCCGTCCGGCAGGCCGGCGTCAGCATGGCCCTTTGCCCCATCCGGCGGATGGGGGTGGCGCATCACGGCACCGCCGGTGGCGGCCTTGCCTCCGCCTCCCATGTGCGCGCCCTGCTGGGGCAGGGACGCTGGGAGGAGGCCACCGCCTATCTGCCGGAGAGCAGCGCCGCCATCCTCCGCCGGGAGCAGGCCGCCGGGCGCATCGCGGATGCCGCCCGGCTGGAGGGGGCCATCCTCTCCCGGCTCCGGCAGCTGACCCCGGAGGAGCTATCGCGGTATGACGGCGGCGGCGAGGGGCTCTACCGCCGGTTCTACGCCGCCCTCCACAGCGCCGCCACCCTCCCGGAGGTGCTGGAGGCCGCCAAGGCCAAGCGCTACCCCCTGTCCCGGCTGCGGCGGATGGCCTGGCTGGCCTGGCTGGGGGCGGAGCTCCCTGCCGGGGCGGTGCCCTATCTGCGGGTGCTGGCCGCCAACGGCCGGGGCCGTGCCCTGCTGCGGCAGCTCCAAGAGGCGGGGCGGCCCGTTCTCACCAAGCCGGCGGATGTGGACCGCCTGGGGGCCGAGGCCCGGGCCCTTTTCGCCGCCGAGGCCCGGTATACCGACCAGTTCCTCCTGGCGATGGAGCGGCCCCAGCCCCCCGGTGAGGACTGGCGCTATACGCCGTTTATCCAAGGAGAATAAGAAAAAGGAGGGGCGCCCCTCCTTTTTCCTGTTCTCTTACTTTTTCAGCTCCGCCGTGCGCGTATAGGCGGCGATGACCGCCTCCATGGCGCAGCTGCGGAAGCCGCCCCGCTCCAGGGCCCGGACCCCGGCGATGGTGGTGCCGCCGGGGGAGCACACGGCGTCCTTGCTCTGGCCGGTGTGCTCCGTGCCGGTGAGGGCCATGGCCGCCGCTCCCTTGAGCATCTGCGCGGCATAGAGCCGGGCCTTCTCCCGGGGGAGGCCGCAGTAGACGCCGCCATCCGCCAGGGCCTCCAGGAAAAGATCCGCAAAGGCGCCGCCGCAGCCCGCCACGGCGCTGCCGGCGTCAATTTGGCTCTCGGGCAGTTCATCCAGAATACCCGCCGCGCCCAGAGCGTCCAGCAGGCAGCGGAGCTGCTCCACGCTCACTCCCTCGCCCGCGCAATAGAGGATCATCCCCTCCCCCACGGTGCAGGCGGTATTGGGCATGATGCGCACCACCGGCAGGCCGCCGCCGGCCATGGCGCCGATGTCGGCCAGGGTGAGCCCTGCCGCCATGGATACCAAAAGGGGCTTTTCCTCCCGGGCGGCAAAAATGCCCTGCAGGGGCCGGAGCATCTCCGCCATCATCTGGGGCTTTACCCCCAGGAAGATCATGCCGCACTCGCGGGCGATGTCCTCATTGGCCGCCGCCCGGCAGCCCAGCCAACGGGCCGCCTCCTGCGCCTTCTCCGCCCGGCGGCCGGAAACCGCCACCCTCGCCGGATCCACCCGGCGGCACACCGCCTGGGCCAGGGCGCCGCCCATATTGCCCACACCGATAAAACCGTATTGCATCGGATCGTCCTCCCTCGTTGATTTTCCCCCCTATTGTAATGCACGGGAGGAAAATTGTAAAGTACTCTTGCCTACCGGCGGCGATACTGCTATGATAAGGGGCGAAGAAAGGGAGGCGCCGCCTATGGATCGGATAGAGGAAATTCGCCGCTTTGTGCCCCTGTGCGAGCAGGAGCGGCGGGACAAGGAAATGATGCTTTGGTTTTTGGGCGGCAATGCCGACGCCTATGAGCGCGGCAACACCCTGGCCCACATGACCGCCAGCGCCTGGGTGCTGAGCCCGGACTGCACCCGGGTGGCCATGTGCTACCACAATATTTTTGAGAGCTGGTCGATCTCCGGCGGCCATGCCGACGGCGACCGGGATCTGCTGGCGGTGGCCATGCGGGAGGTCCGGGAGGAGATGGGCCTGGCGACCCATCCCCTGCGGCCGGACATTTTCTCCTTGGAAAATCTCACGGTGCCGGGTCATGTGAAAAACGGCCGCTATGTCTCCGGGCACCTGCACCTGAATGTGACCTACCTCCTCCAGGCCGAGGGGGTGGAGCTGCACATGAAGGCCGATGAGAACAGCGGCGTCCGCTGGATGACCCCCGAGGAGGCCCTGGCCGCCTCCACGGAGCCCTGGATGGTACAGTGGATATACCGCAAGCTCATCGAGCGGGCCGCCCCCTATATGCAGTAAAAAACGCGCCCTTCCGGGCGCGTTTTTTCGCTTAATTCTATCCATGCTCAGACCTGGGCGAGCACCTGGCCGATGGGGCCGTCGATGGTGAGGTCGGCCCGGACGCCGCCGCCCACCTCGCCCTTGTTGATGACAACGAGCTTATGGCCCCGGTAGTACTGCACCAGCCCCGCCGCGGGGTACACCACCAGGGAGGTGCCGCCGATGATGAGCACCTCCGCCCGGGCGATATAATCCACCGCCTTTTCCATGATCGCGCCGTTGAGGGGCTCCTCATAGAGCACCACATCCGGCTTGATGACGCCGCCGCAGGTACACCGGGGCACGCCGGCGGAATGGGCCACTGCCTCTAAGCCGTAGAGCTTGCCGCAGCGCTCACAGTAGTTGCGCAGCACGCTGCCGTGGAGCTCCAAAACCTCCCGGCTGCCGGCCTTCTGGTGGAGCCCGTCGATGTTCTGGGTGATCACCGCCCGCAGGCGGCCCTCCCGCTCCCACTGGGCCAGCTTCCGATGGGCGGCGTTGGGCTGCGCCTCCGGAGCCAGCATCTTCTGGCGGTAGAAGTCGAAAAACTCCTCTGTGTGCTGTACATAGAAGCTGTGGCTGAGCATGTATTCCGGGGGATACTTGAACTTTTGGTGATAAAGCCCGTCCACACTGCGAAAATCCTTGATGCCGGACTCGGTGCTGACCCCGGCGCCGCCGAAAAATACGATGTTCTCAGAGCCGTCCACCCATTCCTTGAGCGTTTTGATCTTCTCGTCCATATTGACCGTCCTTTCTCCGTTTGGTATACTGTTGCCATCCTACGAAGGGAGATACCTCCATGAATATCCAGATCTTCGGCACCTCCAAGTCCTTCGATGCCAAAAAGGCGGAGCGCTGGTTCAAGGAGCGCCGCATCAAATACCAGTACATTGACCTGCTGAAAAAGGGCCTCTCCCCCGGCGAATACCGCTCCATCCGGGCCGCCGTGGGCTATGACGCCTTAGTGGACCGGGAGTGCTTGGCCTACAAGGAGCTGGGGCTGGACTACTACCGCCCGGCGGACGCGGAGGAAAAGCTCCTGGAAAACCCCCGGCTCTTCCGCTGCCCCATCGTGCGCAACGGAAAGCAGGCCACCGTGGGGTACTGCCCTGAGGTGTGGAGCACCTGGGAATAACGCCATACGCGACCTCTCCCCTGTCCGGCGGATGACCGCCGGACAGTTTTTTATGCGGCGGGGTGTTTTTATATGTAGCTCTGCTCCACCTTCACCACGGCGAAGTAGTTGCCCTCCATGGCCCGGACCTTCTCCTTGATCTGCGCCTCCACGGCGTCGAAGCGCACGCCCTTGTCAAAGGGGGCCACGGCGTCGAAGATGAGGTTGGTGTGGCTGGGGCCGGGCACCATGCGGAAGTCGTGGATGGTGATGCGGCTGTCCACCTCCCGGCACAGGGCCGCCACCTGCTCCCGGAGCCGGGCGGTCTGGCCGTCGTCGGTGACGATGGGGTCCATGTGGATGGTGGCCACGCAGTTCAATTTCCGCGCCAGCTCTTGCTCGGCGGAGTCCACTACATCGTGGAGCTCCAGAATGTCGCCGCCGGCGGGGACCTCGGCATGGAGGGTGATCATCACCCGGCCGGGGCCGTAGTTGTGGACCACCAGGTCGTGGATGCCACAGATGGGGGCGTGGGACATGACGATCCTTTCGATCTCATCCACAAACTCCTTCTCCGGGGCTTGGCCCAGCAGGGGGGCCACGGTCTCCCGGGCGGCCTTGACGCCGGTGATGAGGATGAGCACCGCCACCACCATGCCCACATAGCCGTCGATCTGCACCTGGAAGAGCTTGCCGATGAGCATGGCCGCCAGCACCGCCGAGGTGGAGATGGCGTCGCTGCGGGAGTCCGCCGCCGTGGCCAGCATGGCGGCGGAGTCGATTTTCTTGCCCACGGCGGTATTATAGTAGGCCATGTAGAGCTTCACGGCGATGGATACCGCCAAGATCACGATGGCCAGCACGCTGAAGTCCACGGCGGCAGGATGGAGTATCTTCTCAAAGCTGCTCTTGCCCAGCTCCACGCCCATGAGGAGGATGAGGGCCGAGACCACAAGCCCCGAGATATACTCCATGCGGCCATGGCCGAAGGGGTGCTCGGGGTCGGGCTTTTTCCCTGCCAGGCGAAAGCCCAGAAGGGTCACCAGCGAGGAGCCGGCGTCGGAGAGGTTGTTGAAGGCGTCCGCCGTGACGGCGATGGAGCCCGAGAGGGTGCCGGCAAAGAACTTGCCCAAGAAAAGCAGCAAGTTCCAGCCGATGCCCACGGCCCCGCACAGGGAGCCATAGGCCTGGCGCACGGCGGGGTCGGCCACATTTTCCCGGTCCTTGATGAACCATTTTGCCAAGAGCTTGATCATATCTTCTTCTCCTTCGGGGGATAAAAGTATTTTTTCGTGAGGCCGTAGCAGAGGGGGATGGCGTAGAGCAGCACCGCGTAGGGGATGGCCCTGGCCGTGGCCCCCAGCATCAGAAGCGGGATGCTCACGGAGATGTTCCAGGGGATCAGCGGGGCTATGACCACGCCGGAATTCTCCATATCCTGGGCCAGCTCGCCGGGGGCGGCATCGGCATAGGCGTCCGCCACCAGGCCGGGGGTCACCACCGCGCCGGTGGACTGGTTGCAGAACACCATGGCGCACAGGGTCATGGCCGCCGTCACCGCCGGGAAGCGGCCATAGCGCCGCACCACCCAGGCCACCGCCCGCCGGGCGGTCTCCAGACCTCCCAAGCCGTCCAGGAGCCCTGCGAACATGGCGGTGCAGAGCATCAGCACCGAGGCGGTGAGCATGGACACCACCCCGCCGCCGGACATCACGCCCCGGAGGGCCTCCGCCGCCGGGGTATAGCCCGCCAGGGCCATCCAGAGGGCATCTGGCACCGGGGCATGCTGGCAGAGCACCGTCACGCAAAGGGCGCTCACGGCGCTGGCGGCCATGGCCAGGCGGATGGAGAGGTGCAGCAAAGGCAGCCCCAGCAGCAGAAGCGGGGGCAGAAGCGTCCAAGGGGACAGGGAGAAGCCCTCCCGGAGGGCATCCAAAATAGCCCCGTCCACTATGGCGATGGGATGCCGCCAGGAGAGGAGGCCGTATACCGCCGCAGAGAGGATAAAGGGCAGCGCCCCGGTGCGGAGCATCATTTTCACATTGTCCTCCAGGCGGGTATCCGTGGCGGCGGCCACCAGGGCGGCGCTGGAGGAGGCGTTGGAGCAGCGGTCGCCGCAGTAGGCGCCGGCCAGTACCACCCCCGCCGTCACCGCGGCGTCCACGCCGCCGCTGCGGCCCAGGGCCATGAGGATCACCCCCGCCGTGCCCACCACGCCGAAGGAGGTGCCCAGGGCGAAGGAGATGGCGGAGGTCAAAAGAAAGGCGATGAGGATAAAAAGATGGGGCGTGATGAGCCGCAGCCCGTGGTAGATGCAAAAGGCGATGGTGCCCGAGGAGCGCCACAGGGCGGTGATGCAGCCGATGAGGCCATAGATCACCAGCACCGGCAGCATCTTGGCCGCCGGGGCCCAGGCCATGGCCAGCATGGCCCGGAGGGTATGGCCGCTTTTTTTGCCCAGAAGGGCGAAGACGCCCAGCCCCAGGCACATGGCGTAGATCAGCGAGAGGTCCAGGGTGAGGCAGGCTGCCACCCCCGCCAGGAAAAGACCGAATCCGATGAGCATGCTCATTTTCCCCGGATCTGCAGGGTCATCTGGCAGCACAGGCGGTCTAAGTCCTCATCGGTGGCCGCGGCGATGCGCAGCTTGCCCCCGCAGGCGGCACAGGTCACATCCACGGCGTCCCGGCGGACCTGCAGGGTATAGTCCCGGCTGCCGCAGGTGCAGGAGATGCCGCCCCGGGCGGCGATGTCCTTGAGTTCCGAGAGCACCTCGTACATGATGACATTGTCGGTAAACGCCTCGGGGCTCTCGCTCTTCTCCTTGGCGGCCCGGATGGCCAGCTCCTCCATAGAGCCGCGGACCTGGCCCTCCTCCCCGGCATAGCAGCAGATCTGCTTGGTCTTGGGGCAGGCAAGCCCTACCCCCCGGCCCTCCAGGAGGGCGGCGGCCTCCACCACCGCGGTGTGCTGCTCCCCGCAGAGCCCGCAGGGCACGGACAGGGTAAAGCGGGTGCCGTCGGTCTCAATGTCCATCTCCGCCTTGCCGCACTCGCACTCGATGCGGGCGGCCGCCGCCGTCAGGGCAAATACCGTGCGGCTGCCCAGCACCGCCTTGCCGCAGTGGGGGCAGATGTAGCCGAAGCTGCGCCGTTTTTCTTCCATATCGGTCTCCTTACCACTTCATGGGATATTTTTTGCATTATACCCCTTTTCCCTCCCGATGGCAATGTTTCGGAGAATGATTTCCCAGATTTTGCGGCACAATAGCGGTGAGGTGAATGATATGCAAGAAACCCGAGCTCCCCTCCTGGCGTTTTCCCCGGCTCCCGGCATCCTGTCCTGGGGCAGCATCGGCGGCAAGATGGAGGCCGCCGGGCCCCTGCGGGACGGCTTTGACGAGCTGGAGCAGGACTCCTTTTTCGGCCAGAGGACCTGGGAGCAGGCGGAGAGCGCCATGCAAAGGCGGGCCCTGGGCCACGCCCTGCGCAAGGCCGGGGCGAAGCCGGCGGACTTAGACGCCCTGCTGGGGGGCGACCTTCTGAACCAGTGCACCGCCGCCTCCTTCGCCGTGCGCAACACCGGCGTGCCCTTCTGCGGCCTCTACGGGGCCTGCTCCACCATGGGGGAGGGGCTGCTGCTGGGGGCGGCCCTTGTAAGCGGCGGCTTTGCCCGGCGCCTGGGCGTGATGACCTCCTCTCACTTCTGCTCCGCCGAGCGGCAGTACCGAGGCCCCGTGCCCTACGGCTCCCAGCGGACGCCCACCGCCCAGTGGACCGCCACCGCCGCCGGGTGCTGCCTGCTGGAGGCCCGGGGCGGCGGCCCCCGGATCACCCACGGGCTTATGGGCCGGGTCATCGACCTGGGCATCACCGATGCCGCCAACATGGGGGCGGCCATGGCCCCTGCCGCCGTGGATACCCTGGAGCGGCTCTTTGCCCTCAGCGGCAGAGGTCCCGGGGACTATGACCGCATCTTCACCGGGGACCTGGGGGCCATCGGCCATCAGATCGTGGCGGAGCAGCTGGCAAGGGACGGCTATCCCCCCGGGGAGCGGTACTGTGACTGCGGGCTGATGCTCTATGCCCGCCGGGGCCAGGACATGCACGCCGGCGGCAGCGGCGCGGGCTGCTCGGCGGCGGTGCTCTGCGGCTATATTTTAGACCAGCTCCGAAAGGGTGCCTGGCGGCGGGTGCTCTTCGCCCCCACCGGGGCTCTTCTATCCCCCACCACCGCCTTTCAGGGGCAGAGCATTCCCGGCATCTGCCATGCGGTGGTGCTGGAGAGCGGCACGGAAGAATAAGGAGGCAGCGTATGGAATATCTGCGGGCGTTTCTCTGCGGCGGCGCGCTGTGCGCCGCGGGCCAGGTGCTCATCGACAAAACAACCCTGACCCCGGGCCGCATCCTCACGGGCTATGTGACGGCGGGGGTGCTGCTCACCGCCCTGGGAGTCTATGGGCCCCTGGCGGACTGGGCGGGCTGCGGGGCCACGGTGCCCCTCACCGGCTTCGGCTATGCCCTGGCCCGGGGTGTGGAAAAGGCCGTGGCGGAGGAGGGCTTTCTGGGCATCTTCACCGGGGGCATCTCCGCCGGCGCCGGCGGCATCGCCGCGGCGGCGGTGTTCTCGCTGCTGGCCGCGCTGCTCATCCGGCCCTCCGACAAACGATAAGGGGATACCTTTTTTGAAAGAGACCGCCCGGGCGGCCTCTTTTTTCTTGCCATGGGCACGAGGTTGTGCTATTCTGTAGGGTAGATCATTGTGTGTATGCGGAGGACACTCCATGCGGAAGCTCTCACAAAAACGGCTGTTCCTGCTGGATATGGACGGCACCCTCTACTTGGGAGACCGGGTATTTGACGGCGCGGCGGACTTTCTGCGGCACATCCGCGCCATCGGCGGGCGCTACCTCTATCTCACCAACAACTCCAGCCGGGGGGTGGAGGGCTACTTGGAAAAGCTCCGCCGCCTGGGGCTCTGCGCCCGGCGGGAGGATTTTCTCACCTCCGTGGACGCGGCCATCGCCTGCCTGCAGGCGGAATACCCCGGCAGGCGGTGCTATGTGATGGGCACAGAGTCCTTTTGCCGCCAGCTGCAGGAGGCAGGAGTTGCGGTATGCACGGCCCCGTCCGATGACATCGGCCTTGTGCTCTGCGGCTACGATACGGAGCTCACCTATCAAAAGCTCCGGGATACCTGCCTCCTCCTGCGCCGGGGGCTGCCGTGGCTGGCCACCAATCCTGACTGGGTGTGCCCCACAGAGGAGGGCCCCCTGCCGGACTGCGGCTCCATGTGCCAGATGCTGAGCATCGCCACAGGCCGCCAGCCCCGCTATCTGGGAAAGCCGCAGCCGGAGATGGTGCGCCTGGCCCTGGAGAAGACCGGCCTTGCCCCGGAGGAGGCCGTGCTCATCGGGGACCGCGTCTATACCGACATCGCCTGCGCCGTCAACGCCGGCATCGACAGCGTGTTTGTGCTCTCCGGGGAGGGCACCGCGGCGGACACGGAAAGGTACGGCATCCGGCCCACCTGGACCTATGACAACATCGCGGCGCTGCTGCGGGATATGAAGGAGTGACTCCATGAAACTCAGCTACAGGAAAACGATTTTAGTGGGCTTTGCCTTTTTCCTCATCTGTGCCTTCTGGCAGGCCTATGACAACACCATCCCCCTGATTTTGACCAACAAGTTCGGCATGTCCCAGGGCTGG
Source organism: uncultured Oscillospiraceae bacterium (assembly GCA_934591705.1). Classification (GTDB taxonomy): domain Bacteria; phylum Bacillota; class Clostridia; order Oscillospirales; family Oscillospiraceae; genus Vescimonas. The sequence continues at coordinate 41,457 of CAKTPM010000003.1, forward strand.
AGCGGCGTGATCATGGCCCTGGACAATGTGCTGGCCCTGTTCATGCTGCCCCTGTTCGGCGCCATCTCCGACCGCTGCCGTTCCCCCCGGGGGCGGCGCACCCCCTTCATCGTCATCGGCACCCTGGTGGCCGCCGTGGCCCTGATGGCTCTCAGCTTCGTGGACCGGGCCCAGCTCCGGAATCTCCGGGACTTTTCCGCCATCGATGATCCCGCCGCCCTCCACACCATCTATGAGCGCCAGGCGGACCGGGAGCTTCTGACCCCCGGCGGCCAGCACTTCACCCTCCGGGCGGCCTTTACGGAGGAGGAGTTTATCGCCATCCGCTCCCAGATCACCGACAGCGCCGGAAAAACCGTCACCAACCCGGAATACACCAACTTTGTGGTGCCCGCCCGGCAGGCCTGCGCCGGGGATGTCACCGCCGCCCACCAGACCACCCTCATCCTCTTTGTGGCGCTTTTGCTGGTGCTGCTCTTGGCCATGGCCACCTTCCGCAGCCCCGCCGTGGCCCTGATGCCGGATGTGACCCCCAAGCCCCTGCGCTCTAAGGCCAACGCCGTCATCAACCTCATGGGCAGCGCCGGCGGCATTTTGGTGCTGGCCCTGGGGATGGTGTTCGCCACCAGCAGTCTGCAGAATTCCCTGATGCCCTACCTGGGCTATTTCGGCGTCATCGCCGCCATCATGCTCAGCGCCCTGGTGATCTTCATGCTCACGGTGCACGAGCCCCAGTGGGTAGAGGAGATGCAGCAGCAGTCCGCAGAGGGCTGCCCGGAGGAGGCCGCACAGGATCCCTCCCAGCCGGAGCGGAAGCTCACCGCCGGGGAGCTCAAGTCCCTGGTCTTTATCCTGGCCTCCATCGTTTTATGGTTCTTCGGGTATAACGCCGTCACCTCCAAGTACAGCGTGTATGCCAGCAACATCCTCCACAAGGACTATAACCTCACGCTGATCATTGCCCAGGCCGCCGCCATTGCCGCCTATCTCCCGGTGGGCTTTATCGCCTCCAGGGTGGGCCGGAAAAGGACCATCCTGGCCGGAGTGGTGATGCTCACCGCCTCCTTCACCGTGGCGGCCTTCCTGAATGCCGAGAGCCCCTCAGGGCTGATGAACGCCATGTTCGCCCTGGCAGGCATCGGCTGGGCCACCATCAATGTCAACTCCTTCCCCATGGTGGTGGAGCTGGCCGGCGGGGGCAATGTGGGCAGGTATACCGGCTACTACTATACCGCGTCCATGGCCGCCCAGGTGGCCACACCCATGCTCTCGGGCTTTTTGATGGATCGCTTCGGGATGCATATTCTCTTTCCCTACGCCGCCGTATTCGCGGGTCTGGCGTTTGTGACCATGTGGTTTGTGCGCCATGGCGACAGCAAACCCCAAGCAAAAACCGGCATCGAGGTGCTGGAGGATCTGGAGGCAGATTGATCATGATGATTCTTTACATTCTTTTAGGACTTTTGGTGCTGCTGGCCCTGCTGTATGTGCTGTGCCTGCGCTGCCGCCGCCGCAAGGACTGGGAGCGCTTCAGCAAGTGGCGCTATGCCCACCGGGGCTTCCACGATAAGCCCCGGATCCCGGAAAACTCCCTGCCCGCCTTCCGCCGGGCGGTGCAGCACGGCTTCGGCGCGGAGCTGGATGTACACCTGATGAAGGACGGCCACCTGGCCGTGATCCACGATTCCTCCCTGCTGCGCACCGCCGGTGCGGATGTGCAGGTGGAGGACCTGACCCTCCCGGAGCTCAAGAGCTATAAGCTGGAGGGTACGGAGTACCCCATCCCCCTGCTGGAGGAGGTGCTGGCGGTGTTCGCCGGGAAGGCCCCGGTGATCATTGAGCTGAAGCCAGAGCGCGGCAACGCCGAGGCCCTGGCCGCCGCCGCCTGCAAGGTACTGGACAAGCACCATGTCACCTACTGCATCGAGTCCTTCGACCCCCGGTGCCTCAGCTGGCTTTGGGCCAACCGGCCCGATGTGGTGCGCGGGCAGCTATCGGAAAACTTCCGCCGCCACGGAGATGCCCGGCATCTCCCCGGCGCAGTGCGCTGGGCGCTGAGCAACCTTCTTCTCAACGCCCGGACCCGGCCCGACTTTATCGCCTATCGCTTCGAGGATAGAAGGAGCTTGTCTCTGCGGCTTTGCCGCGGGCTCTACGGGGCCAAGGAATTCAGCTGGACCATCCGCTCCCGGGAGGACATGGAGGCCGCCGAGACAGGCGGCGCCCTTGTGATCTTCGAGGGCTTCGATCCCAGGGGGTAAGCGCCAATGAGAGTTATCACCGGCTCTGCCAGAGGCAGAGTATTAAAGGAATTGCAGGGCATGGAGACCCGCCCCACCACCGGCAAGGTGAAGGAGAGCATCTTCTCCATCATTCAATTCGACATCGAGGGCCGCCGGGTGCTGGATCTTTTCGCCGGCACCGGGCAGCTGGGCATCGAGGCCCTGAGCCGGGGGGCCGCCTCCTGCGTGTTCTGCGACCAGCGGCGGGACGCCGTGCAGCTCATCCGGGAGAATTTGGCGGTGTGCGGCCTTACCGAGCATGCCGCCGTCCGCCAGGGGGACGCCATGGCCTACCTCAGGAGCGGGGAGAAATTCGACATCGTGTTTCTCGACCCGCCCTATGGCTCCGGCCTTCTGGAGCGCGCCTTGGCAGACATTATGGCATTTGACATTTGCCGTGCGCATGGTATAATTGTGGCGGAATCTGCCGCGGACACCCAGCTGCCCCCGGCGGCGGCCCCCTACTCCCTCTATCGGGAATACCGCTACGGAAAAATCAAGCTGACGGTGTACCATCGCAGCGGAAACGAGGACTGACCCATGAGCGTTGCTATCTGCCCCGGCAGCTTTGACCCCATCACCCTGGGCCATATGGATATTATCACCCGGGCCGCCCAGTGCTTCGACACCCTCTATGTATGCGTGATGGTGAACTGCGACAAAACCAACCACATGTTCTCCGAGGAGACCCGTATGGAGCTCATCCGCCGCAGCACCGCCCACCTGCCCAATGTCACCGTGGAAAGCTGGAGCGGCCTTTTGGCGGACTACGCCCGGGAGAAGGGCGCCCATGTCATCGTCAAGGGCGTCCGGAACATGACGGACTTCGACCAGGAGATGCAGATGGCCCGCATCAACGGCGAGATCCTGCCGGGCCTGGAGACGGTCCTGCTCCCCGCCAGCGCCTCCTTCGAGCATTTCAGCTCCACCATGGTGCGGGAGATGATCCGCTACGGCCGGCCCCTGGAAAAATATGTCCCTGCCCCCGTGGCAGCGGAGATCACAAAACGATAAGGAGGTACTTACCATGGAAGAAAAAGATGTACAGCGCCTGTTGGATATGCTCTATGGCATGATCGACGAGGCAAAGGGTGTTGCCTTCAACGCCGAAAAATGCGCCATCAACCGGGATGAAGCTCTGGATATTCTCGATGAGATCCGCGGCAAGATGCCTCTGGAGCTGAAAAAGGCCAAGGAGCTGCTGGCCGCCCGCACGGAATTCGTGGAGGGCGCCAAGAATGAGGCCCGCAAGATCATCGAAAGCGCCCAGCAGGAGGCCAAGAGCATCGTCTCCGAGAGCCAGATCACCCAGGCCGCCCGGATGAAGAGCAGCGAGATCATCCACCGGGCCGAGGAGCGCAGCCGGGAGCTTTACAAGGTGGCCAACTCCTACACCGAGGACGCCCTGCGCCGCACCGAGGAGGCCATCCAGTCCGCCCTCAGCGAGGTGCAGGATTCCCGCATCCGCTTCCGCACCGCCTCCCAGGAGAAGATGCAGGAGCAAAAGCAGGCCCTGAACGGCAGCGATCCCCACTGAGCACATCTGTCCCAACCGCCGGAGGTCCCCCTCCGGCGGTTTTTATATCATTGTGCAAACTCAACATTTTCCCGGCCCATTTTTCTCTGTTTTGCATAAGAAACATTTTTATTTCTGTATATAGTGTCGAATCCCGGCGCTCGCCACAAGATATAGTGGCGGGCGCTTTTTTTGCTTTTTTCAATAAAACGGGCGTTTTTTTATTCCCCCTTTTGTCCGGAAAACACTGGAATTTCTCGGATGACGGCGGCGGTTTTTATTCTTGCAATTTTTTTCGGTTTTATGTATACTGACGGTGTAGTGGTGGATTGTGGTTAGTTCACCCATGCTTGTGGGGTAAAATCCCACGATTTCTTTCAGAGAGGAGGCGCCGCCATGACCGGTCAGTATGCCCATAATATTGACGCCAAGGGGCGCCTTTTCATCCCCGCCAGACTCCGGGAGGAGCTGGGGAGCGTATTTCATGTCACCGTGGGGCAGGATCACTGCCTGAGCGTGTATTCCGATGAGAGCTGGGCGGCCTTCATGGACAAGCTCAAGGCCCTGCCCTATAACGAGATCAAGCGCCTGCGGGGGCTTTTTGCCTACGCCTGCGACTGCGAGCCCGACGCCCAGGGCCGCATCCTGCTGCCCGCCAAGCTCCGGGAGTATGCCGGGCTGCAGAAGGAAGTGGTGATCATCGGCAGCTTCGACCGGGCCGAGATCTGGAACGCCCAGCGCTGGGCCCAGCTGGAGACCGCCGCCTTTGCCGACGGGTCCCTGGAAAAAGCCATGGAAGAGATGGGGCTGTAAAATGGGTTTTGATCAAAACGCCCGGGAGGACATGGCCTTCGGCCACAAGCCGGTGCTGCTGGAGGAGTGCTTAGCGGCTCTCAACATCCGCCCCGACGGCGTGTATGTGGACGGCACTCTGGGCCGGGCCGGCCACTCTCTGGAGATCTGCAGGCGCCTTCGTACCGGCCGGCTCATCGCCATCGACCGGGACGAGAGCGCCATCGAGGCCGCCCGGGTACGCCTGGCGGACTATCTGGACCGGGTGACCCTGGTACACAGCAACTTTCAGCGCCTGGGGGATATTCTCGATGAATTGGGCCTCCCCGGCGTGGACGGACTTTTATTTGACCTGGGGGTGTCCTCCCCTCAGCTGGATGAGCCGGAGCGGGGCTTCAGCTACATGCACGACGCCCCCCTGGACATGCGCATGGACCGCTCGGCGGCCCTCACCGCCCGGGAGGTGGTGAACACCTGGCCCTATGAGGAGCTGCGGCGGATTTTGTTCGACTACGGCGAGGAGCGCTACGCCCCCGCCATCGCCCGGCGCATCGTGCAGCAGCGGGAGCAGGCCCCCATCGAGACCACTCTGGAGCTGGCGGAGCTCATCCGCAGCGCCATGCCCGGGGCGGCCCTGCGGGAAAAGCAGCATCCGGCCAAGCGCAGCTTCCAGGCCATCCGCATCGCCGTCAACGGCGAGCTGGACGCCCTGCCCCCCATGCTGGAGGGCGCCTGCGAGCACCTGCGGCCCGGCGGCCGCCTGGCGGTGATCTCCTTCCACTCCCTGGAGGACCGCATCGTTAAAAAGACCCTGCAGGAGCTGTGCACCGGCTGTACCTGCCCGCCCAGCTTTCCGGTGTGCGTATGCGGCAAGCAGCCGAAAATGAAGCTCGTGTCCCGCAAGCCCATCGCGGCGGGCCCCGCCGAGCTCACCTATAATCCCCGGGCCCGCAGCGCCAAGCTCCGGGTGGCGGAGAAGCTCTGATTCTGAAAGTAAAGGAGACAGCATCGTGGAGAGCAGAAAATATCAAAGCAGCGCCGCCACCTACGGCTCTCTTGCCTATGATCTGGATGCTCTGGCCCGCCAGCGCCAGCTGGAGGACGCCGGCATTATGCCCCAGCGCCGCGAGACCGCTCCCCAGCCCCTGCCCCGGCAGAGGACCCATACCGCCGTGCGCACCCGTCCCTCCGCCCTCACCCTGGGCAGCATCGCGCTGCTGCTGGCGATGGTGGGGGTGCTGATGCTGGGCTATGTGCGGCTCACCGCCGTGTCCGGCCAGGTCTCCGACCTCAAGAGCGACATTGCCCGGCTCACCGACGAGAATGTCTCCCTGACCACGGACTACGAGCGCACCTTCGACCTGGCCACCATCAAGGCCGTGGCGGAGGCCAACGGCATGTCCAAGCCCACCTCCGGACAGGTGGAGTATATCGACCTGGGCGGTGAGGATACCGCCGTGGTCTACGCCGGCGCCGATTCTGTGGCCCGCGGCATCACCGCCTCCCTCACCGGCGCGGCCCACCGGCTGTGGGAATACTTCCGGTGATGGGGCCGTATAGTAACATAGAAAGACAGCAGCGTAAGGAGTAAGAAGGGAACTTCTTGCTCCTTGCTTGGATTTTAGAAATGACCGTGGCGGGCCCCGCCCCGGGGCCGCAGGAGGAAAAATCGTGGCAGCTCGAAACAATACACCCCGGCGAAAAGAAGAAAATGTGCGCCGCGCCAACCGCGTGATCCAGCAGCGCACCACGGTTTTGATGCTCATTTTGGGCGTCCTTGCCTTCCTGCCGCTGATCTGGAAGCTCTACTCCCTGCAGATCACCCGGCACACGGAGCTCCAGAGCAAGGCGGTGGATCAGCAGACACGGAATGTCACCGTCACCGCCAACCGGGGCACCATCTACGACCAGAACGACAACATCATGGCCATCTCCGCCACGGCGGAGACCATTTTCCTCAGCCCCAAGGAGATCAACGAGGCCCTCAACGACCCCAAGAAGAACTACACCTGGACCAAGACCTCCCTGGCGGAGGCCCTGGGATCCATTCTGGATCTGGAGCCCGCCAACATCCTCAAGCGCATGGAGAAGCTCAGCTCCCAGTATGAGATCATCAAGCTCCGGGCGGACAAGGAGCTCTCTGACCAGGTCCGGGCCTACATCAATGAAAACAAGGTGGTGGGCGTGTACCTGGTCACCGACGCCAAGCGCTACTATCCCTACGGCTCCCTGTGCGCCCAGGTCATCGGCTTTGTGGGGGACGAGAACACCGGTCTCTACGGCCTGGAGGCCCGCTATGAGGAGGAGCTGGAGGGCCAGACGGGCCTTGTCATCACTGCCAAGGACAACGCCGGCAACGATATGCCCTATGAATATGAGCAGTACTTTGACGCCAAAAACGGCGACAGTCTGGTGCTGACCATCGACACCACCGTTCAGTACTACCTGGAAAAGGGCATCCAGGAGATGTGCGAGAAGTTCTCCCCGGCCAACGGCGCCACCGGCATCATCATGAACGCCAAGGACGGCGCCGTGCTGGCCATGGCCAGCTATCCCAACTACGACCTCAACGACTTCTCCACCGTCACCGACAAGACCCTGCTCTCCCGCATCAACAGCAAGGGCGGCGACGAGGCCGCCGCGGGGGAAGACAGTTTCACCCTGGCGGACGCCCAGCTGACCCAGTGGCGCAACAAGTGCCTCAACGACACCTATGAGCCCGGCTCCACCTTCAAGATCCTCACCCTGGCCGCCGCCCTGGAGGAGGGCGTGGTGGACAAGAACACCACCGTGTTCTGCTCCGGCTACATCGGGGTATCCGACGCCACCATCCACTGCTCCAACGCCGCCGGCCACGGCCAGCAGACCCTCATCCAGACGGTGGGGCACTCCTGCAACCCCGCCTTTGTGACCTACGGCCTGAAGCTGGGCACCGAGACCTACTATAAGTACCTGCGGTCCTTTGGGCTGATGAACACCACCGGCATCGACTTAGGCGGCGAGGCGGTGGGCGTGTTTGCCGCCCAGAGTGACTTTACGCAGCTGGATCTGGCCTGCTACGCCTTCGGCCAGAACTTCACCGTGACCCCCATCGGGCTCATCTCCGCCCAGGCCGCCTGCATCAACGGCGGGTATCTCTACACGCCCTACCTGGTCTCCCGGGTCACCGACGGCAGCGGCAGCACGGTATGGCAGCACGACGCCACCCCCGTGCGGCAGGTGATCTCCGAGGAGACCTCCGCCACCGTGCGGGAGTGCTTGGAATATGTCGTTTCCGACGGCACCGGCAAAAACGGCCAGGTCTCCGGCTACCGCATCGGCGGCAAGACCGGTACTGCCGATAAGGGCAAGACCGGCGATGTGGTGGTGTCCTTCCTTTGCTTCGCCCCGGCGGATGACCCCCAGATCATCATGCTCATCACCATGGACACCCCCAGCCGCAAGACCGGCGTATATGTCTCCGGCGGCAACATGGTGGCCCCCACCGCCAGCCGGGTGATGGCGGATGTGCTGCCCTACCTGGGCATCGAGCCTACCTACAGCGCCGACGAGCTCCTGGGCATGGACGCCACCGTCCCCAATGTCATCGGCATGACCGTGGAGGAGGCCAAGGCCCGGCTGAAGGAGCGGGGCTTCACCTGCAAGGTGGTGGGCGACGAGACCACCGTCAGCGACCAGACCCCCGTGGGCGGCGCCCTTATCCCCGGCAAGTCCGCGGTGATCCTCTACTGCGGCCAGGAGAAGGCCGAGGATCTCTGCACCGTGCCGGATCTGCTGGGCCGCTCTCCCAGCGAGGCCAACACCGTATGCACCAACAACGGCCTTCTCATCCGCTTCAGCGGCACCACCTCCAGCGACTCGGGCACCATCCGGGTGCTGAGCCAGTCCGAGGAGGCGGGCAGCAAGGTGGCCCCGGGCACCGTGATCACCGTGCAGCTGGGGGATACCTCCGTCCGGGACTAAGGCCGCAGTTTTCGCACAGCTTTCCCCACGAAACATCATACTATTTTCCGCCGTCCTTCGGTATACTATGGATACTGCCACCATTTTGTACGAAAAGGAGTCCATCCATGAAACTCAAAGATTTGCTGAAAGATATGCCCATCCTCTCCGCCTCCGCCGATATGGACCGGGAGATCACCGGCGTGAGCTATGACTCCCGCACCACTGCCCCCGGCGACCTCTTTGTGGCCATTGCCGGCGAGGCGGCGGACGGCCACAGGTTCATCCCCATGGCCATGGAAAAGGGCGCCGTGTGCGCCGTGTGCGAGCGCCCCGTGGAGGGGGTGCCCTGCGTGGTGACGGACAATTCCCGCCGGGCCCTGGCCATCATCGGCGCCAACTGGTTCGACCACCCCGCCCGGGAGATGACCATGATCGGCGTCACCGGCACCAGCGGCAAGACCACCTCCACCTACCTCATCCGCAGCATCCTGCGGCAGAAGGCCGGCGCCAAGGTGGGGCTCATCGGCACCATCCAGAACATGATCGGCGACACGGTCCTGCCCACCGAGCGCACCACGCCGGAATCCTTTGAGCTCCAGAAGCTCTTCCGGGAGATGTCCGACGCCGGATGCACCCATGTGGTGATGGAGGTCTCCTCCCACGCCCTGGTGCTGGATCGGGTGTACGGCATTCCCTTTGCCGTGGGTGTTTTCACCAACCTCTCCCAGGATCACCTGGACTTCCACCACACCATGGAGGCGTACTGCGATGCCAAGAGCATCCTCTTTGACCGCTGCGACATCGCCGTGGTGAACCGGGACGACCCCTGGTACGACCGGCTCATGGCCCGCTCCCGGTGCCGCCGCTTTACCTACGGCGTACACAGCGAGTGCGATCTCACCGCCAAGGATGTGTCCCTCCGCCCCGGCAGCGTGCAGTTCACCGCCCAGGCGGACACCGACTGGGCCGCCGTCACCGTGGGCATCCCGGCGATGTTCACCGTGTACAACGCTCTGGACGCCATGGCCTGCTGCTATAACTTAGGGGTCTCCCTCCCGGACTGCGCCGACGCCCTCTCCCGGGATCACGGCGTCAAGGGCCGCATGGAGATCATCCCCACCCCCGGCAAGAGCTACACCATCCTCAACGACTACTCCCACAAGCCCGACGCCCTGAAGAATGTGCTGGAGTCCGTAAAGGGCTTCGCCAAGGGCCGCACGGTGGTGCTCTTCGGCTGCGGCGGCGACCGCGACCGCACCAAGCGCCCCGTCATGGGCCGCATCGCCGCGGAGCTGGCGGACTTTGTCATCGTCACCTCCGATAACCCCCGCACGGAAGACCCCATGGCCATCATCAACGAGATCCTCCCGGGTGTAAAGGAGTTTTCCACCCCCTACACCGTGGAGCCCGACCGTGTAAAGGCCATCCACTACGCCATGGACCACGCCCAGCCGGGGGATGTCATCATCCTCGCGGGCAAGGGGCATGAGGACTATCAGGAGATCGACCACAAGCACTATCCCATGGACGAGCGGATCATTGTGGCGGAGCATCTGAAACACGAATGACATCACCCCCTCGGGGGAAATACAAGGAGCAAAACAGCTATGGATATTATCATGGTACTGGCGCTGCCCGTCAGCTTTCTCATCACCGCCGTTGTGGGTCATTTTCTCATCCCCGCCCTGCGGGCGCTGAAGGCGGGCCAGTCCATCAAGGAGATCGGCCCCAGCTGGCACATGTCCAAGCAGGGCACCCCCACCATGGGCGGCATCATGTTCATCGCGGGCATCGCCGCGGCCATCGTGCTCTGCGGCTGGAGCAGCATGCTCGCGGGGGATTTCAGCCACCTCTACATCTTCGTATTCGCCATGGTCTTCGGGCTCATCGGCTTCATCGACGACTATCAGAAGGTGGTACACCACCGCAACACCGGCCTCACCGCCCCCCAGAAGTTCATTCTGCAGCTGGCGGCGGCAGTGGCCTTTTTGTGCCTGATGCGCTATGAGGGGATGCTCTCCCCCAACCTCTATGTACCCTTTTTCAACACCCACATCGTCCTGCCCTGGATCGTGTATCTGGTGCTGGCGGCCTTCATCATCGTGGGCACCGTCAACGCTGTGAACATCACCGACGGGCTGGACGGCCTCTCCACCTCCGTGACCCTGCCGGTGGGCATCTTCTTCGCCGTGACGGCGGGGCTCATGGGCCTCTGCGGCAGCCGGGGCGTGGGGGTCTTCGCCATGGCCCTGGTGGGCGGTCTGGCGGGCTTTTTGCTCTATAACCACTACCCTGCCAAGGTGTTCATGGGCGACACGGGCTCCCTTTTCCTGGGCGGCGCCGTGGCGGCCATGGCCTTCGCCTGCGACATGCCCCTGATCCTCGTCCTCGTGGGCATCGTGTACATCTGCGAGACCCTGAGCGACATCATCCAGGTGGCCTACTTCAAGGCCACCCACGGCAAGCGCATCTTCAAGATGGCCCCCCTGCACCACCACTTTGAGATGTGCGGCTGGAAGGAAACCAAAATCGTGGCGGTGTTCACCGCCGTGTCCGCCGTGTTCTGCGTGCTGGCCTACTTCGGCATCCGGCACCGCTGCGGCGTATAAACCCCGCCGGTACCCTGAGAAGAAAGGAGTGGCTCCATGGCAAAGCAAAGCACCTATATCCCCTGGCGGGAGCGGCAGCGCCGCCAGGCCGTGGAGCGCAAAAGCGCCGCCGCCCATCGGGGCGGCATGGATGTCCCCTTTCTGCTGCTGGTGCTGCTGCTGACGGTCATCGGCCTGGTGATGCTCTTTTCCGCCAGCTTCCCCAGCGCCTACTATGAGACCGGCGGCGCCAACCCCGCCTTCTACTTCAAGCGGCAGGCGGTCTTTGCCGCCCTGGGCCTGGGCGCCATGTTCTTTTTGGCCAATGTGAACTACCAGCGCTTCCGGGGCGCGGCCCTGCCCCTGCTGGTGTTCTCCATTTTTCTTCTGATCCTGGTCATCATCCCCGGTGTGGGCATCACGGTGAACCGGGCCACCCGCTGGCTGGGCAAGCAGGGCGTTTTCACCTTCCAGCCCTCGGAGATCGCCAAATTGGCGGTCATCCTCTACTTTGCCGACACCATCTCCAAGAAAAAGGGGCGGATGCTGGACTTCCGCCAGGGCGTGCTGCCCTACGGCATCGTTCTGGCCGTCATGTCCGTTCTGATGATGCTCGAGCCGCACCTGTCCGGCACCATCCTCATCCTGGGCACCGGCTTTGTGATGCTGGCGGTGGGCGGCATTGACGCCCGCCTGGTGGGGCTGGGGGCCGGCGGCGCGACGGTGGCGGCAGTGGGCTATGTAAAGGCGGTGGAGGCCGGCATCATCTCCTACGGCGCCGGCCGCATCGAAATGTGGCATAACCCCTGGCTCGACCCCCTTCACGACGGCTACCAGATGGCCCAGAGCTTGATCGCCATCGGCTCCGGCGGCCTTTTGGGCGTGGGCCTGGGCAAGAGCCGGCAGAAATTCCTCTATCTCCCGGAGGAGCACAACGACTTCATCTTCGCCGTGACCTGCGAGGAGCTGGGCCTCATCGGGGCCTGCGTCATCATGCTGATCTTCTCGCTGCTCATCATCCGGGGCTTTTGGATCGCCCTCCACGCCCGGGACCGCTTCGGCGCCCTTTTGGCCGTGGGCGTGATGACCCACCTGGGCCTGCAGACCTTTTTGAACATCGCGGTGGTCACGGGCCTGGTGCCCGCCACCGGCATCTCCCTGCCCTTCTTCAGCTACGGCGGCACGGCTCTGGCCCTGCAGCTGGTGGAAATGGGCATTGTATTGAGCGTATCGCGGCAGATACCCGCGCCGCGGGAAGGATAGACCCTATGAATGTGATTTTTACCTGCGGCGGCACCGCCGGACATGTGAACCCCGCCCTGGCTCTGGCGGGCTATATGAAAAAAAAGGATCCCACCGCGCGCCTCCTCTTTGTGGGCACCCCGTCGGGCATGGAAAAGGGCCTGGTGGAGAAGGCCGGCTACCCCTTCGCCGGGGTGGAGATCTCCAACTTCCACCGCTCCGTGAAGGAGCTGCGCCACAACCTCCACACCCTGCACACCATGGCCACCTCCCAGAGGGCGGCCCGGCGCATCCTCCGGGACTTTCGCCCGGATCTGGTGGTGGGCACCGGAGGGTACGCCAGCTACCCTATGGTCCATGCCGCCGCCAAGGCGGGGATCCCCACCGCCGTGCACGAGTCCAACATGGTCCCGGGCCTCACCACCAAGCTCCTGGAGAAAAGCGCCGGGCGCATCATGGTGGGCTTCGAGGAGTGCCGGGCCCACTACAAGCATCCGGAGAAGATCGTGGTCACTGGCACCCCGGTCCGGGGGGACTTCTTTGACCTCACCCCGGCCCAGGCCCGGGAAAAGCTGGGCCTGGGCGGCGATAAGCCACTGATCGTGTCCTTCTGGGGCAGCTTAGGGGCCGGGGGCATGAACCGGCAGATGCTGGACTTTCTCCGGGCCGAAAAGCAGGCAAATTACCCCTTCCGCCACATCCACGCCTGCGGCAAGGGCAGCTGGGAGGAGATGGAAACGGCCATCCGGCAGGAGGGCCTCACCCACCCCTGCCTGGATGTGCGGCAGTATATCTACGACATGGCTGTGGTGATGCGGGCGGCGGACCTTGTGATCTGCCGGGCCGGCGCCTCCACCATCAGCGAGCTCACCGCCCTGGGAATGCCCGCCATCATCGTGCCGAGCCCCTATGTGACCGCCAACCACCAGGAGAAGAACGCCCGGGTGCTGGAAAAGCACGGCGGTGCCGTGGTGCTCACCGAGCAGGAGTCCTCCGGGGAGAAGCTCTTTCAAACGGCACGGGATATCCTGGAGGATGAGAGCCGCCGGGCCGCCATGGCCAAGGCCATGGCCTCCCTGGGCATTTTGGACGCAACGGAGCGTATCTACGATACCGTGATGGGGCTGGTGCGGTAACCTCTGCCGCCGCCCCGCCATAGGATGGCCTATCACCATCGAAAGGCGGGTTTCCCTATGCGATATCTTTCTGTACGGGGCGCTGCGCCCCTGCGGGGTGAGCTGACGGTGCAGAGCGCCAAGAACAGCGTGCTGCCCATTTTGGCCGCCACCCTCCTGAGCGGCGAGAGCTGCCGCATCCGCCGCTGTCCCCGGCTCAGCGATGTGGAGAACGCCGCCGCCATCCTGCGGCACCTGGGCGCCTCCGTGATCTGGGACGGCGGAGACCTTGTCATCGACACCGCCGCCGCGGAGGGCTTCGACATCCCCGAGGACATGATGCGCGCCATGCGCTCCTCGGTGATCTTCTTGGGGGCCATTCTGGCCCGCTGCGGCCGGGCGGCCCTGAGCTACCCCGGCGGCTGCGAGTTAGGCCCCCGGCCCATCGACCTGCACCTGAGCGCCCTGCGGGCACTGGGGGCGGAGATCGACGAGCAGGGCGGCGAGCTGCGCTGCCGGGCCCGGCAGCTGCACGGCGGCGAGATCGTGCTGTCGTTCCCCAGCGTGGGGGCCACGGAGAACGCCATTCTCTGCGCCTGCGGCGCCCGGGGCACCACCGTCATCACCAACGCGGCCCGGGAGCCGGAGATCCGGGATCTCCAGGACTTTTTGGTAAAAATGGGAGCCAGGGTCTACGGCGCGGGCTCGTCCACCGTCACCGTGGAGGGCGCAGGCCCCCTGCACGGCTGTGAGCACCGCTGCATCGGCGACCGCATCGCCGCGGCTACATACCTCTGTGCCGCGGCGGCCACCGGCGGGGAGATCACCCTCCACGGGGTGGAGCACCGCCACCTTATCACCGTCACCGATGCCCTGCGCCAGGCGGGCTGTGCCATCCGCTGCGGGGAGGAGTCCGTCACCCTCTCCGCCCCCGGGGAGCTGCAGGCCATACCCAATGTGCGCACCTCCCCCTATCCGGGCTTCCCCACCGACGCCCAGGCGGTTTTGATGGCGGCCATGCTCCACAGCCGGGGCACCACGGTCTTCGTGGAGAACATCTTTGAAAGCCGCTTCCGCCATGTGCCGGAGCTCCTGCGCATGGGGGCGGATATCCGCACGGAGGGCCGCATTGCCGTGGTCTGGGGCGGCCGGCCCCTGCGGGGTGCCGCCGTGCGCTGCACCGACCTGCGGGGCGGGGCGGCCCTTGTCATCGCGGTCCTGCAGGCCCAGGGGGAAAGCCGCATCGAGAGCATCCACCATATCGCCCGGGGCTATCAGGACCTGGCAGGAGACCTTACGGCTCTGGGCGCCTACATTCACCCTATGGAGGAAAACACCGGATCATGACGCAGAAGAGCAGACACTACAAAAAAAGACGCAAGACCGGCAGCTTGTCCGCACTCTACAGGATGCTGTGCTTCGTTGTGGTCTGCACCGCCATCGCCGTGGCCATGGTGCTGTTTTTCAAGACCCAGGAGATCCTGGTGACGGGCAACGCCGTCTATTCCCGGGAGGAGATCATCGACGCCTCCGGCGTGAAGACCGGCGACAACCTCTATCTCATGAACAAGTTTGACGCAGCTGAACGCATCACCCGCAAGCTTCCCTATGTGGAGGAGGTGCAGATCTCCCGCCGCCTGCCCGACACCCTGGTCATCGCCGTCAGCGAGTGCGCCGCCCCGGCGGGCATTTTGCAGGACGGGCAGCTCTGGCTTCTCTCCGGCAGCGGTAAGATCGTGGACCAAAAGCCCGCCGCCCAGAGCGAAAAATACGCCCTCATCTCCGGCGTCACCCTTGTGGAGCCCCAGGTGGGCTATCCCGCCCGGGCCGCGGAGGAAAGCACCGGGGCCATGGCGGCCATGACCGCCCTCTTGCCCCTTCTCCAGGAGCGCGATATGCTCGGCGACACCCAGGCCCTGCAGCTGGAGGGTCACGATGCCATCACCCTCCGGTACCTGGACCGCTTCGAGGTCCTGCTGCCCCGGGAGGGGGACTGGGCCTATAAGCTGGATTACCTTTTAGCGGTGGTGCAGCGGCTGGAGGACAACGAGACCGGCACCATCGACATGCTCTCCGAGGGCACGGCCAGCTTCATCCCCCGGTCGAAAACCGCCGCAAAGCCGAAGCCGGAGACGGGCGGCACAGCCGACCCGGCGGCGGGTACCGCAGACCCGGCAGCCGGTACCGCCACGGACCCGGCGGCGGGTACGGCCTCCCCCACGGAGGCGCTGCCCCTGCCGCGTTTTGAATAGCATTTTTCCCGTGCAGCGGCCGCGCCGCTGCACAAATTTTTTCCGTAAACGACAGATATTGCTTGACCTCGCCGCCATTCCGTAATACAATACAAGATATAGTAGTTTGCAGTATAATAACTGTCTTTCAGATACATTTTATCGGCGGGAGGAAGCACTATGGCATTCGGACTTGAAACGGGCACCGAAAATGTGGTCAGCATCAAGGTTCTGGGCGTTGGCGGCGGCGGCAGCAATGTGGTCAACCGCATGGTCGTATCCGGCACGCAGGGCGTTGATTTTGTTGCCGTAAACACGGACAAGCAGGCGCTCAATGCCTCAAGCGCCAACTATAAGATCCAGCTGGGCGAGCAGCTCACCGGCGGCAAGGGTGCCGGCTCCAACCCCGAGGTGGGCCGCAAGGCCGCCGAGGAGAGCCGCAACCAGGTGGCCCGGGCCCTGGAGGGCACCGACATGGTGTTCATCACCGCCGGCATGGGCGGCGGCACCGGCACGGGGGCTGCCCCCATCGTGGCGGAGATCGCCCGGGAGATGGGCATCCTCACCGTAGGCGTGGTCACCAAGCCCTTCGGCTTTGAGGGCCGCCGCCGGATGCAGGCCGCCGAGACGGGCATCGAGAACCTCCGGGAAAAGGTGGACAGTCTGGTCATCATCCCCAATGAGCGCCTGAAATACGCCACCGATCAGAAGATCACCTTCGCCAACGCCTTTGAGATCGCCGACGATGTGCTGCGCCAGGCGGTGCAGTCCATCTCCGATCTGATCCGTGATACCGGCTTTATCAACCTGGACTTTGCCGATGTCACCGCCATTATGAAGGACGCCGGCCTTGCCCACATGGGCGTGGGCCGGGCCGCCGGCAAGAACAAGGCCGAGGAGGCCGCCAAGATGGCCATCTCCTCCCCCCTGCTGGAGACCTCCATCGTGGGGGCCAAGGGCGTGCTCATCAACATCACCGGCTCTCCGGACATCGGCCTGGAGGAGGTGGAGCAGGCCGCTACTCTGGTGCAGCAGGCCGTGCATCCCGATGCGCTGACCATCTTCGGCGCCACCTTCGATGAGACCCTGGAGGACGAGCTGCGGGTGACGGTCATCGCCACCGGCTTCGACGAGGGCAACGGCACCTATGCCGCCGCCAAAGCGCGTGAAAAAGACGGGCTTGAGCCCCTGCCCGCCGAGGGGGAGAGCGCCGATACCGACTCCGCCATCGACGATATTCTCAAGATCTTCCAGAAGGATTTCTAAACCGATCACAAAAAGCCCTTGCCGCCGGCAAGGGCTTTTTCATTTTTTCAAAAAATTAGCGGGCATTTTTTCGCCCGTTTCACACAAAGTAACCTTGTCGCCGACGACAAATTTGAATACGGGGTGATCTGATTGTATGAAACGCGCCGAAAGCGGGGCATACGCCGCCCCGCCGCTTTTTTTCTCGCCCTGGCCGCCATCCTCTCTGCCTGTCTGCAGCTTGCCGCCGCCCGGGAGGAGCGCACCTTGATCCCCATGGGCACCGCCGTGGGCATCAAGCTCTTTGCCGACGGAGCCCTGGTGGTGGATGTGGCGGAAAAGGACTGCCGCCTGAAGACCGGGGACCTGCTGCTGGAGATCAACGATGAGAAGATCCGGTCCACGGAGTTTTTGCAGTCCTACCTCCAGCGCAATGCCGCCGCCCCCGCCACTCTGGCCCTGCGCCGGGGCAGCCGCCTGTGCAGCATCACCGTAACGCCCCGGGCCGACCGGGACGGTGTGTGGCGCATCGGCGCCTGGGTGCGGGACAGCATGGCCGGCATCGGCACCGTGACCTACTATGACCCCGCCACCGGCCGCTACGGCGCCCTGGGCCACGGCATCAACGATGTGGACACCGCGGCGCTGATGAGTCTCTCCGCCGGCAGCATCATGGAGACCTCCGTGAAGGCCGTCAAGCGCAGCGACCCCGGCGATCCCGGTGAGCTCCGGGGGGACTTCGCCCAGCAGCGGGATGTGGGCACCCTCACCGCCAATACCGCAGGCGGCATCTTCGGCACCCTGGCGGACAAGGACCTCCTGCCCCAAAACGCCCGGGCGCTGCCGATAGCCGCGCCCCAGGAGGTAAAGACCGGCCCCGCCTCCATCCTGACCACCGTGGCGGGCAGCGCCCCGCAGGAATACGCCGTGGAGATCACGAAGGTGTATCACAATGGCGGCCTGCGAAACCTGCTTCTGCGGGTGACCGACCCGGCGCTCCTCGAGCGCACCGGCGGCATCGTCCAGGGGATGTCCGGCAGCCCCATCCTGCAGGAGGGCCGCCTGGTGGGCGCGGTGACCCATGTGCTCATCGACGACCCCGCCCAGGGCTACGGCATCTTCATTGACAACATGCTGCGCATGGGCGCATGAGCAGACCCTATCCCCCGGCCGCCGCCGGGGGATAGGGCTTTCAGGTGTTCTCCCGGCTGATGTGCTGGCGGTGGAGGATCCGCCAGAGCACCTTGCCGTCAAAGGGGATAAGGGGGTAGAGATACCCCCGGCCCACCAGGGGCTTCACCGTCAGGAGCAGCACCAGCGCCCCCAGCACCCCGGCGCCGAAGCCCCACCAGTCCCACCGCCAGACCAAAAGCAGCATCGCCATCCGCAGGAGCTTGCAGGCATAGGACATCTCGTAGCTGTGCTGGGCATAGTCCGCCACCGCCACAAAGGCCATGTAGACCAGCACCTCCGGCACCAGCCAGCGGCTCTGCACGGCAAAGTCCCCTAAGATCAGGGCCCCTAACATGCTGAAGGAATTGGAGAGCACATTGGGGGTGTTGAGGGAGGCCAGCTTCAGTACATCGATGATGAACTCCACCAAAAGCAGCTGCAAAATCAGGGGCACATAGCTCTCCCCCTGCACCAGGAGAAAGCGCAAATTCTCGTGGAGATGGGCGGGATCCTTCACCAATACATACCAAAGGGGCGTGATGAACACCGTCAAAAGCAGCACCGCCAGCCGCACCGCCTGGAGGTAGGTGCCCACCAGGGGCGGGAAGTAGTAGTCGTTGATCTCCTCGGCAAAGGAGAACACCGTGGTGGGCAGGAGCATCACACAGGGGGAGTTATCCACCAGCAGGAGGATGCTGCCCTCCATGAGGCAGGCGGTGGCCACATCCGGCCGCTCGGTATATCGAATACGCGGAAACGGGTTCCACCACTGGGAGGGCAGGATGCTCTCGGCAACGGACTCCTGGGACATGGAGACGGAGTTTGCCTCCACGGCGGATAGCTTTTGGCGGAGCTTCTCTATGTCCGCCGCCCGGGGCTTCCCCTCCAAATAGGCCAGCACCACATCGCAGCCGCTGCGGCCCCCTACCCGGCAGCGCTCCAGGGTCAGCGCCGCCGTGCGGATGCGCCGCCGCAGCAGGGCCGCGTTCTCCATGAGGTTTTCCACGAACCCGTCGTGGCTGCCACGAAGCACCCGGGAGGTGTCCGGCTCCTCGATGCTCCGGACGGGGAAGGTCTTGGCGTCGATGAGCAGCAGCTCCTCATAGCCGTCCAGGCACAGAAGGGTCTTCCCCGCCAGCACCGCCTGGGCGGCCTTCTCCTCCTCCCTCTCGGTCTGTGCGTCTGCGGCGGACAGATACCGCCGGAGGAAGCTCTCCCCGGAGGCGGGCATCTCCTGCGGCGGTATGGCCAGCCACCCGGCGATGAGCCGCTCCAGGAGGGCGTTTTCCGCATAGCCGTTCACCACCCAGAGCTTGGCCCGGCGGCCCCCGATCACCAGCTCCCGGCCGATCATATCAAAGCAGCGCCCCACGCCCGTCATGCTGTCCAGGCGCCGGGTGCGGTCGGTAAATGTCTCCATCTCGCTCACCTCACCGTTTTCCTTAGTATGGGAGCCGGCGCGGAAACTATACACAAAGGGCGCGGCCTTCGCCGCGCCCTTCGGGTCTTAGTCGCTTATTCGTTGCTGTAGAGGATGTCCATGGCCACGGGGGTATAGAAAAGCCGCGCCGCCTCATCGAAGTCCCGGGTCCGACCCAGGATCCACATGAGCTTGGCCACGGCGGCCTCGGTGGTCATGTCATAGGCCTCCAGCAGGTGCAGGGTGCTCTTCAGGCGGCCCCCCACATGGTACACGGTGAGGTCGCTGCCCTCGTTGGGCACCTGGGTGGTCATCACCACGAGCTTGCCGCGCTCCATCGCCCGGCGCACCGCCTCATAGAGCCCGCCGTATTCCGGCAGGCCGCCCACGCCGAAGCTCTCGATGATGAGCCCGTCGTACTTCTCCAGCATGAAGGCCACCAGATCGGCCTCCACCCCGGGGATGAGCTTCAAAAGGCCCACATTGGCGTTGAGAGTGTCCCAGAATCGGGGCTGGGGGGCGCTCTGGCAGCGGATGTACTGCATGATGTGCTCATCCTGCACCACGGCGAGATCGGGGTAATTGACACTGGAGAAGGCCTGGAAGCTCTTAGAGCAGGTCTTTCGGGCCCGGGTGCCCAGGATCACCTTGCCGTTGAAAACGATCTGCACGCCGCCGCAGCCCCGGCAGGCATAGAGAAAGGCGTCCGTCAGGTTGCGCTTGGAGTCCGTGGAGTCGAACCAGATGGGCTTCTGGGCCCCGGTGAGGACAATGGGCTTGTCCGCCCCCTGGACCAGATAGCTCAGAGCGGCGGCGGTATAGGCCATGGTATCGGTGCCGTGGCTGATGACGAAGCCGTCATAGCGCGCATAGTTCTCCCGGAGGCACCGGGCCACCCCCAGCCAGTTCTCCGGCCGGAGGTTGGTGCTGTCCAGATTGTAGAGCTGGATGCACTCCACCCGGCACAGCTCCGCGATGCGGGGAATGAATTCCAAAAGCTGCCGGGGGTTCAGCTCCGGGGTCAGGCCCGACGGGGACATCTCGCTGGCGATGGTGCCGCCGGTGCCGATCATCAAGATTCTTTTCATCTCACATCTCCCGATCATCCATAGCGTTGAGTCCGAAGCGCACCGCCATCACCACCTGCTGCCGGGCTTCCTCGTCAGCGGCGGCCTCATAGCGGCGGCGCATTTCCCGCAAAAAGAGGCCCCGGAGGGAATCATCGTCCTGCCGGGCCCAAATGTCCTGCCGCAGGGTGGTCTTATCCCGGATCTCCAGAGCAAAAAACCGCTCCTGCAGAGCCCGGCAGAGTGCGTCCGTATCCGGGGCCCGATCCGCCTCACCGGTGAGAAGGATCCGGTAGATATCCCCCCGGGTATCCAGGGGCAGCACATCGGTGACGGCGGTGAGGGGGTCTTGATCCGTCACATCCGCCGAGAGCACCTCATAGCGCCGGGGAGCGAAGGGCACGAAGGCCATCTCCGCCCGGCCCCGGTCCACGGTGCCGAACAAAAAGCCCTTGTCGCCGGTTTCGTCAAAGCCCCGGCCCTCCAGGCACCCGGGATAGGCCCAGGCGGTGGCCCCCGCCCGCTGCAGGCCGCTGCAGCCGTGGACATGGCCCAGGGCCAGATAATCCAAGCCGCTTTGGCGTATCTCACCCAGAGAGATGGGGCGGTAGCTGCTCTCCCGGGCGCCCACATCCCCGTGGAAAACGCCGATATTTATCAGCTCTGGGGATATGGAAAGTTCCAGAAGGGCCCCCTCCCGGGTCTCCTCGGGGGCGGTAAAGGCCGCGCCATGTACCCGGCAGCCATATGCCGGAAGGTCGAAAAAGCCCGGGGCCGCGCCGGTGAAGATATGTACATTCTCCGGCCAGGCACATGTGCCCCAGGGACCGGCAGGGGTATAGCAGTCGTGGTTGCCCGGGGCAATGACCACCGCTCCGGAAAAGCGGCCCAGGGCCCCGGCCAGCTCCTCCGCCGTCTGGGCATAGAGGGCGGCGCTGTCGAACAGATCCCCGGCCAGGAGCATCAGCTCCGCGCCGTGGTCGTTGGCCCAGTCCACCAGGCGCTCCACCGTCTGGCGGCTCAGGGCCCGCCGCTCCGCGGCCTGCTGCCGGGAGAGGCCGGCAAAGGCGCTGTCCAGATGCAGGTCGGCGGCGTGAAGGACCCGGACCATTTTACGCTTCCTCCTCCGGCCGCCAGCCCTTGCACACATCCACCCACTGCACGAAGTTCTCGCCGCAGCAGTGCTGCAGCTCGTCACAGGTGAGCTCGATGGCGCTGGCGCTGCTGCCCACAGCGGGGAATACGGTCTCGAAACGCCGCAGGGACTCGTCCAGATAGGTCTTGACATCCGCCGGCAGCGCGAAGGGGCACACGCCGCCCACGGCATGGCCGGTGCGCTCCACCGCCTCCTCATGGGTGAGCATCTTGGCCTTGGCGCCGAAGAAATGCTTATACTTGCTGTTGTCCACCTTGGCATCGCCGGCGGCCACGATGAGGATGGGCTCCTCCCCCACCTTGAAGCTCAGGGTCTT
Source organism: uncultured Oscillospiraceae bacterium (assembly GCA_934591705.1). Taxonomy (GTDB): domain Bacteria; phylum Bacillota; class Clostridia; order Oscillospirales; family Oscillospiraceae; genus Vescimonas. Next base: position 63,545 of record CAKTPM010000003.1, read on the forward strand.
GGCGATACGGGCCCCCTCCACGCCTACGGCCACAGCCGCCAGCTCCACCGTGGCGCTGGAGATATCGAACTCGCGGATGCGATCCTCCACGCCGTAAGCTTTTAAGTATTCGCGCACTTTTTCAACAGACATGGTATATATTCTCCTTTAACGGTATTTCGCAGCGGTGCAGCGCGCCGCCTGTGTTCTTTTTTTCAGCGGAGATCCACCCGCTCGACGGCGGTGCACAGCCCCGTTTCGCTCTCTAAGGTGAAAAGGCAGCCCTGGGCCTTGCAGGGCCCCGGGGCCCCCCGGTAGAGGCCGGGCATACCCCCCAGGAAGCTCTCCACCGACTGCCCCGGCTCCACCCCCAGCACCGACTCCACGGCCCCGGTCATGCCCAGGTCCGTGATGTAGCCGGTGCCCTTGGGATAAACCCGCTCATCGGCGGTGGGTACATGGGTGTGGGTGCCCCACAGGGCGCTGACCCGGCCATCCAGATAGTAGCCCAGGGCCAGCTTTTCGCTGGTGGCCTCGGCATGAAAGTCCACCAGCACAAAGGTGGGCTTTTCCATCCTCTCCAGAATGGCGTCGGCGGCGGTGAAGGGGTCGGCGGCCTTCCAGTTCAGGCTGCACCGGCCGATGAGATTCATCACGCCGATGGTGACCCGGCCGCCGTCATAGACCCCCCATCCCCTGCCGGGGATGCGGTTTCCCAGGTTGGCGGGCCGCAGGATGCAGCGGTTTTCCTCTAAATAATCGCCGATCTGCCGGCGGCCGAAGGCGTGGTTGCCCAGGGTGATGACATCGGCGCCCACGGCGAACAGCTCCTCCGCCTGCTGGGGGGTGAGCCCCGTGCCGGAGATATTCTCCCCGTTGATCACCGTGAAGTCCACCCGCCGTTCCCGCTTAAAGCCCGGCAGCACCCGGCGCAGGTGGGCCAGGCCCGACTCGCTGGCGACATCGCCCAGGGCCAAAACGCGGTATTCCATGGCCGCCCCTCCTCAGTCGTTCCAGCCGAAGATCTTGGTGACCTGCTGGTTGGTGTAGTAGTAGGCCCCCGCCGGGAAGTTCCGGAGGTTGGCGGTGTTGGAGCAAAGAAGGAAGTCGATGACCTGGCCGTCGGCATCGGTGACGGTGTCGCAGATCACGGTGGTGTGGCTCCGGGGATTGTCGATGCCCATGGTGAGGATGTCCCCCACCTGGCCGGTGTAGTAGGCGGCGCCCACCCGGGCCACCAGCCCCGCGCCGGTGTTGGCGGCGGCATAGTCCAAAAAGCCCCCCACATTGATGAAGCTCACCGCCAGATCGTAGCCGCCGTTATTGTACCAGCACTGCTCCTTGGCGCCGCTTTTGTCCGCGGGGATGCCCCCGGCCATAAGCACCTGGGAGCCGTAATTCATGCAGTTGCCGCCGGAGTCGTCAAAGGCCAGGAACCGGCTGCTGCGGGCAGCGGCAAAGGTCATCATATACTCCCGGGCCGCCTGGCGGTCATAGGCATGGTCGAAGGCGGGCTCGCTCTCCCGGTCTGTCTCCAGGCGGCTCTCCTGCCGCTGGCGGAGTATGGAGCGGAGCTTGTCCAGGTTCCGATCCTTGTCGTTCTCCCGGTCATAGTCGAAGTTGTAGTAGGGATTGTCGTCGGAGATATGGTGGGCGATGACCCAGCGGTCTCCGATGAGGCGCTCAATGTCGAAAACATGCTTCACCGCCCACTGCTCCGAGGGGATGTCCCCCAGGGCGGTAAAGTACTGGACATTGTTCTCCAGCACCGTGACGGTGAGGTGGTCGTCATCCTGCCGGTCCACGGATTTTACCGCCAGGTCAAAGCTGTAGCCCCGGAGGGTCAGATCCTCCAAGGCCGCGCCGCGGATGGTGCAGATGCTGTTCCATACGCAGTGCTGGAAGGCGGCCTCCTCCGCCGAGGCGCAAAGATCCCGGATATCCACCTGCCGGAGATCCTGCAGGGTGCGGTAATAGCGGTCCATAAAGTCCAGCAGCAAAAGCTCCTGGCCGGAGGTGAGACGGGCCTCCGCCGCACCGGCGATGCGCTCAAAGGTCTTGTCTACAGGCACGCTCCCGCCCCAGGGAGAATCCTGCGGGGGCAGCTTGCTGTCCTCCTGTCGGACAGCGGCGGGGTCTTCCCGGTGCTCCTCCTGGGGCTTTTTTTCACAGGCGCACAGAGAAAGCGCCATGGCCAGGATCAGCAAAGCGCACAGCCAATGCTTCATCCCATCAACTCCTTTTCTGACTTTTCTGACATAGTATACCAAAAGTATCCCCCGACTGCAAGAAAAGATACCGCAAAACCGGCAGAAATTTGCGTCTGTGCCGCCTCCGGCGGCCGAAAAACAGCCCGGGGCGGCCTGCTGGGCCGCCCCGGACTATTGCTCTATTTTACGGCGTATCGGCCCCGCCCAGCTGCCGGGCAATGGCCCACAGCAGCGCATGGGTGTCGATGGGCTTGGCCACATGGTCGTTCATGCCGGCCCGCAGGGCGTTCTCCTTGTCCTCGGCAAAGGCGTTGGCCGTCATGGCGATGATGGGGATGCCGGCCTTTCGGGGATCCTCCAGGGCCCGGATCCGCCGGGTGGCCTCGTAGCCGTCCATCCCCGGCATCTGGATGTCCATGAGGATGAGGGCATAGTGCCCCGCCGGAGCGGTCCGGAGCAGCTCCAGCGCCTCGCGGCCGTCCAGCGCCGTCTCCACGGTGAAGCCCGCATCCCGCAGGATGGTGGCGGCGATCTCGGCGTTGAGGGCGTTGTCCTCCGCCACCAGGAGGTTTTTCCCTGCCAGGGCGCTGACATCCGGCCCGGCGGCGGCCGGCGCCGCCTGCTCCCGGCTCAGGGCCAGGCGCAGGGTCACGGTGAAGGTCGACCCCGCCTCCGGGGCGCTGTCCACCGCGATGGTGCCGCCCATCATATCCACCAGCCGCTTGGTGATGGCCATGCCCAGGCCCGTGCCCTGGGTACCGCTGACGGTGGAGGTACGCTCCCGGGTAAATTCCTCGAAAAGATGCTTTTGGAACTCCTCGCTCATGCCGATGCCGTTGTCACGGACAGAGATAACATAGTCCCCGAAGCCCTGGGGAGCGGTGTCCGCCTGGGAGACGCGCCAGTCCACCCGGCCCCCGGCAGGGGTAAACTTTATGGCGTTGGAGAGGAGGTTCAGCAGGATCTGATTGAGCCGCAGGGGATCCGCCAGCACATCCCGGTCCTTCACCCCGGCGGTGTCCGCCCGGAGGGTGACCCCCTTCCGCTGGGCGGCAGGCCGGACGATGTCCCCGATGTTCTCCAGCAGCTCCGGCAGCTGCACCGGCCGGGGATCCAGGGTCAGCAGGCCGCTTTCGATGCGGCTCATATCCAGCACATTGTTGACCAGCGCCAGCAGGTGGCGGCCGGCCATGCAGATCTTCTCCAGGTATCCCTCCACCCGGCTGCGGTCGTCCATATGGGCCTGGGCCAGGGCGGTAAAGCCGATGATGGCGTTCATGGGCGTTCGGATATCGTGGGACATGTTGAAGAGGAACTCCCGCTTGGCCCGGTTGGCGGCGGCCTCCTGGCCCAGAGCCCGCTCCAGCTCGGCGTTCTTCTGCTCCAGGGAGCGCCTGTGGGCCTGCTCGGCGGCCTCCTGCTGCCGGCGGAAGTCCTGGGCCGCGTTCCAGTGCAGGCCCAGGATCAGCACCAGGATCAGGGTATAGCCGATGGCGGTCACCGCCACATTGGCCTTGGTAACGATAAAGACCTGCCGCAGGGGCACATAGGCGTAGAGATAGCCGTTGCGGCTGTGGCTGTACATACCGTAGTAGCGATCCCGGCCCTCCCCGGCGGCGGTACGCACCAGCTTTCCGCTCCGGTTGGTCTGCCGGATGGAGGAGAGCAGCTCGCTTTCCAGGACATGCATGCCGATGAGCTCCGGGTCGTTGGAGGCCCTCACCCGGTTTTCCTCCGTCAGCAGGACGGTGCCGGAGGTCTTCACCGCGTAGCCATCCAGCAGATCCTGGATGGACAGCACAGACTTTTGGGCAAACTCCGCCCCCACATGGCGGTAGGCCAGCACCGCGCCGGCGCCGTCGGCGCAGCTGTGGGCGGCTATGTCCGCCCGGGAGCCGTCGGCCAGCTCCACGCGCTTGACATAGGTCTTTTGGGGATGGGCGATGACATCCAGCAGCTGCTCCTCCTCCAGGCCGAAGGCGAACTGGACATAGCCCACGCCGTCCTCGGTGTATTCGCAGTGCAGCGCGCCCCGGGCATCCAGCACGGTGATGCCCGTGAGCCACAGCTCCCGGGCGCAGGTCTCCAGCACCTCCTCCGGGCAGTCCAGGGGGAGCCGCTCCAGGGAGTGCACGGCGGTGGCCTCCCGGGCCAGGGATTTGGCAATGGCGGTATCGTTGTACTTCACATATTCGGCGGTCTGCTGCTTGATAAATTCGATGGTATCCGCCAGGCGCTGCTCGCAGTTCCGCACATCCGCCCGCCGGGAGAGCACGAACACCACCCCCAGGAGGATGGCCCCCACCGTGATGGCGGCGCACCAGAACATCCTGCTGAATACGCTCCGGGTCTTCTTAGTAGCCAAGCTGCTCCACCTCCAAATACTGCTGCGGATCCGACAGATACCGGCCCACGAGCTTCTCCATGGTCCCATCCTGCCGCATCGCCGCAAAGACCTCCTCCAGCTGCCGGGCCAAGGCGCCGTCACCCTCCTTGCAGAAGGCCACGCCGATCCCCGTGGTCAGCAGCGGCTCCTCCAGAATGCGGAAGTCCGCATCGTAATCCTCGACATATTGCAGGATCGCCGCCTCGTGAGCGGCCACGGCGTCCACATAGCCGCAGTCCAGGGCGGCATACTGCACACTCCGGTCCTCCAAGCTCATGATGTCGCCAAAGACCGGGATACGGGGGTCATTTCCCCGGAGGAAAAGCTCCTCCGGCTTTCCGGTGGACTGCACGGCCACGGTCTTCCCCGCCAGATCCCCCAGGGTGTAGAAGCTGCTCCTTGCGTTGACGGCCACCACCTGGCGGCTGAGCAGGTACGGCCCGGCCCAGCGGTAATCCTCCAGGCGGCCCTCCATGGAGAAGCAGCCCCAGACGCAGTCGATCTTCCCCTCCTCCAGGAGGGTCTTTTTCTGCTCCCAGTCGATGGTGGTGAACACCGGCTCATAGCCCAGGCGGCGGAATGCCTCCTGGGCGATCTCCACATCAATGCCGATGGGGTCGCCGTTGTTGTCCAGGTAGACATAGGGCGGGTAGGTGTCGCTGCCGATGATGACCTGGGGCAGCGCCGCGCCCCGGGGGGCCTCCCCCCTCTGGCCGCAGCCGCCCAGCAGAAGCAGCGCCAGCAAAAGGGCCGCCAGACCCCTTATCCTTGCTTTCATAGGTTTCCTCCTTCTTTTTCCTCCGGGGCGGACAGCCTCGGAAAAAGCGGGCCCCTTCCGCCGAAGCGGCCCGGCTATCGATTCACGGCATGATTCGCAATTTTTATTCGCAATTTTTCATGGTATACTATCCGGGGGGCAAATGCAAGGTTTTGGAGGCAAAACCGCGAAAAAAGTGATAAAAGGAGGAAGGGCACGCCCGGGTGGCGCGCCCTTCCTCTATTCTGCTGCAGGGCCACTCATTCCCCGGCAGGGGCCATGGCGGCGCGGTAGGCCGCGAGCATCTCCTCGGCCCAGGGCCAATCCTCGTCAAAGGCGGGGATATAGCTTTCATCGCTGCCCAGGAACACCAGTCCCAGGAGGGTATCGTCCCGGTAACGGGCCACCACGGGGCCGCTGTCGGCAAAGCCCCGGACGCCTAAGTCGCTGTCCATATAGAGGCCCCCGGCCCAGAAGTCCCGCTCCGGCTCCCGGGGCAGCAGGGCAAAGTCAAAGGCGTACCACTGGGCCCAGTTTCCGTCCCGGGTGGCGTAGCTCCAAATGGGGGCAAAGCAGGTGAGCTGATAGGCGTAAAAATCGCCGGGGGATTGGGCCATGGCGTCCAGATTCCGCTGCATCACCGCCTCCAGCTGGGCCTTGAAGCCCTCGTAGGCCCCTTGGTCGATGCGGTCGGCCCCATCCCGGCTGTGACGCAGGAGGTCGTAGAGCACCGCGTCCCGGAAGTACCCCGTGGCGCCGCCGGGGGTGGTCACCTCCACCACCTCCGCCGTCAGGCCGCAGGCGGCACGGAGGCCGCCGCTGCGCACGCTCCAAAAGGCCACGGCACAGCCGGGGTACCCGGCGGCCTGCGCCTGGGTCTCGGTGATCTCATGGGCTGCCGCCTCCCGGAGAGCAGCGGCCAGCTGCTCCGCCGTCAGGTGGGGGTAGAGATCGGCATCCAGGCCGCCCAGGGTCTCCGCCGAAGCGGACGCCATCCACTCCCCGGCGGTGCGGCCGTCCTCCTTGGCGCGGCGCACCAGCTCATAGAGCTCGGCGCTGCGGAAATAGGCGGCGGACGCCTCCGTGAGCGGGACGGAGGAGGACAGGAGCGCCGACACATTGGTGACCTCCACGATGTCCTGCGCCAGGATGCCGCAGGTGAGCTGCAGCCAGGGGCCCTCCTTGCGCCGTATAAAGACGGACACGGGGTCGTTGAAGGGGGAGTCGACGCCGGCCTCTTGGGCCCCCTCACGGCTGATCTCGTGGGCGGCGGCCCTGCGCATGGCGGCGGCCAGGTCCTCCGCCGTCAAATTAGGGTAGTCCCGCAGATCCTCGGCGTTGAGCTCCGGGGCCTGCACCCGGGCCAGAACGGCGGCCAGGGGGCTTGCCTCCGCCGGGGCCTCGCCGTTCTTCTTGGCGCCGGTGAAGGTGCACACCGCCGCCATCGCCGCCGCCAGCAGCACGGCCATCAGGGCGATGGCCCGGGTCCGGGGCTTTTTGGCGATGAGCATGATGCGCTCATGGAGGCCGCTCTTGCTGCCGTCCATGCCGGTGGCGGCCAGCAGGGGGCCTCTCCCCTGCCCGCAGGCCAGGCGGATGAGGGTGCGGCCATAGTCCGCGCGCTCGCTCTCTCCCAAGCGGCGGATGGTGGCCTCGTCACAGGCCAGCTCCCCATCCTGCCGGGAGAGCCGGGCCGCCCACCATACCAAGAGATCCCACCAGTGCAGCGCCAGGGCCAGGGTCCGCAGCAGCGCCCAAATGTGGTCGCCGTGGCGGTAGTGGGTGGTCTCATGGGCCAGGGCGTGGCGCAGGAGAGCTTTATCCGCCGCCACCTCTGGGGTCACATAGATGGCCGGGTGCAGAAGGCCGAAAAGGCAGGGGGCCGCCGGCTCGGCGGTGACATACACCGGGAGCTTGGCTCCCTCCGCCGCCAGGGGCTGGCGGGTGCGCCGCAGCCGCCGGGCAAAGCGCAGGTTGGCCCCCAGGAACACCGCCAGCGCGGCCCCGGCGCCCAGGTACCACAGGGGCAGGAGCACTTTTCTCGCCGTCAGGGCGTTTTCCATGCCCCGGAGCTGCTGAGGGGTGGCCTCCCGGGCCACCGTCACCGGGGTATCCGGCATCAGAGCCCCGGCGGGATAGCCCTCCACAGTGCCGTCGGCGGCCTGCCAGATCTGCCCGACCTCCCGCACCTGCTCCGCCGCCTGCACGGCGGGGGCCTTCTGCGCCGCCGAGAGCACGCTGACGGCGCTGGAGCCGAAATTCACAGGGATCAGCAGCCGCACCAACAGCAGCACCCACAGGGCGTAGCTGAGCCGGGGGCTCACCCGGCCCCGCAGCAGATACCGCAGGGCGATGAGCAGGGCCGTGAGCGCAAGGGAAGTGATCATCCATTCCATCATGGCGTTTCCTCCATTTCCTGCAAAAGGGCATATAGCTTGTCGATCTCCGCCTGGGAGAGGGTCTGCTTTTTCACCAGGGAGCTCACCATCATGCTCACGCTGCCCTGATAGACCCGCTCCAGGAGGTGCTCGGTCTCCTGCACCGCCGCCTCCTCCCGGGGGATGCAGGGGCGGTACTGCTTCACGCCGCCCTCGCTTTGGGCCGCTGCCGCGCCCTTTTCCTCCAGCCGCCGCAGAAGCGTCAGCGTGGTGCTGCGGCTCCAGCCGGTGGCGGCGCGGAGCTCCTCGCACAGCTCCCGGCCCGTCCGGGGCGCTTGGGCCCACAGGCGCTCCATCACCTGCCACTCGGCCTCGGTCATGCTCATGTGTGCCATCGGCTCACCTCCGTTGTTTACATCTGTAAACTCAAGATAGCATACCTGTTTACATTTGTCAACAATCATCTGCGGTTTTCTTCTCCCCACAGCGGGAGAAAATTTTTCTCGCTTTTTTCGCCGATATCGTGTAGAATGAAAAGCGTGATCTCGTTTGCTTTTGAAAGGGGGCGTTGAAGCGGTGATCGCAAGATGGAAGCAGTCCAGAACCGAGCGCTATGTCTTTTTGCTGCTCTTCTCCGCGGAGGTCATCCTGACCTTCACCTCGCTGGGATACATTCACGCAGAGCCGATCTCCGTGACCACCGCCTACCTTCCCGTTCTGGCCGCCGCAGTGCTCTACGGCGTGGAGGAGGCCACGCTGATGGGCCTGTTTTTCGGCTTGGGGAGCATGTACAAGGCCTCGGCCGCCTATGTGCTGACCATGGATCGCATCTTCTCGCCGTTTTACAGCGGCGCGCCCTTCGCCAGCCTCCTGCTGAGCGTGGGCACGCGGGCGGCGTTCGGCTTTCTGATCGGACTTCTCTTTCAGGCGGCGAAAAAAGGCCGCCCCGCGTGGCTCTGGAACTCGCTGGTGGCCATGCTCGCGCCGTTCCTGCACGCATTTTTGGTCTATCTCGTCGTGCGCTGCTGCTTCCCGGCCTATGACCCGCTGGCCGCCGCGCGCGACTCGCACAGTTGGTGCAGTTACTTGGTGGTGTTCCTCTGCGCCGGCGTGGTGCTGCTCTGCGAGCGCCTGCGCGGGAGCGAATTTGTCCGCCGCTACAAAGAGGCGCTGGACGCGCCGGAGGCCGGCGTGGTGTTCACCTCGCGGCTGAGCGTTTTCCTGGGTGTCACGGCGCTGTTCGTGATCTGCATGGCCGGGTTCTCGGCGGGACACTTCTCCCAGCGCGTGGAGTTCATCCTCACACTGTACGGTATCCCCGTGACGCCGGATGTCCGCACGGGCATCCTCCACCTGCAGACCCAGTTTCTCTTTTCCATGCTGGCGCTGAACTTCATCCTCACAATCCTCGTGCAGATGGTCTACCACTACATGAAGTACCAGCAGTACCGCGGCGAGATCGACTATCTCACCGGCGTGATGGGGCGGCGGCTGTTCCTGCGCTCCTGCACGCGCCGCATCCGCGCATGCAGCGGGCAGCCGGGCTGGTTCCTCTTTCTGGACATCGACTACTTCAAGGAGATCAACGACACCCAGGGACACGCCACCGGCGACGAGGTGCTGCGCCGCGTGGCAGAGCGTCTTTCGCGCCGCTTTGAAGCGCGGGGGCTTGTGGGGCGCATGGGCGGCGACGAGTTCGCGGTGCTCATCGACAGCCCTCTTTCGCACGAGGAGCTCCGGGACCTTCTCGACGGTTTTCTCGCCGATGTTGCCGCCATTCCGAGTACGAGGCACCTCAGCTGCAGCATCGGCGCTTACCGCTTTATCTCCCCCATGGAGATCAAGGAACTGCTCTCCGAAACCGACCGCGCCCTCTACGCCGCCAAGGAGAACGGCCGGGCGTGCTATGTCATCCGCGGCGAAGGGATCCCCGCACATACCTGAAAATTTTCCGCCAAGCCCTCCCCGTTCGGGAGGGCTTTTTCTGCCGCGTGCATTTTTTACATATTTGTGTTTCCTGCGGCAGCCGGGTCGGCGTCCCCGGCCCCCTACAAACGGCAACCCCGGAACCGCCGCGGCGGTTCCGGGGTTTCTTTGTACTTTCCGCTTTGCACTCTTCGCCCTTCGGCGGGCGGACGCGGCTTTACCTGCCGCGGTTTTTTTCCGTTTCGGCGGCGGCCAGGGCGATGGCCTGCTGGATATGGTCGCAGAAGTTCTCCCGGCCCACCTTGTCCAGGAACCCGGCATGCTCCATCACATGCAGGGGCTGCTCGTTGACATGGGAGAAGATCACCCGCACGCCCTTTTTGGCGCACTCGTCATAGAGGTCCTCCAGGGCGTTGAGGGCCGTGACATCCAGCGCGTTGACCATGTGCATACGGATGATGAGGCAGCGGGTGAACTCCTTGACGCTGATCTCGCCGATGCGCTCGGCCATGCCGAAGAAGAGGGGGCCGCGAATTTCATACACGCGCACATGCAGGGGCACCTCCGTGAGCTGATCCTCGGGCATGTCCTTGTACTTCCAGCCCCGGACCTCCGTTTCGTCGCTCATGCGCTTCATGAACAGCAGCGCCGCCAGCAGCATACCCACCTCGATGGCCACCACCAGGTCGAAGATGACCGTCAGCAAAAAGGTCAGCACCAGCACCAGGATGTCGCTCTTGGGGGCGCACCTGCAGAGCCGCACAAAGGGCCTCCACTGGCACATATTATACGCCACGCTAAAGAGGATGGCAGCGATGCAGGGCATGGGGATCAGGGCCGCATAGGGCATGAGCACCACCAGCACCAGCACCAGGACGGCAGCGTGGATCATACCCGCCACGGGGGTGCGGCCCCCGGACTTGATGTTGGCGGCGGTGCGGGCGATGGCCCCGGTGGCGGGGATGCCGCCGAAGAGGGCCGAGCCGATGTTGCCGATGCCCTGGGCGATGAGCTCCGTGTTGGAGTTGTGGTGGGAGGCCACCATGCCGTCGGCCACCACGCAGGAGAGCAGGCTCTCGATGGCGGCCAGGATGGCGATGGTGAAGGCGCTGGGCAGCATGGCCTGGACGGTGTCAAAGGAGAAGTCCGGCAGGGTAAAGGCCGGCAGCTTGTTGGAGATGGTATAGAGGTCGCCGATGGTATTCACCGGCAGGTTCAGGAGCTTCACCATGGCGATGCCCGCCAGCACGGCGATCAGGCTGCCGGGGATGAGCTTGTTGATGCGGGGCCAGACAATAAGGATGGCCAGGCACACCGCCCCCACCAGCACCGCCCAGGGATTCACGGTATCAAGATTCCGGAAGAAGCAGGCGGCCTTCTCCATGGTCTCGATGGGCTTTTCCGGGTAGCTGACGCCGAAAAAGTCCTTCCACTGGCCGATGAAGATGGTCACGGCGATGCCGGCGGTGAAGCCGGTGGTAATGGTATAGGGGATGAAGCGGATCAGACTCCCCAGCTTCAGCACGCCCATCAGAATAAGGATGACGCCGGCCATAACAGTGGCCAGGGCCAGGCCGCCCATGCCGTTTTCCGCCACGATGCCCGCCACGATGGTGGCAAAGGCGGCGGTGGGGCCGGCGATCTGCACCCGGCTGCCGCCGAAGAAGGAGATCAAAAAGCCCGCGATGATGGCGGTGTAAATGCCCTGCTCCGGGCCCACGCCGCTGGCCAGGGCCAGCGCGATGGAAAGGGGCAGCGCGATGATGGCAACGATGACGCCCGCCACCGCGTCCTTGGCGAATTGCTTGCCGGAATAGGTTTTCAGGCAGTCAAAAAGCGCGGGGGCGAATACTTTTCTATGCATGGGGCACCTCTCTCAACCGTTTTTGCCGCATGGCGGCCTTACCATCATAGCCCTTTACCCCCGCTGCCGCAACCCGAAAAACGGCGAAAAAGCCGCTTTTTGCGCAATTTCTTTGTTGAGAAGTACTAAATACCACTCCACCGGCCGCAAAATCCGCTATTTTCCGCAAAAGGTCCCGGCCGCCGGCCGGGACCTTTTACGGTTCCACGCTTCACCATTCCCGCAAGACGCCGCGCCCCGGAGGGACGCGGCGTCATAGCTCATCGGGTATACTCCAGCGCAACGGTGCTCGGGGTATCGTCGGTCATGCTCGCATAGTAATGACCCTCCATGCTGACGGAGGCGATGGCCTCGATGTCCACCAGGCGGTTAAAGACGCTGCAGTTGGCCGTGTAGGTCTCGCCCTCACTCTGGAGGTAGCACACCAGCCGATTATACTGGTTGCGGGCCTTACTGGTCACTGCATAGTCGCTGCCGTCGGCATAGCGGATAATGATCTCATCCTCGGTGAACTCAACGGGCACCGGGTTATCCACCGTGATGCCCAGCGCCGAAACCCGCAGGGAATGGCCCTCCGCGGAAAATACAGCGGCAGGCAGATAGGCCTTGGGCTGGATCTCCATCTGCCCGCAGGTGCTGTCCTTACCGCTCTCGCTCATCTCCATGTAGATGGGGCTGCCCTTTTCATAGGTGCGGAAGGTACCGAAGTACACCGCCAGCTGCAGGCACTTGTCCGTGCTCTCGGTGCGGTTGAGGTAAATATTGGCGTCCATATAGCCGCTTCGTCCGGGGCTCTGCCACAGGGAGATGCTCACCGGCAGATCCACCTCTCCGTAGCCGCACTCCTCGTAGGAAACGCCGTCGGGATTCTCCAGCGTGCAGGTCACGATGCCCATGCCCTGCTCATCCATCAGGAAGGAGGAGAGCTTCAGCGTGTAGCCCCCCGCCGTCAGCGTTCCCTCCACATCGTAGAGGTAGTCCCCCACCAGCCGCTGCACGGTCTGGGCATCGGTGTTTTCGCGCACCATGTCGGGGATATCGATGGGCTCGTTGGCATTGTCCAGCACCACCGCCTTTTGGGTGGAGATATCGCCTGCGCCGAAGGCGGCCACCACATCCCCCTTGGCACCCTCGGTGGGCGAGAGCTTGGCCGAGAGGAGTTTGGCGGCGCCAAAGGCCACCGACAGGGTCAGCACGGCGGCCAATACCGCCGCAAGGCCCTTGGCGACGGGGCGGCGGGTTTTCTTTTCATTCTGCATTTTTTTCTGCACCTCCATGAGTGTGTCGGGAGATGCGTGCAGGGGCGAAAATGCGTTTTCAAATTCCTTATACCTTGCCATATTGCGGCACCTCCGTTACGGTCAGATGACTTTTGAGTTTTCCACGGGCACGGAACAGCCGCGTGCGCACGGTGGCCTCCGGGAGCTGCAGGAGCTCTGCGATCTCCTTTTGCGAATACCCCTCGTAATAATAGAGGAGGATGGGCACCCGGTAGGCGGACTCCAGCGCCATCACCGCTTCAAACAGCTCCCGGCTCTCCGGCTCGGGAAAGGTAAGCGTGTTTTCATAGTCGGCAATGTCCTCGGCCTTTCGCCACGGCGCGCGGAAAAGGTTTTTGCAGCGATTGACCGTGACGCGGATCAGCCAGTTTTTCAAATAGGCGTCGTCAGGGAACGCCTTGTCTGATTTGTAAAGCTGTATCAACACATCCTGGGTCACATCGTCGGCGTCGCTCCGGGAGCGCAGATAACCATACGCCACCCGAAACACCGTGTCCATATACTTTTCCGCCGCTGCGGTGAACTGTGTATCCGTCATGCTTGTTCTTCTCCTTCTGGGGTCGAAAGGCCTTTCATCTATCATACACTCCGGCAGCGCAAAATGTTTCGCCGAAGCAGGAAAATTTTTCCCTACCCAGCCCGGAGAAGCGCCCGGCTCCGGCAAAACAAAGCCCACACATAAAAGGTCCCGGCCGGCGGCCGGGACCTTTTGCGGTTCCACGCTTCATTCTTCACTGTTACCTGCTGCTGCATCCGCCGGGGCAGCTCCCACGGTGATGCTGTAAATGGGGTTGGCGATGCCGCCGGCCGCCGCATAGCAGCGCACCGTGACGGTGTCCCCCACATTCAGGAGGATCAGCGCCGGATTGTCAGCGGCCTTGCCGCTGTACCACTGGCCGTCCATCCGCAGGTAGTAGACGGTGTTGCCGTCCATGACGGCGGAGCGTATCTCGCTGACGGTGCCGCGGCGGGCCTCGGTGAGGGCCAGCTGCTCCTCCGGCAGGGTGCCGCTGTCGGCGTCGATGAGATCGCCGTTGAGGAGCATCTGCCGATAGTTGCGCTCGCAGTCCGCCACGGTGGAGCCGGTGGCCACGATCTGGTATTGGCTGACATTCACCATGGCGTACATCTTCACCAGCCCCGCCGCGTCCTTCAGGGCCATAAAGTAGGTGGGCTGCTCGGCGATATTCAGCAGCAGCGGGAAGGTGGCGGTGTAGTTCATCTGCTGCACCTGGCCCCGGGCAGAGTCCATGGCGCTGAACTCCTCGGCGCCGGCCACGGAGTAAAAGCGGGTCTCCTTAGTGCGCTGGTTGGAGAGGATGAAGCCCACATTGGACTCATCGGACACCACGGAGGTGATGCCGGTATACATATATACATCGTCCCCGATGGCCAGATAGTTATAGCCCTCGGTGGTCTTGGTCACATCCCGCTGGCCGAAGAGGGAGTTGATAAAGCCGTTGATATAGGTGCCGTGATAGTCGTACTGCTGGATGATAAGCTCGGCAGTAAAGACATGGTCCACCCAGGTGGGCACCTCGCTGACGGGGTAATACGCCGTTTCGCCGGTGACGGCGTTCACCAGCACCGCGCCCACGATATCCGTGCCGCCGAAGAGGCCGATGGTCTTGTCGATGCGGGGGCAGACCCAGTAGGGCGTGCCCTGCTCGTCGATCTCAAAGGCGGGCTTGTCGAACATATAGGTGGGATACTGGAAGCGGAGGTAGCGCTGGAGGTTGCGGCCGAAGTGCTCGGCGGTGGTGTAGCGGATGCCCTCCTGGAGGCGCACCACCTCCACATTCTGGGTGACCATGTCGATGATAAGGTAGGCCGGCAGGCCGTTGGAGCGGTTATTGAGCCACTTGATCCAGTCGCCGTAGTAAAGGCCGGTGACCCGCACCGGGCGGCCCTTGTAGTTGATCTGGGTATAGTCGTTATCCACCTCGAACTGGGAGACCATGTCCGCCAGCTCGCCCAGCTTGCGGTTGCCCAGCTTGGTGGCGCTGTCCCGATCCAGCATGGGGATCTGGTCATAGCCGATCTCCTCCACCTCGGCGGCAAAGTCCCCGGTGGTCACGGTGAGAAGGTCCCGGTAGGCCCCGCTGCGGAAGATGGTCCAGCCCACCACGGAGCCCAGCACCATGGCCAGCACGGCGGCGGCGATGACGATGCCGGGGATCTTGCACTGCTTTTTCACAAAGCCGAAGTACCCCTTGGCCCCCGTGCCCTGGAAGCCGGAGGTCAAAATGGCGCACACGATGTACACCAGGCACAGCAGGATCAAAAAGCCGTAAAAGCTCTCGTTTTTCAGGTTCAGCGCCGGCAGGGTCACATAGAAGTACACCGCGCCGAAGAGCACCGTCACCGCCAGGTTGATGAGGGTCCGGGACAAGGGGGTGCCGATGGGCCTGCGCTCCCGGCGGGGCTTTTCCTCCCGGTGGAAGGGGTTTTGGCCGTTAAAGCCCTGAAAGTTCCAATTTGTATCCATTTTTATTGTATATCCTCCTTTTGGATGGTTTGCGTGTCCCATGCAGGGGCCGCCGGCGAAGCTGCACAGGCGGCCCTTTTCGCCCTTATCTTACCCTATCTTCTCCCCCATTACAAGAAATTTTTTCCCTCCAAGGTGCTGTTCACAAATTGTTTACCTTTTAGTCAAAGAAAGTCAAACTTTGCCTATTGACATTCCCGGAAAAAGTGGTATGATACAGTCAACATCAAAGAAAGTCAAAGTCAAATAGGCGATGACTGAGAAGGAGTGGTTGCAAGCATGGGTATTTCCGATATCATTGCCGGGTTTATTCAGGACGCGCTGGAGGAGTCCGGCGGGGCACTGGAGCTGCAGCGCAGCGACCTGGCCCAGCGGTTCAACTGCGTGCCCAGCCAGATCAACTATGTGATGTCCACCCGCTTCTCCCCGGAGCACGGCTACATCGTGGAGTCCCGGCGGGGCGGCGGCGGTTACATCCGCATCACCCGGGTGCAGGTGGACCGGCAGACCCTTTTGATGCATATCATCAACTCCATCGGCACGGAGCTGGATGTGCAGAGCGCACGGGCCATTGTCCGCAACCTGGCGGATTCCCGGGCGCTGAATGAAAAAGCGGCCCACGCGCTTTTGGCCGCCATCAGCGACAAGGCGCTGCACCGGGTCCCCCAGGACCAGCGGGCCGCCGTCCGTGCCGATATTTTCAAGCATGTTCTGATCCAGATGGTTTGAGCCATCTCAGATTTTAGGAGGTAAGTATTATGAAGTGTGAACATTGTGGCAAGAATGAAGCTACTTTCTATTGCAGGAGCAACATCAACGGCAAGATCACCCAGGTGCATCTGTGCCCTGAGTGCGCCGAGGCCTTGGGCTATACCAAGAGCTTTGCCAAGAGCTTCCGTCCCATGAGCTTTTTCAATGACGATTTCTTCTCCCGGCCCTTCGGCCTGCTGGACGATCTGATGGAGAGCCGCCTGCTGACGGAGTTCCCCTCCCCCGTTGAGGAGAAGGCCCCCGCCAAGAAGACCCCCTCGCTGGTCAGCGACTCCGAGCGCACGGAGCTGCAGAAGCAGCGCCGCCGCAACGCCCTGGAGAACCAGCTGCAATTCGCCATTGAGCAGGAGGACTTTGAAACCGCCATTAAACTGCGGGATGAGCTCAAGGCCCTGCGGGAGGAAAAGAGCGCCTCTTAAAAAACGCTCCGCCCTGATTTCTAATTAGGCAAAACTGCAAACCCCATAACAAAGGAGTTGTTTTCTATGATGAATGAGAATAAATTTACCCCTCATGCCGAGGAGGTTCTGCGGCTCTCCCAGGAGGCCGCCGAGGATATGGGCCACGGCTATGTAGGCACCGAGCACCTGCTGCTGGGTCTTGTCCGCGAGGAGGAGGGCCTGGCCCATCGGGTGCTGTGCGAATACGGCGTCACCGATGAGATGGTCACCTCCATTGTCCGCCGCAGCGTAGGCAGCGGCGCCGCCGGCACCGCCCCCATGCAGGGCCTTACCCCCCGGGCCAAGAGCGTGGTGGAGCTGGCCGTCACCGAGAGCGCCCGCCGGGGCGACAATTACATCGGCACCGAGCATCTGCTGATGGCCATGCTGCGGGAGGGCAGCAACATGGGGCTGCGCATTTTGCAGACCATCGGTGTGGACGCGCAGAAGATGTACGCCACCATCGTCAAGAAGCTGCAGGATGCCCCCCGCACCGCACAGGTGGGCTCCGCCGCCCCGGGCAAGGACGGCGGTAAGACCGGCAAGGCCCTGGCGGAATTCACCCGGGATCTCACCGAGGCCGCCCGCAGCGGCAAGCTGGATCCCGTCATCGGCCGCAGCAAGGAGATCCAGCGCACCATCCAGATCCTGCAGCGCCGCACCAAGAATAACCCCGTGCTCATCGGCGAGCCCGGCGTGGGCAAGACCGCCATTGCCGAGGGGCTGGCGGAGGCCATTGTCAACGCCGATGTCCCCGAGGAGCTGCTGGATAAGAAGATCCTCTCTCTGGACCTCTCCGGCATGGTGGCCGGCACCAAGTACAGAGGCGAGTTTGAAGAGCGCATCAAGAACACCCTGGACGAGGTGAAGAAGGACGGCAATGTCATCCTCTTCATCGATGAGCTGCACACCATCGTGGGCGCCGGCTCCGCCGAGGGGGCCGTGGACGCCGCCAACATCCTCAAGCCCGCCCTGAGCCGGGGCGAGATCCGCGTCATCGGCGCCACCACCCTCAACGAGTACCGCAAGTACATCGAAAAGGACGCCGCCCTGGAGCGCCGCTTCCAGCCCATCACCGTGGGTGAGCCCTCCCAGGAGGACACCGTCGCCATCCTGCGGGGCCTGAAGGACCGCTACGAGGCCCACCACAAGCTCACCATCACCGACGAGGCCATTGAGGCCGCTGTGAAGCTCTCTTCCCGGTACATCAACGACCGCTTCCTGCCCGACAAGGCCATCGACCTGATGGACGAGGCCGCCAGCCGGGTGCGTATGGACGCCCAGGAATCCTCCCCGGACCTCAAGAGCTTAGAGGAGAAGATCAACGCCCTGCACACCGAGAAGGCCGACGCCATCGCCGCCCAGGACTTTGAGAAGGCCGCCCAGCTGCGGGACATCGAGAAGGACTACCAGGAGCAGGTGGACATCGAGCGGGATAAGTGGAAGAAGCAGCAGAAGGAGAACCACGGCACCGTCACCGCCGAGGACATCGCCAAGGTGGTGGCCGGCTGGACCGGTATCCCCGTCACCCGCTTGACGGAGGATGAAAGCGCCCGCCTGCTGAAGCTGGAGGACACCCTCCATGCCCGGGTCATCGGGCAGGACGAGGCCGTCCGGGCGGTGGCCCGGGCCATCCGCCGCAGCCGTGTGGGCCTTAAGGATCCCAAGCGGCCCATCGGCTCGTTCCTGTTCCTGGGCCCCACCGGCGTGGGCAAGACCGAGCTGTGCAAGACCCTGGCTGAGACCATGTTCGGCGACGAGAACGCCATGGTGCGTATCGATATGTCCGAGTACATGGAGAAGCACACCGTCTCCCGGCTGGTGGGCTCGCCTCCTGGCTATGTGGGCCACGAGGAGGGCGGCCAGCTCACCGAGAAGGTGCGCCGCAAGCCCTATAGCGTGGTGCTCTTCGATGAGATCGAAAAGGCCCACGAGGATGTGTGGAACATCCTTCTGCAGATCCTGGAGGACGGCATCGTCACCGACTCCCAGGGCCGCCGGGTGGACTTCAAGAACACCATCATCGTCATGACCTCCAATGTGGGCGCCAAGAACATCACCGCCGCCGAGACCGCTCCCCTGGGCTTTGACGGCAAGGAGAAGGAGGCGTCCGAGGATGCCGAGGAGGCCCGGTTTGCCCGCATCCGGGAGGCCGTGATGGCCGAGCTCAAGCGCACCTTCAAGCCGGAGTTCCTCAACCGTATCGACGAGACCATCGTCTTCCGCCAGCTCACCGAGGCCGACATCGTGAAGATCGCCGGCAAGCTGCTGGAGAACACCGCCAAGCGCATGGCCCAGCAGGGCATCACCCTCCAGGCCGATGACGATGCTGTGGCGGCCCTGGCCAAGGAGGGCTTTGACCCCCAGTACGGCGCCCGTCCCCTGCGCCGGGCCATCCAGAACACGGTGGAGGACGCCGTGGCCGAGCAGATGCTGGAGGGCACCCTCCGCACCGGCGATACCGCCCACATCCGTCTCCGCGACGGCAAGGTGGTCATCGAAAAGTAATAAGAATTGGGCAGGCCCTGCGGCCTGCCCGTTCTTTTGCCCGGGGGCATCTGGTATTATCAGAGGGCATAAATCTGATGCTATAAAACGGCCCAGAAATCTGCTATCCTTTACGCTGTGATATTTTGAGCAAGGATGTGAGATGCGGCAATGAAGCGCGTAGCGAGCATACAGGACATCTCCTGCGTGGGGCGCTGCTCCCTGACGGTGGCACTGCCGGTGCTGTCGGTGATGGGGGTGGAGTGCGCCGTGCTGCCCACGGCGGTGCTGAGCACCCATACCATCTTCCCGGACTTCACCTGCCGGGATCTTACAGAGGAGCTTTTGCCCATCGCCCGGCATTGGAAAAGCCAGGCCCTGCATCTGGACGCCATCTGCAGCGGCTACCTGGCCACCCCGGCCCAGACGGAGGCGGTGTGTGAGGTCTTTGACCTTCTGGGCGAAAAGGACACCCTCATCGTGGTGGACCCGGCCATGGCCGACCACGGCCGGCTCTATAAGCCCTTTGCCCCGGATTTCCCCCTGGCCATGAAAAAGGTCTGCCAGCGGGCGGATGTGCTGGTGCCCAACCCCACGGAGGCCTGCCTCCTGACCGGCACCCCCTACCGGGAGGACATGGACGAGGCCCTCGTGCGGGAGCTTTTGAAGAAGCTCTCGGATCTGGCGCCCCGGGCGGTGCTCACCGGCGTCTCCTTTGATGAAAAGCACCTGGGAGCCATGTCCTACGACCGGCAAAGCGGGCAGTACTTCTCCTACTTCAATGAGAGGGTGCCCCGGAGCTTCCACGGCACCGGCGACCTCTTTGCCGCCACGCTGCTGGGGGGCATGATGCAGGGCCGCACCCTGGAGCAGGCCATGGCCCTGGCCGTGGACTTCACCCTGGCGTGCATCCGGGTCACCTGCACCGACAATGCCGCCCCCTGGTACGGGGTGGAGTTTGAAAGGGCCCTGCCCTGGCTGGCGGAGCAGATGAAAAGGCCGGCGGATAAGCAATAAGGCAATCAAAAACCGGACCCTGAGCGGGTCCGGTTTTGATTGTTCTTTTTATACGCCCAGCTTTTCCAGAGCGGAGAGCTTCAGGCAGTTGCACAGGATAGCGATGGCGGCCTTCAGCTCGCTCACAGGCGGCAGGGAGGGCGCAATGCGGATATTGCTGTCGTCGGGGTCGACGCCGTGGGGGAAGGTGGCGCCGGCGCCGGTCATGGTCACGCCGGCCTCCTTGGCCAGAGCCAGGGTGCGCTTGGCGGTGCCGGGCATGGCGTCCAGGGAAACGAAGTAGCCGCCCACGGGACGCTTGTAATGGGCGATGTCCAGGGGGGCGATCTCGGCGTCCAGGGCGTCCAGCACCGCGGCAAACTTGGGAGCCAGGATGGCGGCGTGCTTCTTCATCAGCGCCAGGGTGTGGGCCTTGTCCTTGAGATAGCGCACATGGCGCAGCTGGTTGGTCTTGTCGTAGCCGATGGTCTGGATGTTGATGAGCTTGGTGATGTAGCCAAGGTTCGCCTCGCTGGCGGCCATGACGCCCACCCCCGCGCCGGGGAAGGTGACCTTGGAGGTGGAGGCGAACTCCCACACCATGTCGCCGTTGCCGTGCTTTTCGCACAGAGCGAGGATGTCGGGGAACTCCGCATAGTCGCAGGCGAACTCATGGATGCAGTAGGCATTGTCCCACATGAGCATGAAGTCCGCTGCGGCGGGCTTCATGGCGGCCAGGCGCTCCATCGTTTCGGCGGAGTAGACCACGCCCTCGGGGTTGGAGTACTTGGGCACATTCCACATGCCCTTCACCGCCGGGTCGCGGATGAGCGCCTCCACCCGGTCCATATCGGGGCCCTCGGCGGTCATGGGCACGGCGATGAGCTCGAAGCCGAAGGACTCGGTGACCTTGAAGTGGCGGTCATAGCCCGGCACCGGGCAGATCCACTTGACCTTCTCCAGCTTGCACCAGGGCTTCTCGCTGTGGAGAAGGCCGTGGGTATACGCCTTGGAGATGGCGTCATACATCAGCTGCAAACTGGCGTTGCCGCCCACAAAGACCTGGGCGGGCTTGCAGCCGAGAATGTCGGCAAAGAGCGCCTTGGCGGCGGGGATGCCGCTGACCTCGCCATAGTTGCGGGTGTCGATGCCGTCGCAGATAAAGTCCTCGGGCTTGCTCAGAACCGTGCAGATGTCGGTGACCAGGTCCAGCTGCTCCTTGCCGGGCTTGCCCCGGGCCATGTTCAGGCGCAGCCCCTGGGCCTTCTGGACCTCATAGGCCGCCAGAACCTTTTCATATTCCGCCCGGCGCTCCGCCGGGGTCATTTCCCGATATTTTTTCATTTTATTCACGCTCCTTGCGATTTTTCAACAGTATAGCGGGAAACGGGCAAAATAGCAATATGCAAATTTACCGATATTAAAATTCCCGCAGCACCAGGTCGGTGACGCCCTCGCCGACGGCGGCCAGGCGCAGGCAGGCCCCGGCATAGTCCCGGCGGATCATGTCCCGCAGGGCGGTGCCGCCGTGGCAGCCGTGGATGAGCCGCAGGCGGTAGGTGCCCGGCCGGGCCCGGCGCAGGGCCGCGTCGATGCGTACCTTGGCCTGATAGAGATTCTGCCCGTGGAGATCTATTTCCACAATGCCGCTCATACCCTCGCCTCCCTTCTTACCCATCATAGTGGAAAACATTTGAAACGGCAAGGTTTTTCTGCTATACTGCAGGCAAATATCCGGGAGGTAATGCCATGAAGATCCTTGTTCTCTCCGATTCCCACGGCCACGCGGACGCCATGCGCCGGGCTCTGGAGGCGGTAAGCCCCCAATACCTGCTCTTCCTGGGCGACGGGCTCCGGGACCTTGATAAGCTCCGGGCCGAGTACCCCCGGCTCCCGGTGGAGGCCGTGGCCGGCAACTGTGACAGGGGCGCCCCGGAGCAGGAGGAAAAGCTCATTGAAATAGAGGGCGTGCGCATTTTTATGCTCCACGGCCACACCCGGAATGTGAAGTATGATCCCATGCGCGCCCTTTACGCCGCCCGGGAATACGGTGCGGACATCCTCCTCTACGGCCACACCCACCGCGCCTGCGTGGACTATGACGGCACCCTCTGGGTCATGAACCCCGGCACCGTGGGAGACCGCACCCGGGCCGGCTACGGCGTCATCACCGCCGAGCCCGGCGGGCTCGACTGCTCGGTCTATCGCCTGCCCTGACAAAAAAATCCGCCCTGTGAGGGGCGGATTTTTTTACGCGCGGCGGCGCGTTATTTCTTCTTGGCACGGGCCCGGGCGAAGGCCTCCTTCTTCTTGGGGGACATCTTGCCCTTCTCCCCCTTCCGGGGTCGGCTCACGCCCTGGGGACGGGGCCGAGGTTCCTTTTTCTTTTTCGGCGGCGCTTGCCGCTCCTCGGGCTTCAGGTCGAAGTACTTCTCCCCCTTCACCGGCCGGATAAGGCACTGGGGGGTAAAACCGATGAGATCCGTGCGCCCGGCTTTTTCCAGCGCCTCGATGACAAGCTCGCGCTTGTCCTTGCGCGTCCACTGCAAAAGCGCCCTTTGCAGGGCCTTTTCATGGGGATCCCGGGCCACATACACCGGCTGCATGGTCCGGGGGTCGATGCCCGTATAGTACATGCAGGTGGAGAGGGTGCCGGGGGTGGGATAGAAATCCTGCACCTGCTCGGGCACATGGCCGGTGCGCTTCAGGAAGCAGGCCAGCTCCACGGCGTCCGCCAGGGTGCAGCCGGGATGGCTGGACATGAGGTAGGGCACCAGGTACTGCTCCTTTTCATCGGCGTTATTCCGCTTTTGGTACTGCCGCCAGAACTTCAGGAACACATCAAAGTGGGGCTTGCCCATGTAGTCCAGCACGGACGACACGCAGTGCTCCGGGGCCACCTTCAGCTGCCCGGAGATGTGATAGTCCACCAGCTCGTTGAAAAACTCCCGGCTTTTATCCTGCAGGAGGTAGTCGTAGCGGATACCGCTGCGGACAAAGACCTTCTTCACCCCGGGGAGCTGGCGCATCCGGCGCAGAAGCTCCGTATACTCCGAGTGGTCGGCATCGAGATTCCGGCAGGGCTCCGGGGCCAGGCACGAGCGATTTTTGCACATGCCGTGCTCCTTCTGCTGGCGGCAGGAGGTATGGCGGAAGTTGGCGCTGGGGCCGCCCACATCGTGGATATACCCCCGGAAGAGGGGGTCGTGGGTGAGCATTTCCGCCTCCCGCAGGCAGCTTTCGATGCTGCGGGAGGTGACCATCCGGCCCTGGTGCAGGGCCAGGGCGCAGAAGCTGCACCCGCCGAAGCAGCCCCGGTTGTGGCACACGGAGAAGCGCACCTCCTCGATGGCGGGCACCCCCTCCTTATACATGGGGTGTACCTCCCGGACATAGGGCAGGTCGTAGAGCCGGTCCAGCTCATGCCGGGGCAGGGGCCGCTGGGGGGGATTGACCACCAGCACCCGGCCCTCGCAGGGCTGCAGCAGGGCCCGGCCCCGGATGGGGTCATGCTCCTCATATTGGAGCTTGGTCGCCGCGGCGTAGGCGGCCTTATCCTCCCGCACCGCCTCATAGGAGGGGCAGGGAAGCTTGTGGAAGCGGCAGCTCTCGCCGGTGGGGTCAATGTAGGCGGTGCCCCGGACATCGGTGATGCTGCCGATGGGCTCCCGGGCGGCCAGCCGCCGGGCGATCTCCCGGGTGGCGGTCTCCCCCATGCCGTAGACCAAAAGGTCGGCGGGGGCGTCAAAGAGGATGCCCCGGCGCACCTTATCGTCCCAGTAGTCATAGTGGGCGCAGCGCCGGAGACTGGCCTCCAGGCCGCCGATCACGATGGGGGTATCCGGAAAGGCCTCGCGCGCACGGTTGGCATAGACGATGGTGGGCCGGTCGGGCCGGAAGCCCATCTTCCCGCCGGGGCTGTAGAGATCCTGGGACCGGCGGCGCTTGGCGGCGGTGTAATGGGCCACCATGGAGTCCAAATTGCCGCCGCCGATGAGCACGGCATACCGGGGCTTGCCCATGTCCCGGATGGCCTGGGCATCGTGCCAGTCCGGCTGAGGCAGCACCGCCACCCGGTAGCCCTCGGCTTCCAGAAGGCGGGCGATGAGGGTGGAGCCGAAGCTGGGGTGATCGATGTAGGCATCGGCGGTGATCACCAGAAAGTCATAGTAGTACCAGCCCCGCTGCACCATCTCCTCCCGGCTCACCGGCAGAAATTCCGTACCTCGCATGCTTACTCCCTCCGAATTTTGGGGCGGGTGCTGAGCCCCGCCGCCAGCAGGTGGCTGTTGTCATCCCGGAAGATGACCCGGGCGCGGCCGTCCTCCATCTCCACCAGAGACACGGCGGTATTGTCGCAGTAGTCCACCTTGCCCACATCCTCTAAGGTGCCCCCGGCCAGGATGGTCAGCACCGTGCGCATGGCCGCACCGTGGGAGAAGATGGCGATGGTCTGGCCGTCATGCTCCGCCGCCACCCCCCGCAGGGCAGGCAAAAAGCGGTCCAGCACCTGCTGGGCCGTTTCCCCGCCGGCGACATGGAAGCGCTCTAAGTGGTAGTTGAAGTTCTCGGACTGCTGGTGGTCATTTTCAAAAATATCGTCCCAGGTGCGGCCCTCCCACACGCCCATGTTGTACTCCCGGAAGCACTCGTTGGTGTGCAGGGGCAGGTGCTTGGGCACATAGATGGCCTGGGCGGTGGTGCGGGTGCGCAGCAGATCCGAGGCGTACACCGCGTCGATGTGCACCGGGGCAAAGCGCTCCTCCAGGGCCTTGATCTGCAAAAAGCCCGTCTCGGTGATGCCGCCGTCGGTATGGCCCTGGGCCTGGCGCAGCAGGTTGCCCTCGGCCTGGGCATGGCGAATGATATAAACCTTGGTCACAGTACCGTCACCCATCCTTTCATTTCCTTGATGGCCTCGTCCACCGCGCCGGTCTCGGCCAGGGAGAAGTCCACCGTCATGGCCCCGTGGCCATAGCTGTCAAAGGCGCACTCGGCATTGGCTCCGTCGCAGTCGGGCAGGAGCAGAAATGCCTTGTCGTTCCGCCGGCGGATGTCCTGGATGTCCAGGGACAGGCCCGTTCCGACGACAAGCCCCGCCCCCCGGCGGGCCATCTGCTCGGCGGCGGCGGCAAAGAGGGGCCGGTCTCCGGCCCGTAGGGTCTGCATCTCGGCGGCGGAGGGGTTGCCGGTGCGGACAAGGGCGAAGGCCGCCTTATCCGCCGGCACGGCGCACACATCGCCCCCCAGATAGGGATTCACGGTGACGGCGTCGGCGCCGTAGTCCCACCAGGCGTCCGGCTCGCCGGTGCCCACCCCCAGGATCACATAGAAGCCCTTGTTTTTGGCCGCGG
The DNA here is from genome assembly GCA_934591705.1 of uncultured Oscillospiraceae bacterium. GTDB lineage: Bacteria > Bacillota > Clostridia > Oscillospirales > Oscillospiraceae > Vescimonas. Next base: position 88,861 of record CAKTPM010000003.1, read on the forward strand.
TCACCACATGCTGCAGCACCTCGGCGCCCATCATGCCCCGACGCAGATAGCTGGCGGCATGGATCACCACGGCGGGGAGCTTGCCCTCGGCGGCGTCTAATGCCCGGGTGCTGAAAAAGCGGATGCTCTCAGCGTCGGTCATGGGGCCGGGGCCGTATATCTCCTCAAAATTCCGCCGCACCTTCTGGGGGACCTTTTCCAATTCCGGCCGCAGACCCAGGGCGACAGGGGTTTTCTTTTCGCGGATAGCCGCCTGTAATTTCTCTATGGACATGACATCTGCCTCCTTATCATCAAAGTTTTATTATACCGAGGTTAACGCATTTTGGCAACTGTCCGGGCGGTGTTTTTTCGCACATTCGGCACATACTGACAGGGCAAGCTGAATAAAAGGAGGTTTCGGAGGATGAAGACGCCCGATTTTTTCCGGGGCATGTGCATCGGCCTGGCGCTGGGCGCGGCAGTGGACATGGTCCTCTGCGGCGGCAAGACCAAAAAATGCAGGACCGCCGCCGGCAAGGCCATGCAGCGCATGGGCTGCGCCATGGACAGTGCCATGCAGGACATCAGCAGCATGCTGAAGTGACCCGCTCCGCCCCGCCGGCGCGGCCGGGACGGTGGTTTGCAGGTGGGGCCCAGGCCCCACCTGTAAACTTCCTGTAAATTCCCGGCGGCCGCCCTTGCTTTTTTTGCGCATCCTTATTAAAATACGCAAAAAAGGTACTATGGGGAGTGGTGCGCTCATGCTGGAGCTTCACAACATCAAAAAGACATACACCACCGGCGGCGAGAGTGTGGAGGCCCTGCGGGGCGTGGACATCCAGTTCCGGGAGAGCGAATTTGTGGCCATCCTCGGTCAGTCCGGCTGCGGCAAAACCACCATGCTCAACATCATCGGCGGCCTGGACCAATATACCGAGGGGGACCTTGTCATCAACGGCCGCTCCACCAAGGACTATTCCGACCGGGACTGGGACACCTACCGCAACCACTCCGTGGGCTTCGTGTTCCAGAGCTATCAGCTCATCCCCCACCAGACGGTGCTGCAGAATGTGGAGCTGGCCCTGACCCTTTCGGGGGTGGGCAAGCGGGAGCGCCGGGAGCGGGCCAAGGCCGCCCTGGAGCGGGTGGGCCTGGGAGACCAGCTGCGCAAGCGCCCCGGGGAGATGTCCGGCGGCCAGATGCAGCGGGTGGCCATCGCCCGGGCCATCGTCAACGACCCGGACATCATCCTGGCCGACGAGCCCACCGGCGCCCTGGACAGCGAGACCTCCGTGCAGGTCATGGACATTCTCCAGGAGATCGCCCGGGACCGGCTGGTGATCATGGTGACCCACAACCCGGAGCTGGCCCAGCGGTATGCCACCCGCATCATCCGGGTGCTGGATGGCCGGGTGCTGGACGATACCGCCCCCCTGAGCCCTCAGGAGGCAGACGGCCTGCGCCGGCAGGACGCCCGGCGGCTGGAGGAGCGGAGCTTTGAGGATGACCGCCGGCCCTCCATGTCCCTGTTCACCTCCTTCGGGCTCTCCCTGCGGAACCTGATGACCAAAAAGGGCCGCACCACCCTCACCGCCTTTGCCGGGTCCATCGGCATCATCGGCATCGCCCTCATCTTCTCGGTGTCCCAGGGCACCAATGACTACATAGACACCATTCAGGAGGACACCCTCTCGTCTTATCCCCTGTCCATCACGGCGGAAACGGCGGATATGTCCTCCATGCTCACCGGCTTTGCCGCCATCAAGGGGGACAGCAGCAAGGAGAATGCCGACGGCACCGTGTCCGAGACCTCGGTGGTGGGGCAGATCCTGGCCCAGGTGGGCACCAACGATCTGCGCTCCTTCAAGGCCCACCTGGAGCGCAATATGAAGAAGCTCCAGGACGGCTTCAACGACCTGCAGTACTCCTACGGCGTGGAGCCGCAGATCTACACCATCGACTGCAACGGTGCGCTTCTGTGCGCCAATCCCAGCGAGCTGTTCAACACCCTCATGTCCGGCTACAGCTCCGCCATGGTCACCGGCACCGGCGTCTTTGCCCGGATGCTGGACAATGTGCCGCTGCTGGAGGGGCAGTACGATGTGCTGGCGGGCCGCTGGCCGGCGGCATACAATGAGCTGCTGCTGGTGCTGCCGGACGCCTGCAGTCTGCTGGACTACACCACCTACGCCATCGGCCTCAGGGACCAGCAGGAGCTCAAGGACATGATGGCCGACATCATGGACGGCAAGGAGGTGGAGCTGGGCGAGAGCACCCTGCAGTGGAGCTACCAGGATCTCCTGAACCTCCAGTTCCGCCTGCTCAATGCCGCGGACTACTACCGCTACAACGCCGAGTACAAGGTCTGGGAGGATATGCGGAGGGACGACGCCTACATGCAGGACCTCTATGACAAGGGCGAGCCGCTGCAGGTGGTGGGCATCGTGACCCAGAAGTCCGGCATCGCCGCCGGGGCCCTGACCCCCGGCTTTGCGTATCTGCCCTCCCTTACCGAGCATGTCATCGCCAACGCCGCCGACGCCCCGGTGGTAAAGGCCCAGCTGGCGGATGAGAAGGTGGATGTCTTCTCCGGGCGCACCTTCGCCGACCTGGAATCCGACGGCGGCAGCTCCCTGGACTTCGCCGACATGATCACCGTGGACAAGGACGCTCTCTCCCGGGCCTTCGGCGGCGGCGTGGATGAAAAAAAGCTCGAGACCCTTTCCAAGGGGGCGGTAAAGAGCATGCAGCGCTCCGTCACCGCCGATACCACCGCCGCCAAAAAGCTGCTGGATGCAACGCTCCAGTCCCTTTGCGAGGGACTTTTGGCGGATGCCGCCGACCCCCTCACCGGGGCCATCCCGGCGGATAAGACCCCCCAGGAGCTGGTGGACGCCTACCTGGCCAAGCCGGAGCCGGCGAAGCTCATGGGCAAGATCACCAGTGCTTACCTGATCCCGGCGGATGCCCAGAGGCAGTTCTTCGGGGCCCTGCTGCAGGGTCTCATCCCGGCCTATCAGGCCGCCTACACCGCCGCCATGACACCGCCCACCGGCCCGGGCACCGAGACCCCCGATCCCGGCACCGGCACCCCTGATCCCGGCACCCCCGATCCCGGCACCGGCACCGAGACCCCCACCACCCCCGGAGAGGGCGGCGGTACGGCCGGCGCCCCCGGCGGCGCGACCGGCGGCACAGGCACAGGTACAGGTACAGGTACTGGTACTGGTACAGGCACTGGCACTGGCACTGGCACCGGCACCGGCACTGGCACCGGCGGCAGCACCGGCGGAGAGGCCGGCGGAGAGACCCCCACGCCGCCGGTGACAGATCCCCTGGCCGCCCTGCGCAAGGCGGTGGTGGCCGGCTTTACCGCCAACGAGGCGGTGCAGACCGCCTCCGCCCAGATGGCCGTGAAGATGACCGAGGCCGCGGTGCAGAAAAATGTGCTCACCGCCTTCGGCGACTATGTGCAGAGCTTCACGGGGGTTATGTCCGACGCCTTCCATGTGGATGAAAAGGCCATCGCCGACGCCTTCCACTTCAACCTGGATGAGGAGGAGCTGGAGCGGCTGATGAGCGTGGCCATGGGCAAGACCTCCGCCGCCAATGCCGCCGGGAACCTCCGCACCCTGGGCTATGCCGACCTGGCGGAGCCCACAGGCATTTTCGTCTACCTGAAGGACTTTGAGGCAAAGGACGAATTTCTCAGCTTCATCGACCGCTATAACGACAAGATGGAGGCCGACGGCCAGGAGGAGCAGGTCATCACCTATACGGATATCACCGGGGTGCTGATGTCCTCGGTGACCACCATCATCGACGCCGTGACCTATGTGCTCATCGCCTTTGTGGCCATCTCTCTGATCGTGTCGTCCATCATGATCGGCGTCATCACGCTCATCTCTGTGCAGGAGCGCACCCGGGAGATCGGCATCCTCCGGGCCATCGGTGCCTCCAAGCGCAATGTGTCCAGCATGTTCAACGCCGAGACCGTGATCATCGGCTTCATCTCCGGCGCCCTGGGCGTCTCCATCACCTACCTTCTGTGCATCCCCATCAACATCATCCTCCACAAGGTCACGGGGATCGTTACCCTCAGTGCGGTCCTGCCGCTGCCGGTGGCCCTGGTGCTGGTGGCCATCAGCGTGGCCCTGACGCTCTTTGCCGGCATCATCCCCTCCCGCAGCGCCGCCCGCAAGGACCCGGTGGTGGCCCTGCGCACGGAATAAGCGTCCCCTCACCCCGGGGAGGTCTCCTCCCCGGGGTGAGAAAAATAAAGCAAAATCTTTCGCTTTATCCCTTGACAATTCCCCGATTTTTGGTATAATTGTCCGTGCTGTTGCAAAACTACATACGCATTATGGACACGCAGTGGTATCGAAGTGGTCATAACGAGCACGACTGGAAATCGTGTTGCCGTCAAAAGCGGCACGAGGGTTCAAATCCCTCCCACTGCGCCAAAAAGACATCCATCCCTTTTGGGGTGGGTGTCTTTTTTATCCCGGGGATTTGAAACGAATTCCGAGGGCGGCGTCCCGCAGGGGCGGCGGCCTCGGCAGCAAACATGCCGGTGGCATGTTTGCGCAATGAGAGGAAAATCCCTCCCACTGCGCCAAAAAATAGCTCGCCCATCGGGGCGGGCTATTTTTTTATCCCGGGGATTTGAAACGAATTCCGAGGGCGGCGTCCCGCAGGGACGGCGGCTTCGGCAGCAAACATGCCGGTGGCATGTTTGCGCAATGAGAGGAAAATCCCTCCCACTGCGCCAAAAAAATAGCTCGCCCCAATGGGCGGGCTATTTTTTCATCCCGGGATTTGAAACGAATTCTGAGGGGCTTTTTCTTGCGCCGGAAAAGCAGCGGTGCTATACTGCTCTCAGACAAAGGAAAACGCCGTCCGGGGACAGCGGGCGGCATGCACCGCGGTGAGAAAGGAGCGCACAATGAAGGTTTTGATGATCAACGGAAGCCCCCGGGCCGACGGCAACACCGCCATCGCCCTGGAGGAAATGCGGGCGGTCTTCGTCCGGGAGGGCGTGGAGACCCGGCTGGTGCAGGTAGGCCAGCTGGCGGTACGGGGCTGCACGGCCTGCGGCCGCTGCAGGGAGCTGGGCCGGTGCGTATACGACGATGTGGTCAACGAGCTGGCGGCGGAATTCGAAACGGCGGAGGGCCTTGTGGCGGCAAGCCCCGTCTACTATGGCTCCGCCAACGCCACCCTCATCGCCGTGCTGGATCGGCTCTTCCAGAGCACCGGCTTCGACAAGACCATGAAGGTGGGCGCCGGCGTGGTCTGCGCCCGGCGGGGCGGCTGCTCGGCCACCTTTGACCAGCTGAACAAGTACTTCACCATCTCCGGCATGCCGGTGGTGTCCAGCCAATACTGGAACTCCATCCACGGCCGCACGCCGGGAGAGGCCGCCCGGGACGCAGAGGGCCTGCAGACCATGCGGGTACTGGCCCGGAACATGACCTTTCTCATGAAGAGCATCGCCCTGGGCAAGGCCCAGCTGGGCCTGCCGGAGAAGGAGGAGCGCCTCTACACGCACTTCATCCGGTAGACCCCCGGCAGGGCACAGCCCGACCCACAGGGATAAAAAAACACCGTCTGCCGCTGGCAGACGGTGTTTTTTACAGGATCTTTACTTGGCGTACTCCACGACCTTGGTCTCCCGCAGGACATGGACCTTGATCTGGCCGGGATACTCCAGCTCGTTTTCGATGCGGCGGGCAAGCTCCCGGGCGAGAATGACCATCTCGTCCTCGCTGACCTGCTCGGGCTTCACCATCACGCGGACCTCGCGGCCGGCCTGGATGGCATAGCTCTTCTCCACGCCGGGATAGGTGCCGGTGATCTCCTCCAGCTTCTCCAGGCGCTTGATATAGTTCTCCAGATTCTCGCGGCGGGCGCCGGGACGGGCGGCGGAGATGGCATCGGCCGCCTGGACCAGGCAGGCCACCAGCGTCTTGCACTCCACATCGCCGTGGTGGGCCTGGATGGCGTGGATGATCTCCTCGCGCTCCTTGTACTTCCGGCAGTACTCCACGCCCAGGGCCACATGGGTGCCCTCGAACTCGTGGTCCAGGGCCTTGCCGATATCGTGCAGCAGGCCCGCCCGCTTGGCGGCGTAGACATCGGCGCCCAGCTCGGCGGCCATCATGCCGGCGATATGGCTGACCTCGATGGAGTGCTGCAGGACATTCTGCCCGTAGCTGGTGCGGTAGTGGAGCTTGCCCAGGAGCTTCTGCAGCTCGGGGTGCAGGCCCCGGACGCCGGTCTCCAGCACGGCCCGCTCGCCCTCGGAGCGGATGACGGCGTCTACCTCCCGGCGGGCCTTCTCCACCATCTCCTCAATGTGGGTGGGGTGGATGCGGCCGTCGGCGATGAGCTTTTCCAGGGCTACCCGGGCCACCTCGCGGCGGACGGGCTCGAAGCAGGAGACGGTGATGGCCTCCGGGGTATCGTCGATGATGAGATCGGCGCCGGTGAGGGTTTCGATGGTGCGGATGTTGCGGCCCTCGCGGCCGATGATGCGGCCCTTCATCTCGTCATTGGGCAGGGGAACCACACTGACGGTGATCTCGGCGACATGGTCGGCGGCGCAGCGCTGGATAGCGGTGGCCACGATCTCCCGGGCGCGCTGGTCGGCCTCGTCGCGGGCCTTGGCCTCCAGCTCCTTGATCTTCATGGCGGTCTCGTGAGTGACCTCACTTTCCACCTGGTCGATCAGGTACTGCTTGGCCTGGTCGGCGGTCAGGCCGGAGATGCGCTCGAGCATCTCGGTCTGGCTGCGCTTAACGGTTTTGAGCTCTTCTTTTTCGCGTTCCAGCTCGGCATATTTTTCCTGCAGAGCTTCTTCCTTCTTTTCGATCAGCTCGGTCTTGTGATCGAGGTTTTCTTCCTTCTGCTGCAAACGGCGCTCCTGCTTTTGCTGCTCGGCGCGGCGTTCCTTGACTTCCTTCTCGTATTCAGTTCGGTTACGCAGAATTTCTTCCTTGGCCTCCAAAAGTGCCTCGCGCTTTTTGTTCTCGGCGCTCTTGATGGCTTCGTTATAAATGCGCAGCGCCTCGTCCTCGGCGTTTTTGATGGTGCGCGCATCTTTCTTTTCCTTGGCCTTAATGATCAGAACACAAGCGAGGATGCCAAGTCCGAAGGTGATGACCGCCAAAATGACGGCATACAGTACGGGCATGGTGTACCTCCTATTTGTTTGTGTATATGGCGGCGGCTGCTCCGCCGCTCGGCAGACGAAAACCGGGACATTCCCCTAAAATGCTCCGATAATGATCCATTGATCATTCTACCCCCGATTATGGTAAACTGTCAAGGGAAACTTGCTCCGGGGCCTACAATTCTATGTAATTTGCCGCCGCGTAGCCCGCCAGGTCTCCGTAGGCCACGGCGTACCAGCCGTTATACGCCCCGTAGACCGTGACGGTCTCCCCCCGGGGGAGGGCGCCCACCGCCGGGCCGCCGGCATCGGGATAGGCCCGGAGGGTCAGGGGGCCCTCCGCGGTGGCCACCACGCCCTTTTGGGGCACGCCGGGCTCGATGAAGGGCAGGGAGAAATAGTCGCAGAGGCCCATCACCAGGGACCGGGCGATGGTGCCCACATTGCTCTCGATCCACCGGGCGTCCTCTACATTGTCGTGATAGCCGAGCTCCAGCAGGTTCGCCGGCGGCTTGGGACGCCGGACCTCCCCGAGCGTGGTGGTGGCCTGCACGGTGACCTTCTGGGGCAGGGGGTAGATGCGCCGGAGCTGGGCCCGGAAGATCTCCGCCGCCTCCTTTCCCTTGACGGAGGTGGGGTAGTAAAAGCAGATGATGCCGCGCGCCTGTCCCTCCGTGCGGCCGTCCCCGGAGGCGTTGGAGTGCAGGGCCAGGTAGAAGTCATATTCCCCCTGGGCGGCCTGGGCGATGGAGGAGGCGGCGGTCATTTGGGGCGTGTTGCGGGTAAAGCGGATGGTATTGGCCCGGAGGTAGGGCTCCATGGCGTCGGCCACCAGGTTCATCCAATATTCCTCGCTGCCGGAGCCGGTGATGTAGGTGTTATACTCCTGGGTGCTGGGCGAAAGATAGATCTTGGGCATAAGCGTCCCCCTTCTGCGGATTTTTTCTCTATCACTATATGGAAATCCGCCGGGGAATATGGTAAAATGGCGGATGAAATTTTCAAGAAAGGCGGCAGGGCCATGAAAACGACCAGACCTTATGCCCATGTGACCATCACCTCCAAGGGAGAGGCCGCCCTCACCGGCGGGCACCCCTGGGTCTATGCCGGGGAGATCACCGGCCTGAGCGGCGAAATACAGGATGGCGACCTGGTGGATGTGCTCTCCCGCCGGGGCAGCTACCTGGGCACCGGCTTTTATAACAGCGCCTCCCTGATCCGGGTGCGGCTTTTGAGCCGCAATGCCAACGACACCTTTGACGAGGCCTTTTGGCGGCGGCGCATCGAATATGCCTGGCAGTACCGCAAAACCGTCATGAGAGACGATATCTCCTGCTGCCGGGTGATCTTCGGGGAGGCGGATATGTTCCCGGGCCTCACCGTGGACCGCTTTTCCAATGTGCTGGTGGCCCAGGTGCTGAGCTTGGGCATGGAGCGGCGCAGGGCTGTGATCTTCCCCCTTCTGGCGGAGGTCCTCCGGGCCGACGGCCAGGACATCGCCGGCATCTATGAGCGCAGTGATGTAGAGCTGCGGCACAAGGAGGGCATGGAGCCCTTCGTGGGCTGGTACGCCCTGCCCGGGGAAAAAGTCCCCGACTTCACCGCCACGGACATTGTGGAGAACGGCATCCGCTACACGGTGGACTTCCAGAACGGGCAGAAGACCGGCTTTTTCCTGGATCAGAAGTACAACCGCCTGGCGGTGGCCAAGCTGGCCCGGGGCAAAACGGTGCTGGACTGCTTTACCCACACCGGCAGCTTCGCCCTCAATGCCGCCCGGGGCGGCGCCAAGCGGGTGGTGGCTGTGGATGTGAGCCAGTTCGCCGTGGACTGCGCGGCGGAGAACGCCCGGAAAAACGGGCTCGACGGCGTCATGGAGTGCCGCTGCGCCAATGTATTCGACCTTCTGCCGGAGCTGGAAAAGCAGCCCCGGGAGTTTGACTTCATCATCCTCGACCCGCCGGCCTTCACCAAGTCCCGGAAAACGGTGGCCAGCGCCATGACCGGCTACAAGGAGATCAACTACCGGGCCATGAAACTGCTGCCCCGGGGCGGGTATCTGGCCACCTGCTCGTGCAGCCACTTTGCCACAGAGGCGCTGTTCATCCAGATGCTCCGGGCCGCCGCCCACGACGCCGGGGTGCAGCTGCGGCAGATCGAGGTCCGCCAGCAGTGTGCCGACCACCCCATCCTCTGGGGCGTGGAGGAGACCAATTACCTCAAGTTCTTCCTGTTCCAGGTGGTGTGAGGGCGCTGCCCCCGACGGGGCTTAACACAAATCTTATCCCCGGCATGGCAGAATAAAGGAAAGCCCGCCGCCGGCGGAACGACTTAGAGGGGAGAATCCTATGACATTTGAGATCCACAGCCAGATCACCAGCCGCGCCATGACCGTGGCGGCCCGGGCCATGCGCAGGGTGCTGCTGCGAAAGCGCAGTCTCTTTTTCGCCATCTTCGGCTGGGCCCTCTTTTTCCTCAACGCCCTGCTGCTCTCCCCTCCTCCGGGGGTTCCCTTTACCCTGAGCGTCAGGACGCTGACCTCCCTGCTGGTGGAGGCCCTGCTGCTGGCTGCGCTGCTGTTTTCCGACCGCATCAACGGCGCCCTCGCCCGCAAAAACGCCTTGGCAGGCACCAGGGAGTATCACATTGTCTTCGGGGAGGAGGGCTATACCGTCATCACGGCGGTCAGCACCTCCACCTTCCGCTATGAGCTGATCGACGCCCTGGCGGAGTCCCGGGACTATATGATCCTGCTGATGAGAAGGCGCTATGCCCAGCCCCTGGACAAGAGCACTCTCACCGGCGGCACGGCAGAGGAGCTCCGTGGCTTCCTGGAGGAAAAGACCGGCAAGAAATTTCAGCGCGTGAAATAAATGCCCCAAAAAAAGCAGAAGCCCCGGGAGCGCTTGCGGCGCTCCCGGGGCTATTTTCATTTCTTTCGCTTATCTCCCGCTTATTTCAGCTCCGGCAGCTTGTCGGGGCCGGGATAATCCACGCCCTGGGTGTCCACCCGGACGGACTTCATCACCTGCGGGGTCTTGGGCTTGTTGGTGAGCATGTTCCGGGGCACCGCCACCATGCGGTCTACCTCCTCCATGCCCTCGATGACCATACCGAAGGCGGCGTACTCGCCGTCCAGATGGGGGGCGTCCTTGTGCATGATGAAGAACTGGCTGCCGGCGCTGTCGGGCACCATGGTGCGGGCCATGGACAAAACGCCCCGGGTATGGCGCAGATCGTTTTGGAAGCCGTTGGAGGCAAACTCGCCCCGGATGCAGTACCCCGGGCCGCCCATGCCGGTGCCCTCCGGGCAGCCGCCCTGGACCATGAAGCCGTAGATGCAGCGGTGGAAAATAAGCCCGTCATAGAAGCCCTTGTTGGCCAGCTCGATGAAGTTATACACGCTCTGGGGGGCGATGTCGGGATAGAGCTCGCCGATGATCTTAGCGCCGTTTTCCATCTCGATCGTAAAGATAGGGTTGTTTGCCATCTGAAAATTTCTCCTTTACCGTTTTACTTTTGTCGTTTTCGTTTTAGTGGTTATAGTCTTTTCTGGCCCGATCCATCTCCCGCTTGGCGTCCCGCTGGGCCAGGGCCTGGCGCTTATCGTAGTTTTTCTTGCCCTTGCAGAGCCCCAGCTCCACCTTCACCCGGCCGTTTTTGAAGTATAAGCTCAGGGGGATGAGGGCATAGCCGTCCTGCTTCTGGAGGTCATAGAGCTTGCGTATCTCCCGCTTGTGGAGCAAAAGGCGCTTGGGCCGGTCCGGGTCCCGGTTGAAGATGTTGCCCTGCTCATAGGGGGATATGTGCAGATGGTAGGCGTAGACCTCGCCGTCCTTGGCGGTGCAGAAGCTGTCCTTCAGGTTGGCCGCGCCCTGGCGGATGGACTTGACCTCCGTGCCGAAAAGCTCGATGCCCGCCTCGTAGCGCTCCTCCACAAAGTAGTCGTGGAATGCCTTTCTGTTCTGCGCCGCGACCTTGATGCCGGACTTCTCCATGGAACACGCCTCCTTTCTTCTGGCGGACAGTATACCACATCGCTAAACACCGCGCAAGTTTTCCCTTGCGTCGGCGGCGGATTTCCTGTAAAATAGTTTCCATCGAGTGGAAGGGGGAGAGGATATGACCCTGTTGCAGATGACCTATCTCATGGAGGTGGAGCGCTGCGGCTCCATCAACCGCGCCGCGAAAAATCTCTTCATCACCCAAAGCGCCCTGTCCAGCGCCATCGCCGAGGCGGAAAAGGAGCTGGGCATCGTGATCTTCCACCGCTCCAACCGGGGCATCACCCTTACCGACGAGGGGCGGGGGCTCATCACCCAGATCGCGCCGCTGGTGGACGGCTTTCGCAAGATCACCCGCTACTACAGCGAGCGCCGGGCGGAAAACCGGGTGCGGCTGTCCATCGCCTCCCAGCGCTATCCCTTCTGCGCCAAGGCCTTTGTGGAATTTCTGCACCTGCTCAATGAGCCCCACCTGGAGGTGAGCTTAAAGGAGATGGAGATGTCCGGGGTCATCAACGAGGTGGCCTCCCTGCAGTCTCAGCTGGGCATTCTCTTTGTCTCCGACATGACCGAGCACTTCATCCTGCGGCTTCTGGCGGAGAAGCACCTGGAATTCCGCCAGCTCTCCACCGTGCGGCCCCGGGTGTTCCTGCGCAAGGGCCACCCCCTTTCCGGCCGGGAGGCCGTGGAGCTGGAGGAGCTCTACCAATATCCCTACGCCATGTTCACCCAGAACGACCTGAACCTGAACTTCGCCGAGGAGGCCGTGGTGGGCACCGCCGTGGACTTTGACCAGGTGGTGTATGTCAACGACCGGGCCACCATCTACAACATCATGGCCCACACCAACTGCGTTTCCACCGGCAGCGGCCTTCTGCCCGACGGCTACGGCGACGATCGGCTCACCTCCATCCCCCTGAGCGGCAATGTATACCAGATGCGCCTGGGGTACATCCACCCCAAGGGCCTGCCCTTAGGCCCCCTGGAGGAGCAGTTCGTCACCATCCTCCGGAACATTTTGGACCAGGTGGGATGAAAATCCCTCTTTACAAGCTCGAAAACATGTTCTATAATCTCCCTAACAGAGGGGAGGTGGCGCCATGCACGCACCGGAGATAAGCTGCTGCTTTACCGGCAACCGGCCGGAGAAGCTGCCCTGGGGCGGCAATGAGAGGGATCTGCGCTGCCTTCTCACCCAGGACCAGCTCTATGCCGCCTTAGAGGACGCCTACGAGCGGGGCTTCCGCCACTTTCTGTGCGGCATGGCCCGGGGCGGGGACTTCTATTTTGCCGAGCTGGTGACGCAGCTGCGGGTGAAGCACCCGGAGGTGACCCTGGAGGCGGTGATCCCCTATCGGGAGCAGTCCCGCCATTGGGAGCCGGCGGACCGGCGGCGCTACCTGGCCCTGGTGAAAAGCTGCAACGCCGTCACCATCCTGCAGGAGGACTATACCCCCCAGTGCATGCAGCGGCGCAACCAATACATGGTGGACCGAAGCCGCCTGGTCATCGCCCTTTACAGCGGCGCTGCCGGCGGCACCCGCAGCACCCTGCTCTATGCCATGCGCCGGGGCGTGGAAACGGTGATCCTCTCGCCCCAGGAGGCCCTCTGAGCCCTCCCTCCGCGCCAAGCGGTCTATGCGCCGCAAGCAATATTATTTTTATTCTGCACATCATAAGCAAGCTATACAAAGGAGAATGACTATGGAATACACCTATATCCCCCGGGGCACCTGCTCCCGGCGCATGACCGTGGAGCTGGAGGACGGCATCATCAAGAAGGTAGACATCCTGGGGGGCTGCAGCGGCAATCTGCAGGGCATCAGCTCCCTCATCACCGGCATGAAGGCGGAGGACGCCATCCGGAAGATGCGGGGCATCTCCTGCGGCGGCAAGCCCACCTCCTGCCCCGACCAGCTCTCCATCGCCCTGGAAAAGGCGCTGGCGCAGCATAAATAAGCCCGCAAAAGCCCGGTGCCTGAGGCACCGGGCTTTTCTCACAGGTTTTCGACGGTCTGAAACTGCAGCAGGGTGGTCTGCTCATAGCGCTCTCCCCGGCGCAGCACCGTGCCGGGGAAATGCGAAAACGCCGGCGTGCAGGGGAAGTGCTGGGGCTCCAGGCAAAAGCCGCTGCGCTGCTCATAGCGGACGCCGCCCTTGCCGGGAGGCGTGCCATCCCCCAAGAAGTTGCCGCTGTAAAACTGCAGGCCCGGCTGGGTGGTGACCAGCTGCATGGCGATGCCGCTCTGGGGCGCATAGGCCAGCGCCGCCGGGGCCGCGCCGGGGCGCAGCACATAGCAGTGGTCATAGCCGTTGACCAGCTCCATCTGCTCTGCGCGGATGGGAAAGCCGCTCCCGATGCGCCGCATGCACCGCAGATCCAGAGGTGTGCCCTCCACCGGCAGAAGCTGCCCCGTGGGGCAAAAGTCGTCCGCCGTCTCCAAAAACGCCTCTGCGGCGATCTGCAGGAGCTGCCCGTCCACGGTGCCGCTCTGGTGGCCCGCCAAATTGAAGTAGCTGTGGTTGGTGAGGTTGATGACCGTGTCGGCGGTGGCCACCGCCTCATATTTCATGCTCAGCACATTGTTCTCGTCCAGGGTGTAGAGCACCGTGACATCCACGGCGCCGGGATAACCCTCCTCGCCGTCGGGGCTGTGGTAGGTAAAGCGCAGGCCGCCGCTGCCCACGCTGCCGTCGAACACCCGGTGGCTCCAGGTGCCGTGGCGGTGGTTGGGGCCATCGTTTGCCTCCAGGCGGTGCTCCCGGCCGTGGAGCATAAAGCTGCTGCCCCGGATGCGGCCGGCATAGCGGCCCACAAAGGCGCCGAAGTAGCCGTCGGGAGCGCTCTCATAGCCCGCCAGGTCGTCGAAGCCCAGGACGATGTCCACGCTCCGCCCCTGCCGGTCCGGTACCCGCAGAGACCGCAGCACGCAGCCGTAATCCAAAAAATCGGCCTGCACGCCGTTTTCATTTTCCAGCGTATACTGTGTCACGCTCTGGCCCTGACGGGTCACGCCGAAGCTCCGGCTCTGCAGTCGCACGGCTCCTCCCCCCCTCTCTCATTCGGCTCGCCATTGTAGCAAATTCTCGGCGGCTTTGCAATAAAAAACTTTTTTCTGTTGCATTTATCACTTCTAATTTCGACGCATTTCGGGTAGACTATAGGGGAATAAAGCTGCAAAGGAGGCATTTTCCCATGGCAATTATCCATGTTGACGCCGAAAATTTCGATGAGGTGGTGCTCCGGAGTCAGGAGCCGGTGCTGGTGGACTTCTGGGCCACCTGGTGCGGCCCCTGCCAGATGCTGGCCCCGGTGCTGGAGGATCTCAGCGCCCAGGACGGCGTGAAGATCGCCAAGGTGGATGTGGACAAGGAGCCCCAGCTGGCCATGGCCTTTGACATCGTCAGCATTCCCACGCTGCTGGTGTTCAAGGGCGGCAAGCTGGTCAACAAGTCCGTGGGCCTGGCGGACATAAGCGCCCTGCGCAGATTGATGGCCTAAGCGCCCGCTCTCTTCAAAGGCGCCCTCGACCCCTTCGGGTCGGGGGCCTTTTCTTTTTCCGGGGCCGCCGCCCAGCCCTCTCAGAGGATGTGCTTTAGCGGCTCCCGGCGATCCTTCTCGAGCTTATTGGCGTAGCGCTCCTCCTCGCTGAACACGCACCCGCAGTATTTTTGCAGATAGAGCCCCAGCTCCCGGGCCTCTTGCTGGCCCTCCCGGAAGCCCGGGCGAAAATCCCGGTAGAGGAACTGCACACCGTAGACCTCCGCCATGCGCCGGGCCGTTTCCGCCAGGAGCTCATGGTTCTGATAGGGGCTCACCAAAAGGGTGGTGGTGAAGCTCTCAAAGCCGTTCTCCGCGGCGTAGCGGGCGGTCTGCTCCAGGCGCATGGCATAGCATTTCCCGCAGCGGTGGTCTATATCCGCCGCCACGGCCCGGCAGAAGTCCCGCAGGCCATAGTCCTCCTGGACCACCAGCTCCACCCCCACGGAGGGGGCGTAGGCCATGAGGGTGTCCCGGCGGGCCTTATATTCCATATAGGGGTGGATGTTGGGGTTGTACCAATAGCTCACCGGCTCGATGCCCTCGGCCCGCAGCTGCCGGATGCAGCTCACCGAGCAGGGGGCGCAGCAGGTGTGCAGCAAAACTTTTTTCATGGCTTTCCTTTCACGCAGGGGGTTTTTACTTCTCTACCCCTTTTATACCACGCCTGCCCGGCGCGTGCAAGAGCGGCGGGGCACGAATTGTCAAGAAAACCGCACCGCCGCCCCTTTTCTTGGGGCCGGGTTTCTGCTATGATGCAGAGGCAGCAGGAATTTCCGCAATTTTAAGTCGTTCTTTGCATTTTGTGCCGTGCTCCGCCGTCATGTTTTGGGGCCCGGCGGGATATGCTGGAACAGAGGACTCTTCCCCCCGGGAGAGAGAAAAGGAGAAAAGCAAATGGAAAAGAAAGCAGTTGTCAAGAATTATATTTTCCTGGGCATCATGCTGGGCGCCATGGTGCTGGGCGCCAT
>CAKTPM010000004.1 GCA_934591705.1 uncultured Oscillospiraceae bacterium
CTGGAAAAGGTGTGGAAGCAGGCGCTGCTGGTGCTGGCGGTGCTGACGGTGCTGGGCGTGCTGCTCTATTCCCTGACGGCGGCCTGGTACAGCAATGTGGCGGAGACCACGGAGATGGTCTTTGAAACGGAGAGCTGGGGCTTTGAGGGGCAGGTCAAGGTGCTCAGCAGCGACCTGCAGCTGGCCCCCGGTCAGAATACCTGCGCGGAGATATCCGTCACCAACGACGGCCGGCAGATCAACCTCATCACCGTGTCGGTGGACAAGAGCACCATGTCCCCGGAGCTGCAAAAGCGCATCTATTTCTATGTGCCTGCGGCGGAGAAGCGCAGCGGGGAGACCGTGGAGCGGGTCTATCTCACCCCCTACGGCGGCTACTCCTACCGGGTCATGCCCAAGAGCACCCTGCTGCTGACGGCCAACAGCGCCGCGGACGCGCCGGTGCGCTGCCAGTGGGTCTATGATCTGCTGGGCTACTATGTATACGGCACGCTGAACAAGGACAATACCCTCCTCACCGCCGAGGACATCGCGGCGGCTAAGCGGGAGGATATCACGGCGCCGGCCTATATCCGCCCGGTGGAATATGACTTTGACACCGCCTCCTTTGACAAGGACGGGAAGCTCGAGACCGCAGGCGGGAAAGATGCGGCGAGCTTTGTCCAAGGCGTCCTGGAGGCCGACGGCTATCCGGGCAGCCAGGTGAAGCAGTACGGCGAGTACTACGCCGTGAGCATCCTGGAGGAGAAGGACGGGGAGAAGACCGGCCTTTGGCTCTATCTCTGCACCCGCCAGGAGATCGAGGCGGCCACCGGCTTTGACACCCGGGTGGGCACCTACCGCTACCTCACCTCGGCAAAAGGGGAGGATGGCAGCCCCCTTGCGCTGACGGAGGAGGAGAAAGCGGAATACAAGGATGTGGCCGCCCTTACATACCAGGCCACGATCCAGATCGCGGGCCAGAACCTGCGCATGGATCTCACGGATGTGACTAGTGAGGCGCAGCTGAGGGAGAAGCTGGAAAGCGGCGGCAGCGTGCGCCTTACGGAGGATATGACCCTGAATGCCGCCCTCGAGATACCGGCGAACAAGGATGTGGTCATCGACCTGAACGGCAAGAAGATCACCGCCGCGGTAACGGAGCAGCCGGTGCTCACCGGCGCCCCGGGCAGCAGCGTCACAGTGCTCAACGGCACCATCGGCGGCACCGGCCGGGAGAAGGCGGTAGAGCTCGTGGGCAGCCGGGCCGCCTTCAGCCAGGTGACCCTCCTGGGCGGGCTGTATATCGACGACGGAAATACTGCGAATGCGGATAGCCGCACCTCCGTGGTGCGCCTTTCCAACTGCACCCTGCAGACCACCGGCGATAACCAGCCGGGGATCACGGTGCTGGGCAATGGCACAAGCGCCAGCAGCCCCACCGTGCTGCTGGTGGAGAAGAGCACCGTGGAGAGCGCCTATGTGGGCATTGTGGGCAGCGATGCGGCGGAGAAGAGCGGCACGGACATCCAGCTTATGGGCAGCACCGTCAAGGGCGCCCGGGCCGGTATCTATCACCCCCAGCAGGACAGCCGCCTTACGGTACAGGATGGCAGCACCCTGGAGGGGGAGACCGGCATCGTTGTAAAGGGCGGCCGGGTGAATGTCCTGGACAGCGCCGTCCATGCCGCCCTCACCACCGGCTCCCGCCCCACGGAGGCGCAGCTGGCCCAGAGCGGCGGCTGGCATAATGCCGGCGCCGGTATCTATGTGGAGGCCACCGGCGATAGGGCGGAGGAGATCGTCCTGCGGGTGGTCAATGCGCAGATCACCACGAAAACGGCCGACATGCCCTCTATCCTTCTGGCGGGCAAGAGCGCCAAAACCGTGCGGGACAACAGTGACTTCACACAGGCCGGCTACGGCATTACCATCGGCTGACCAGGACAAACACGCCTGGCAGCGTGTCCTTCCGGCGCTTTTTACCCTTCTCACCTTGGCTTGCGCCGGCATCGGATAAAAAAGAAACCCTGCGGAGGAACGGAACACACCATGAACAAATGGGCACGGACAAGTCAATACGGATGGTGCCTGGCGGCGGCAGCCCTGCTTTTGTGCGGCTTTTTGCTGGCCGGCACGGCCTATGCCCGCTTTTCCTCCACCGTCACCCGGGAGGTGAAGGTGGCCCCGGAGGCGGCGCAGCCCCTGTGCCTGCTGCCCCAAGATACGGAGAAGGGCACCCTCTGGCAGCTGACGGAGGATGGCGCCTGCCAGAGGACCTTCTCGCTGCAGAATTTCAGCGGTCCCAACACGGCGTCCCGGGACATGACCGTGGAGCTGACCCTGTTGGCCTCCCTGGGCGTGGGATCGCCGGAGGCACTGGACATCACCCTTACGGAGAAAACCGTAGAGCAGGTGAGTCAAACCGCGGAAGACGGCAGCAGCTCTACCGTGGAGCAGGAGCGGGTGACGGTCTATCGGGGTGTCCCCACGGCCATCGGGGAGGATTCGGCCCTGGCCGGCTCCTTCGGCCCCGGCTGGTGCTACCGCTTCCGCCTGGAGCAGCAGGATGCAGAGGGAAAGCCGACCGCCGCGCTGCCGGCGAAGTGGCACTTTACCGGCGGGAGCCCGGAGCAGCACCTTCTCACCCTGCGCATCACGGCGAAGGAGACCCCACCATACGACTGCTGGTTCCGCTTGACGGCGGCAGCTTCAGACCCGTAAGAAAGGCGAATATTTATGACCAGAGGACGGCGCACAATCGCATACTGTGCCGCGGCGCTGCTGCTGGCGGCGGCGCTTTTGCTGGCGGCCCCCGCCCAGGCCCGCTATACCCCTGCGCAGACCCGGTGGCTGGCGGCCTATCAGCCCCCGGCGGCCCTGTCCGGGGACTACCTATCGGCGGAGGGGAGCACCCTCCTGCTGGCGGACTGGAGTCCTACGGGTGAGGGCGCGACAAAAACGGTGCCCCTGCAGGTGACCTCGGCTGCGCCCATTGCTCCCCCTCCCGCAGAGGGGGAGGCCGCCGCTGAGAGCAGCGAGCCCCTGGGGCTTACCGTCACCGCTGGCGGCGGCGTGACCGCCCAGGCCGCATATACGGTTGATGGCGCCGATGCGCATACGGCTCTGATCACCGTGACCGTAACGGCCAGCGCCGTCACGGCGAAGAAAACAGCCACGGTGAACCTGCAGGTCTCCCACAACGGGATGTGGCTGACAGGAACGCTCCAGATCCCGCTGCTGCCCCCGGACACCGCCGGCAGCACGGCGATAGAGCAGGAGAACCTATTCAAGCCGGAGAGCAGCATGACGCAGTACGACCCGCAGTATCCCTTCTGCGTATCCTACCGGCTGCCCGAGGGCTGCACCCAGGGGGAGATGACCCGGGGCGGCACTGACTTCCCGGCGGGCACTCGCTACAGCACCGATGGGAGCCGCTATATCACCCTGCTGGAGAGCCGGCCCATTCCCGCTGACGGCGGCCGGATCTTTCTCCGCCTTCCCGATGGCAGCGCCGGGGGAATGACCCTGAAGCTCACCGCCGGCGATAAGCAGGACACCCTGTCGCTGACGGAGGCCTCCCGAGGGGATACGGTGACC
The DNA here is from genome assembly GCA_934591705.1 of uncultured Oscillospiraceae bacterium. Lineage (GTDB taxonomy): Bacteria > Bacillota > Clostridia > Oscillospirales > Oscillospiraceae > Vescimonas. Next base: position 3,580 of record CAKTPM010000004.1, read on the forward strand.
CTGGGGGCGGACGGCGTTCCCACCGTGACCCTGCCCGCCTGGGACAGCCGCCTGACGCTCACCGCCGGGGTGGAGTACCTGACCTGGGTGGAGGAGCCCCTCCCCGCCGCCGACCCGGCGGCGCCGGCAGAGCCGCCCCAGACCCAGCGGGTGGTAAAATATGCAGCCGCGGAGCTGGCGAAATGCGTGTGGGCCCCGGTGCTGCCGGAGAGCGGCACGGAGGAGGCCGCCGAGCCGAATACAGAAGCGGCCCCCACGGCCCAGACGCTGACGGTGGAGCCGGTGAAGGAGGGGCAGCAGCTGCCGGCAGGCACCTATCGCCTTACCGTCCGCTGGTCGCTGGACAGCACCGTCGTTACGGAGCGAGCGGTGAGCTTCTTCGTTGCCCGATAAGTAAAAAAGCCATCCGGCCCCGGGGGGGCGGATGGCTTTTTTATGGGCGGAAGGGGGTCATGCGCCCTTCAGCGGGCGGCCGTCCAGGGCGGCATAGACCAGGTGCTCCCCCTCATAGCGGAGCTTCAGGGAGAAGAAGGGGGCATCCTCCCGCAGAAGATCCAGGAAGATGCGGTCCCCCTCCCACTGGGGCAGGGCGGCCAGGGCGTCCTTGTGGATCCACTCCAGCACACCCTCGTCGCAGGAGCGCAGGGTGCCGGTGTAGCCCGTGGCGGTGAAAAGGTGCATGTACTCCGTTTCCCAGCGGTCGGACACGAAGGTGACGATGCCCCGGTAGCGGTAGCGGGTGAGGGTGAGGCCGGTCTCCTCCAGGGTCTCCCGGAGCACGCACTCCTCGGGGCTCTCGCCGTCTGAGAACTTGCCGCCGACGCCGATCCATTTGTCGCGGTTTTCGTCGTTCTCTTTCTTGACCCGGTGGAGCATCAGGTACTCGCCCCGGGGGTTTTCAATGTAGCAAAGGGTGGTATATTTCATAGGCGTGCCTCCGTTTTTGGCTCTCACGCCTATTGTAACACAGCCCGGGCTGTGTTACAATGCAAAAAAGGGAGGTGGGAAGCATGGAGTATGAGGTGCGCTATTCCCGCCGCCGCACCCTGGCCCTGGAGATACAGCGGGATGGGACGGTGCTGGTACGCGCGCCCCTGGGCCTGGATCCCGGCCAGGCGGAGCAATTCGTTTCCGACCATGCGGCGTGGATCGCCGAGAAGCGCCAGGTGATGCTGGACCGCCAGGCCCGGCATCCGGAGCCCACGCCCCTGGAGGCCAAGGAGCTGCGCTACCGGGCGTGGGAGATATTGCCCGGGCGAGTGGCCTATTGGGCCCGGCGCATGGGCGTTGCTCCCACGGGGCTGCACATCACCTCGGCCCGCACCCGCTTCGGGAGCTGCTCGGGGAAAAATGCCCTTTCCTTTTCCTGGCGGCTGATGCTCTATCCCCCCGAGGCCATCGACTATGTGGTGGTCCACGAGCTGTGCCACATCCGCCACCATGACCACAGCCCCCGCTTTTGGGCGGAGGTGGCAAAATACCTGCCGGACTATCCCGCCCGGCAGGCCCTGCTCAAGGAATGACCCCACAACGAACGACAAAGGAACGCTATGGAATTTCAAGAATTGACCTTCGCGCACATCGACCTGCTGCGAAAATATTATGTAAACTGCAATTACCGCCTCTGCGAATACTCCGCCGGGGTGAAGCTCATGTGGCGGCACTATCTCCACCCGGCCTTTGCCCAGGTGGCCGGCTGCCTGGTGATCAGCAATGTCATCGAGGGCGTCACCCAGTTCGACTTCCCCATTCCCGGGGAGAAAGGGGATGTGGACGCCGCCCTGACGGCCATTGAGGCCTATTGCACCCGGCGGAATATCCGCCCCGTCATCTCCGTGGTGCCGGAGAGCATGGCCCCTGCCCTTGTGACCCGCTGGCCCAAGTTCACGGTGCTCAACGAGGAGGCATGGAAGGATTATGTCTACCTGGCAGAGGATCTGGCCGCCCTTGCCGGGCGGCGCTACAGCGGCCAGCGCAACCACATCAACAAGTTCCGCAAGGAGCACCCCACGGCGGTGTTCCGGCCGCTGACGGCGGCGGATGAGCCGATGCTGCAGCGGTTCTGGCAGGACTATGCCCAGGAGTTTTCCAAGCACAGTGACACCGCGGAAAAGGAGCTCGTCCTGGCCCGGGAGATGTTCGCCCACCTGGACACCGGGGCCTTCCGGGCCGGCGGCATGGAGGAGGACGGGCGGCTTTTGGGCATCTGCCTGGCGGAAAAGTGCGGCGACACCCTGGTGGACCACATCGAAAAGGCCCTCTACTCCTGCCAGGGGGTGTACCCCGCCATGGTGCAGGCCTTTGCCGCCCACTACGGCGGCGACTGCCGGTTCATCAACCGGGAGGATGACGCCCGGGACCGGGGCCTTCGCATCAGCAAGCGGCAGTATCTGCCCACGGCCATGGACAGCAAGATGTCCTTCCGGGTGGGCAGCCAGCTGGACCTCCTTGACCGGGTGCCGGACATTTCCTGCCGGCGCCTGACCCTTACGGCCCTGGAGGAAGGGGACAAGGCGGCCTATAACGCCCTTTGCCTGGATGACGCGCGCAACCGCTGGTGGGGCTATGACTACCGGGAGGATCTCCATGGGGAGCTGACGGAGGACTACTTCCTCTCCGTGGCCCGGGAGGACTTTCGCCGGCGCATGGCGGTGAACTGGGCGGTGCGCCTGGATGGCCGCCTCATCGGCGAGGCGGTGCTCTATAACCACGACTGGCGGGGGGGCATGGAGCTGGGCTGCCGCATCGCCCCCGAATTTGCCGGCCACGGCTACGGCACCGAGGCCTTTGCCGCCGCTGCGGACTGGGCCCTTTACCGCCTGGGCCTGAAGCAGGTGGTGGCCAAGTGCTTCCGGGAGAACGATAGCTCCCGGCGAATGCTGGAGAGCTGCATGCGCCAGACCGGGGAGGATGAGAAATTTCTTTACTTCCGGAAGGTGGAGTAACGCCGCCGCTGTAAGCAAATAAAAAATAGTCCGTCCCGGTCGGGACGGACTATTTTTGTGCAGGGGGGAGGGGACTGCCTTATCCTCCGGGGCAGGGGAGGGCGCGCCGCGGCCTACAGGGCGTCTAAGTGGTACCGCGGCTTACCCCGGCTCTTTTTTCCGTACTCGATGGCCGCCGCAGGGCAGCGGCAGATGCAGGCCATGCAGTGGGTGCAGCCGGGGCCCCATACGGGCTTGCCCTCCCGGAGGGTGATGCTGCCGGTGGGGCACAGCCGGGCACACTGGCCGCAGCCGGTGCAGGCGTCGCCGGCGGTGAAGGCCCGGGAGTTTACAAAAAGGGCGTAGAACACCGGGTTTACCGGCCCGCTCAAAAAGCGGTCCAAGAGGCGGCAGCGGGTGGGAGGAAAGGATGCGTCCGACCGGATGGCGGCGATGGCGCCTTCAATGGCGGGCTCGGCGGCGGCCACGATCCTGCGGGCCTCCTCCGGCCCGGGGGCGTTGAACATGGCGATGTAGTTCTCCGGCATCACCACCTGGGCCGTGCCCATGCAGGTGAGCCCCTTTTCCCGGCAGAGCTGGCGGTTATATCGCTGGGCGCTGCCGATCTCGCTGCCGCAGGTCATCACGAACCAGACACGCCGGGCGCCCCGGAGCTCCGATGCCAGGAGGTGCTGCCGCACCAGCCGGGGGATGCGCCAGCCGTAGGTGGGGGTGACGATGACCAGCCGCTCCCCGGTCTCTATAGGCGAGGTGTCCCGGCTGCGGATGCGGTCGGTGAGGCAGCAGAGGTCGTCCCCCAGTGCCCGGGCGATGCGCCGGGCAGCATAGGCGCTGTTGCCGGTGCCGGAAAAGTAAAGTACCATAGCGGGCCTCCTTCTCAGCGGTGGATGCTTTCAGGTATATTTTACCAGCCCCGGGAAAAATGCGCAAGGGAGAATATCCCCCCGGACAGGGGAGGGGGAAGGAGGAGAGAAGCAGGAGAATTCTCTGTCGGCTCTCCCGGATGATATATACCCTGTGCGGGTGTGTTCTTTTTGCGCTTGTCATGGAGCGATATGCGTGCTATGATGCAAAAAAAGGAAAAGGGGAGAATCATGCAAAGAAGATATGTCTCTTTACTGCTATGTCTGCTGATACTGCTGACACTGCCAGGATGCGGGAAAGACATGAAGCGGAACTATACAGACGAAGAGATACATGCGCTCGTGGATGCAGATATTTCTTTCACAGAGGCCTGCGAAAAAATTTCTACGGTGGCAGATGCCGCACAGTTTTTGGAAGCCCGTGGCTATTACTTCGCACCGGATTACGCCGGCATTGAGGCGGCAGTGCGATATCAGCTAAATAACGGCGGCTGCGTTGGCACATCGGCACTGTTTGCCGCACTGCTGGACGGCGACTATGATGAAGTCGGTTATGTTTATGTATTCTGGCTGGAGGGCGAACATGTTTTCAATTACATCAAGCAGGACGACATTTACTATGCTTGCGACTTCGTCTATGGACCGGTGAGTCAAACCGGCACAAACGCAAGGCAAAGCTGTGTTCGCTACACAGGAAAAAGCCTGTCCGGGCTTTTTGATGCATACGCGCGGCAGGAGGGCAGCGATATCGGCGATGCTGTGGCGATCATGTACACCACGATCTGCTGCGGCGATCCCACCATGCCCACCGTTTGGCTGCGGGATTCTGCAGATGGGCACCAGTCTACGATCTATCTCAGCGATGCGGAAAAAAACTCTCAACAGATACTGCTGCTGCGGGATGGATACACCTTTACCTTTTGAAAAACACGCCCGCCGGAACAGATTCCCGCGGGCGTGTTCTTTTTTCTCACTTCTTCGGCTGCTCCAGGGCGCTGCGGGCGGCCAAGGCCTTTGCAGAGCCACTCCACAAGCCGAAGAGCGATGGGACACCCGGCCCCATCGTCAACAAGGTGAAAATCTGCGAGGCCTCCACGCTGCAAGCGCCCGTCCTCCGGGGAGACGGCGCGGCGGACAACGACAGCATGGTGCGCATCCATGTGGCCGTAAATACGAGGGCGAAAATCAAGGAACAGAAAAGGGAGCGGCAATCCAATAGTCTCCGCCGCTGCCGGTCTTTATAGGCGTAACGAGTCGGTATTCTCCTCCGGGAATTGGCTTTTCTCCGCTATGCCAAAAGGTGCTAAAATACTCCGTGCCGCCGGGTTCCAGCTTTAGCGCAACCTGACTCTCGCCCGAATTGTCTGCCTTGACATTATACCAGCCGCCGTTTTTCTGATATTGGAGCGCAAAGCGGTTTGTGCAGAAGGCGGCCTCGGAGCCGCTGTTTACGATACGATAGACGCCTCGGGTTTTATCAAACTGATCAAAGATTATCGACACAGGGGCATCGGCGCGGATGTCGTAGGTGTTGGGGTCATTGGTAACAAGCCAAGGACGGGCGGCGAGAAGATAGACCATTACGGCGGCGACCACGGCGGCCAGAGGGATCATGATAGCGAGGCGCTTTTTCATGTTTTCTCTCCTTTATAACATCATCTTATGGTTATAGTTCCAGCGGCCATTGTGTTTCCAAGAGAAAACGCTTTCACAATACGGCTTCCAGAGTGAAGAACGGATGCAGGAAAATACAAAGACAATGCCGCACCGCTTTTCCGTTAGGGAGTCTAATATAAGTTGTTCTCTGGTGGACGGCACCAACATCGGAAGCATTGGAAACGATACCATACCAAGAACTACCAAGGAACTGCGATTATATTATTCCACAATACACCGCCGGTGTCAATCGGGGGATGAGAAAAAGAACCGGTTGCGGCCGTGGCATGATTCGCCCGGGTGTGGGCGGCGGCGTGCTCAGCGAGGTGTTCGAGCACGCCGGAGATTTCACGCGGGCGTATGACAGCGCGACGGGGGTGTACTCCCTGACGATCCATGCGTTCTTCGCGGGCTTCGTTTCGCAGATCACCTGCTTTCGCTTCTGCGCGCAGATATCGGCGAGCGCCATTGACGCCTCCTTCTTCAACGACTGTGCTCTGACGATCAATGAAGAGATGGCGAGTTGACGGGATTTGAGCAAAAAATACAAAAATCCCCTTGCATTTTCTGAAAAGTTGTGTTATACTGACCGTAGTCCATAAGTTATACCATACCAAGGACTATGCAGGTTACTATGATAAGGTAGTACACCGCAGAGCAATGACGCCCCGCTTATGCGGGGCGTTATCTCTACCCGGAAAAAGAAGGAGGGCGCGTTATGATCCCCTATGCGATTGGCTTTGACATCGGCATTACATCCGTGGGCTGGGCCACCGTGGCTTTGGACGGTGAGGACAAGCCCTACGGCATCATCGGCATGGGCTCGCGTATTTTTGACGCGGCAGAACAGCCCAAAACGGGCGCTTCTCTGGCGGCTCCCAGGCGCGAGGCCCGGAGTATGCGCCGCCGTCTGCGCCGCCGAAGGCACCGCCTGGAGCGCATTCGCCATCTCCTTGTGGCGGAAAATGTGCTCACACAGGCAGAACTGGACACCCTTTTTGCAGGGCGCTTGGAGGACATCTATGCCCTGCGGGTCAAAGCGCTGGATGAACCGGTTTCTCACCTTGAATTTGCCCGCATCCTCCTACACATTGCCCAGCGGCGCGGCTTTCGCTCCAACCGCAAGGCGGAGACCTCGAAGGAGGACGGAGAACTTCTTTCCGCCGTGAGCGGAAACCGCACACGCATGGCGAAAGAGAACTATCGCACCGTGGGCGAGATGCTGCTGAAAGACCCTCTGTATGCCACCTATAAGAGAAATAAGAGTGGCTCGTATATCGCAACCGTAGGACGGGATATGGTGGAGGAAGAGGTGCGTGCCATCTTCCGCGCCCAGCGCGCGATGGGGCAGCCCTTTGCGGCGGAGTCGCTGGAGGAGGGATACCTCACGATCCTCCTGAGCCAGCGTTCCTTTGACGAAGGCCCCGGCGATGGAAGCCCCTATGCCGGCAGCCAGATCGAGCGGATGATCGGCAAGTGCACCTTTGAGGAGGGCGAACTGCGGGCGGCCAAGGCGAGCTATTCTTTTGAGTACTTCACGCTGCTGCAGAATGTCAACCACCTGCGCCTGATCCGCGGCGGAGAGGACACCCCGCTTACCGATGACCAACGGGAAGCGCTCATCGCCTTGGCGCACAAGACCAAGGAACTCAACTTCGCTCACATTCGCCGGGAACTGGACATCCCTGCGGACACCACCTTCAACGCGGTGTATTACAAGAACACGGAGAACACAGAGGAGGCCGAAAAAAAGACCAAGTTCTGCTACCTCAAGGCGTATCACCAGATGCGCACGGCCTTCAACAAACTGGCGAAAAATCATTTCGACGCACTTACCCGTGAACAGAGAAACGAACTGGGGCGTGTTCTTTCCACCTACAAGACCTCCGCGAAGATCCGTCCGGCGCTGACCGCCGCGGGCCTGTCGGAGGCGGAGATCGACATTGCCGAAACGCTGAATTTCAGCAAGTTCGGGCACATCTCCGTAAAATCCTGCGACAAACTCATCCCTTTCCTGGAAAAGGGGATGAAGTACGACGAGGCCTGCGCCGCCGCCGGCTATGACTTCAAGGCCCACGGCGGCGAGGAGCGCACACACCTTCTCCACCCGACGCCGGACGACCTTGCGGACATCACCAGCCCCGTTGTGCGGCGGGCGGTGTCGCAGACCGTCAAGGTGCTCAATGCCATCATCCGCGAGCGCGGGTGCAGCCCCACCTTCATCAACATCGAACTGGCCCGTGAAATGGCGCAGGACTTCAGCGAGCGAAATCAGGCAAAAAAGAGGATGGACGAAAACCGTGCCCGCAATGAGCGGCTCATGGAGCGCATCCGCACGGAGTACGGCAAGGAAAACCCCACGGGACAGGATCTGGTAAAACTCAAACTCTGGGAGGAGCAGCACGGAGAATGCGCCTATTCCCAGAAACACATCTCCATCGAGAACCTCTTTGACTCGGACTATGCCGAGGTGGACCACATCATTCCCTACAGCATCTCCTTTGACGACGGCTATAAGAACAAGGTGCTGGTGCTGGCGGCGGAAAACCGCAATAAGGGCAACCGCCTGCCCTTGCAGTATTTGCAGGGCAAGCGGCGGGAGGACTTTATTGTTTGGGTGCAAAACAGCATTCACGACAGCAAGAAAAAGCAATGTTTGCTCAAAGAGAAACTCACGCCCGAGGATGAAAAACAGTTCAAAGAGCGCAACCTGCAGGACACCAAGACCATGGCGCGGTTCCTTCTGAACTACATCGGCGACCACCTGGAGTTTGCCGACTTTACCGCCGGGCGCAAAAAGCACATCACCGCCGTCAACGGTGCCGTGACCTCCTATATGCGCAAACGCTGGGGCATCGGCAAGATCCGCGAAAACGGCGATCTGCACCACGCGGTGGACGCCCTCGTGATCGCCTGTACCACCGATGGAATGATCCAACAGGTGAGCCGCTATGCCCAACTGCGGGAGTGCGAATATGTGCAGACGGAGAGCGGCAGTTTGGCCGTTTCCGTGCACACCGGCGAGGTGCTCAAGAGCTTCCCCTACCCATGGCCGGAGTTCCGCCGGGAGCTGGAGGCGCGCCTGGGGGATGACCCACGCCGCGCCGTTATTTCCCAGCGTTTCCCGGTGTACCTGACCGGTGAGATCCCCGTACACAAGCTCTTTGCATCCCGTATGCCCCGGCGCAAGGTCACCGGCGCGGCGCACAAAGAGACCATCAAGAGCCCCAAGGCCTTGCAGGACGGCGTTGTGATTACCAAGCGGGCACTGACGGACTTGAAACTGGACAAAAACGGAGAGATCGCCAACTATTACATGTGGGAAAGCGACCGCCTGCTCTATGAGGCACTCAAGAAACGCCTGCAGGAGCATGGCGGCGATGGGTCCAAGGCCTTTACAGAGCCCTTCCACAAGCCGAAGAGCGATGGGACACCCGGCCCCATCGTCAACAAGGTAAAAATCTGCGAGACCTCCACGCTGCAAGTGCCCGTCCTCCGGGGAGACGGCGTGGCGGACAACGACAGCATGGTGCGCATCGATGTGTTCCGGGTGGAGGGCGAGGGCTATTACTTTGTGCCAATCTATGTCGCCGACACGCTGAAAAAGGAACTGCCGAACAAGGCGTGCGTAGCATTCAAATCCTATGCGGATTGGAAAGAGATGTCCGACGAGAACTTCCTCTTCTCTCTCTATCCCAATGACCTGATGCGCGTGACCCACAAGAACAAACTGAAGTTGACAAAGGCGCAGAAGGAGAGTACGCTCCCCGCCGCCTATGAGACCAAGCAGGAGATGCTGTACTATGTCGGCGCAGATATTTCTACAGCTTCGGTTGCTGGGCGCACACATGATAACAGTTATATGACCAGAGGTGTAGGCATTAAAACCCTTGGAAATCTGGAAAAATTCACCGTGGATGTGCTGGGTAACTATCACAAGGTGGAACGGGAGCCCCGCATGGCCTTCAACAGAAAGTGAGGTTTGCCATGGCGTTTCGGAACCTGATCGTAGAGAGCCCCGCCGCCCTCTCACTGCGCCGAGAGCAGCTGGTCATCCGCACGGACGCGGAGCACACCGTGCCCGTGGAGGATATTTCCGCGCTTTTGCTGGAAAGTCGCCAAGCCACCATCACCACAGCCGCGCTGTCCCGTCTGGGGCAGTGCGGCTGCGCCGTTTTTACCTGCGATGAAAAACACCTGCCCTGCGCGGTGCTGGTGCCCTATCAGCAGCACAGCCGGGGGCTTTCCGTTCTGCGGATGCAGATGGGACTGTCCGAGCCGGCCAAAAAGCGCCTTTGGCAGCGGATCGTCAAGGCCAAGATCCAAAATCAGGCCATCTGCCTGCAGTTGACTGGGCACCTCCCACAGGCGGAGACCCTCCGCGCCATGGCGGAGCGGGTTCGTTCCGGCGACAGCGAAAATGCGGAGGCCGCCGCTGCGCAGTTATACTTTCCGGCTCTCTTCGGGGCGGGCTTTACCCGCGGGGAGGACAGCGGCATCAACGCGGGACTGAACTATGGCTATGCCGTCCTGCGGGGCTGCATTGCGCGGCACTTGGCGGTGTACGGATTTTTGCCGGCCTTGGGATTGCACCACCGCAGTACGCTCAACGCCTTTAATCTGGCGGACGACCTCATCGAGCCCTTTCGCCCGGTGGCGGATCTTTTGACGGCGCGCTGCATCGATGCCCGGGAGACACTGGGCACGCCGCAAAAGCAGCTGCTGTTCAACTGCCTGAATCTGGACATCCTCTCCGGCGGGCAGCACCACAGCGTGTCCTACGCCGTGGAGCGGCTAGTGCAGAGTTTAGGGCGAGTCATGGAGCGCCCCGAAACGCCCCTGACACTGCCCACGCTGCTGGAAACGGCACAGCACCGCTATGAATAAGTTTATGCGGATCCTGATTTTTTTTGACCTGCCGGTCAAAACCAAGGCGCAGCGCCGGGAGGCCACCCGCTTTCGGAACTTCTTGCTGACGGATGGTTATCATATGCTGCAATACTCCGTCTATGCCCGGGTCTGCAACGGTATGGACGCCGTGGAAAAGCACCGGCGGCGGGTGGAGCAAAACCTGCCGGACAACGGCGCCATCCGCCTGATGGTCATCACCGAGAAGCAATATGAGTCCATGGATGTGCTTTTGGGAAAATTAACGGAGGCGGACGCCGGGTTCCAATGTGAGCAGCTCACTATTTTTTGAAGAAAAAAGACCGGTAAGGCACTGCCTTACCGGTCTTTTTCGGTAGTCTATTATACCATACCAAGAACTACCAGGGAACTACAACGGTTCAGCTGTTAGTAAAATCTCTCTGCGAATTATACCATACCAAGAACTACCAGGGAACTACAACCCTCTGCGATCATCACTATGACTTCTGCGAATTATACCATACCAAGAACTACCAGGGAACTACAACGAATCAGATCGCCTGTATTGAAGGTCGTTTATTATACCATACCAAGAACTACCAGGGAACTACAACCCTATCGCCCGTAGGTGCCGGCTCGGTCGGATTATACCATACCAAGAACTACCAGGGAACTACAACTCATGGCCCGGAGCGCTGCCAGCAAGGGAGATTATACCATACCAAGAACTACCAGGGAACTACAACGACTGCTGTACGCTTAAATACCTTGTTGTCATTATACCATACCAAGAACTACCAGGGAACTACAACTGAAACCGGCGAGAGCAAATCCGGCGTAGAATTATACCATACCAAGAACTACCAGGGAACTACAACATGCAGCATGACAAGGTTTTGCTGATACTCATTATACCATACCAAGAACTACCAGGGAACTACAACTTTTCCGGGCGTGCTTCAGGCCCCGGCTGAATTATACCATACCAAGAACTACCAGGGAACTACAACAACTCGGCAAAAACGCATGATATGGTGTATAATTATACCATACCAAGAACTACCAGGGAACTACAACTGAATGTTCACACCTGTTTTGTCACGGAAAATTATACCATACCAAGAACTACCAGGGAACTACAACCCAGAACGGCAGCATGAATGCTCCGAGCTTATTATACCATACCAAGAACTACCAGGGAACTGCGATTATATTATTCCACAATACACCGCCGGTGTCAATCGAACAGCGAAAAAAAGAACCGGTTGCGGCCGTGGCATGATTCGCCCGGGTGTGCATAGAATGCACAACAGAAAGGGTGAGGAGAATGCGAAAACGGAAAAAACTGCGGCTGCTCGTGCTGCGGAGGCGGTGGCTGGCGGCGGGCCTGTGCCTGCTGGCGGCAGGTGGCATCTTCTTGGCGGTGGAGGCCCCGGCGGCCCTGCAGACGGCCGCCTCTGCCCGGCAGCTGCCCATCTACTCGGTGGAGTGCCCGGACAAACGCTGCGCCATCAGCTTCGACGCCGCATGGGGCAACGAGGATACCCAGACGCTCATCGATATCCTGGGCCGTTACCGGGTAAAGGCCACCTTCTTCGCCGTGGGAGACTGGGCGGAGAAGTACCCCGAGTCGGTGAAGGCCCTCCACGACGCGGGCCACGAGGTCATGAGCCACTCCAACCACCACGATCACTATAATGCCCTCACGGCCCAGCAGATCATCGACGATGTCACGGCGTCCAACGAACGCATCGCCGCCGCCAGCGGCGTCACCCCCACGCTGATCCGCTGCCCTTACGGGGAATACGACGACCATGTCATCGCCGCCATCCGCTCCATGGGCATGGAGCCCATCCAGTGGGATGTGGATTCCCTGGATTGGAAGGGGTATGACGCGCAGACCATCTGTAAGCGGGTGACGGGGAAGGTGCGGCCGGGGAGCATTGTGCTGTTCCACAACGCGGCGGAGCATACCCCCCAGGCGCTGCCGGACATCCTGGACTTTCTTATCCGGGAGGGCTACACCGTGGGGCCCGTGTCGGAGCTGATCCTGAGGGGGGACTACACCATCGACCACACCGGCCGCCAGTTCCCGGCGGTGGGGGAGGCCGCGCCATGAGCCGTGGCTCCGGCGGGCGTGTCCCGCTGGGGCTTCTTTCTGCCCGTTCGGTGGCTGCCTTCAGTATTGCTAATGGCTCACCTCGATAATATTGGGTTTTCTTTTGCGGCGGCATATGGTATACTACTGCTCGTAAGTATGCTTTCTTTTGAGGAGGATGGATCATGAAGCAGTATGATGTGCTTATTATCGGTGCGGGGCCCGGCGGCATTTTCTCCGCCTATGAGCTGGCCCGGCGCCGCCCGGATTGGCGCGTGGCCGTGCTGGAGGCGGGCAACCGCCTGGAGGACCGCCGCTGCCCCATCGACGGGGATAAGATAAAGACCTGTATCCATTGCCGGACCTGCGCCATTATGAATGGCTTCGGCGGCGCCGGTGCCTTTTCCGACGGCAAATATAACCTGACCAACGATTTCGGCGGCACACTGCACGAGTACATCGGCAAGCAGAAGGCCATGGAGCTGATGCACTATGTGGACGAGATCAACATGAAAAACGGCGGCGCCGGCACCAAGCTCTACTCCACCGCCGAGAGCGGCTTTAAGCGCCTGTGCCTGCAGAATAACCTCCACCTGCTGGATGCCTCCGTGCGCCACCTGGGCACCGACATCAATTATAAGGTGCTGGAGAACCTCTATGCCGGCCTGCAGGACAAGGTGGATTTCTACTTCCTCACCCCGGTGAAGGAGCTGCGCCGCACCGAGGCGGGGCAGTATGAGGCCGTCACCGACAAGGAGGTCTTCCGGGGGGAGCAGTGCATCGTGTCCGTGGGCCGCAGCGGCAGCAAGTGGATGGAGAGCGTGTGTCGGGCCCTGGAGATCCCCACCAAGTCCAACCGGGTGGACATCGGCGTCCGGGTGGAGCTGCCCGCCGAGGTCTTTGCCCCCATCACCGACGAGCTCTATGAGGGAAAGATCGTCTACAAAACGGAGAAGTACCAGGACAAGGTCCGCACCTTCTGCATGAACCCCAAGGGCGCGGTGGTCAGCGAGAACACCAACGGCATCGTCACCGTCAACGGCCACAGCTATGAGGATCCGGCTCTGCACACGGAGAACACCAACTTCGCCCTGCTGGTGTCCAAGCATTTCACCGAGCCCTTCCGGGACAGCAACGGCTACGGCGAGAGCATCGCCCGGCTTTCCAATATGCTGGGAGGCGGCGTGATGGTCCAGCGCTTCGGCGACCTGATCCGGGGCCAGCGCACCACCCCCAAGCGCATGGAAAAGGGCTTTATGACCCCCACGCTGACGGCTACCCCCGGCGATCTGAGCCTGGTGATGCCCAAGCGTATCTTGGACGGCATCATCGAGATGATCTACGCCCTGGACAAGATCGCCCCCGGCACCGCCGCCGACGATACGCTGCTCTACGGTGTGGAGGTGAAGTTTTACAACATGGAGGTGGCCCTGGACGAGCACCTGGAGACCCCCTGCAAGGGCCTTTTCGTCATCGGCGACGGCAGCGGCGTGACCCACTCGCTGTCCCACGCCAGCGCCAGCGGCGTCTTCGTGGCCCGGTATCTGGCGGAGAACAGGGCGTAAGCCGGGAAGAGCGCCAATCGAATAAAAGAGAGAAAGCCGCGCGGCAGGGGAGACCCCTTGCCGCGCGGCTTGTCCTTTACCTGATTACTACATATTATGCTCTTTGTGCTCTTTTGGCAGCCCGGCGCTGGCAGAGCTTCACCAGCTCCACCACGGGGATCACCAGCACGGCCAGGCCCAGGGCCACGCCGTACTCCGCCCAGCTCACCGGCGTAAAGCCGAAGGCGGCGGCTACCGCCGGCACCTCCAGCACCACGGTGGTCAGCACCAGGGAACCTAACATGGCACCCCAGAGCACCTTGTTGTGCCCCGGCAGGGTGAAGACGCTCCGGCGCTGGGAGCGCATGTTGAAGCTGTGGAAGATCTCGCACATGCTCATGGTCAAAAAGGCCATGGTCATGCCGTCCTGGGAGACGCCCCGGGGCATCTCGAAGTACCCCACCTCCATGCAGTGGCCGATGATGTAGGAGGCCAGGGTGATGAGGGTGATGAGCAGGCCCTGGTAGGCGATGTCGAAGCCCAGGCCTCCGGCGAAGATGCCGTCACGGCTGTCCCGGGGCGGCCGGGACATGATGTCCGGCTCCCCCTTCTCCAGGCCCAGGGCCAGGGCGGGGAAGCAGTCGGTGATGAGGTTGATGAACAGCAGGTGCACCGGGTTGAGGAGGGTGAAGCCCAGGAGCGTTGCGAAGAACACGCCCAGCACCTCGCTCATGTTGCTGGCCAGCAAAAACTGGATGGCCTTGCGGATGTTGTCATAGATGCGCCGGCCCTCGTCCACGGCGGAGACGATGGTGGCGAAGTTATCGTCGCTGAGGACCATGTCCGCCACATTCTTCGTTACATCCGTGCCGGTGATGCCCATGCCCACGCCGATGTCCGCGGACTTGATGGAGGGGGCGTCATTGACGCCGTCGCCGGTCATGGCGGTCACGGCGCCCCGGCGGCGCCAGGCGGAGACGATGCGCACCTTGTGCTCCGGCTGCACCCGGGCATAGACGCTGTATTTCTCCACGGCCTTGTCCAGCTCCTCATCGCTGAGGCCGTCTAAGGCGGCGCCGGTGACGGCCTGGCTCTCATCGTCGATGATGCCCAGCTCCTTGCCGATGGCCACGGCGGTGTCCTTGTGGTCGCCGGTGATCATCACCGGGCGGATGCCCGCGGCCCGGCACTCGGCCACGGCGGCCTTTACCTCCGGGCGCACCGGGTCGATCATGCCGGTGAGGCCGATGAAGCACAGCTCCCGCTCCAGGTCAGCGGGCTCCTGCTTGTCGGGCAGGGCGTCATAGAACCGCTCCGCCGCCGCCAGCACCCGCAGGGCGCGGTCGGCCATGGACTTGTTCTCCGCCAGGATGACGGCGCGCTTTTCCTCCGTCAGGGGCCGCAGCTCGCCGTTCTCCATGTAGGTGGTGCAGCGGCGCAGCACCTCGTCCGGAGCGCCCTTGGTATACTGCACGAAGCCGGTGTCCGTGCGGTGGAGGGTGGACATCATCTTGCGCATGGAGTCGAAGGGGGCCTCGCCGCAGCGGGGCTGCCGGGACTCCAGCACCTGCTTTTTAAGGCCCTGGTCGGCGGCAAAGTTCACCAGTGCCGCCTCGGTGGGCTCGCCCACGGCGCCCTTTTCCTCCAGCACCGCGTCGTTGCAGAGGGCCATGGCGGTGGCCAGCAGCTCCGTGGGGCCGGTGTGCTCTACCACGGTCATCTTATTCTGGGTGAGGGTGCCGGTCTTATCCGAGCAGATGACCTGGGTGCAGCCCAGGGTCTCCACCGCCGTCAGGCGGCGGATCACCGCGTGGCGCTTGCTCATGTTGGTCACGCCGATGCTCAGCACCACCGTCACCACCGTGGCGAGACCCTCCGGGATGGCGGCCACCGCCAGGGATACGGCCACCATGAAGGTGTCCAGCACCGTCTCCAGGGAGAAGGAGCCCGCCGCGATCAGATCAAAGACAAAGATAAACACGCAGATGGCCAGCACCAGCTTGCTGAGGGTCTTGCCCAGCTGGTTGAGCTTCCGCTGCAGGGGGGTCTGCTCCTGGACGGTTTGGGCCAGGACGCCGGCGATCTTGCCCATCTCGGTGTCCATGCCGGTGGCGGTGACCACCGCCCGGCCCCGGCCGTAGACCACGGTGCTGCCCATGTAGCACATGTTCCGCCGGTCTCCCAGAGGCACATTCTCCCCCTGGAGCAGCTCCACCGCCTTGGTGACGGGGACGCTCTCGCCGGTGAGGGCCGCTTCTTCGATCTTCAGGGAGGCGCTCTCCAAAAGCCGCCCGTCGGCGGGCACCGCGTCGCCGGCCTCCAGCACCACCACATCGCCGGGTACCAGCTGGGCGCTCTCCACCACCATCTGGTGGCCGCTGCGCAGCACCTTGCACTTGGCGGCGGTCATGGTCTGCAGGGCCTCAATGGCCGCCTCGGCCTTGCTCTCCTGCACCACGCCCAGCACCGCGTTGAGCAGCACCACCACGAGGATGATAAAGACCTCCGTGAAGCTCTCGCCGCTGAGGGCGTTGGTCACGGCGGACACCGCCGCCGCCGCCAGCAGGATCAGCAGCATGGGGTCCTTGAGCTGGGCCAGAAACCGCTGCAGCAGGGAGGGCTTCTCCGCCTCCTTGAGCTTGTTGGGGCCGTATTTTTCCAGGCGCCCGGCGGCCTCGGCCTCAGAAAGGCCGGTGTCGGCGCTGCCCAGGGACTCCATGACCTCCCGGGCACTGTGGAGATACTCCTTATCCATGGTTGCTTCCTCCTTATATAAATAAGCTCTGTCTGTACACGGCGATCCTATTTTTCCAAAAAAGTAAGAGACCCATGCACAGCTCCGTGCATGAGTCTCATTCTTTACAGGACACATCGGGCGCTTTCGCGCCGGGATGACGGTGTGCCACGCCGCGCCTCGTAAGACGCCGCGGAATTACTCCCTCATTCAGTACAGAACATTGTACTCATTTTTGGTGCTCCTGTCAACCCCAAAAAGGGGAAAGCCACGCAAAGGCCGCGCCGCCGGCTTCGGAAAGGGAAGGGGAGATGTCTTTTTATGCACTTTTCGGCTTTTGTATCAATTTTGGGGAAATAAGATATTTCCCCTATAGCATTGACAGAAGTGGTCTGTTACCTTTATACTAAAGGGTAATGCGGAAAAACGGATAGGATGACGAGTTGTAATAGTTAAAATGAGAGGGCGTACCAAGGCGAAACATATTGGGGGCTATTAAGCCGCCATATGCCGGATTACCCGTTTTTTCGATCATATAAAGAATAAAAACACTTGCATATGCCCGGCGGGGTATGATACAATGCAGGAGTTGGTATACAGTATACAAAAAACAAAAGGAAAGAATGATAGAGAACAAAATTTCAACAGAAAGGTGATCGTACATGGAACTTCAAATTCAGGACCTGGTTTCTTCCATTAAAAAGGAAGGGATCGATAGTGCCAACCGGGAGGCCGCTGCGCTGCTGGCTGAGGCCCAAAAGCGGGCGGACGCCATCACCGCCGAGGCCCAGGCGGCGGCGGACAAGCTGCGGGCGGACGCCGCTGCTGAGATCGAGGTATTCAAAAACAGCGCGCGGCTGGATGCCGAGCAGGCCAAGCGGGACGCGGCACTGGCGCTCCGCCAGGAGGTGCAGAAGGAGTTCGAGCGGATCCTTTCCGCCGACATCGGCAAGGCACTGGATACCAAGGCGCTCTGCGAGCTGATCCGCGCCGCCCTCCAGGGGGAGGACCCCGCCGGCTACACCGCGGAGGTGGCCGAGGTGACCGAGGGCATCCGCCAGCAGCTGGCGGAGGAGCTGAAAAACGGCCTGGAGCTCCGCCCCTCCAAGAAGGTGGGCGCCGGGTTCCGCCTGGCGGCCAAGGACGGCTCGGGCTATTTTGACTGCTCCGAGGAGGAGATCGCCCGGATGCTCATGCCTTTCTTCCGGGATATGCGACTGTAAGGAGGTGCCGCTGTGGCTTCCTACTACTATCTCATCGCCAGCTTACCCATGCTACGGTCCCGGGGCGAGGCACCGCTGGACTATGCCGCGTTTCTCGGTATGTGCAGAACGGCGGTGAGCGGCAGGGTCTACCAGACCCTGGAGGGGCTTACGGTCCAGGCGGACCGCGGACCGCTCCTTTCGGAGTGGGGCGCCTTCTATCGGGCCCTCTCTCAGGAGCTGGCCTACCAGCGCAATGTAAAGCTGGGCCGGCCCTGCACCGTGCCGGCCGAACGGGATGCCGACATCGTGCAGACGGTGACGGCGGCGGTGAAGACCGATAATCCCCTGGAGGGCGAAAACCTCCTGCTGGATCTGGAGTTCCGCCGCTTGGACGAGATGATCGGCCTGCATATTTTCGATGACCACGCCCTCTACGGCTATGCCATGAAGCTGCGCCTTCTGGAGCGGCAGGGCACCTTCTGCCACGATGCGGGCAAGCGCACCTTCGACGGACTGATGGAAAACATCCGCCGACAGGTGGCCGACCTATAAGAATACAGGAGAGACAATATGGAAAAAGTAACAGGATATGTGACCGGAGTAAACGGGAATCTGGTGGCAGCCAGCTTTTCCGGCTCCGTGCGAAAGAACGAAGTGGGCTATGTCCTGGTGGGGGATGACCGCCTGAAGGGCGAGGTCATCCGCATCAACGGCGACACGGCCTCCATGCAGATCTACGAGATGACCAACGGCATCCAGGTGGGCGACAAGGTGGAGCTCTCCGGCGAGCTGATGAGCGTGGAGCTGGGGCCGGGCCTGCTGACCCAGGTGTTCGACGGTCTGCAGAACCCGCTGCCGGAGCTGGCCGAGAAGTGCGGCTTCTTCCTGGAGCGCGGCGTGTACCTCAACCCCATCCCCGACCGGGATTGGGAGTTCACTCCCATTGCCAAGCCGGGTGACATCCTCACCGCCGGCGATGCGGTGGGCAGCGTGCCCGAGGGACTTTTCACCCACCTGATCATGGTGCCCTTCGACTGCAAGGGCCAGTGGAAGGTCAAGAGCGTGAAGGAAAAGGGTACCTACAATGTCCGGGCCACCGTGGCGGTGATCGAGGACGAGAGCGGCGAGGAGCGAGAGCTCTCCATGGTCTTCTCCTGGCCGGTGAAAAAGCCCATCCGCTGCTATGAGGAGCGCCTGCGCCCCGATGAGACCCTGGTGACCAAGCTCCGCTGCATCGATACCTTCCTGCCGGTGGCCAAGGGCGGCACCTTCTGCGTGCCCGGCCCCTTCGGCGCAGGCAAGACCGTGCTGCAGCACATGGAGGCCAAGAACGCCGATGTGGACATCGTCATCGTGGCCGCCTGCGGCGAGCGCGCCGGCGAGGTGGTGGAGGTCCTCACGGAGTTCCCCGAGCTCACCGACCCCCGCACCGGCCGCTCTTTGATGGAGCGCACCATCATCATCTGCAACACCTCCTCCATGCCCGTGGCCGCCCGTGAGGCGTCCGTGTATACCGCCGTGACCATGGCGGAGTACTACCGCCAGATGGGTCTGGATGTGCTGCTGCTGGCGGACTCCACCAGCCGCTGGGCCCAGGCCATGCGTGAAATGAGCGGCCGTCTGGAGGAGATCCCCGGTGAAGAGGCCTTCCCGGCCTACCTGGAATCCGTCATCGCCGCCTTCTACGAGCGCGCCGGCAAGGTCCGGCTCAAGGACGGCAAGGTGGCCTCCGTCACCATCGGCGGCACGGTTTCGCCCGCCGGCGGTAACTTTGAAGAGCCCGTTACCCAGGCCACGCTGAAGGTGGTAGGCGCCTTCCACGGCCTTTCCCGCGAGCGCTCCGACGCCCGCAAGTACCCCTCCATCCATCCCATCGACTCGTGGTCCAAGTACCGGGGCGTGGTGGATATGGAGCGGGTGGAGCACTCCCGCAGTGTGCTGCGCCGCAGCAACGAGATCAGCCAGATGATGAAGGTCATCGGCGAAGAGGGCACCTCCGATGAGGACTATATCGTATATCAAAAGGGCGAGCTGCTGGACGCGGTGTATCTCCAGCAGAACTCCTTTGATCCCATCGACGCGGCCTGCGGTCCCGACCGCCAGTGCCACGAGTTCGAGGTGCTCTACGATGTCCTTACGCGCGAATTCGCCCTGGAGGACAAAAAGGACATCCGTGCCTTCTTCAACCAGCTCCGCCAGGAGTTCCTGGACTGGCACAACACCGAATTCCAGTCGCCGGAATTTGAGGCGCAGGAAAAGCGGCTCCGTGAGTTCTACATGAGCCGCGCCGCGCATTGAGAGGTGAGCCGAAATGCAGAAAGTCTATACGAAAATTGAATCTATCGTTGGCAATGTGGTCACGGTGCGGGCCTCCGGCGTTCGCAGCGGCGACCTGGCCCTGGTGGGCGACAGCTACGCCAATGTTATCAAGCTGGACCGCGACACGGTGACCCTGCAGGTGTTCAGCGGCACCCAGGGCGTCAGCACCACGGACCCTGTCCGCTTCCTGGGCCGGCCCATGATGGTGTCCTTCTCCGAGCATCTTTTGGGCCGCGTGTTCGACGGCGCCGGCGTGCCCCGCGACAACGGCCCTGCCCTCACGGAGAACATGATCCCCATCGGCGGTCCCTCCGTGAACCCCTCCCGCCGTACCGTGCCCAACAAGATGATCCGCACCGGTATCCCCATGATCGATGTGTTCAACACCCTGGTGGAGAGCCAGAAGCTGCCTATCTTCTCCGTGTCCGGCGAGCCCTATAACCAGCTTTTGTCCCGCATCGCCATGCAGGCACAGGTGGATGTCATCGTCCTGGGCGGCATGGGCCTGAAGTATGACGACTATCTCTTCTTCCGAGACACCCTGGAGAAGAGCGGCGCCATGGGCCGCACGGTGATGTTCATCCACACCGCCTCCGACCCCACCGTGGAGTGCACCCTGGTGCCGGATATGGCCCTGGCCGTGGCCGAGCAGTTCGCTCTGGACGGCAAGCGCGTGCTGGTGCTGCTGACGGATATGACCAACTTCGCCGACGCGCAGAAGGAGATGGCCATCACCATGGAACAGGTGCCCTCCAACCGCGGCTATCCCGGCGACCTCTACAGCTGCCTGGCCGCCCGCTATGAAAAGGCCGTGGACTTCTCCGATGCCGGCTCCATCACCATCCTGGGCGTGACCACCATGCCCGGCGACGATGTGACCCACCCCGTGCCCGATAACACCGGCTACATCACCGAGGGCCAGTATTACCTGAAGAACGGCCATATTGAGCCCTTCGGCTCCCTGTCCCGCCTGAAGCAGAATGTCAACGGCAAGACCCGCAGCGACCACCGGGCCCTGATGGATGGCATGATCCGCCTCTACAGCGCCTACAAGGAGAGCTTGGAGAAGAAGTCCATGGGCTTCATGATGTCCGAGTGGGACGAAAAGCTCCTGAAATACGGCCACCTCTTTGAGACCGAGCTGATGGATCTGAGCGTGAACATCCCCCTGGAGGAGGCGCTGGATCTGGGCTGGAAGATCCTGGCCGCGTGCTTTGAGCCCAACGAAACCGGTTTGAAATCCGAGCTCATTCGGGAGAGATGGCCCAAGCACGCCGCCGCAGAGTAAGGAGGCGTCTATGGCTGTCAAGCTGACGAAAAATGAATTAAAGGTGCAGAAGGACCGCCTCAAGCAGTTCCAGAGATACCTGCCCACCCTGCAGCTGAAAAAGCAGCAGCTCCAGGCGGTGGTGATGCAGATCACCGCCCAGCTGGAGGAGGTGGAGCGCCAGCGCCGCGCCGCCGTGGAGGGCCTGGACGAATGGGTGGCCGTGTTCGCGGAGAACGAATGCCTCCCGGCGGGCAAGGGCCTGGAGTCCCTGGTGCGTCCCCAGCATGTGGAGTGCGGCCAGGAGAACATCGCCGGCGTCACGGTGCCGGTGTTCCGGGAGCTTACCTTCCAGGAAATTCTCTACGATGTGGCGGACTACCCCCTGTGGGTGGATACCGCGGCGGTGCGCCTGCGGGAGATCGCCCGGTTCGACGCCATGAGCAAGGTCCTGCGCCGCCGTGCCGAGCTCTTGGAGCGGGAGCTGCGCTCCACGGCCCAGCGGGTGAACCTCTTTGAAAAGGTCAAGATCCCCGAGGCCAAGGAGAACATCCGGGTCATCGGCATCTATCTGGGCGACCAGCAGACCTCCGCCGTGGTGCGGGGCAAGATCGCCAAAAAGAAGCTGCAGGAGGTGGCGGGATGATCGAGAAAATGAAGGCCGTCTACATCGTGGCGGCCGCCTCGGAAAAGGCCGCGCTCCTGGACCGGCTTCGGGACCTGGGCGCTGTGCACCTGGCCGAAAAGGCCGATGCCGACCGGGCCTATTCAGAGCGCTTTACGGCCCTGTCCCGGCTGGAGATGCTCCTGCAGGAGTATCCCGCGGCGCAGCCCGAGGAAAAGCCCCTCTCCGACCTGGAGTTTGAGGATTTCTTCCAGGCGCTGCTGGCCTGTGTGGAGCGCCGCAAGGATCTGACGGAGCAGAAGGCCGCCGCCCATGTGGCCGCCGAAAAGCTGGCGGAGTGGGGCGACTTCTCTCCGGCGGAGCTGCAGCAGCTGCGGGAGCAGGGCTGGGATATCCACATTTACCTGACCGACAAAAAGACCCTGGCGGCGCTGGAGCAGGACCCGGAGGTCCGCTTCGTACGGCTCTCGCCGGTGAGCAAGATGCCCGCTCTGGCCGCCTTCGGCCCCCTGCCCGGGAGCTATGCCGCCACGGAATTCCCCCTCCCGGAAAAGGGACTGGAGGACCTCCGGCAGGAGGAGGCGGCCTGTGCCCGGGGCCTGGAGGAGTGCGAGCAGCTCCTGCAGGACGCGGTCCGGCGCCTGCCTGAGATACGCCGGCAGATGCTCAAGACCCAGAACGCCGCGGAGTATTCCGCCGTCAGCAACTCCTCCCGGAGCGAGGACGGGCTGGTATGGCTCAGCGGCTACATCCCGGAGGTGCAGGCAGAGGACTTCCGCCAGGCCGCCGCCCAGGGCCACTGGGCCTGGGCCATGGAGGACCCCGATCCGGATGACGACAAGGTGCCCACCAAGGTGAAGTACAACAAGATCACCCGGCTGATGATCCCGGTGTTCGACATCCTGGGCACCGTTCCCGGTTACCGGGAATTCGATATCTCCTTCTGGTTCCTGGGCTTCTTCACGATTTTCTTTGCCATGATCATCGGCGACGCGGGCTATGGCTGCCTGTTCCTGCTGGCGGCTCTGGCTATGACGCTCAAGAGCAAGAAGGCCTCCAACGCCGTGCAGCTGCTGTGGGTGCTGTCCATCGCCACCATTGTGTGGGGCGCTCTGACAGGCACCTGGTTCGGCTTCGAGCAGGCCATGCAGGTGCCGCTGCTGAAGGCACTGGTGATCCCCAGCTTTGCCAACTATCCCCAGTACTTCGGCGTGGAGACCGCCGCCCAGCAGAACACCATCATGAAGTTCTGCTTCATCCTGGGCACGGTGCAGCTGTCGCTGGCCTGCGTGATGAATGTCCGCCGCAAGCTGAAGGAGAAGAACCTCAGCTGGGTGGCGGATCTGGGGTGGCTGGCTGCCATCGACGCGCTGTACTTCGTGGTGCTGTATCTGGTCATCGGCGAGAAGGTGCCCTTGGGCTCCATGGCCGCGGTGATCGTGGCCGGCTTCGTGCTGGTGGTGCTCTTCGGCGGCATGTCCCCGGACAAGAGCTTTGCCCAGGGCCTCCGGGCCGGCCTGGGAGACGCCTTTACGGCGTTCCTCAACACCATCAGCGCCTTCGGCAACATCATGAGCTACATCCGCCTGTTCGCCGTGGGTATGGCCTCCCTGGCCATCGCCCAGAGCTTCAACAACATGGCCCTGGGCTTTAAGGGGCCGCTGGTCATCGCCGCCGTTTTGATCCTGGTGATCGGCCACGGGCTGAACATCGTCATGGGCCTTCTGTCCGTGGTGGTACACGGCGTTCGGCTGAACCTTTTGGAATTCTCTGGTCAGTTGGGGATGGAATGGGCCGGTATTGCCTATGATCCCTTCAAAAAACAAGATAAGATCAAAAAATAAACAAAAAGGAGATCAACTATTATGAATATCGCGTTTATTGGTATGGCATGTGCCTTGGGCCTCTCCGCTATGGGCAGCGCATTCGGCGCCTTCTTTGCCGCTCAGGCCTCTGTGGGTGCCTGGAAAAAGTGCTACGCCAACGGCAAGCCCGCCCCCTTCATCATGGTGGCCTTCTCCGGCGCTCCCCTGACCCAGACCATCTACGGCTTCCTGCTGATGAACTTCGTCCGCAGCGCCGTGGAGTCCGGCTGTGACAGCGGCCTGGCTATGTTCACCGGCATCCTGGCCGGCCTGGCCATCGGCCTGAGCGCCTTCTTCCAGGGCAAGGTGGCCGCCGCCTCCGCCGATGCCCTGGGCGAGACCGGCAAGGGTACCGCCAACTACTTCATCGTCATCGGTATCATCGAGACCGTGGCCCTGTTCACCCTGGTGTTCAGCCTGCTGCTGCTGCAGTGATCCGACAAAAGAAAAAAAGTATCAGAGCCATCGGCTCTGATACTTTTTTTCTTCTTATGAGAGACCTCACAGGGACTGGTCGGTGATGGTGAAGCCCTTTTCCCGCAGGTGGGCATAGAGCTCCTCGATGTGAGCGGCATTGCGCGTCTCCACCCGGATGTGGACAAAGCAGGAGGTCACCGCCGTGTCCAGAGCACCCCGCTGGTGGTGGATCTCCAGGACATTCACGCCGGTATCCGCCACGGCCCGGAGGAAGTCCGCCAGGGCGCCGGGATGATCCGGCAGCACGGTGGTAAAACCGGCCAGACGGCCGGAATGGGCCATGCCCCGGCTGATGACCCGCTCTAAGGTGGTGACATCCACATTGCCGGCGCTGAGCAGGGCGCAGACCCGGCGGCCCTTCACATCTATCTTGCCGAACATGGCCGCCGCCGTGGCCACGGCGCCGGCACCCTCGGCCACCAGCTTCTGGCGCTCCATAATGGCCACGATGGCCGAGGCGATCTCGCTTTCGCTGACGGTCACCACCTCGTCCACATAGTCCCGGCACATCTGATAGGTCAGCTCCCCGGGGGTCTTCACCTGGATGCCGTCGGCGATGGTGGAGGCCCGGGGCAGGGTGATGATGCGGTTCTGCCGCAGGGACTCCGCCATGGAGGGGGCTCCCTCGGCCTGGACGCCGATGATCCGGCAGTCCGGCTTCAGGTGCTTGATGGCATAGGCCACGCCGCCGATGAGCCCGCCGCCGCCGATGGGCACGATCACCGTGTCCACCTCCGGGAGCTGCTGGAGGATCTCCAGACCGATGGTGCCCTGGCCCGCCATCACCTGGTAGTCGTCAAAGGGGTGGATGAAGGTCAGGTGCTGCTCTTCACACAGGCGCACCGCCTCGTCGTGGGCGTCATCGTATACGCCGGGCACCAGCACCACATTGGCTCCGTAGCTGCGGGTGGCCTCGATCTTGGAGATGGGGGCCCCGGCGGGGATGCAGATGGTGGCGGGGATGCCCATGGCCTTGGCGCCGTAGCCCACGCCCTGGGCGTGGTTGCCCGCCGAGCAGGCGATGACGCCCCGCTTCTTCTCCTCCGGGGAGAGGGAGGCGATCTTGTAGTAGGCGCCCCGGAGCTTGAAGGCACCGGTCTTTTGCAGGCACTCGGCCTTCAGGTAGAACTCGCAGTCCGGCACCAGATTTTTCGTCAGGATCACCGGGGTGTGGGTCACCACATCGTGTAAAACGCGCTGGGCATCATAGAGCATTTCCATAGAGATCATAGCGATTCCCTCCATTTACGATTTGACTGCGGTATTGTGACATTTATCCTTATAGTGTGGACAAAACATCTTCTTTTGTCCACACTATAAGGATAAACGAAAGCGGTCTCCTTGTCAAGAGTGAGATGAAAAAGCGGCCTGCCGCCTTGCGGGCAGGAGGGCCGCCGCCTTCCGCCGGAAAAAGTCCACCGGGGCGCCGGGAAAAGCTCTCCGGGGACAGGGACTTGACAATTCCCCCGGCGGCGTGTATATAATAAGGTATCTTTGCAGTAAAATAGGCGAGGTAGCGGCATGGAGCACATCACCAGTCGGCAGAACGGGCTGCTGATACATTTGAAAAAGCTGGCAGCCGACGGGGGGTATCGCCGGGAGACGGGGGAGTTTTTCTGTGACAGTCCCAAGCTTCTGGAGGAGGCCGTAAGGTGGCAGGCCCCCATCACCGCCGTGGTGTCCACGGAGCCAAGGGAGGTGCCCTTTGCCCGGTGCGTCACGGTGCCGGCGGATGTGATGGCCTCCGTTTCCCCCATGCGCGCCCCCCAGGGGGTGCTCTTTTCCTGCCGCCTGCCCCAAATGGAGGTGCCCCAGCGCATTGAAGGCCGCTGGGTGGTGCTGGACGGCGTCCAGGATCCCGGCAATGTGGGCACCGTCCTGCGCACGCTGGACGCCTTTGACGCCCGGGGCCTCATCCTGCTGCCGGGCTGTGCCGACGCCTTCAGCCCCAAGACGGTGCGGGCCGCCATGGGCGCCCATTTCCGCCGGACGGTGCTGACCCTGGAGCTGCCGGCGCTGGCGGCCCTTTTGCATCGCAGCGGGATGCCCCTCTACGGGGCGGCCCTGCGGGAGGACACCGTGGATGCCCGGGCGCTTCGCTATGAGGGCGCCGCTATTGCTATCGGCAGCGAGGGCCGGGGCCTTTCCCGGGAGGTGCTGGAAATTTGTGATAAAACCGTGCGCATTCCCATGTCGCCCCGCTGCGAGTCGCTGAACGCGGCCATTGCCGCGGCGGTGCTGCTCTGGGAGGCCTACCGTTGAGAGAAAGGGGAGAGGACACATGGCGGCTTTGAAATACTGGGTGTGGCTGCAAACGCTCACGGGTGTGGCTCTCCCGCTGAAGCTGGCGCTTTTAGAGCATTTTGCCTCCCCCGAGGAGGTCTACTTCGCCCAGGAGGGGGATTATCTGCAGGTGGAGGGCCTGCGGCCGGAGCACGCCGGGCTGCTGATGAACAAGTCCCTGGAGCTGTCGGAGAGCGTGCTGGCGGACTGCGCCCGGGAGGATCTTTTCGTGGTCACCCTGGACGATGCCCTCTATCCCGACCGGCTGCGGAACATCTATGATCCGCCCCTGCTCCTCTACGGCAAGGGCCGTATGCCCCTTTTCGATGAGGAGGTGGCCCCGGCGGTGGTGGGCACCCGCAAATGCACGCCCTACGGCCTGCGCATGGCCGAGGAGCTGGGCTATTCCCTCTCCCGGCAGGGGGCCATGATCGTTTCCGGCATGGCCAAGGGCATCGACAGCGCGGCCTCCCGGGGAGCCCTGCGCAGCGGCCGCTTCACGGCGGCGGTGCTGGGCGGCGGCGTGGATGTCATCTACCCGGCGGAGAACCGCAATCTCTATGAGGATATCGCCGCCACCGGCGTGCTTTTATCGGAATACCCGCCCCGGACGGAGCCCAAGGGGATGCATTTTCCCATCCGCAACCGCATCATCAGCGGGCTGACTCTGGGCACCGTGGTGGTGGAGGCCCCCCGGGACCGCTCCGGCGCCCTGATCACCGCCCACGCGGCCCTGGAGCAGGGCAAGGATGTCTTTGCCGTGCCGGGCCCTATGGACGCGCCCATGTCCGGGGGCTGCCTGCAGCTGATCCGGGAGGGGGCCGGCCTGGTGAGCCGCCCCTGGGACATTCTGGAGGAATACCTGCCCCGGTATCCCCACAAGCTCCGCCGGGACGGCGAGCGTCTGCCGCCGGTGCCTGCCGGCACCGGGGAGGAGGCAAGGCCGGCGGCCCCTGCCGAGCAGACGGAGAAGAAGCCACCCAGGCGGCCCCGGATATCCCTCAGCGACGGGACGCTGCCGGAGGAGCAGGCGCTGCTGCTGCGGCACATCCCCGGGGATGTGCCCCGCCTCAGTGACGAGATCGCCGAGGCGGCGGGACTGCCCATACACAAAACACTTTCCGCCCTGACCATGCTGGAGATCAGCGGCTATATCGAAAAATCCGGCGCACGGAGCTTTTTGCGCACCGTGGATATTACGGAAGGAATTGAGGACGAAAAATGAGTAAAAATCTGGTGATCGTAGAGTCTCCGGCCAAGGCCAAGACCATCGGCAAGTATTTAGGCCCGGACTATCAGGTGAAGGCCTGCATGGGCCACCTGCGCGATCTGCCCAAGAGCACCCTCGGCGTAGAGATCGAAAAGGACTTTGAGCCGGACTATCAGCCCATTCGGGGCAAGGAGGAGATCATCCGGGAGCTGAAAAAATCTGCCAAGGCCAGCGACACCGTGTACCTGGCCACCGACCCGGACCGGGAGGGCGAGGCCATCTCCTGGCATCTGCAGTATCTTTTGGACCTGCCGGAGGAAAAGCTCCGCCGGGTGACCTTCAACGAGATCACAAAGCGGGTGGTCACCGAGAGCATTGCCCATCCCCGGGGCATCGACCGGGATCTGGTGGATGCCCAGCAGGCCCGCCGGATCCTGGACCGGGTGGTGGGCTACCAGATATCCCCCATCATGTGGAAGAAGATCAAGCGGGGCCTCTCCGCCGGCCGGGTCCAGAGCGTGGCCACCCGGATGGTCAATGACCGGGACGCCGAGATCGAGAGCTTCGTGCCGGAGGAATACTGGACCCTGGACGCCGCCCTGGAGAACAGCGAGGGCGCGGGCTTCAGCGTGCATTACCACGGCAAGAACGGCAAGAAATATGAGCCCGCCTCGGAAAAGGAGACCCTGGCCATCTGTGAGGAGGCCCGGGCGCTGCCCTTCACGGTGAAGAGCGTCAAGCGCACCGACAAGCAGCGCAGCCCCTCACCCCCCTTTACCACCTCCACCATGCAGCAGGAGGCCAGCCGCAAGCTGAACATGACCCCCCGGCGCACCATGGCCATCGCCCAGCAGCTCTATGAGGGCGTGGAGATCACCGGCGAGGGCGCGGTGGGCCTCATCACCTACATGCGTACCGACTCCCTGCGCATCAGCGACGATGCCCAGCGGGAGGCCGCCGCCTTTATCCGCCAGCACTACGGCGAGGCGTTCTGCCCGGCCAAGCCCCGCCAGTACCGGGCCGGGACCAACGCCCAGGATGCCCACGAGGCCATCCGCCCCAGCAATGTGGAGCTCACTCCCGAGCGGGTGCAGAAGGATCTGAGCCGGGAGCAGTACCAGCTCTATCGGCTCATCTGGGGCCGCTTCCTCTCCAGCCAGATGGAGAACGCCGTCTACGATGTCACCGCCGTGGAGGTGGACTCCGGTATCCACAGCTTCCGGGCCTCTGACAGCAAGGTGAAGTTCCCCGGCTACACGGCGGTATATGAGGAGAGCCGCGACGAGGACAAGGAGGAGAAGGAGCCCGCCCTGCCCCCTCTGCAGGAGGGGGAGCTTGTGAACCTGGTGGACTTTACCCCCCGGCAGCACTTCACCCAGCCCCCGGCCCACTATACCGAGGCCACTCTGATCCGGGCTATGGAGGAGCAGGGCATCGGCCGGCCCTCCACCTACGCCCCCACGGTGAGCACCATCCTGGACCGCAGCTATGTGAAAAAGGAGGGCCGCTACCTGCTGGTGACCAATTTGGGCCGGGCCGTGACGGAGTGGATGGAGAAGTATTTCGCCAACATCGACGATCTGAAGTTCACCGCCAACATGGAAAAGGAGCTGGACTCCGTGGAGGAGGGCAAGACCCCCTGGAAGAAGGTGCTCCACGACTTCTACGGCGGCTTTGAGGAAAAGCTCGAGCAGGCCCGGGAGGGCGAGCGCGTCCGGGTGGAGCCCACTGTCAGCGAGGAAAAGTGCCCGGTCTGCGGCCGCAACCTGGTGGAGCGGGAGAGCAAGTTCGGCCCCTTCCTGGGCTGCCCGGGCTATCCCGAGTGCACCTTCACCATGCCCCTGGTGGTGGTGATGCCGGGCCGCTGCCCCAAGTGCGGCGGGCGGCTCATGAAGCGCACCGGCACCAGCAAGCGCACCGGCAAGCAGTATACCTACTACTGCTGTGAGTACACCGGCGGCCGCACCGAGGGCCACGACTGCGACTTTATGACCTGGGATGTCCCCACCAAGGAGGATTGCCCCCTCTGCGGCCAGACCATGTTCAAGCGGGCGGGCCGGGGCTTTAATAAGCCCTTCTGCATCAATGAGAAGTGCGCCAACTTCCTGCCGGAGGATAAGCGGGGCTACCAGCGCCGCCCCAAGGCGGAGGAGGGTGCTCAGGATGCCGGCGCCGAGGCCGCCCCGGAGGGGGCCGAGGCCAAGAAGCCGGCCCCCAAGAAGACCACCGCCAAGAAGCCGGCGGCGAAGAAGCCCGCGGCGAAGAAGCCCGCGGCCAAAAAGACCGCCGGCACCGCCAAGAAGAAAGAGACGAAATGAACCATGTGACCGTGATCGGGGCGGGGCTGGCCGGCAGCGAATGCGCCTGGCAGCTGGCCCAGCGGGGCGTCGCCGTAACGCTCTGCGAGATGAAGCCCCAAAAAAAGACCCCCGCCCATACCAGTGAATACTTTGCCGAGCTCTGCTGCTCCAACTCTCTGCGGGCGGCGGGGCTGGAGAACGCCGTGGGCCTCCTGAAGGAGGAGCTGCGCCGGATGGACTCCCTGATCCTCCGCTGCGCCGACGCCACGGCGGTGCCCGCCGGCGGGGCTCTGGCGGTGGACCGCCACGGCTTTGCCCGGATGGTCACCCAGGCCATTGAGAGCCACCCCCTTATCACCGTGGTGCCCGGGGAGGTCACCGACATCCCCGAAGGAGAGGTGGTCATCGCCTCCGGCCCCCTGACCTCCGACGCCTTGGCTCGGCGGCTCACAGACCTCCTGGGCCAGGTGGACACCCTGCATTTCTATGATGCCGCCGCCCCCCTGGTGGATGTGGAGAGCGTGGACATGACCAGCGCCTGGCTGGGCAGCCGCTACGATAAGGGCACCCCCGACTACATCAACTGCCCCATGGACAAGGAGCAGTATACCGCCTTCTGGACGGAACTCTGCCGCGCCGAGGAAGCGCCCGTCCACGGCTTTGACGACGGCGGCGTCTTCGAGGGCTGCATGCCCGTGGAGGTCATGGCCCGGCGGGGAGAGGACACCCTCCGCTACGGCCCCCTGAAGCCCCGCGGCCTCCGGGACCCCCGCACCGACCGGGAGCCCTGGGCGGTGGTGCAGCTGCGCAAGGACAATCAAGAGGGCAGCATCTACAACTTAGTGGGCTTCCAGACCCACCTGAAGTGGCCGGAGCAGAAGCGGGTGTTCTCCATGATCCCCGCCCTGCACGATGCCAAGTTCCTGCGCTACGGGGTGATGCACCGCAATACCTATCTCGATTCCCCCCGGCTGCTGGATCGCTACTACCGCCTCAAGAGTGAGCCGCGCATCTCCTTCGCCGGGCAGATGACCGGTGTGGAGGGGTATGTGGAGTCCTGTGCCAGCGGCTTTTTGGTGGGCGTGGAGACCGCCCGGCGGCTGCTGGGCTATGGCCCCATCGACTTCCCCCGGGCGACCGCCGTGGGCGCTTTGGGGCTCTATGTCAGCAATGAATCCGTGGGCGCCTTCCAGCCCATGAACATCAACTTCGGCATCATGCCCCCCCTGGGCTACAAGGTCAAGGGCAAGCGCAACAAGAATGCCGTGCTCTCCCAGCGGAGCTTGGAGATCATCGAGCGCATCAAGGAGGAGGTGGCCCGAAAATGAAGATCATCATCGACGCCATGGGCGGCGATAACGCCCCCCTGGCCATCGTGCAGGGGGCCCTGCAGGCCAAGGCGCGCTTCGGCGCGGACATTGTTCTCACCGGCGATGAGAGCGCCATCCGGGCGGCACTGGCCGCCTGCGGCGCCTCGACGCTGCCCCAGGGTGTGGAGATCGTACACACCGCCGAGGAGGTGGAGATGTGCGATGACCCCGCCACTGTCTTTCGCCGCAAAAAGGATACCTCTATGGGCGTGGCCCTGACCCTGCTGCGGGACGGCGCGGGGGATGCGGTGATCTCCGCCGGATCCACCGGGGCCCTGCTCACCGGGGCTACGCTCATCACCAAGCGCATCCGGGGCATTCGCCGGGCGGCCATGGCCCCGGTGATCCCCACCGCCATGGGCCGGGCCATTCTCATCGACTGCGGGGCCAATGCCGAGTGTACCCCGGAATACCTGCTGCAGTTCGCCTTCCTGGGCAGCTACTACGCCAAGCGGGTGCTGGCCCTGGAAAGCCCCCGGGTGGGTCTCCTGAACATCGGCACCGAGGACAGCAAGGGCACCGACCTGCAGAAGGAGACCCTGGCCCTGCTGCGAAGGGCGGACGCCGCCGGGCACCTGCACTTCATCGGCAACATCGAGGCAAAGGAGGCGGTGAAGGGCGGCTGCGATGTCATCGTGACGGACGGCTTTTCCGGCAACATCATGCTCAAGACCATCGAGGGCATGGGCAGCTTCGCCGGCGGCGCGGTGAAGGGCATCTTCAAGAAGAACCTGCTCACCAAGCTGGCGGCCCTGCTGGTGATGCCGGGACTCAACGCCTTCAAGGCCCAGCTGGACCCCAACAAGGTGGGGGGTACCGCCTTCATCGGCATCTCCCGGCCGGTGATCAAGGCCCACGGCTCCTCCAATGCCGAGGCCATCGAAAACGCCGTGGGGCAGGCCATCACCGTGGTGGAAAGCGGCCTTATTGCCGACATCCAGGCCCATGTGGCGGATATGAGCGTGGCCCTGGAAGAAAATTCACAAAATGGGGCTTGACAGGCGATAGGGATTGCCGTATGATTTTTCCCGGTAAAGAAATTGGAAAGGGGGAGATCACCCATGTCTATCGAGGAAATCTTCAAGACGATGCAGGGCCTTATCGCCGAGCAGTTTGCCCTGGATGAGTCTGAGATCACCATGGACAGCTCTTTTGTGGACGATCTGGGTGCCGATTCCGTCGACCTGGTAGAACTGGTCATGGCGATGGAGGAGGAGTTCGACATCGGCGAGATCGAGGAAGAGGACCTGCAGGCCCTCAAGACCGTCGGCGATTGCGTCCGCTATTTGAATAAGAAAGTCAACGAATGATCAACGCTTGAAAAAAGAAACCGCCGCGGGGCGAGAGGGCCCCTGCGGTTTCTTTTTTCAGTCGTGGAAAGGAGACCTATGAAGGATCTGCACGAGCTGGAAAAAAAGCTGGGCTATCGCTTTGAGAACATTGGCTACCTGCAGGGGGCCATGCACCACAGCTCCTACGCCAATGAGAACCGGGCCAAGGGCATCCGGAGCAACGAGCGCCTGGAATTTTTGGGGGACGCCGTTTTGGGCGTTGTCAGCGCCGAGTATCTCTTTCGGGAGCACCCGGACCTGCCGGAGGGGGATCTGACCCGCATCCGCGCCGCCCTGGTGTGCGAGGAGGGGCTCCATGAGGTGGCCCAGCAGCTGGGCCTGGGGGCCTATCTATGCCTGGGCAAGGGCGAGGAGCTGGGCGGCGGAAGGACCCGCCCCAGCATCCTGGCGGACGCCACGGAGTCCGTTTTCGCGGCGGTATATTTGGATGGCGGCCTGGAGGCGGCCCGGGAGCTTATCCGCCGGGTGCTGCTGGAAAAGGAGCCCGAGCAGGCGGTGGAGCAGCGCCGGTTAGACGGCAAGACCCGCCTGCAGGAGCTGGTGCAGCGCCGGGGCGGCCGGGAGCTGCACTATCGGCTGACCGGGGAGTCCGGCCCGGATCACAACAAGAGCTTCACCGTGGCGGTGTATCTCAACGACCGCTGCATCGGCCAGGGCGCCGGCCGCAGCAAAAAGGACGCCGAACAGGCGGCGGCCCGGGCGGCTCTGGAGACCTGGCAGGAGGAGTAAAAACATAAAAAATCGACTGTTGCCTGGCAGCAGCCGATTTTTTTATGCTTCCTTACGCCTTCAGGGCCGCGTCATAGAGCTCGTTCCGGGGAAGGCCCGTGTCGTCGGCCACCTGCCGGACGGCCTCCTTCATCTTCAGGCCGCCCTCCCGGAGCTGCAGGACCCGCTCCACACCCTCCGCTAAGGTCAGGCGGGCGCCCTGGCGCTTTTCCCGGCCCGCCACCACCAGCACATACTCCCCGCGGGGCTCCGCGGCGGCATAGTAGTCGCAGGCCTCGGAGAGGGTGGTGCGCCGGGTGTCCTCATGGAGCTTGGTGAGCTCCCGGCACAGGGCGATGGGCCGGTCACCCAGGGCCTCCAGCATATCGCCCAGTGTGGCCCGGAGCTTGTGGGGGGCCTCGTGGAACACCATGGTGCGCTCCTCACCGGTGAGCTCTTGGAGCTGCTGGCGGCGCTCGGAGCGGTTGGCGGAGAGGAAGCCCTCAAAGGTGAACCGCCGGGTATCCAGCCCCGACACCGCCAGGGCGGCGATGGCGGCGCAGCAGCCGGGGATGGCCTCCACGGTGATGCCGCTCTGGGCGCAGAGCTTTACCAGATCCGCGCCGGGGTCGGAGATGGCGGGGGTGCCCGCGTCGGTGACCAGGGCGCAGGTCTCACCGGCCAGAAGCCGCTCGACGATCTGCGGCCCGGCGGCGGCCCGGTTGTGCTCGTGATAGCTGACCAGGGGCTTTTTGATGCCGAAGTGGTTCAGGAGCTTCAGGGATACCCGGGTATCCTCCGCGGCGATGAAGTCGGCGCTTTGCAGCGTCTGCACCGCCCGGGGGGAAAGGTCCCCTAAGTTGCCGATGGGGGTGGCCACAAGATATAGAATTCCGGCCATATTTTAGGCCTCCTTTTCACGAAAATAGGCGCGGCGTACATCCGCCGTCTCCTCACCGCGCTCGTCCCGCAGGAGCAGGGGCGGCTCCGCGATAAGGCCGCTGCCGCCGCCCTTTTTGCACTCCAAAAGGAAAAGGGAGGGGGCGGAGGCGGCGGTATTCTGGATCATCCGCAGGCGCTTGGGCTCCAGCCTTTCCGCCCGCAGCCCGCAGAACAGCTCCGCCATCCGCTCCGTGCGGAAGATGAGGGCGAAGCGTCCGCCATAGCGCAGCAGCCGCCCGGCGGCCCGGCAGAGCTCCTCCACGGTGCAGCCGCTGCTCCTGGCCACGCCCCGGGCTCCCTCCGCCACGGCGCCCCGCTCCGGGGCGAAGTACGGCGGGTTGGAGATGACAAGGTCGAAGCACTCCCGGCCGGGCAATTGGCCCGGATCCCGGAGGTCGGCGGTGAGGTGCTGAGCGGCAAGGCCGTTGCGGGCATAGCTCTCCCGAGAGAGGTCCGCGGCCCGGGGATCAAGCTCCACATTGGTGAGGGAGAGCCCCTCACAGCGGGCCGCCAGCAAAAGGCCCAGAAGCCCTGTGCCGCTGCCCAAGTCGCACACCCGCTCGCCCCTATGGAGCCGGGGAAAGGCCCCCAGCAGAAAGGAGTCCGTGGACGGCAGAAAGAGGGCGTCGTCAAAATAAAACCGCGGCCCGCCCGGCCACAGCCCATCCTCCTTTACCATGCCGCCGCCCCCTTCACAAATTGCTGAGAGCATTATAATAGAAAAACTCGCCGGACGCAAGTCCGACGAGCTTTTGTTTCCCTATGTACTGAATTAGTCAGCGGGATTGATAGCGCCGTTGGGGCAGGTATCCGCGCAGGTACCGCAGTCCAGGCAAGCGCCAGCATCGATCACGAACTGGGAATCGCCCTGGGAAATAGCACCGACGGGGCAGACATCTGCGCAAGCACCGCAGCTGACGCAAGCACTGCTGATTTTGTAAGCCATGAGAGCACCTCCATTAAGTATTGGTATTGCTATTGTATCATGGAATCCGAAAATTGCAAGTATTTTCTGCGTGGAAAAGAGCGGAAGTCTGCCGGGGCACCGGGGGGACGGGTCAATATCCCCGGAGCCACATGGCGGCGATGCCCGCCATCTCCCGGCACCAGTAGCCGCCGGCCAGGTACCACGGACTGCGGCAGCTGACGGCGTAGGGGGTGAGGCCGTTTTCCCGGGCAAAGGCCGCGGCCCGGAGCTGGTGGAAGCCGTCGCTGGCGATGGCCACATTCGTGGAAAGGCCCTTTTCCCGGATGATCCGGGCGGCGTAGGCCAGGTTCTGGGCCGTGGAGCGGGAGGCGTCCTCCAAGTAGATGCGCCCGGGCTCGATGCCCATGCCAGAGAGGGTGTCGGCGATGCATTGGGCCTCGGTGAGCACAGCGGCGTCGCCGGTGCCGCCGGTGGCAACGCAGGGGGCGTCCGGGTGGGCGGTGAGGTAGCCGAAGCCGGCCCGGATGCGGTTATAGAGCATTAAGCTGGGTTGATCTCCCCGCACCTGACAGCCCAGGACGATGAGGGTGCAGGGGGTCTCCGCCGGTGGGGGGTTGCCCCAGCCCCAGCGCAGCATAAAGGCCGCCAGCACCGCCGCCAGGGTGAGCCCCAGGGCGTAGCAGGCGGTGAGCGTGCGCCGGAGCCACCGGGGCCAGCACCGGCCCCGCAGCAGCCAAAGGGCCGCCAGCACCAGCACCGCCGCCGGCCAGAGCATCCCGATGTGGAGGATGCCGCCCAAAAGGGGCAGGAGAAAGTATGCCGCGCCCAGCAGGCACAGGGCCGCCCAGAGCTTTTTCATATCAGCTGTCGGCGATGTGCCCGGCGATGCGCTGCATGATCATGTCCAGGGCCACCAGGTTGTAGCCGCCCTCCAGGACAATGATGTCGGCGAACTTCCGGGTGGGCTCCACGAACTGCTCGTGCATGGGCTTGACGGTGGTGAGATACTGCTTCACCACGCTCTCCAAGCTCCGGCCCCGCTCCTCCACATCCCGCAGGGCCCGGCGGAGGATGCGCACATCGGCGTCGGTCTCCACGAAGATCTTGATGTCCAGAAGGTCCCGCAGGGCCCGGTTCTGGAAGATGAGGATGCCCTCCACGATGACCACCTTGGTGGGCTTTACGGCGACAGTCTTATCCGTGCGGTTGTGGATGGCGTAGTCATACACCGGGCAGTGGATGGTCTCGCCCCGCTTGAGGGCCTTGAGATCCTCCACCATGCGGTCGGTGTCAAAGGCGTCGGGGTGGTCGTAGTTCTGCAGGCACCGCTCCTCAAAGGGGCGGTCCTGGTATTTGTAGTAATTGTCGTGGTGCACCACGCTGATGTCCGTGCCGAAGCGCTGTGCCAGGTGCTCGGTGAGGGTGGTCTTGCCGCTGCCGGTGCCCCCGGCAATGCCGATAAACAAGGTATTCATGCAAACGCGCCTCCTGCTGTTTTCTTCCAGACGATTATATTGGATTTGGCAAAAAAAAGCAAGGCCGGGGTCGGAAATTGTGAAAAATGTGTGAAAGTCCGCGAAAAAAGGTTGACATAAACGCGGCCCTTGGGGTATCATGTACCTGTTGCGAAAAGCATTGGCGATCTCGAACCATTCCCGGAGGTATTTATGGGTCTACTGAAATGTAAGAAATGCGGCGAAATGTACGCCGACAGCTATAAGTCCTGTCCTTTCTGTGCAGAGGACGAAGAATATTACAATGGCCGCGTGTCCAAGCGCAACCGCCGCCCCAACGAGAAAAAGGTCAAGCGCCCCAGCGCCATCGGCCCGGTGCTGATCCTGGCGGTGCTGGTGATCATGGGCGGCCTGGTATGGGCCATCTTCGGCAACCACAGCGGCGGCCTCTTCGGCACCAAGGATCCCGGCGACCAGCAGACGGGCATACAGATAGCGGACAATCAGAACCAGCAGACCCCGGTGGAGACGCTGGTGCTCAACAAGACCGCCCTGCTGCTGGCCATCGACAGCAGCGAGAAGCTCACCGCGGAGGGCCAGGAGGATGTGGACTGGGAGAGCTCCAACCCCACCGTGGCCGTGGTGACCACTGACGGCACCGTCAAGGGCCTCAGCGAGGGCACCGCCATCATCACCGCCCGCTGCGGCGATTTGAGCGCTACCTGCTCGGTGTCCGTGGCGGAGGAGGCGGATACCCCTGTGGATCCCGTCATCGACCCCGCTAACAGCGGCACCACCACCGTGGCCCCCGCCAAGCCCACCGGCGGCACCACCCCCACCAAGCCCACCACCGGCGCGGTGGATCTGAGCAAGATGGTCATCAAGATCCCCGCCTACGGCACCACCCTCCAGAAGAACGCCGAGGGGAACTATGATATCTCCATGGCCGTGAAGGAGAGCTTCCGGATGGAGGTCTCCGGCATCAGCGGCACCGTGACCTGGACCACCAGCAACAGCAGCGCCGTGACCGTGGACAGCGACGGCACCATCACGCGCCTGGCGGCCGGCGAGGCCACCATCACCGGCAAGGTGGGCTCGTCCTCCTTCACCATCCTGGTGCGCACCAGATAATACAGCAAAAAAGCACCGCCTCGGCGGTGCTTTTTCCATAGGAAAGAGCGCAAAAACCGCCACCCGTGGGTGGCGGTTTTTCGCAGCGCTCAGCTCTTATAGTAGTGGACATGGAGGTGGTCGTGGCACCACTGCTCTCCGTAGTCCTCCAGCATCTGGGTGACGATGGGGTTTTTCTCCGCCCGCTTGAACATGGCGGCATTGTCGGCGGCATAGAGGCCCTCGCCCCGGGCCTTCTTGGCGGCATAGAGACCGTAGGGCTGCCCGGCGCCGCCTACGCAGCCGCCCTGGCAGGTCATGACCTCCACCAGGTGGAAGAACTTCTTGCCTGCCTCTATGTCGGCGATGAGCTCCTTGGCGTGGACCAGGCCGTTGACCACCGCCAGCTTCAGCTCGGTGCCCTCCACATCCAGGGTCAGCTCCCGGATGTCGCCCTCGCCCCGGACGCCGGAGACCCGCACGGCCCGCAGGGCGTTTTTGGACTTGTCGGGCAGGCAGTGGCGGATCACCGCCTCGGCCACGCCGCCGGTGACGCCGTAGATCACAGCGGCCCCGCTGCCCAGACCGAAGGGCAGGTCCGGAGACTCCAGCTCCAGCTCGCCCAGGCGGATGCCCGCCTCCCGGATCATATCCACCAGCTCCCGGGTGGTGAGCACCAGGTCCACATCCGGCCGGCCGCAGTGGGTGAACTCCTCCCGGGCGGCCTCCATCTTCTTGGCGGTGCAGGGCATCACGGCGATGTGGTAGGTGGTGCGGCCGTCCTCGGCGTCCTTGGCGGCGTACTGGTCCCGCAGCACGGCGGCGAACATCTCCATGGGGGACTTGCAGGTGGAGATGTTGTGGAGGTACTTGGGGTGGTTGAGCTCCAGGTACTTGATCCAGGCGGGGCAGCAGCTGGTGAACATGGGGAAGGGGCCGCCATGCTGCAGGCGCTGCTGGAACTCGGTGGCTTCCAGGATGGTGGTCATGTCGGCGCTGAAGTTGGTGTCATACACCTCATCCACGCCCATGAGCTTCAGGGCGGTGACCATCTTGTCCAGGACATTGGTGCCGGCGGGGATGCCGAAATTCTCGCCCACGGCCACACGCACGGCGGGGGCGATCTGCACCACCACCCGCTTATTGGGGTCGTGGATGGCGGCCCAGGCGGTGCCGATCTGGTCGTTGATGGTGATGGCGCCGGTGGTGCACACCGCGGCGCACTGGCCGCAGCTGACGCACTTGGTCTCGCCGATCTTTTTATCAAAGGCGGGCATCACCTGCAGCTCGCTGCCCCGGAAGGCAAAGTTCAGGATGCCCTGGCCCTGCTTTTCCTCGCACACCCGCACGCAGTCGCCGCAGAGGATGCACTTGTTGGGATCCCGGAAGATGGCGGGGCTGGTATAGTCCCGCTCCCGGCGGGGCCGGGTGTCCTCAAAGCGGATGTGCCGCACGCCGAACTGCTGGGCCAGCTTCTGGAGCTGGCAGTTGCCGGACTTGGGGCAGGTGGTGCACTCGCAGTCGTGGGAGGAGAGCAAAAGCTCCAGGATCATCCGGCGGTGCTTCAGGAGCCGCGCCGTGTTGGTGCGGATGGACATGCCGTCCCGGGGCTCCATGGAGCACGAGGCGTCCAGCTTGCCGGTCTTGGTGTCCTCCACCATGCACATGCGGCAGGCGCCGTAGGTGGAGAGCTCGGAATAGTAGCAGAAGGTGGGGATCTCGATGCCGGCCTTGCGGATCACGGCCAGTACATTTTTCTCCCCGTCAAACGGCACGCGCTGGCCGTCAATGATCATAATTCCCTTGGCCATGTCTTAATCCTCCTCAATGGCGTCGATAGCGCCGAAGGGGCAGGCACCCCAGCAGGCACCGCAGTGGATGCACTTTTCGTTGTCGATATGGAATACGCCGCGTATCTGGCCGGTGATGGCGTCCATGGGGCAGTTCTTGGCGCACTTGCCGCAGCCCTTGCACAGCTCCGCCTGGATCTCCAGGCGGCGCTTGCGGCCGTTGCAGATGGTGCAGTGGTGGTCCGCTACATGGTGCAAATAGTCCTGCCGGAAGTGCCGCAGGGTGCTCATCACGGGCTTGCAGGCGGTCTGTCCCAGACCGCAGAGGGCGGTGTCGGTGATGGTGTCGGCCAGGGCCTCCAGCATGTCCAGATCCTCCATGGAGCCCTCGTTCTTCACGATGCGCTCCAGGATCTCCAGCATGCGCTTGGTGCCCTCCCGGCAGGGAGTACACTTGCCGCAGCTCTCCTTTTGGGTAAAGTGCATGAAGAACCGGGCCACCTCCACCATGCAGGTGTCCTCGTCCATGACCACCAGGCCTCCGGAGCCGATGATGGCTCCGGCCTTCTTCAGGGAGTCGAAGTCCATGGGCATGTCCAGGTGCTCCTCGGTGAGGCAGCCGCCGGAGGGGCCGCCGATCTGCACGGCCTTGAACTTCTTGCCGTCAGCGATGCCGCCGCCGATGTCAAAGATGACCTCCCGGAGGGTGGTGCCCATGGGGACCTCCACGAGACCGGTGTTTACCACATTGCCCGTAAGGGCGAAGGTCTTGGTGCCGGGGCTCTTCTCGGTGCCGATGGCCCGGTACCAGGTGGAGTCGTTCATGATGATGCCCGGCACATTGGCAAAGGTCTCTACATTGTTCAGCACGGTGGGCTTGGCCCACAGGCCCTGATCCACGGTGCGGGGCGGCTTGACGCGCGGCATGCCGCGCTTACCCTCGATGGAGGCGGTCAGGGCGCTGCCCTCACCGCATACGAAGGCGCCGGCGCCCCGGTTGATGTGCATATGGAAGCAGAAGCCGGTGCCCATGATGTTGTCGCCCAGGAGCCCCGCCGCCTCGGCCTTGTCGATGGCGATCTTCAGCCGGGCCACCGCCAGGGGATACTCGGCACGGACATAGATGTAGCCCTCGGTGGCTCCGGTGGCCACGCCGGCGATCATCATGCCCTCGATGATGCTGTGGGGGTTGCCCTCCATGACGCCCTGGTCCATAAAGGCGCCGGGGTCGCCCTCATCGCCGTTGCAGACGATGTATTTCACATCGGATACATTTTTCCGCACGCTCTCCCACTTGCGCCCGGCGGGGAAGCCGCCGCCGCCCCGGCCCCGGAGGCCGGAGTCGCTGATCTCGGCGCAGATCTGTACATCGGTCATCTCAAAGAGGGCCTTCTCCAGGGCCTGATAGCCGCCCAAGGCCAGGTACTCATCCAGATCCTCGGCATCGGTGCGGCCGGAGTTCTTAAGGGTGAGGCGGTGCTGCTTTTTATAAAAGGGGATGTCGTCCCGCCGCTGATAGCGCACGCCGTTCTGCTCATAGAGGAGCCGCTCAATGATCTCACCGCCCAGGATGGTTTTTTCGATGATCTCCTCGCAGTCCTCCTCATGGACATGGGCATAGAGCACATCCAAGGGCTCGATGTTCACCAGGGGACCGATCTCACAGAAGCCGTGGCAGCCGCTCTTCTTCAGGTGGATGCCCTTGGCGCCGGCCTCCTCCTTCAGGGAGACGGCCACGGGGATGCCCCGCTGCTCGCAGGCGCTTTTTAAGTATTCATAGACCTTCATGGAGCCGCCGGCGATACAGCCGGTGCCGGCACAGATCATCACATTGATGGCGGCGCTGCTGCGGGCCAGGTCGCTTTTGGCCCGGGCCACCAGCGCGTGGAAGGATTCTCTTGTCAGCTTGCTCATTTCGGCTCCTCCTCTGCTCTGCGGATGTTCTCCAGGGCGTCGATGGCGCTCTCCGGGGTCATCTTGGCGTGTACCTCGCCGTCAATGGTCATGGTGGGGGCAAGGCCGCAGGCGCCCAGGCAGGCCACGGTCTCCAGGGTGAACATGCCGTCCTCGGAGGTCTTGCGCTTGCCGGTGAGCTCCAGGTAGTCCCGGAGCGCGTCATAGATGGGGCCGCTCTTGCGCACATGGCAGGCGGTGCCGTCGCACACCTTGATGATGTGCTTGCCCTTGGGCTCCAGGGAAAAGTTCTCGTAGAAGGTGGCCACGGAATACACAGCGGATACGCTGATGCGCAGGTATTCCGCCACGGCGGTCATGTCCTCCTGGCTGAGATAGTTTTTCTGGGCCTGGATCTCCTGCAGGATCGCGATGAGCTGGGAGCGATCTTGCGGGAAGCGGGATAAGATCTGCTGCGTTGTCTCCATAGGGGATCCTCCTAAACTTCCTTTCGTTTTTGCCGACTTGCTTGCGCGGAGCCGCTTCATTTCCGGGGCAGCGCCGCCACCCGGGAGCTGTGTTAAAAAAATCACAAGTTGCCAGAATAATGTACCATATTTTGATAAAAAATGCAATAGATTTTTCGGAGCTTTAACGAGATTTTTGTGCAAATCTATGTTTATCGCGTAAAAGCGACAAGGGGTTGATAAACGCTTGTACTGGGCGGAGGAGTATGCTATACTGTGCGGACAGCTTATTCAGGAGAAGGGGGATCTCATGCGTAAAAAGAAGAGGAAATCTCTGCTGCAGGTGTTTATGTACTACCTGCGAAAGCACAAGGGACTATTTATACTGGACATGACCTGCGCCTTTGTCATCGCGCTCATCGACCTGGTGTTTCCGCTGGTGTCCCGCACGGCCATGTACCAGTGGCTGCCGGACAAGGAGTACAGCATCTTCTTTGTGGTCATGGCCATCATGGCGGCGGCCTTTGTGCTGCGGAGCCTGCTGTACTATGTGGTGTTCTACTGGGGTCACACCTTCGGCATCCGGGTGGAGGCGGATATCCGCCGGGACCTTTTCCACCATATGCAGGAGCTGGGCTTTGATTTCTATGACGATAACCGCACCGGCGTGTTGATGAGCCGCCTGACCACCGACCTCTTTGAGGTCACGGAGCTGGCCCACCACGGCCCGGAGGACCTTTTCATCTCTCTTGTCACCATCGTGGGCTCCGCCATCATCCTCTTTCGCATCGAGTGGCGCCTGGCCCTGGTGGTGACGCTGATGGTGCCCGCCTTTGTGGTGATCCTCTTCCGCCGCCGCACCGCCATGGAGAAGGCCAGCGCCGTGGCCAAGCAGAAGACCGGCACCATCAACGCGGAGATCGAGTCCGCCCTCAGCGGCATGCGCACCACCAAGGCCTTTGCCAACGAGACCCTCCAGCAGGAGCGCTTCGACGGGACCAATGAGGTCTTCAAGACCGCCAAGCGGGGCTTCCATAAGGAGATGGGCCGCTTTTTCGCCACCATGGAGTTCTTTGTGAGCATCCTCTCGCTGGCGGTGGTGGCCGTAGGCGGCTGGCTCATTATGAAGGACAAGCTCAACTACATCGACTTCATCACCTTCAGCTTATACATCACCACCTTTGTCAGCCCCGTGCGGAAGCTGGCCAACTTTGCCGAGCTGTTCTCCAACGGCCTGGCGGGCCTTACCCGCTTCCGGGAGCTGATGGAGACCGCCCCCACCATCAAGGACGCCCCCGACGCCGTGCCCCTGGAGCATGTGCGCGGCGCCGTGGAGATGCGGGATGTGTCCTTCACCTATGACGGCGACAACGGCGTTCTGCACCACATCGACCTCTCCGTGACCCCCGGAGAGACGGTGGCGGTGGTGGGCCCCAGCGGCGGAGGAAAGTCCACCCTCTGCCAGCTGCTGCCCCGGTTTTACGATGTGACCGACGGCGCCGTGCTCATCGACGGCCGGGATGTGCGGCAGGTGACGCTGCGCTCCCTGCGCCAGGCCATCGGCATCGTGCAGCAGGAGGTGTTCCTCTTTGCCGACACCATCCGGGAGAATATCCGCTACGGCCGGCCGGACGCCACCGACGAGGAGGTGGAGCAGGCCGCCCGGCAGGCGGAGATCTATGCCGACATCATGGCCATGCCCGGCGGCTTTGACACCTATGTGGGTGAGCGGGGCGCCCTTTTGTCCGGCGGGCAGAAGCAGCGGGTGGCCATCGCCCGGGTGTTTTTGAAAAACCCCGCCATCCTGATCCTGGACGAGGCCACCTCCGCCCTGGACAGCGTGACGGAAAACCGCATCCAGGGCGCCTTCGACGCCCTGGCCCAGGGCCGCACCACCCTGATCATCGCCCACCGGCTGTCCACCATCCGGGGCGCCCACCGCATCCTGGTGGTGCAGGACGGCGTCATCGCCGAGCAGGGCAGCCACCAGGAGCTGCTGGCGAAAAACGGCGTCTATGCCCAGCTCTACCACACCCAGAACGCGGAGGCACTGGATGGATAAGCGCGGCCTTCTGGATAAGGCGGCCCGGACGGAGGATGAGCGCCTGCTGCTGGGACAGGTGTGGGACCGCTATGAGCAGTGCCGCAGCCGCAATATCCCCGCC
The DNA here is from genome assembly GCA_934591705.1 of uncultured Oscillospiraceae bacterium. Taxonomy (GTDB): domain Bacteria; phylum Bacillota; class Clostridia; order Oscillospirales; family Oscillospiraceae; genus Vescimonas. The sequence goes on from CAKTPM010000004.1 coordinate 48,019, forward strand.
CACACGGCGTTTTTATCCCCGGCGGAGGCCGCAGCGGCCCGGCGGCTGCTGGCGGCCATGGGGGTGGAGGACGGCTTTGCGTTCTATGGCGGCTATGAGGGCGCCGAGCGCACGCAGCTCCACTTCCTGCCGGACTGGGCCGCAGGGCCGGAGGAGACCCTCCGGGCCATCCGCTGCACCTGGTACCGGGAGGATAAGCTCACCCACCGGGACCTTCTGGGCGGCCTGATGGGCCTGGGCATTGTGCGGGAGGCGATAGGGGACATCTTAGTGGATGAAAACGCCGCCGATATCCTGGCGGCGGACACCGTGGCCGGCTTCCTGCTGGAGAACTGGCGGGCTGCCGGGCGGGTACACCTGGAGCTGCGGGAGATACCTCTCCACGACCTGCATCTGCCCCAGCGGGCCTGCCGGGAGTGGCAGGATACCGTGTCCTCTCTGCGGCTGGACAATGTGCTGGCGGCGGGCTTCTCCCTGAGCCGGGGCAAGGCGGCCCAGGCCGTGGAGGCGGGAAGGGTCCAGGTGAACTGGCAGGACTGCACCCGTGGGGACAAGACCCTGTCCCCCGGCGACACCATCACCCTGCGGGGCATGGGCCGGATGGAGCTGGCCCAGGTGGGCCATACCACGAAAAAGGGACGCCTGAGCGTGACGCTCCGGCGGTATCTATAAGGAGGTATAAATATGAAGCAGGAGAAGATCGACCGGATCAACCAGCTGGCCCGCAAGGCCAAGGCGGAGGGGCTCACCCCGGAGGAGACCGCCGAGCGGGATGCCCTGCGCCAGGAGTATCTCAACGCCGTGCTGGGGAATCTGCGCCAGGAGCTGGATCACACCTATGTGGTGGATGAAAAGGGCCGCAAGCGCAAGCTGCAGCCCAAGGGCGACATACCTCCCCGGGGGGAATAATAGCCAAAAAGCGGCGGAGATTTTCTCTGCCGCTTTTGCGCGATTATCCAGGGTATTTCTTGACGATGCATTACAAATGCGTTAAAATTTACCCAAGCAAAAAGGGAAGGCAGGAAAGGAGACCCACCGTGGATATACAGAAGTTTACGCAGGGCAGATGGGACAGCATGTACCGCACCTTCGGCGCACACCCGGAGGGGAGCGCCTGGCGCTTCCGGGTGTGGGCGCCCCATGCCCGGGAGGCGGCGCTGTGCGGCGATTTCTCCGGCTGGGAGCCGCTGCCCATGCAGCGGGAGGAGGCCGGCACCTGGACGATCCTTGTGGAGGACGCCCGGCCCTATGACGCCTATAAATACCTGATCACCGGCGCCGACGGCGGCCTCCGCTGGAAGGCGGACCCCTTCGGCTTTCACACCCAGACCCGCCCGGAGAACTCCTCAAAGCTCTTCGACCTGGCGGGGTATCGCTGGGGGGATAAAAAGTGGCGGGAGAGCCGCCGGGACACCCGGCCCGCGGAGGGCCTGGTGAACATCTATGAGGTCCACCTGGGCTCCTGGCGGATCAATGAGGACGGCAGCCCCTACAGCTACCGCCAGCTGGCCCAGACCCTGCCGGACTATGTGGCGGACATGGGCTACAACTATGTGGAGCTGCTGCCGGTGACGGAATACCCCCTGGATGACAGCTGGGGCTATCAGTGCACGGGCTACTTTGCCCCCACCAGCCGCTACGGCACGCCCCACGACTTTATGGCCCTGGTGGATGCCCTCCACCGAAAGGGCATCGGCGTGATCTTAGACTGGGTGCCCTCCCACTTCTGCAAGGACGATTACGGCCTCATCGAATTCGACGGCACCTGCCTCTATGAGTATGCAGATCCCCTGAAGTGGGAGCATGCCGGCTGGGGCACCCGGGTCTTTGACTTCAGCAAGGGCGAGGTGGTGAGCTTTTTGATCTCCTCCGCCGCCTTCTGGCTCCGGGAGTACCATATTGACGGCCTGCGGGTGGACGCCGTGGCCTCCATGCTCTACCTGGACTATGACCGCCCGGCGGGGCAGTGGCGGCCCAACAGGAACGGCGGCCACGAGAATCTGGAGGCGGTGGAGTTCCTGCGCCGTCTGAGTGAGACCGCCTTTGCCGCTGACCCCCAGGTGCTGCTGGTGGCCGAGGAGTCCACCGCCTGGCCCCTGGTGACCTATCCGCCCGATGTGGGGGGCCTGGGCTTCAATCTCAAGTGGAACATGGGCTGGGTCAACGATGTGAGCCACTACCTGAAGATGGATCCCTTCTTCCGCCGGGATCACCACCGGGATGTGACCTTCTCCATGGTCTACGCCTTTTCGGAGAATTTTGTGCTCCCCATCAGCCACGATGAGGTGGTGCACATGAAGGGCAGTCTCCGGGGCAAGATGCCCGGGGACGATGCCATGCAGCTGGCCGCCGTCCGGGGTTTTTATGGTTATATGCTCTGCCACCCCGGCAAGAAGCTCACCATGATGGGCACCGAGCTGGGCCAGTGGCACGAGTGGAACTTCGCCGGGCAGCTGGACTGGTACCTGCTGGAGAAGCCCGCCGAGGCCAAGACCCACGACTGCTTCCGGGCCCTGAACCGCTTCTACCGGGATCACACCGCCCTGTGGGCCAACGACCGCTCCTGGGAGGGCTACGAGTGGCTGGTGGTGGACGACAACACCAACAATGTGCTGGTCTTCGCCCGCCGGGACGGCCGGGGCCGGGAGCTCATCGCCGCGGTGAACTTCTCCCCGGTGACCCTGCGGGACTACCGCTTCGGCGTGGATAAGGCCGGCACCTACCGGGAGGTATTCAACACGGAGGATACCCGCTGGGGCGGCTGCGGCATCGGCAATCCCAAGCCGCTGAGCGCCGAAAAAATATCCTCCCACGGGAAGGAGAGGTCCCTGTCCGTCACGCTGCCGCCGCTGGGCACCGTGATTTTTGAAAAGGCAGCCGCAAAGAGTGGAAAAGGAGAGAAAAAGCCATGAAAAAAGAGTGCATTGCCATGCTCCTGGCCGGGGGCCAGGGCAGCCGCCTGTATGCGCTGACCGGCGACATGGCCAAGCCGGCCGTCCCCTTCGGCGGAAAGTTCCGCATCATCGATTTCCCGCTTTCCAACTGCACCAACTCCGGCATCGACACCGTGGGCGTGCTGACCCAATACCGCCCTCTGGAGCTCAACAGCTACATCGGCAACGGCCAGCCCTGGAACATGGACCGCATGTACGGCGGCGTGCATATCCTGCCGCCCTACCAGAGCGCCACCGGCGCAAGCTGGTACAAGGGCACCGCCAACGCCATCTATCAGAATATCGGCTTTGTGGATCTCTACGACCCGGACTATGTGCTGATCCTCTCCGGCGACCATATCTATAAGATGGACTACTCCGCCATGCTGGCCCGGCACAAGAGCGCCGGGGCCGACTGCACCATCTCCGTGATGGAGGTGCCCTGGAGCGAGGCGAGCCGCTTCGGCATCATGTCCGTGGACGGCGATGACCGGATCACCGAGTTCGCCGAAAAGCCCAAGGAGCCCAAGAGCAACCTGGCCTCCATGGGCATCTACATCTTCACCTGGAAGAAGCTGCGGGAATACCTCATCCGGGATGAGAACACCCCCGGCAGCGAAAACGACTTCGGCAAGAACATCATTCCCGCCATGCTCCACGCCGGGGAGAAAATGGCCGCCTACCGCTTCGAGGGCTACTGGAAGGATGTGGGCACCCTGGACTCCCTGTGGGACGCCAATATGGATATGCTCCTGCCGGGCAGCGGGCTGAACCTGCTGGATAAGCACTGGCCCATCTATGCCCGCAGCGTCAACTGCCCGCCTACCTACACGGGCCCCTCGGCCCGGATCGAGAACTGCACCGTGGCCAAGGGGTGCGAGATCATGGGCACCGTGAAAAACAGCGTCCTGTCCACCGGTACCCGGGTGGGGGAGGGGGCCGATGTGTCCTACAGTGTGGTAATGCCCGGCGCCGTCATCGAGCCGGGCGCCCGGGTGGCCTATGCCATCGTGGGCGAAAAGTGCCGCATCGGCGCCGGCGCCCGGGTGGGCCAGCCCCCGGAGGACATGGCCTTTGACAAGTGGGGCATCGTTACCCTGGGTCCCGGGACCCAGGTGGCGGCGGGAGAAGAGGTGCCCGCCAAGACGATGCTGGACCGCACCCATGGGAAGGAGGAGCAGAGATGAACGGCCTGCACGGTATTATTTTTTCCTATGAGAATCCCACCCAGCTGGGAGATCTGGTGGCCCATCGGGTCCCCGGCAGCGTCCCCTTCGCCGGGGACTACCGCATGATCGACTTCATCCTCTCCGACCTGAAGAACGCCGGGGTGGCGGATGTGGGGGTTATCATGCACGGCAAGTGCCAGTCCCTTTTAGACCACCTGGGCACCGGCAAGAGCTGGGATCTCAGCCGCCTGGACGGCGGCTTGAAGCTCCTGCCCGCCTTCGCCTTCCGGGAGGGGAGCAGCGCCGACGGGCGCTTCCGGGGCAAGATGGAGGCCCTGGGCAATGTGATGAACTATCTGCGCCATATCCGCCAGGACCATGTGGTGCTCTGCGACAGCGACATCGTGGTGAACCTGCCCCTCCAGGAGGTGCTGAGGGACCACATCGCCTCCGGCGCCGACATCACCTGCGTGTGTACGGAGGACCTGGGCAGCAGCAACGATGTGTACTTTTCCCTGGACGCATCCGACCGTATCACCGATGTGGCCATTGAGATGAGCCACCCCGCCGGCTGGCGGGGGCTGAACATCTTCGTGCTGAAAACGGAGCTGCTGGTGCAGCTGGTGGAGGACTGCGCCGCCCACAATGAGCGCAGCTTCCGGGAGGATGTGCTGCAAAAGCGCTGCGGCGAGCTGCGCCTGCAGGCCTGGCGCTGGCAGGGCTACGAGGCCCATATCGACTCTGTCCTCAGCTACTACCGCCGCTCCATGGAGCTGCTGGATGCCGATACCCGGCGGCGGCTCTTTGACCCGGCCCGGCCGGTCTACGCCAAGGAGACCGACTCTCCGGCCAGCTACATCGACCCGGCAGGGGGCTGCGTCAACTCCCTCATCTCCGAGGGCTGCGACATCCGGGGCAGCGTGAAGAACTCCATCATCTGCCGGGGGGTGCGCATCGAAAAGGGCGCCAGCGTGGAGAACTGCATCGTCTTCAAGGGCGCGGTCATCAAAAGCGGCGCCACCCTGCGGTGCCTGATCGTGGATAAAAATGTGCAGATCACCGAGAACACCACGCTCCTGGGTCACGAGAACTATCCCATCGTGGTGGCCAAGGACAGCGTGATCTGAAGCGTCTTCCCCACCGCGTGAGGGGCAAGGCGCAAGCGGGACAAAAACAATATAGGGAGGTAAAGTCTGTGAATATTCTCTTTGCGGCATCCGAGGCGGCGCCCTTCTGCAAGACCGGCGGCCTGGCGGATGTGGTGGGCTCGCTGCCTGTGGCCCTGGCGAAAAACACCGCCGACAATGTGGCGGTGATCCTGCCGCTGCATAGCCAGATCCCCGATACCTGGCGCCGGCAGATGACCTTTTTGCGCTATATCTACATCGATGTGGCCTGGCGGCACCAGTATTGCGGCCTTTTCTCCCTGAAGCACCGGGGCGTGACCTGGTACTTCGTGGACAATGAGCAGTATTTTCACCGGGAGAACCTCTACGGCGACTATGACGACGGTGAGCGCTTCTCCTTCTTCTCCCGAGCGGTGGTGAGTCTGCTGCCCTCCCTGGAGACCATGCCGGATGTCATCCACTGCAACGACTGGCAGACCGCCCTGGTGCCCGTGTACCTGCGGGACATGGCCGTCCGCTGGGAGAGCGTCCGCCGCATCAAGCCGGTGTTCACCATCCACAACATCGAGTACCAGGGCCGCTTCGGCGAGAGCTTCCTCCAGGAGGTGGCGGGTCTGGACGAGGGCTGGTGGAACGACGGCACCCTGCGGATGGACGGCGACATCAACCTTCTGAAGGGGGCCCTGCTGGTCAGCGACCGGGTGAACACCGTGAGCCCCACCTATGCCATGGAGCTGCGGGACAGCACCTATGCCCACCATATGGAGAGCGTCATCGCCTCCCTCGGGGATAAGATGACCGGCATCCTCAACGGCATCGACACCGAGAGCTATGATCCGGCCACCGATCCGGCCCTGGCCCGGAACTACCGGGCAGGGGCCACCGGCGGCAGGACCGGGGGCAAAGCCCTGTGCAAAAGGGCTCTGCAGCGGGAGATGGGGCTCCATGAGGAGCCGGATACCCCCATCATCTCCATCGTCAGCCGCCTGGTGGGCCACAAGGGTGTGGATCTGGTGTGCCAGGCCTTTGACGGCATCATGGACACCGGGGCCCAGGTGGTGATCTTAGGCAAGGGCGAGGCCGGCTATGAGGACTTTTTCCGGGGTAAGGCCGCCCAGTATCCCGGCCGGGTATCCGCCCAGATCACCTACGCCGAGGACCTCTCCCGCCGGATCTATAGCGGCAGCGACTTCCTCCTGATGCCCTCCCGCAGCGAGCCCTGCGGCCTGAGCCAGATGATCGCCATGCGCTACGGCACGGTGCCCATCGTCCGGCGCACCGGCGGCCTGGCGGACAGCGTGCGCTCCTGCCAGCTGGCCCAGCCCGACGGCACGGGCTTCCTCTTTGACCGCTACGACGCCGGGGATATGCTCTGCGTGATCCGTCAGGCCACGGACCTCTACCAAGGGGACCGCAAGGGCTACCGCACCGTGCAGAAGAACGGCATGAGCACCGACTTCAGCTGGGAGCGCAGCGCCCGGGAATACCGAAAACTCTACGAATAAGGAGATACCTATGACCTTTACGAAAACACAGCTTCGCGACGCCATCACCGAAAAGCTCCTGCTGCAGTATGAATGCACCCCCCAGGAGGCCAACGACGGCGAAATGCTCCGGGCCTGCGCCATGGTGCTGCGGGATATCATGGCCGGCCGCACCGTAGCCACCCATCAGGAGACGGCCCGGGAGGGCAAGCGCATGGTACATTATCTGTCCATGGAGTTTCTCATGGGCCGCAGCCTGATGAAAAACGCCTACAATCTGGGCATCATCGAGCCGCTGACCCAGGCGGTGGAGGAGCTGGGCTTTCCTGCGGCGGAGCTCTTTGAGAGCGAGCCGGACGCGGGCCTGGGCAATGGCGGCCTGGGCCGCCTGGCCGCCTGCTATTTAGACAGCATGACCACCCTGGAGATCCCCGCGGCGGGCTACTCCATCTGCTATGAGCTGGGCATCTTCAAGCAGAAGATCGAAAACGGCGCCCAGGTGGAGCTCCCCGACGACTGGACGCACCTGGGCGGGGCCTGGCTTTTGCCCAAGACCTTAGAGGCCGAGACCGTGTCCTTCGGCGGCACCGTGCGCACCCGCTGGGACAAGGGCCACTTCATGGTGGTCACCGAGGGGGACACCAAGGTGCTGGCGGTGCCCTGCGACATGGTCATCGCCGGCTATGACACCGACCGTGTGAACACCCTGCGGCTCTGGTCCGCCCGGAGCCCCCAGCCGGTGGATATGGAGATGTTCTCCAAGGGGCAGTATCTCCAGGCCGCCCGCAGCCGGGCCGAGGCCGAGGCCATCTCCCAGGTGCTCTATCCTGAGGACAACCACCCCGAGGGCAAGGCCCTGCGATTGAAGCAGCAGTATTTCTTCGTGTCCGCCACCCTGCAGTCCATCACCCGCAAGCACATCCAGACCTACGGCACCCTGAAGAACTTCCACGAGAAGAATGTCATCCAGATCAACGACACCCACCCCACCCTGGTGATCCCCGAGCTGATGCGCATCCTCATGGACGATGCCGGCATGGACTGGGAGGCCGCCTGGGAGATCACCCACAATGCCGTGGCCTACACCAACCACACCGTCATGGCCGAGGCCCTGGAGGTGTGGCCCCAGAAGCTGATGGAGACCCTTCTGCCCCGGGTGTGGCAGATCATCCAGGAGATCTCCCGCCGCTGGGAGGAGAAGGTGGAGGGCTTCTACCACGACCGGGAAAAGACCAAGCGCATGGCCATCGTCTGGGACGGCTGCGTGCACATGGCCAACCTCTGCATCGCCGGGGGCATGGCCGTCAACGGCGTCAGCGCCCTGCACAGTGAGATCCTGCGGAAGGATGTGTTCCGGGACGCCTGCCAAATGGAGCCCGAGAAGTTCAGGAATGTCACCAACGGCGTGGATCACCGCCGCTGGATCAGCCAGAGCAACCCCCGGCTGGACAGCTTTATCCGGGATCACATCGGGGAGGGCTACCTCACCCATGCCGGAGAGCTGGCCCGGCTGGAGCGCTACGCCGATGACAGCGGGGCGCTGGCCCGCCTGGAGGAGATCAAGCGCCAAAACAAGCAGGACTTTGCCGCCTGGGCCAAGCACCAGCAGGGAGTGGTGCTGAATACCGAGGGCATCTTCGATGTCCAGGTCAAGCGCCTGCACGAGTATAAGCGGCAGCTTTTGAATGTCCTGCGCATCATTACGCTCTATCAGCAGCTCCGGGACGACCCCAACCGCACGGTGGTGCCCCAGACCTTCCTCTTCGGGGCCAAGGCCGCCCCGGGCTACGCCGTGGCCAAGCGCATCATCCGGCTCATCAACTCCCTGGCCGCCCAGATCGATGCAGACCCCCTCTGCCGGGACCGCCTGCAGGTGTGCTTCCTGGAGAACTACCGGGTGACCATGGCCGAAAAGCTCATGCCCGCCAGCGAGATATCCCAGCAGATCTCCACCGCCGGCAAGGAGGCCAGCGGCACCGGCAACATGAAGTTTATGATGAACGGCGCCCTCACCGTAGGTACCCTGGACGGCGCCAATGTGGAGATGCACCAGGTCCTGGGGGAGGAGAATATGTTCCTCTTCGGCCTCCGGGCCGACGAGATCGCCGCCCTCCGGGGCCAGTATGCCCCCCGGAGCTACTATGACCGGGATCCCCTGCTGCGCCGGGCCGTGGATATGCTCAAGGGCCCCTTCTCCGACGGCGAGAGCTACGAGGACCTGTGGCGGCTTTTGGTGGAGCGGGATCAGTACTTCCTCCTGGCGGACTACGCCTCCTATATGGACGCCCAGCGGCGGGCCGTGGCCTGCTACGGGGATCGGGACGCCTGGAACAGAAGCTCCCTCATCAACATCGCCCGCAGCGGCATCTTCGCCGCCGACCGCTCCATTGCCGACTATGCCGACGGCATCTGGCATGTACCTTATAAGAAATAACGCAAAAAAGAGCAGGGCCGCTGTAGGCGGCCCTGCCCCTATGAGAGCAAAGCCCCCGGCCAAGCCGGCGGCTTTGCTTTTTTCTTATTCGGCCCGCTTCAGCCGGGCGGCGGCGCAGCAGAGCAGGAAGGCGGTGAGATTCACCACCACCACGGAGGCGCCCACCGGCGTGGAGAGGAGGTAGGACCCCGTGAGCCCGATGCAGAAGCACACCACGGAGAAGAGCCCGGCGCAGATGACCACGCCCCGGAAGCTCTTTAGGATCCGCATGGCGCTGAGGGCCGGGAAGATCACCAGGCTGGAGATGAGCATGGCGCCCATCATCCGCATGCCCAGCACGATGGTCAGTGCCGTGAGCACGGATAAGAGGGTGTTGTAGAGCCCCACCCGGACCCCGGTGGCCCGGGAGAAGCTCTCATCGAAGGTGATGGCGAAGAGCTTGTGGTAAAAGAGCACGAAAAGCGCCAGCACGGCAATGCACAGCACCACGGACAAAGCCACATCCTCCCGGCTCATGGCCAGGATGGAGCCGAACATATAGCTGTCCACATCCGTGGTCATGCCGGTGGTCAGGGAGGTGACGATGACGCCGATGGCCAGGGCCGAGGCGGAGGTCACGGCGATGGCGGCGTCGGCTCCCATGCGGCTTTTCTCCGTCATCCGCAGCAGGGCCAGGGCCGCCAGGATCACCACCGGCAGGGACACCGGCAGCGGGGCCCAGCCGCAGGCCACGGCGATGGACAGGGCCCCGAAGGACACATGGCTCAGCCCGTCGCCGATCATGGAATAGCGCTTTAAGACCAGGGGCACCCCCAGCAGTGCCGCGCACAGGGAGATCAAAATACCCACCACAAAGGCCCGGAGAATGAAGGGGTAGGCGAGCATGGATAATAGGAGCTTCATCGGGCCTCACCTCCAAACCGCTTGCCGTAGTCAGAGCGGAGATAATCCGCCGCCGTGCCGAAGAACCAGCCGCTGTGCCCGGCGTGGAGGATGGTGGTGGCGTGGCTCAGGGCGGCGGTGATATCGTGGGTCACCATGATCACGGCGATGCCCTCGGTACCGTTGAGATAGTCCAGGGTGCGGTAGAGATCCAGGGCGGCGGCAGGGTCAAGCCCCGTCACCGGCTCATCCAGGATCAGCACCTCCCCCGCCGCGCACAGGGCCCGGGCCAAAAGCACCCGCTGCTGCTGGCCGCCGGAGAGCTCCCGGTAGCAGCGGTCCTTCAGCTCTAAGATGCCCAGCTTGCCCATGTTCATCAGGGCGGCGGACTTCTCTCCGGCGGTGTAGAAAAACCGCAGGCCCTTGCCGCTTAAAAACCCGGAGAGCACCACCTCGTACACCGTGGCGGGAAAGTCCTTCTGGGCCCGGGTCTGCTGGGGCAGATAGCCCACCGCCCCCCGGGTCAGGGACCTGTCCCAGGCAATGGTGCCGGAAAGGGGCTTATGGAGCCCCAGAAGCGCCTTCAGGAGGGTGCTCTTGCCGCTGCCGTTTTCGCCTACGATGCACAGGTAGTCCCCGGTCTTCACCTGAAAGCTCAGCCCTGTGGCGATGGGCTTTCCCTCATAGCCCAGGGATACATTTTCCACTTGCAGTAATACTCTCTTGTCCATAGTCAGGATAGTCCCTCCCGCAGCGCCGCCACATTCTCCCACATGAGGGAGAGATAGCTTGCGCCGCCTTCAAATTCCTGCCGGGTCACGCTCTGGCAGGAGTGGAATGTCAGCCGCCGGGCCCCGGTGACCTCGGCGATGGCGTCGGCCACCTTGCCGGAGCTCAGCTCGATGGTGTAGACCACCGGGATGTGTGCCTGCTGCACCTGGTCGATGAGGCGGCGCAGGGTCCGCAGACTGGGCTCGGTGTCGCTGCTGCAGCCGTGGAAGGCCGCAGCATAGGTGAGGCCGTACTCCCGCACGAAGTATAAAAAGGGGAAGCGGTCGCCGAAGACCAGCTCCCGGCGGACGCCCTCCTCCACCACCCGGCGGAAGGCCGCGTCCAGATCCTCTAAGTCCTGCAGATAGGCCTCGGTCCGGGCCCGGTACCCCTCGGCATGGTCGGGGTCGGCGGTGCAGAGGGCCTCACAGATGCCCCGGCAGAGGGTCATGGCCACCACCGGGGAGGTCCAGATGTGCTCATCGTATTCCGCTTCCTCAGCGTCCCCGTCCCCGCCATGACCGTGGTCATGGTCGTGGTCATGGTCGTGGTCATGGTCGTGGTCATGGTCGTGGTCATGGTCGTGATCATCGTGGTCATCCTGGCCGGCGGTCACCTGGCCGTCCCGGATGGGCTCCTCCTCCAGGGCCTCGTCCAGAAGCTCCATGCCCCGGAGCACGCAGGGGATGTCTTCTCCGGCGCTCTCCAGGATCTCGTCCACCCAAAACTCGCTCTCGCCGCCGTTGTAGAGAAACACCTCCGCCTCGCTGACGGTGATGACATCCATGGGCGTGGGCTCAAAGCTGTGGGTCTCCCGGCCGGCGGGCACCAGCAGCGTCACCGCCGCGTCCTCGCCGCCGATGACCCGGGCAAAGTCATAGTAGGGAAAGAGGGTGGCCACCACCCGCAGGCGTCCGTCCTGTGGGGTGCTGCGTCCGCCGCAGCCGCAGAGCAGCAAAAGCGCCGCCGCCAAAAGAAGTGCCGCGGCCCGTCTCATGTGGTCTCCTCCCGGGCGCATGCCTCGCACACCCCGTAAAAGAGGGTGCGCCGGGGGTTGATGGAAAAGTGGTGCTCCCGGAGGATGTGGGCATAGAGCTCCCCCAGGTGGGAGCAGTCCATGTGGAGGATGGCGCCGCAGCGCTCGCACTTGAGCAAAAAGCACTCCCCCCGGGCGCTGCAATACTGAAAGTGGGTGCCCTCGTCGGTGACGATCTTGTGGATCTGCCCCCGCTGGGCCAGGCGCTCTAAGTGCCGGTACACCGTGGTCATCCCCACGCTCTGCCCGGCGGCGTGGAGGGCCTCGGTGAGCTCCGCGGCGGTGCAGCCGGTGGGGAAGCCCGCGATGCAGTCCAAAACAGCCCGCTGCTGCCGGGTCATATAGGTAACAGACATGGTCTCCTCCTATTTGAAAATGAAATTCATTTTCAAATTATAGCAGATTTTTCACCCCTGTCAAGGGGGCGCAAGGCAGCAAAGGGGCCAGGAAAAAGGGGGAGGACGCCGAGGAAACAGAGAGGGAAATTTGCAGAAAAAATGACAAGCAAACGAGAAAACACGCATAAAGTTTCGTAAAAATAAAATTTTGAAAGAATATTGCGGAATTGTGCGAATTGTACAACTATTTTCCGGGGGAAAGGACGAAAAGAGGGGCTTGCTGTATAGAGGACATATAGAATGGCCGGTATTCGTGTTCATAGAATGTTAAAATAACGAATTACGAAGAAAAAATCTGTCAAAATTGCTAATTGCGATGTGAGGGCCGTTTTTGTATACTAATAGTTGAGAATAGCTTGTGGGGAAATTTTTTTCACCGCCGGTTATGGTTTCCTCAGAGGGGTGCGGCAGCATCCCGGAAATTCTTCCCGCGAAAAAACGGGAAAAGGAAAAAGGAGAGAAAATATGGAAGAAAGAAAAGGATTTGGAAGCAATTTTGGCTTCCTGATGGCCGCTGTGGGCAGTGCAGTGGGCCTGGGCAACATCTGGGGCTTCCCCAATAAGATGGGCGCCATGGGCGGCTTCACCTTCCTCATCATCTATCTGATCCTGGCGGCTGTCTGCGGCTACATCGTGATGCTGGGCGAGCTGTCCATCGGCCGTAAGACCGGTGCCGGCGCCGTGAAGGCCTACCACCTCATTTCCAAGAAGTTCAAGTGGATCGGCTGGCTGGGCATTGCCTCCGCCTTCCTCATCATGAGCTTCTACTGCGCGCTGGGCGGCTACTGCCTGAAGTATGTGGTTCTGAACATTGGCAACCTCTTCCATGCCGGCTTCGGCTCCAACGGTCTCAGCGGCGGCGATGTGTTCAGCACCTTCCTGACCAGCCCTGTGGAGGGCGTCATCTACGGCCTCATCTTCGTGGCCCTGACCATGGTCATCGTCATGGGCGGCGTCGGCGGCGGTATCGAAAAGGTCTGCTCCGTGGGTATGCCTGCTCTGTTCGTGATGCTGGTGATCTGCATCATCCGCGCCAACACCCTGCCCGGCGCCATCAACGGCCTGCGCTACATGTTCGTTCCCGGCTGGGCGGTGGCCAACGGTGTCATCCCCGAGGCCCCCAGTGTATTTGAAGTGATCTCCACCGCCGGCGGCCAGATGTTCTTCTCTCTGTCCATCGGCATGGGCGCTATGATCACCTACGGCTCCTACCTCCAGAAGAAGGAGAACCTCTCCAAGAACGCCCTGATGATCGTTATCATGGATACCCTCATCGCTCTTTGCGCCGGCCTGTGCGTGATCCCCGCCCGCTTCGCCCTGGATCCCGAGGGCCCCTTGGGCGGCCCCAAGCTGCTGTTCATCACCATGCAGAATGTGTTTGACAGCATGAGCTCCGCCGGCCCCATCTTCGGCATCATCTTCTACCTGCTGGTGGTGTTCGCCGCCATTTCCTCCTCCATCTCCCTGCTGGAGGTGGTGGTGGCCCACTTCGTGGATAAGGCCCGTGACGCCGGTAAGGGCGACCACCGTAAGAAGTACTCCCTGGTGGCTTCCCTGGCCATCGCCGTGCTGTGCGCCCTGGTGTGCGTGGACGGCCTGGGCTCCAACGGCATCGCTCCCTGGGAGCTGCTGGGCCTGTCCTCCTACGCGGGCTGGAGTGACTGCTGGCTGGACTTCTTCGACATGCTCTCCGAGGGCGTGATGATGCCTCTGGGCGGCCTGCTGATGATCCTCATGCTGGGCTACGAGCTCAAGGAGGATCTTATCAAGGAGGAGTGCGAGATCACGCCGGGCTACCAGTACAAGATCGGCGGCTTCGTGAAGGCCTGCGTCAAGGTCATCACCCCGCTGTGCATGCTGCTGATCCTCTACGGCCAGATCAAGACCTTCTTCGGCTGAGAATAGGCGGCAAGAAACTGTTACATCATAAAAAGAGAATTCCCAAGGTGCCCGGCACCTTGGGAATTCTTTTGCGCTTTTTCGTTTCTTTTTTGCAGGTATCTCGCTTACAGCCCGTCGATATAGCGGCAGGCGGCCAGGGCCGCCACAGCGCCGTCCGCCACGGCGGTGGTGAGCTGGCGGGTGGTCTTGCTGCGGCAGTCGCCGGCCACGAACACACCCGGCGTGTCGGTGCAGCAGTACTCGTCTGTGTCAAAGTAGCCGTAGGAGTTGAGCTTGGTGAGCTCGGCAAAGGCCTCGTTTTCCGGGATGAGGCCGATGGCGATGAAAAGGCCGTCGCAGTCCACATGGCCGGTCTCGCCGGTGGCGGTGTTGAGCGTATCGATGCCCCGGAGAGCGCCGTTTTCCACGGTGTAGCCGGTGAGCTTCATGTTGGTGTGCTTTTCCACATTGTCTTTGGCAAAGAGGATGTCCTGGAGCTTCTTTTCTCCCGTGAAGGTGGGCAGATCCTGAAGCATGATGACCTTTTTGCACTTGCCCGCCAGCAGAATGGCCTCCTGCAGGGCGGAGTTGCCGCCGCCGGCCACGGCCACCGTCTGGCCGGAATAGAAGTCACCGTCGCACACGGCGCAGAAGCTGATGCCCTCGCCCACCAGCTCGTTCTCGCCGGGGAGCCCCAGCATCCTGTGCTTGACGCCGGTGGCCAGCACCACGGCGCGGCCCTCAAAGGTGCTGCCCTCCTGGGTGATGACCAGGCGCCTGTCGCCCTCCGGCACCACCTTGATGACCCGCTCCAGCTCCACCTCGGCCCCTTGGGCCATGATCTGCGCAAAGAAGCGGTCGGCAAATTCGTTGCCGGACATTTGCAGGGTGCCGGGATAGTTCTCCACCTTGGGGGAATAGGTGATCTGGCCGCCGAAGCCGTGCTTTTCCAGCACCAGCACGCTCTTGCCGTTGCGCAGGCCATAGAGGGCCGCGGTCATGCCGGCGGGGCCGCCGCCGACTACGATGATGTCATACAGCATGTTTTTCTCTCCTTATAGTGCTTCGGGGGTGCCGGCGGCACCCCCGAGATCAGAATGGTTCAGCTTAGCTCTTCAGGGACATGAGATAGCCCTTGATGTCGGAGACGCCCTTGAACTTCAGGAAGTCCTCCCCCTGGGGCAGCACCAGCGTAGGGGCCTGCTTCACGCCGTAGTGGTTGGTGAGCTCCAGGTTCTCGGTGGCCACCAGCTTGGTGTAGCCGATGCCGGCCTTGTCCAGAAGGGCCATGGCCAGCTTGCAGTTGGGGCAGGTTTGGCTCACGAACAGCAGCGCGCCGGAGATATCCTCCCGGGCCGCGGCCACCGGGGCCTCACAGGCGGCCTGCTCCGCAGCGGCCTCCGCGGGCTGGCTGTGGCGCAGGTGGGAGCTGCCGATGTCATAGACCCGGCGGTCCTTGAACTCCTGGGCCTTACCGTCGTTCCAGTTCTGCACCGGGCGGTAGTAGCCGGTGATGCGGCTGTAGACCTCGGTCTTGGAGCCGCAGTGGGGGCAGGTGTACTGCTCGCCGGCCAGGTAGCCGTGATCCCGGCACACGCTGTAGGTGGGGCTGATGGTGTAGTAGGGGAGCTTGTAGTTCTCGGCGATCTTCCGCACCAGGGCGGCGGCGGCCTGCCAGTCGGGGAGCTTTTCACCCAGGAAGGCGTGGAACACCGTGCCGGAGGTGTAGAGCGTCTGCAGCTCATCCTGCACATCCAGGGCGGAGAAGATGTCCTCCGTGTAGCCCACGGGCAGGTGGCTGGAGTTGGTGTAGTAGGGGGTGCCGTTCTCGTTGGCGGTGATGATGTCGGGATACTGCTCCTTGTCGTGCTTGGCGAAGCGGTAGGTGGTGGACTCCGCCGGGGTGGCCTCCAGGTTGTAGAGGTCGCCGTACTGCTCCTGGTAGTCGCTGAGGCGCTCGCGCATGTGGTTGAGCACATCCTTGGCGAACTGCTGGGTCTCGGGATGGGTCAGGTCCTTGCGCAGCCACTTGGCGTTGAGACCCACCTCGTTCATGCCGATGAGGCCGATGGTGGAGAAGTGGTTGTCGAAGGTGCCCAGGTACCGCTTGGTGTAGGGGTAGAGGCCGGCATCCAGCAGCTTGGTGATAACGGTGCGCTTGATCTTCAGGCTCCGGGCGGCGATGTCCATGAGCTTGTCCAGCTTGGCGTAGAAGTCCGCCTCGCTCTGGGCCTCATAGGCGATGTGGGGCAGGTTGATGGTCACCACGCCCACGGAGCCGGTGGACTCGCCGCTGCCGAAGAAGCCGCCGGACTTTTTCCGCAGCTCCCGCAGGTCCAGCCGCAGGCGGCAGCACATGGAGCGCACATCCGAGGGCTCCATATCGGAGTTGATGTAGTTGGAGAAGTAGGGGGTGCCGTACTTGGCGGTCATCTCGAAGAGGAGCTTGTTGTTCTCGGTTTCCGACCAGTCGAAGTCCCGGGTAATGGAGTAGGTGGGGATGGGATACTGGAAGCCCCGGCCATTGGCGTCGCCCTCGATCATGATGTCGATGAAGGCCTTGTTGACCATATCCATTTCCTTCTGGCAGTCACCGTAGGTGAAGTCCAGCTCCTTACCGCCCACGATGGCGGGCAGGTTCTTGAGGTCGTTGGGCACCGTCCAGTCCAGGGTGATGTTGCTGAAGGGGGCCTGGGTACCCCAGCGGGAGGGGGTGTTCACGCCGTAGACGAAGGACTGCACGCACTGCTTGACCTCCTTCTGGGAGAGGTTATCGACTCTGACGAAGGGGGCGAGATAGGTGTCGAAGGAGGAGAAGGCCTGGGCGCCGGCCCACTCGTTCTGCATGATGCCCAGGAAGTTCACCATCTGGTTGCACAGGGTGCTCAGGTGGCTGGCCGGGGAGGAGGTGATCTTTCCCACCACGCCGCCTAAGCCCTCCTTGATGAGCTGCTTTAAGCTCCAGCCGGCGCAGTAGCCGGTGAGCATGGAGAGGTCGTGGATGTGGATGAGGGCGTTGCGGTGGGCGTCGGCGATCTCCTTATCGTAGACCTCGCTGAGCCAGTAGTTGGCGGTGATGGCGCCGGAGTTGGAGAGAATGAGGCCGCCCACGGAGTAGGTGACGGTGGAGTTCTCCTTCACCCGCCAGTCGTTGATCTTCAGATAGTTGTCCACCAGGTCCTTGTAGTTGAGCATGGTGGAGCCGATGTTGCGGACCTTCTCCCGCTGCTTGCGGTAGAGGATGTAGGCCTTGGCCACATCTGCGTAGCCCGCCTCGGAGAGCACCTTTTCCACGCTGTCCTGGATGTCCTCCACGGCCACGAGGCCGTCCTGGATCTTGCCCTCAAAGTCGGCGGTGGTGCGCAGGGCCAGCATGTCCATGACGCTGGGGTGGGACTGCTTGCCCATGGCCTCAAAGGCCTTGGCGATGGCGGCGCTGATCTTGTTGATGTTGAATTCCGCAACGGATCCGTCGCGCTTGGTGACCTGATACATGGTTCTCCTCCTATTTGTATAAACTCTTCGGTTTTTTTCTCTCTTTTCAAAAAACGCCCCTCCGCCAGGGCGGCTATCGTACGCTTCCCATAGTAGCACAAAGGGGCATACCCGTCAATATATTGGGAAGAATCTTTCTAAAATTGTGATATGCCACAATATATTGTGGCGGAACTGGGCGATTTGTCAAACGCCCCGCAGGGCCACGGACCCCACATAGGGCCTCACCAGATCCGCCCAGCGGCGGAGCTCCTCCTCCGTGGGGGCGTGGAGCCCCGAGGTCATAACGCTGTCACGGTCGGCAAAGCACTGGAGAAAATACTTCGGCGCGCCGGCGATCCAGGGGCCGATGGCCCGGAAGGAGGCCTCGTCGTGGAGCTCGGCCACCACGGTGGTGCGCAGCTCATAGTCGATGCCGCCCTCACGCAGAAGGGTCATGGAGCGCCCGATCACGGCGGTGTCAAAGCCCGGTACGCCCACGGTGGCGGCGTATTTTTCGGGGCTGTTTTTGATGTCCATGGCCACATAGTCCGCCAGCCCCTCCCGGAGCACGGCCTCCAGCGCTGCCGGATGGGTGCCGTTGGTATCCAGCTTCACCGGGTAGCCCAGGGCCCGGACGCGCCGCAGCAGGGCCGGCAGGTCCGGCCGCAGCAGGGGCTCGCCGCCGGTGAAGGCCACGCCCTCCAGGATGCCTTGGCGCTTTTTCAAAAAGGCCAGGAGCTCTTCTTCCCCCATCAGCGCCGGGGCGGCGCCGATGAGCTCAGCGTTGTGGCAAAAGGGGCAGCGCAGATCGCAGCCGCCCAAAAATACCGTGCAGGCCACATGGCCGGGATAGTCCAAAAGAGTCAGTTTTTGCAGTCCTTGAATGTCCATATGCGCTCCTTATATCGCCGCTAAAATGTGCAGGTTGCGGATGTCGCCGTCCCGGATGCCGTCATTGACGCTGTAGGCGTGCTTTTCCAGATCCCCGCAGGTGGCCCGGGTCAGCTCCCGGGCCATGAGCTCGTCAATGACAAGGCCGGCGATGGCCTCCATGGCATCGTATTTCTGCTCCGCCAGCGGGCCCTCGCTGCCGGTGGTCAAAAGCATCTCCAAGGTGCCGGCCAGCTCCCCTAAGACGGGCAGCGCCGCCAGGGCCCGGAAGGCCCATTTATAGTAGGGCATGTAGGCCCCGTTCAGCAGAAACACCGCCGCCATGGCCGCCCGGCAGAACTCGCCCGCCGCCAGCTGCGCCGCGCCGGTCTCCCCGTGGCGCAGGCACCGGGTATAGTTATACTGCCCGCTCTGGGCCATCAGCAAAAGCTGCCCCGCCAGGCGCTTGCGGCGGATGTCCTCCGGCATCCGGGCCAGGCGCTGCCGGATGGCGGTGAGCTCCCCCAGATCGTCCCGGAACACGGCGCCGTTGGTGGCCTCCAAGAGGGACTGGGTGGGCACAGTGAGCCATTGGGCCACCGTCAGCACCCCGTCGGGGGCCCCTACCTTTTGGGTGAAGAATTCCGCCGTGCGCATCACGCCCCGGCGATTGCCGCCCACCGGGGAGAGGGGGGCGCGGGTGAAGCCCTCAAAGGTCTTGGGCAGCTTGGCATAGAGCCGCTCCAAAAGAAAGGCGCTGCGGCGGTCGAGCACGGTCTCATCCGGCAAAAAGAGGCAAAAGCCCGGCCCAAAATCGTGATCCCGGGAGACCTCATCGTCCCAGCCGCAGCACTCCGAGCCGCTGCCGCACAGCCCTGCCGCCGCCAGCCCCTCCAGCTCCGGGAGCTGCTGGCGGATGGCGGGAGCCCCTACGGACTCATAATATTTCCGGGAAAGCTCAAGACCCTTCATAGATCCTCCTTGCCTGCTCCCGCAGCGCCGCGGCAAAGGCAAACCAGCCGTAGTAGTCAAAGACCGGGGCACACTTTTCACATACAAAGGCAAAATAGCCGTTATGGGGCACGCCGGGGGCCTCCAAAAGCGCCTGGGCCCGGGTGAGGTACTGCTCTATTTTCTTCTCGCCCTTTTCCATGCCGTGCTCGGCGGCCACGGCGTCGGCCATGTTCAGATAGGTGATGGCCTGCTCCGGCTGGCCCTGGGGCTGCCGGGCCATGATCTCCAGAGCTCTTTGAAAGCAGCGGTAGGCCTCCCCGCAGCGGCCCAGGGCCGTGAGGGCCAGGGCCATGTTGTTATAAAGTCCGCCTAAGCGTGCATCCTCCGGGGGGAGGTTTTCCTCATAGTTGGCCTGGGCCCGGGCAAAGAGGTCATAGGCCGCCTGCCAGCGGCCGAAGGCGCTTTGCACCGTGGCGGCATTGACCAGGGCCGTCCCGGCGGAGACGGTGTCGGGGCCTATCTCCTCCAAAAGGGCCAGGGCTGCGGCGGCGTGGGCCAGGGCATTTTCCTCATCGCCCACCTTGCGGTAGTGGCCCATGAGCTCATTGTGCAGGGAGAACTGCCCCCGGACATCCCGGCCCGCCTCCGCCTCCCGCAGCCAGTAGGTGAGGTGGCGCCCGGCGGCTTCATAGTCCCGGCGGGAGAGGTGCTCCTCCAGCTTTTCCACAATGCGGCCCATGGGCACCGGGCGCAGCTCCCCGGCGTCCTGGGGGGCGCACATGGGGCAGGCGGGCTCCACATAATCCTCGGGCATCAGGGGGTGGTGCAGATCCATCTCGGCGGCCTCCTTTTCAGAAATAACTCAATAATAACACAATATATTGTGTTTACTATAAACCTACCCCACAAGATTTGCAAGTGATATTTGCAACAAGCGTTAAAAAATCACCCTTTCGGGTGATTTTTTAACGCTTGGCGGCTTAAAGGGCGGCGCGGATGGCCCGGAGGAGATCGTCATAATCCTCGTAGGCGGGGAGGTGGGGGTAGTCCGCCTTGATTTTGTCCGTGCTCCGGAAGAGGAAGCCCGCCTTGCTGGCCTCGATCATCTCCAGGTCGTTGTAGCTGTCCCCGGCGGCGATGGTGTCGAACCCGCAGGACTGCAGGGCCCGGACGGTGGTGCGCTTGGAGTGGTCGCAGCGCATCTTCATGCCGCTGATAAAGCCGTCCTCATCGATGATGAGGGTGTTGCAGTAAAGGGAGGGGTAGCCCAGCTTTTTCATCAGCGGCATGGCGAACTGATCGAAGGTGTCGCTGAGGATCACCACCTGGGTGTCCGTGCGCAGGTCGTCCAGAAACGCCTTGGCGCCGGGCAGGGGGTCGATCCTGTCGATGACGGCCTGTACATCCCGCAGACGCATCCCATGCTGCCGGAGGATGTCCATGCGCCAGTACATGAGCTTTTCATAGTCCGGCTCATCCCGGGTGGTGCGGCGCAGCTCAGGGATGCCGCTGACCTCCGCGAAGGCGATCCAGATCTCCGGCACCAGCACGCCCTCCATGTCCAGGCAAACGATATTCATACCCATAGCTTTTCCTCCTTATCGCAGGTGCCCCAGGACATAGTCCTCCAGGGCGTTTTTTTCGATGACATCCCGGTGGCGCACGGCGGCGGTCTGCAGGCCCGCCAGGCCGGGGGGCACCGGCACGCCGCTTACGGCGTGGAGGCGCTCCATCACGGCGAACTCGTCCGATGCCGGGGTCTCCCCCAGGGCCCGGAGCACTGCGGCGGGGAACTTGTAGGGGGAGGCGGTGGAGAGCACCACCACCGGGGCCCCGGAGCCGCTTTGGGCCATGTAGTCCTCGCTGACGGCCCAGGCCACGGCGGTGTGGGGGTCGCAGAGATAGCCCTCCTCCCGGAACACCCGGCCGATGGTCTCGGACACCTTCTCATCATCGGCGCAGCCGCAGGGGAACTGCAGCCGCAGGGCCTCCAGAAGGGCGGGGGTGAGCTCATAGCGGCCGTCACGGTTCAGCCGCTCCATGAGCCCCGCCACATACGCTTCATCCCGGCTCAGGAGCCACAGGAGCCGCTCTAAGTTGCTGGAGACCAGAATGTCCATGCTGGGGGAGGTGGTTTTATAGAAGGGGCGGCGGCGGTCATAGACGCCGGTGGTCAAAAAGTCCGTGAGCACCCGGTTGGCGTTGCTGGCACACACCAGCTTCCCCACGGGCAGCCCCATGCGCTTGGCAAAATAGCCCGCCAGAATGTCGCCGAAGTTGCCGGTGGGCACCACATAGTCCACAGGATCCCCCTCCCGGATGCGGCCCTGGCGGAGGAGGTCTGCATAGGCCTTGAAGTAATACATCACCTGGGGGGCCAGGCGGCCGATGTTGATGGAGTTGGCGGAGGAGAGGCGCACGCCGCCCAGGTCGCGGCCCTCACAGGCGGCAAAGACCGCCTTGACGCCGCTCTGGGCATCGTCAAAGTTGCCGCGGACGGCGCACACCGCCACATTGCTCCCGGGCTGGGTGGTCATCTGCAGCTCCTGCACGCGGGAGACGCCCCCGGCGGGGTAGAATACGATGATCCGGGTGCCGGGCACATCGTGGAAGCCCTCCAAGGCCGCCTTGCCGGTGTCCCCGGAGGTGGCGGTGAGGATGACCACATCCCCTTGCGCTCCCTCCGCGGCCTTGGCGGCGGTGATGAGGTGGGGGAGGACCGACAGCGCCACATCCTTAAAGGCGGAGGTGGGGCCCCGGAACAGCTCCAGCACATAGCGGTCCCCCACCATTTTAAGGGGGGTCAGGTCCTCGGTCTCGAACTTGCCGCGATAGCTCCGCTCCACCAGCCCCGCCATGTCCGGGAAGTCCGGCAGAAGGGCGTGGAGGATACGGCCGGACATCTCCCGGGCGCTTTGGCAGTGCACGGTCTTTCGCCAGTCAAAGGGAAGGGCGGCGGGGTCGCAGATATAGAGGCCGCCGTCTGGGGCGATGCCCTCCAAAACCGCCGCCGTGGAGGTGGCGGTGAGCGTACGATTTCGGGTGCTTTGATATTTCATACAATCGGCTCCTAACTTTTTCTTGCAATTTGCATAGTGGTATGATACACTGTCCCCAACGAAAAAGCAAGTGTTTTTATCTCGTGGACAAAAAAGAATTTTTTGTCGCCAAAAGAAACAAATACTTGCCCCGGGGAGAACCGTCACTTACCCCGAAAAATCGAAGAAAGTTGAGAAAAAGCATGTTGAAGGTATTGAAATTCGGCGGCACCTCCATGGCCGACGCCAAGCAGATGGCCAAGGTCCGCTCCATTATAGAGGCGGACCCGGCCCGCCGGGTGGTGGTGGTCTCCGCCGCCGGCAAGCGCTATAAGGACGACCACAAGATCACGGATCTTCTATATCTCTGCCACGCCCATGTGCAGTACGGCGTGAGCTGCGACAACATCTGGCAGATGATCGTAGAGCGCTATCTGGGTATCCGGGATGCGCTGGGCCTCACCACCGACTTAGAGCCGGAGTTTGCGGAGCTGCGCCGCCGCCTGGATGCAAAGCAGCTCTCTCAGGACGAGCTGGTGAGCCGGGGCGAGTACTTCTCCGCCCGGCTCATGGCGGATTACCTGGGCTTTGCCTTTGTGGATGCCGCCCTGTGGCTGCACTTTGACTTGGACGGCACCGTGGACAAGGAGAAGAGCTATGAGGCCCTGCGCCGGGCCGCCGGCGGCCGCCGGGTGGTGATACCCGGGTTCTACGGCGTGATGCCCGACGGCACCGTGCGCACCTTCTCCCGGGGCGGCAGCGACATCACCGGCGCCCTGGCCGCCGCGGCCCTGGATGCGGATGTCTACGAGAACTGGACGGATGTCTCCGGCTTTTTGATGGCCGACCCCAAGATCGTCAAGGATCCCCAGCCCATCGAGCGCATCACCTATGCCGAGCTCCGGGAGCTGAGCTACATCGGCGCCCAGGTGCTCCACGAGGGCACCATCTTCCCGGTGCGGGAGAAGAACATCCCCGTGAACATCCGCAATACCAACCAGCCGGACCATCCCGGCACCATGATCCGGGAGGAGTTCGAGGACGCCGTCCTCTCCGATGACCGCTTCATCACCGGCATCGCCGGGCGGCGGAACTACACGGTGATCACCGTGGCCAAGACCGGCATGTCCGGGGAGGTGGGAGCCATCCGGCGGATGCTGGAGCTGCTGGAGAAGTACCACCTGAGCGTGGAGTATATCCCTTCGGGCATCGACAGCGTGTCGCTGGTGCTGGCGGCGGACAAGGTCTCCCCCTGCCTCTATCAGCTGATGGGGGACCTGCAGAAGGTCATGCGGCCTGACAGCATCCATGTCACGGAGAACATGGCGGTGGTGGCCGCCGTGGGCCGGAAGATGGCCTTTAAGCCCGGCATCTCCGGCAAGATCTTTGCCACCCTGGGCGAAAACCACATCAACATCCGTATGATCACCCAGGGCCCGGAGGAGCTGAACATCATCGTGGGCGTGGACGATAAGGATTTTGAAAGCGCCATCCGGGTGCTCTATGACAGCTTTGTGAAATAAAAACAGGAGGAACAGAATATGAAAAAATGTAAGGTCGCCATTCTCGGCGCCACGGGTGCCGTGGGCCAGGAGATGATGAAGATTTTGGCGGAGCGTGATTTCCCTATTGCGGAGCTCCGCCTCTTGGCCAGCGCCAACAGCGTGGGCAGGGAATTGACCTTCCGGGGGGAGAAGCTCACCGTGGAGCTGGCCTGTGAGGAGGCCTTCCGAGGCATGGACATCGTGCTCGGCGCGGCGGAGAACGACATCGCCGAAAGGTTCGCCCCCGCCATCGTGAAGGCCGGGGCGGTGTTCGTGGATAACTCCAGCGCCTTCCGCCTGCGGGAGGAGGTGCCCCTGGTGATCCCGGAGATCAACCCCCAGGATGTGAAGAAGCACCGGGGCATCATCTCCAACCCCAACTGCACCACCATTGTGTCCCTGGTGGCCGTCAACGCCCTGAACCAGGCCAGCCCCATCGAGAGCATCGTGGCCTCCAGCTATCAGGCGGTGTCCGGCGCCGGCGCCGGCGGCCCCAAGGAGCTGATGGAGGAGGTAGAGCATCTCCGGGAGGGCAAGCCCTGTGAGCCCCGGGTGTTCCAGTATCAGATCGCCTACAATGTCATCCCCCAGATCGGCGGCGAGGCCTTCGCGGGCTACACCTCCGAGGAGATGAAGCTGCAGAACGAGGGCCGCAAGATCATGCATCTGCCGGAGCTGAAGGTCAGCTGCACCTGCGTGCGGGTGCCGGTGATCCGCAGCCACAGCGTGTCGCTGGTGGTGCGTACGAAGGAGAAGGTCTCCGTGGAGCAGGCCCGGGCCCTCATCGCCGCCGCCCCCGGCTGCCGCCTGGTGGACGACCTGGCCGCCAAGCGCTATCCCATGCCCCTGGACACCTCCGACCAGGATCTGGTGTTCGTGGGCCGTATCCGGGAGGATCTGACCTCTGACAACGGGCTGAATGTCTGGTGCTGCGGCGACCAGGTCCGCAAGGGCGCCGCCACCAACGCCGTGCAGAACGCCGAGCTGGTGCTCCGGGATCTCTGAGCCGCCTACAAGCCAAAAAATTCCGGCATCCCGCGGGATGCCGGAATTTTTAATCCTCTTTTTTCCCGTCCCCTCGGTGCTCGCACCGTCGGGCGCAGCCGGTGCAGCTGCCGCAGCAGCCCCTGCCGCTTTTGCGCTGCCGGAGAATATACCGCAGGGCGAAAAAGCACCCCAGGGCGATGGCCGCCAGCAGGAGGTAGTCCCGGCCCGTCACAGCAGGCCACCCACGGTGTAGACCAAAAGGGCCGCCAGCCACGCCACGGTGCACTGCACCAGCACCACGCCCGCCGTGGCCCAGCGGGAGCCCAGCTCCCGGCGGATGGTGGCAATGGCCGCCACGCAGGGGGTGTAGAGCAGGGTGAAGGTCAAAAAGCTCAGGGCACTGCGCACGGTGAACAGGGCCGAGATGGGGCCGGACATCAGGATCTCCAGGGTGCTGACCACCGATTCCTTGGCGATAAAGCCGGTGATGAGGGCGGTGCAGCAGCGCCAGTCGCCGAAGCCCAGGGGGGCAAAGAGCACGGAAAGCCACCGGCCCACCAGGGCCAGGATGCTCTCGCTGCCGGATTGCACCACATTGAGCCGCAGATCGAAGCTCTGCAGGAACCAGATGATGATGGTGGCCAAAAAGATCACGCTGAAGGCCCGCTGCAGGAAGTCCTTGGCCTTTTCCCACAGCAGCAGCCCCACGCTCTTGGCCGAGGGCAGGCGGTAGTTGGGCAGCTCCATCACAAAGGGCACGGGCTTGCCCCGGAAGGCGGTGGACTTCATCACCAGGGCCGCCAGGATGCCCACCAGCATCCCCGTGACATAGAGGCAAATCATCACCAGGGCCTTATACCTGGGGAAGAAGGCGGCGGTGAAGAAGGCGTAAATGGGGATCTTGGCCGAGCAGCTCATATAGGGCGTCAGCAGAATGGTCATTTTCCGATCCCGGTCGGAGGACACGGTGCGGGTGGCCATCACGGCGGGCACCGTGCAGCCGAAGCCGATGAGCAGGGGCACGATGCTGCGTCCGGAGAGGCCGATCTTTCGCAGAAGCCGGTCCATCACAAAGGCCACCCGGGCCATGTAGCCGGTGTCCTCCAGGATGGACAGGAAGAAAAAGAGCGTGACGATGATGGGCAAAAAGGCCACCACGCTGCCCACGCCGGCAAAGATGCCGTCCACAATGAGGCCTTGCACCACAGGGTTGATGCCGTAGGCGGTGAGGCCGGCGTCCACCAGGGCGGTGAGCTTTTCGATGCCCAGGGCCAGCAGATCCGAGAGCCGCTGGCCGATGACATCGAAGGTCATCCAGAACACAAGGAGCATCACCGCCAAAAATACCGGGATGGCGGTGAAGCGCCCGGTGAGCACCCTGTCCATCTTCACGGAGCGGGCGTGCTCATGGCTCTCGCGGCACTTCACCACCGAGGAGGCCACCACCCCCTCGATGAAGGTATAGCGCATATCCGCCAAGCAGGCGTTGCGGTCAAGGCCGCTTTCGCTCTCCATCTGCACGATGCAGTGCTCGATGAGCTCCCGCTCGTTTTGGTCCAGTCCCAGGAGGTCGGGCAGGTCGGGGTCATCGCCCTCAATGAGCTTGGTGGCGCAAAAGCGCACCGGCAGGCCCACCTTTTCGGCGTGGTCGGCGATGAGGTGCACCACCGCGTGGACGCAGCGGTGGACCGGGGAGTCCTCGGAGCAGAAGTCATAGACCTTGGGGAGGGTCTGGCTCTGGGCCGCGGCATAAGCCTGCTGCACCAGCTCGCTGACGCCCTCCCCCTTGACGGCGGAGATGGGCACCACCGGGATGCCCAGGGCCTGGGACATCTTCTGCACATCGATGGTGCCGCCGTTGGCATAGACCTCGTCCATCATGTTCAGCGCCAGCACCATGGGCACCCGCAGAGCCAGAAGCTGCAGGGTCAAATAGAGGTTGCGCTCGATATTGGTGGCATCCACGATGTTGATGATGCCGTCGGGCTTTTGGTTCAGGATAAAATCCCGGGTGACGATCTCCTCCTGGGTATAGGGCCGCAGGGAATAGATGCCCGGCAGGTCCACCACCGAGCAGTTTTTCAGCTCCCTGATCTCCCCGGCCTTCTGATCCACGGTGACGCCGGGGAAGTTGCCCACATGCTGGTTGGAGCCGGTGAGGGCGTTAAAGAGGGTGGTTTTTCCGCAGTTCTGGTTGCCGGCCAATGCAAAGATCATGCCGTGGCCTCCTCGATTTGGATTTTCTCGGCGTCCTCCCGCCGAAGGGTCAGCTCATAGCCCCGGACCTGTATCTGAATGGGGTCCCCCATGGGGGCCACCTTTTGCAGGGTGATGCGGGTGTGGGGGATGAGCCCCATGTCCAGCAGGCGGCAGCGCAGGGGCCCCTCGCCGCCCACGGCGGTGATCACGGCGCTGCGGCCGGTTTTTAAGTCATTGAGTGTCATAGCTTGCCTCCCTGAGGATAAGGGTTTTAATCACAGTAAAATTAGCACAGTTTTTGACGAAATGCAATACCCTCCGCCGACCATTTTCGAGCCGATTTTCGCCCCGGTCTCCGGCGGCTTTCACCGCCGGTCTCCGGAGGTTGAAAAGCCAGGGAAATCGTGGTATAATCACAGGGAATTCTGTGAAGGGAGGCGGGGCCATGGCCTGCGTGCTCTTTGGCGCCGGTGACTTTTTCGGTCTGTGCCGCCCCGTCGGGGAAAAGGACCTGGTCATCGCGGCGGATGCCGGCTGGCGGCACTGCCTGGCGGCAGGGGCGGAGCCCACCCTGCTCCTGGGAGATTTTGACTCCCTGCCCCGGGTGCCGGACTTTCCCCACATCCGGCGGGTCCCCGTCCGCAAGGACGATACGGACATGATGCTGGCCATCAAGGAGGGCCTGGCGGCGGGGGAGCGGGAGTTTTATATCTACGGCGGCATGGGCGGGGCCCGGACGGATCACACCCTGGCCAACCTGCAGGGACTTTTGTACCTGGCCCATCACGGGGCCCGGGGCTGGCTCTACGGTCGGGGGGAGCGCTATACCGCCCTCACCGGCGGCACGGTGGTGCTGCCCGCCCAGGAGGGGATCTTCTCTTTGTTCTGCATGGGGGCGGAGGTGCGGGGGCTGTCTATCGCCGGCGGGGACTACCCGCTGGAGGACGCCGTTTTAACGCCGCGTTTCCCGCTGGGCGTGAGCAATCATTTCATCGGCCGGGATGTGACCGTTTCCCTGGGGGAAGGCGATCTTGTCATCGGCATCCATGAGGGGGAGGCGCCATGAGAAAGCAAACGAAAGAGCTGGCCCTCAGCGGCATGATGGCGGCCTTGGGCACGGTGATCATGTGCCTGGGCGGCATCATCCCCATCGCCCTTTACGCCTGCCCCATTTTGGCCTCGGCGGTGCTGCTGCCGGTGCGGGAGGACTGCCGCCGGGCCTATGGCTGGTGCTGCTATGCCGCCATCGCGGGGCTGTCTCTCGTGCTTTGCCCCGACAAGGAGGCGGCGCTGGTCTTTGCCTTTTTGGGGTACTACCCCCTCGTTAAGCCCGGCATAGACCGTTTAAAGCGACCGGTGCTCCGCCTTCTCGCCAAGGTGGCGGTGGCGGCGGTGTCCATGGGCGCCATGTACGGTCTTGCCATCTTTGTGCTGCAGCTGGCCTCCGTGGTGGAGGAGCTCAAGACCCAGGCGGCGTGGATGCTGTGGGTCACGGTGGGCATGGGTCTTGTGGTATTCTTGGTGTATGATGTGCTGCTGGGGCGCTTTGCGATCCTGTACCGCCGGCGGCGCAAAAAATAAGGAGGAAGAGATATGAAAAAGCTTTTGGCACTGCTTTTGGCACTGCTGCTGGCACTGTCCCTGTGCGCCTGCGGCGAAAAGCCCGACCCGGCCCCGGCGGGGGGTGGAGAGGCCCTTACGCTGCCCGTGGAGGATGGGGCTGTCCTGGGTGAGGGGGCAAGCGCTCTTACCGTGTCCGTCACCGGTATGGACGGCAAAACCATCACCGTCACCGTACACACCGATGAAAAGACCGTGGGCGAGGCATTGGAAAAGGCCGGCCTCATCGCCGGTGAGGAGAGCGAGTTCGGCCTCTATGTGAAAACCGTCAACGGCGAGACCGTAGACTATGATACCGACGGCGCTTTCTGGGCCTTCTATGTGGACGGCGTCATGGCCGCCACCGGCGTGGATCAAACCGCCATTGAGCCGAATGTCACCTACGCCTTCGCGGCGGAGGCCGTCAGCGGCTGAGAAAAGGGAAAAACGAAAAGCAAGGCGCGGCCCGGAGAGGGCCGCGCCTTGGCGCCTATGGGGGGGACAGCACCCCTTGCCGCCGCATTTTCGGCGCAGATCGCGCCGTCTAAAAAAGTTTACAAAATGTTGACGGAAAATTTTCACCAAATGCCGCTTTTTTTGCATGTGGGGCCCGGCTGCCGCTTGCGGCGGCCTGCCGGAGAGGGTATACTAATACATAAGAAAACTACACAGCTATTGTGTGCTTAGGGGGCGTTTTTATGACATATTCTACCTATCTTGTCACCGGGGCGGCGGGCTTTTTGGGCCATGCCGTGCTCTTGGAGCTGCAGCAGGTCTGCCCCGAGGCCGCCATCTATGCCCTGGTGCTGCCCGGCGACCCCCTGGCGGGGACGCTGCCGCCTGGGGTACACCCGGTGGAGGGGGATGTGACGGACCCACTCACCCTGGGGCCCTTTTTCGCCCACGCCGGGGAGGCGGCCTGCCTCATCCACTGCGCCGGGGTGGTGTCCGTTGCCAGCCATCCCGGGGAGGGCATCTACCGGGTGAATGTGGAGGGCACCCGGCACATCCTGGAGGGCTGCCGGGCCCACGGCATCGGCAAGCTGGTGTATGTGAGCTCCGTCCACGCCATCGCCGAGCTGCCGGAGGGCACGGTGATGCAGGAGCCCGCCGCCTTTTCCCCCCAGTGGGTCTGGGGGGACTATTCCAAGACCAAGGCCCAGGCCACGGACCTGGTGCTCCGGGCGGCACGGGAGGGGTTGAACGCCTGTGTGGTGCTGCCCTCCGGCATCATCGGCCCCGGCGACCCCCGGGGCGGCAGCATCACCAGCATGCTCCGCTCCTACCTGGCCGGGCGGCTGCCCATGGCGGTCCGGGGCGGCTATGACTTTGTGGATGTCCGGGATGTGGCCGGGGGCATCGTGGCCTGCGCCCACCGGGGGCAGCCCGGGCGCGCCTACATCCTCTCCGGGCACTATGCCACCGTCCGGGAGGTCTTGGAAAAGGTGAAGTCCCTCTTCCGGCTGCGGCGGCAGGTGTGCTATCTGCCCCTGTCGGCTGCGGCCCGGGTGGCGCCCCTCTATGAAAGAATGGCTCTCCGGCGGCAGAAGCCCCTGTACTTCACCCCCTACGCCCTGGCGGTGCTGGGCTCCAACGGCAGCTTCAGCCACCGCCGGGCGACGGAGGATCTGGGCTATGCTCCCCGCCCCTTAGAGGATACCCTCCGGGATACAGTGAGCTGGCTGCGGCTGCAGGAGCGGGCGAAAAAGACCCTGAAGAGAGCCGCCCGGATCGCCCGCAGGGCGGCTCCGAAGACCGCCCATAAAATGACCTGACAGGGGTAGAAACGGCATAGAGCGCATAAAAATGGCGGCCTGGGGGCCGTCATTTTTTTTGCGCTTATTTATGGGCGTCCATGTTCGCCACCGCCCGCTGCAGCACCTGGGAGACGATGTAGCCCGCGGTGCCCTGGCCGCTGCCGCCGTTTTCCACCAGGGCCACAAAGGCCAGGGGGTGTTCGTCATCGTCCAGGTACCCGGCAAACCAGGAGTGAGGGCGCACCTGGCTGCCCACCTCCGCCGTGCCGGACTTGGCGCAGACCTTCAGGCCGCCGAACATATCGCCGTAGACCTGGGCAGTGTTGTTGGCCAGCATCTCCTGAAGGGCCTCCACGGTTTTCTTCTGGAAGGTGGTGTCCCCCAGACGCTTTCCCTCCGTGGGCAGGGGCAGCCCCAGGGAGGTGGTCTCCCGGTGGAGGAGCCGGGGCAGCACGGGCCTTCCGCCGTTGGCGATGGCCCCCATGAGCACCATCAGGCTGCCGGGGCAAATGAGGTCATTGTACTGTCCTACCCCGGACCAGCCCACCTCCCAGCTCTTGGCGCTTTTTTCATAGCGGCCCCGGGCGGTGGAGACGCCGCTGAAGGTGAGAGAGTCCAGAAGCCCGGCCTTTCGGGCGTATTCCTCCAGGGTGTCCGCCCCCAGTTCCACCGCCAATTGGGCGAAAACGCCGTTGCAGGAGTGGGCGAAGGCGCCGTAGAAGTCCATCTCCCCGTGGACCCTGGGGCAGGTGATGGTGTCATCCCCGATCTGCACGCTGCCGGTGCAGGTAAAGGTGCGCGTTTTCACATCCGGCAGCTTTTCCAGGGCCGCGGCGGCGGTGACCACCTTGAAAACGCTGCCGGGGGTGAAGGTGGCGGAGAGGGCCCGGTTGAGATAGGCACCCTCCATGGACTTGTCACCGTCCTTTACCTCGGTGACATATTGCGGGTCAAAGGCCGGGGCGGACATCATGCACAGCACCTCGCCGGTTTTGTAGTTGTAGATGGCCACGGTGCCCTTGTACCCGGCCAGGTAGCCGTAGGCCAGGGCGTTGAGATCGCTGTCGATGGTGAGATAGACCTGATTGCCGCCGGTGGTGGTGCCGGTAAGGGGATTAAAGCCCACCATGTCGTCCCGGTACACGGTCTTGGCAGCGGTGGAGATGTTCCCCGGCTTGTCCCCCACGGCGTGGAGGGTGGAGATGCGAACGCCCCAGTCCTGGGCATAGGCGTCCTCCGCGGCGTCATAGAGCGTTACGCCGTAGCGGTCCAGGAGCGTTCCCCGGGAAATATGGCCGTTTTGATAGGTGTGGCTGTTGGCGGAAAAGGCGGCCCAGGATGCCCCCTGCGCGATGTATTCCCCGCAGAAGAGCACTATCCCCGCCCCCAGGGCGATGACCAGAAGCAGCACCAACAGGGTGCGGCGCTTGACCTGCTTCACTTGGCGTCATCCTCCTTTCCGAAGATGTCCTCTACATCGATGTCCGGCCGGTCGGCGAAAAAGCCCTCCCCCCGGTGCCGGGCCGGCCCGGGGTCGGCGGAGGCGCCGCCGTGGGGAGATGACTTCACCGGCGGGTCGGTGTTCTCTGCCGGGGCGCCGTCCGGCTCTGCATCGGCCGGGGGACTGTGCCGCCCCTTGGGCAGGCGCAGCACGAAGCTGGCGGCGGGCCGGGTGTCGGCGGCCTTCAGGAAGGCCAGAAGGCCCCAGCAGGCGGCCATGCTGCTGCCGCCCACGGAGAGGAAGGGGAAGGTCACACCGGTAAGGGGCAGGATGTCCACCGCCCCCAGCACATTGAGCATCACCTGGGTCACCAGCATGGCCACGGCGGCGCAGGAGGCGATGGTGTAGAAAGAAGAGCGGGCCGCGGCGGCCTGCCGCAGCGTGAAGAGCACCAGCACGACAACGGCGGCCACGCAGCACAGAGCGATGAGCAGGCCGAACGCCTCGCCCACCACGCCGAAGACAAGGTCGGTGTTCGCCGCGCCGAGGGTGTGGAGCCATGCCGGCTTTACCCCCGTTCCGAACAGCCCTCCGGAGGCGATGGCGGACATGGTGCGGCTCTGCTGGTAGCCGGTGGTCTGGGTGAACTCCCACACATGGCGCCAGGCGGCGAAGCGCTGGGCAATGTATGGCTTAAAGTGCAGGATGATGCCGCAGGCGATGGCCGCCGCGGCGCTGACCATCACGATGGAGGGAAGATCGCCCGTGCGCAGAAAGGCGATGCACAAAAAGGCCACGAAAAAGATGAGGGCCGTGCCAAAGTCATTCATCAGCGCCAGGCACCCCACGCAGAAACCGGAGAAGAGCACCGTGAACAGCAGGTTGCGCTTGGCGAAGAGCCGGTCCAGGGTGGCGGCCCCCGCCAGCACAAAGGCGATCTTCACGAACTCCGAGGGCTGGAAGGAGAAGGGCCCCAGGGCGATCCAGTTTTTCGCGCCGAAGATCCGCTGGCCGAAGAGCACATTGAAGGCCAGAAGCGCCGCCGCCCCCGCCGCCAGGAACCACCGGAGCTTCACGGCGAAGGGGAGGTTGCGCAGCACCACGCTCAGCGCGAGGAAGAAGAAAAGCCCCAGCACCAGGGCCGCCGTCTGGGTCACCAGGGCGGCGGGGTCGTATACGGCGGTGACGGCGAAGTTCAGCGTCACCAGGAAAAAGGCCAGGGTCTCGGCCTCAAAGGCCGTGCGGCTCCAAAGGCGGTAGACGATGTAGAGCCCCCACATCAGGGAAAAGAGGATCCCGAAGGAGGCGAAGATAAATAGGGCGTTTTCCGCCGTGACCGTGGGCAGCAGCTGCAATAGGGTCAAAAGCTGCAGAGCCGTCACCAGCCACAGGGTCCCGGCCCGGGAAACGATGCTTCCCGGGGTGGTGCGCAGGCGGTTCAGAGCCGCCTGCTGGGCGTCATCCACGGCGGTGAAGCGCAGCTCCACGCCGCCCACGGAGATGCAGTCGCCGCTTTCCACCGGCGCGCAGCCCATGTGCCGCTCCCCGTTGATGAGCACGCCGGTTTTGGTATTCAGGGGGTAGACCTGCCAGCGGCCCTTGTCACTGCGGCTGAGCACCGCGTGGGACCGGGACACCGAGGGAAAGTTCACGCATACATCGCTGTTCTTCGCCCGGCCGATGACATTTTCCCAGTGGCGCAGGTCGTAGGAGACACCCCCGGCCATGGTCAGGTGCCCCCACAGCTCCTCCTCCGTCCGGCGGAAAAGGGACTTGGCGCAGCGCACCACGATGAAAACGGCGCACAGGGCCATGCCGATGCGCCCGGCATAGAGCAAAAGCGCCGGCAGGGCGGCGTGGCCGGCGAAGAGCCCCTGCCAGAAGGAGGGAGTTATGAGGTTTTTCAGAAAAGCCGCAATGCTCTCACGAAAAGCGTCCATAGGCGACCTCACAGAAGGAAAAGTATATGTTTCAGTATAGCATTGCTGTCAATACCTCTTCACTCTTCACTATTCACTCTTCACTATCCCTTCACCGTCCGCCCCTGCAGGGTTGAACGCATCGGCGGCGCTCATCGGCGGCTCGTCGGGTCGTCGAGTCGGCGGCTCGTCTGGGGGCGGCGTCCCCGACGCCCCAACAGCACCGACCGGATATTCTATAGCGGGAAATAAAAAATTCCGCCCGGAGGCGGAATTTTTTATGTGTGTATTTAGCCCTTCCACTCCACATAGAGCTCCCGGACGGCGTTGGGGTCCGCGCTCTTGGCGGGGGCGGCGGGCGCCGCCTCCTTGGGGCCGTCACGGTAGGCCAGGAACTTGGGGGCCACCTGGGGGAACAGGGCCAGGGACAGCACATCCTCGTCGCTCTTGGCGATGTCCCGGAATTCAGCACGGTATTTCTCCAGCTCCGGCTCCAGCAGGTCGGCGGGGCGGCAGGTGATGACATCCTCCGGAGCAATGCCTGCCTTGGCCCGGACCTCGTTGTTTACCTCACCGGGGAGCTTGCCGTATTCGCCCTTGAGCATGGCCTTGGACTCCTTGGGGAACACCTTGTAGCGCTCGCCCATGATGATGTTCATCACCGCCTGGGTGCCCACGATCTGGCTGGAGGGGGTCACCAGCGGGGGATAGCCGAAGTCCTTGCGGACCCGGGGGATCTCCGCCAGCACATCGTAATACTTGTCCTCCTTGCCCGCCTCCTTCAGCTGGGAGATGAGGTTGGAGAGCATCCCGCCGGGCACCTGATAGCGCAGGGTGTTGGTATCCACCCGCAGGACCTTGGGGTTGAGGAAGCCGGCATCCTGCAGCCGCTGGGCCACCTTGCGGAAGTGCACGGCGGCGTCGGACATCGTGTCGAGACGCAGACCGGTATCCCGCACCGTGCCCTTGAGGGTGGCCACCAGGGACTCGGTGGCGGGCTGGGAGGTGCCGTTGGCCAGGGGACTCAGGGCGGTGTCCACAATGTCCACGCCGGCGTAGGCCGCCATCAGCAGCACCATGTCGCCGGTGCCGGTGGTGTTGTGGGTGTGCAGGTGGATGGGCACCTTCACCGTTTCCTTCAGGGCCTTTACCAGGGAGTAGGCGTCCATGGGCAGCAGGAGGTTGGCCATATCCTTGATGCAGATGGCGTCGGCGCCCATCTCCTCCAGCTCCCGGGCCAGCTTCACGAAATAGGCCTCGTCGTGGATGGGGGAGATGGTGTAGCTCAAGGTCGCCTCCACCTGCCCGCCGTACTTCTTGGTGGAGCGGATGGCCTGCTCCAGGTTGCGCACATCGTTGAGGGCGTCGAAGATGCGGATGATGTCGATGCCGTTTTCGATGCTCTTGGCGCAGAAGGCGTCCACCACATCGTCGGCATAGTGCTTGTAGCCGAGAATGTTCTGGCCCCGGAAGAGCATCTGCAGCTTGGTGTTCTTCACATGCTTGCGGATGGTCCGCAGGCGCTCCCAGGGGTCCTCGTTGAGAAAGCGCATGCACGCATCGAAGGTGGCGCCGCCCCAGCACTCCAGGGAATAGTAGCCGATGGAGTCGAGCGTTTCCAGGGCGGGGAGCATGTCCTCGATGGTCATGCGGGTGGCCGCCTGGGACTGGTGGGCGTCGCGGAGGATGGTGTCGGTGATGAGCAGGGGCTTATTCGATAAAAATTCCATAGACATTAGAAGTACCTCCTATTAACCGAACAGGGAGATGAGCACGCCCGCGGCGATGGCCGAGCCGATGACACCGGCCACATTGGGGCCCATGGCGTGCATCAAGAGGAAGTTGCCGGGGTTGTACTGCTGGCCCACCTTCTGGCTGACGCGGGCGGCCATAGGCACGGCGGACACGCCGGCCGAGCCGATGAGGGGGTTGATCTTTTCCTTCAGGAAGAGGTTCATGAACTTGGCCAAGAGCACGCCGCCGGCGGTGCCGAAGCCGAAGGCCACCACGCCCATGCCCATGATGGCCAGGGTCTTGGGGCTCAGGAAGGTGGCGCCGGTGGCAGTGGCGCCCACGCTGACGCCCAGGAAGATGGTGACGATGTTCATGAGCTCATTCTGCATGGTCTTGCTGAGCCGCTCGGTGACGCCGCACTCCTTGGCCAGGTTGCCGAACATCAGGCAGGCGATCAGCGGCGCGGCGGAGGGCACCAGCAGGGACACGAAGATGGTGACCACCACAGGGAAGAAGATCTTCTCCTTCTTGGAGACCTCCCGCAGGGGCTTCATGACGATCTGCCGCTCCTTCTCGGTGGTCAAAAGCTTCATGATGGGGGGCTGGATAACGGGCACCAGGGCCATATAGGAGTAGGCCGACACGGCGATGGGGCCCAGCAGGGCCGGGGCCAGCATGGCGGTGACGAAGATGGCGGTGGGCCCGTCGGCGCCGCCGATGATGCCAACGGAGGAGGCCTCCGCGCCGGTGAAGCCCAGACAGCGGCAGCCCACATAGGTCAGGAAGATGCCCAGCTGGGCGGCTGCGCCCAAAAGCAGACTCTTGGGGTTGGCGATGAGGGGGCCGAAGTCCGTCATGGCGCCCACGCCCATGAAGATGAGACAGGGGTAGATGCCCAGCTTGATGCCCAGGTACAGCACATCCACCAGACCCACGGACACGGTGACATTGCTGAGGGTCATGCCGTAGGAGGCGATGGAGCTCTCGATGGCGGCCAGGGTGTTGATCTGGTTGGCCAGAGTGCCCACGGCATCGGTGCCGTTGGCGGCGATCTGGGCCATCATGTCGGCCATGGCATCAGCCCCGAAGAGCTCCTGGGCCGAGGCCATGATCTGCTGGGCATAGGGCCCCAGCAGGTCGGCGGAGACGCCGTTTTGCAGCATCTCGGCCAAAAACTGCGCCGTGACGGGCTGCCCGCCGAAGAGGTCCCAGTGGACATGGCCGCCGGCGAAGAGGATCTCGTGGTACATGGCCGCTCCGGGCAGGTTGGTCACCAGCATGCCCACGGCGATGGGTACCAGCAGCAGGGGCTCGAACTTTTTCACGATGCCCAGATACAGCAGCAGGCAGGAGATGAGGATCATCACGGCGCATTTCCAGTTATCCCCCTGGAAAAACAGGAAAAACCCCGTTTGCTCACAGAAATTCAGAATGGCTTGCATCTGTGCGCCCTCCCCTTAGGCGAAGGTGCAAAGAACACTGCCGGACTCTACAGAGGCACCCTTGGTTACAGACACGGAGGCGATCTTGCCGTCATGGGGGCACATGATCTCATTTTCCATCTTCATGGCCTCCAGGATCATCAGCACCTGGCCCTTCTTCACGCTGTCACCGGCGGCCACATTCACCGCCAGGATGTTGCCGGGCATGGGGGCGGTCACGGTCTCGCCGCCGGCGGCGGCAGGTGCGGCAGGAGCGACGGCGGGAGCGGCAGGTGCGGCAGCGGGAGCGGCGGTCATCTCTTCGATCTCCACCTCATAGGCGGTGCCGTTTACATTGACTCTGTACTTTTTCATGGTATGTTCTCCTTTTCGTTTTTCAGATCTTTTTCATGGATACGATGCGGATGGCACTGATGTCGCGGCCCAGCTCCTCGGCAATGGCGGCGGACACGGCGGCCACCAGCTCGGCGGACACGGTGCCGGCTGCCCCGGGTGCGGGAATGGCCGGTGTCTTCGGCGCGGCAATGCTGTCGGTTTTGCGGACCACGGCGCTCATCACGCTCACCAGCGCGATGATGCAGATGAGACCAATGAACACGGTGCAAAGGCCCATCAGGCAGACGAACAGGTTGGAATAATCCATGGTTACGACTTCCTCCCACTGTGTAGAATATGGTTATATTATTCCAAAAATAGCAGAAAAATGCAAGGCAAGCCGGGGGAAAAGCATAAAAATCGTATGATTATCTAAAAAAATTTTTTGCTTTTCATCACTTTGACGGAAAAAAGTTCCCTTGCAAATAAAGGGACTATATGCTACTATGAAAGCTCGTAAAGGCGGTGGGAAAAATGGAGTATCGGCACATCGAGAAGGGGCGGTTTTTGAGCCGTCCCAACCGCTTCATTGCTCAGGTGGAGATGGCGGGGGAGACGCACACCGTCCATGTGAAAAATACCGGCCGCTGCCGGGAGCTTCTGCAGCCGGGATGCACCGTGTATCTGGAAAAAAGCGAAAACCCCGCCCGGAAAACCGCCTATGACCTGGTGGCGGCGGTGAAGGGGCAGCGGCTCATCAACCTGGACGCCCAGGCCCCCAACCGGGTATTCGCCGAGTTTGCCGGGCGGTATATCCCGGAGGCGCTGGAGGTGCGCCCGGAGGTCCGCTTCGGGGACTCCCGGCTGGACTTCTGTGTCCGGACGGCTCAGGGCCTCCGCTTTGTGGAGGTCAAGGGCGTGACCCTGGAGGAGGGCGGCCACACCCGGTTTCCCGATGCCCCCACAGAGCGGGGCCTCCGGCACCTGCGGGAGCTGGAGCGGGCGGTGGCGGAGGGCCACCGGGCCACGGCCTTTTTTGTCATCCAGATGGCGGATGTGATAGACTTTGCTCCCAATGACGCCACGGATCCCGCCTTCGGCGCGGCTCTGCGCCATGCTCGGGCCGCCGGGGTGGAGGTGGCGGCCTATGACTGCGCCGTGACCCCTCAGGGACTCACCCTCCGCCGGCCGGTGCCGGTGGTGCTGTAAGCTCCGCGCAGCCGACGGAGCACCCGCAAAAGGGAAAGAAAGGGAAAAGAGGAGCGCTTCATGTCACTTACGATGATCCTGCTGACGGCGGTGGGCCTGGCCATGGACGCCTTTGCCGTGGCCGTCTGCAAGGGCCTTGCCATGCCGGAGGTGGACAAAAAGCTGGCCCTGCGGCTGGCGGCCTACTTCGGCGGCTTTCAGGCCCTGATGCCTCTTTTGGGCTGGCTTCTGGGCTCCCGCTTTGCCGCCTATGTGCAGCGCTTTGCCCCTTGGATCGCCTTCGGGCTGCTGGCGTTTATCGGCGCGAACATGATCCGGGAGAGCTTCTCCCGGCAGGAGGGGGAGGACGAGCCCGGGGAGACCGGCCGCCGGGAGCTTTTGCTGCTGGCCCTGGCCACCAGCATCGACGCCCTGGCCGTGGGGGTCACCTTCTCCGTGCTGGAGCTGGCGGTATCCGTGTGGGCGGCCTTTGTCCTCATCGGCACCGTGACCTTCTGCATCTCCCTGGCGGGGGTGTGGGTGGGCTGCAGCTTCGGCCGGCGGTACAAGAGCCGGGCCGAGTTCGTCGGCGGCTGCATCCTGATCCTCATCGGTCTCAAGGTGCTCCTGGAGCACCTCTTCGGATGAGGGATCCTTCTCTGCACAGTAAAACACGGGGCACCCTCTGGGGTGCCCCGTGTTTTTATCTGCAATCGTGAGGGCTGCCGCTCACTGCGCCGCCTCAATGGAGGCGGTGCGGAAGATGAACTTCACGCTGCCGCTGTCGGTGGTGAAGCCGCGATAGCTCTCGGACACATCGGAGATGGCGTCCAGACGGTCACCCAGACCGCTGAGATCACCGTTCACGGCATCCGTCAGCTTCCGGATGCCCTCCTCGTTGAGCTCCTTGAGGCCGTCGGCCAGCTCGCCGGCGCCGCTGCGCAGCTTGCGCACGCCGCTGATGAGCTCGGGCATGCTGTTATCCAGCTTCACCGCGCCGGCCTTCAGCTCCGCCACACCGGCGGTGTAGGTGAGAAGGCCTGTGTAGAAGGTGTTGTAGCTGTCCAGCTGCAGCTTGGCAGCCGTCAGGGTCTCCGCAGCGGTGCCCGCCTTGGCGGCAGCGGCCTTGATCTGGTTCTGGACCTCGTCGGAGGCCATATTTTCACGGATCGTCTGCTGGACCATGGCCTCGGTGTTCTGGGAGATGATGGCCTGGACCTCCTCGGTCTTCATCTGGGCGGCGACGGTGGCGGCGATCTCCTTTTTGACCGCCTCTGTCTCCATCTGGGCGGCAACGGCCTCGTTGGTCTTCTGGGTGATGGTGGCCTGGATCTCCTCGGTCTCCATCTGCGCGGCGACGGCGGCCGCGATCTGACCCTGGACCTCCTCGGTCTTCATCTGGGCGGCAACGGCGGCGTCAACGGCGGCCTTGCTCTCCGCCGGGAGCTGTTCATATTGCTCCTGGGTCAAATTTTCGGTCTCCAGCACGGCGGCCAGCACCTGCTGCTGCACGGCGGCGGTGACCTTTGCGGTGACCTGCTGCTCCACGGCGGCGGTGACCTGGGGGGCCGCCTGGGCGCTGATCTTCTCCTGGGCGCCGGCGGTGACCTGCGCGGTGACCTGCTGCTCCACGGCGGCGGTGACGCCGGCCTGGATCTTGCTGCGATTGGCCTCCACGGCGGCGGTGACCCTCTGGGTGGCCACGGCGGTGGCCTGCTCCACTACCTTGTCCTGGTCGAACACATTGATGAGCTTCTGCATCTCCTCAGCGTAGTTGGCGATGGTCAGGGTGGGAACCTCGCCGCCGGCGGCCTCCACGGCCTCCTTCAGCTCGGCATTGCCCTGGAGCTGGGTGTTGACGGTGTCCAGCAGGGTGTTGAACACCTGGGCGGCGCCGTCATTGAGGGCCGCGCTGTTGGCGTCCAGCTTCTTGAGGCCGGAGGTGAGCTGATCCACGCCGTTGGCCAGCTTCTTGGAGCTGCTCAAAAGGGTGTCGAGGCCATCGTAGAGCTCGCCGGAGCCGTCGATAAGCTGGGTCATGGCATCGGTGAGCTTATCCATATCCGAGGAGAGACTGTCGAGATCACCGGTGTCCAGCTCCTCGTCCTTCATGTCGTTGAAAAAGCCGTTGGAGACCAGGGTGAGGGTGGTGTCCAGGGTGAAGTCCTGCACATCGGCCTCGATCTCCACATAGGTGGGGATCTCCAGCTTGTCGGTGCTGAGATCCAAGCTCTCCTGGAGGCCGGGGAAGGCCATGCCCACCACGGCGGTGTGGCTGCCGTCCTCCACCAGCTTCCCGTTGGTGACGGACACATGGCTGAAGCGGTCGCTGTCCAGCAGGGCGCCGGTCAGCACGGCGAAGGGCACATAGATCTTCTGCGCCCGGCCGTTCACCACCTTGGTCTCGTATTGAGAATTGGTATAGTCAAAGCGGATGGTCACATGGCCGCTTTTGCCGGCCAGGGCCTCGGGGGAAACGGCTTTGCCGTCCAGGGTATAGCTCACGGACATGGTCACGGGCAGGGGCTTGTCGCTGGTGCCCTGCCAGCAGGCCTCCCCCTTGACGCTCTGGGCGCCGGTGAGGGTGTCCTTGGCCTTCTGGGCGGCCTTGGTATCATCGTCGGCATACTGCTGGCTGACGATGACCTTCTCGGCATGGCCGTCAGCCCCGGCGATGACATACACCGTCTCGCCGGCCTCGGCGGAGGAGGCGGCAGCGGTCACGCTCTGGGTATCGGTCTTGGAATCGGCCTTGGTATCGGTTTTGGCCTCGGACTTGGCCTTTCCCACGGCGGCGAAGGCGCTTACGCCCGCCAAGCTGCCGATAAGGGCCAGGGCCAGTACGATGGCAAGGATCTTCTTACTGCGTTTCATAAACTAACAACCTCCTGTTTTTTCTTGGCAACAAGGTGGGACATGCCTCTGGTGGTCCGGCAGATGACGCCGTCGCAGAGAATCAGCAGCGCCGGCAGCACCAGCAGCACCAGCACCACGCTGATGATGGCGCCCCGGGCCATGAGCATGCACATGGAGCCCACGATATCGATGTTGGAATATACAGCCACGCCGAAGGTGGCGGCGAAGAGCCCCAGACCGCTGACGATCACGGACGGTGCGGAGGTCCGCAGGGCGGTGTATACCGCGTCCTTGCGTCCGGCGCCGCCCAGGCGCTCGGTCTTGTAGCGGGTGGTCATCAAGATGGCGTAGTCCACCGTGGCGCCCAGCTGGATGGTGCTGATGCAGATGGGGGCGATGAAGGGCAGCGACTGGCCCAGGTAATGGGGCAGGCCCAGGTTGACGAACACCGCCAGCTCAATGACGGCAATGAGCACGAAGGGAAGCAAAATGCTCTTTTCCACCAGGGCGATGATCACGAAGATGGCCACGATGGATACGGCGTTGACCACCTGGAAGTCATGGCCGGTGGTGTCGATCATGTCCTTCATGCAGGGGGCCTCGCCGATGAGCATGCCGCCCTGGTCATATTTCTTGAGGATGGCGTTGAGGGCGTCCAGCTGATCGCTGACGGCGTCGGAGGCCACCTTGTACTCGGAGTTGATGAGCATCAGCTTCCACTGGCCGTCATCAAGAATGGAGCGCACGGAGTCGGGGAGTATCTCCTCGGGCACCAAGGGGCCGAGGACGCTCTCGAGACCCAGCACATACTTTACGCCGTCCACCTTCTCCATCTCGGCGATCATGGCCCGCACATCCCGGGAGGGCACATCGGAGTTCACCAGCAGCATGTGGGTGGAGGAGATGTCAAAGTCCTCCGAGAGCTTGGAGTTGGCAATGACATAGTCAATGTCCTCCGGCAGGCACTGGCCCATGTCGTAGTAGACCTCGTCATTGGTCTTGCTGTAGCCGTAGTAGGCCGGGCCGATGAGCAGGGCAAAGATGATGAGAAAGACGGGGAACACCCTGCACACGCCCTTGGCAAAGCGGCTCATGTCGGGGATCAGGGACTTGTGGCGGGTCTTCTGCAGGGGCTTATCCAGCAGCAGGATCATGCTGGGCAGCACGGTCACGCAGCCGAGAACGCCCAGCAGCACGCCCTTGGCCATCACGATGCCCAGGTCGCGGCCCAGGGTGAAGGTCATGAAGCACAGGGCGATGAAGCCGGCCACCGTGGTCACGGAGCTGCCGATCACCGAGGCGAAGGTCTCATGGATGGCGCTGGCCATGGCGTCCTCGTGGCTCTCCTGCAGGGTGAGCTGCTCATTGTAGCTGTGCCACAGGAAGATGGAGTAGTCCATGGTCACGGCCAGCTGCAAAACCGCGGACAGGGCCTTGGTGATATAGGAGATCTCACCGAAGAAGTAGTTGCTGCCCAGGTTGAACACGATACAGATACCGATGCTGGCCAGAAATACGAAGGGCACCAGCCAGCCATCCAGCAGCAGCATCATGGCGGCGCAGGCACAGGCCACGGCCAGAGCCACATAGATGGGCTCCTCCTGCTCGCAGAGATCCTTGAGGTCGGTGACCAGCGCCGACATGCCGGACACGAAGCACTGCTTGCCGGCGATGGCCCGGATATCCCGGATGGCGTCCATGGTCACATCCTCGGAGGTGGCCGAGTCGAAGAACACCGCCATCATGGTGGCATTGCCCTGGTTGAAGGCGTTGTAGAGCTTATCCGGCAGCAGCTCCATGGGCACCGACAGGTCGGCGAAGGAGTCGTACCAAAGCACGGTGTCCACATGCTCCACCTTTTCGATCTTGGCCTTTAAGGCGGCCACATCCTGCTCGGGCATATCCTCCACGATGATGAAGGAGAAGGCGCCCTTGCCGAAGTCGTCCTTCAGGGTGTCCTGCCCGATGACGGTGTCCATATCCGCCGGCAGGTAGTTGAGCATATCGTAGTTGATGCGGGTCTTGAGCATGCCCAGCACCGAGGGGACCATCAACACCAGCGCCGCAAAGAGGATGAGGGCGCGGTTTTTGACAATGGTTTTCGCAAAACGCATGGGGTCAGTCGTCCTTTCCAAAATCAAGTATCAAGATCATCAAATTCCGTCTCATCGAGCCGCTGGTGCTCTACGATCTTCACCGTACACAGCGCCACCGAGAGATTCAGTATGCCGTCCGAGAGAAGGGACAGGCCCATCAGGGCCGTGAGCACCTGGACGCCGGCGGAGGGGCGGAACACCAGCACCACGCCGATGGCGCCGGTGAGGATGGCCAGCACCAGCACCAGCCACCAGGAGCGGATGCCGAAGCGCCGGGAGTCCATGGCGATCTGGATCTTAAATAGACCGTCCGCCAGAACGGGGATGCCGAACATCACGCACAGAAAGCTCATGGCATTGCTGGGCTGGCTGAGGGTGATGACACCCAGCACCGCCAGCAGGATGCCGAAGGCCAGGTCGTACTGGAAGGCCAGCCGGAACAGATCTCGGGAGAAGTAGCCGGCGATCTTCACACCGCCGAACACGATCATGCCGATGCCCAGCAGCCGGCCGATCCAGGCCGCCGAGGACTCTGGCCGGAACAGCAGCACGCCGCCCAGCACACAGAAAAGGACCGAGACGATGATGTAGCCGGTCTTTGCCACCTTCATGGGAGTGGAGGAGCGCATTTTTTCATGACCTCTTTTCGTTTTTATCTTTTTTACAGTACGCAGTGTAGCACGCAGCCCCGCCTCTGAAAATGGACAGAGAAACAGCCGCTGTCCGAAACTCGGACAGCGGCTGCTGAATGTCTGCTTTTTGGGCAAAGGGGGCCCTTTGTCTGAAATTTACGAAAGCTCGCGGCTGTGCTGTATGATCAGCTCCGGGATGCCGTGGCTCAGCTGGAGCATCCGGTGGAGGTCGTCATAGGCCGCGTCGGTCATGCCCTGCTCGATCCAGTCCACACACAGGCCGAAGAGCTGGCACTTCATAAAGCGGATCACGATCCGGCGGTCGCTCTCGGAGACCGCGTCGGCCGGGAAGGCGGTGGTGATATAGGACTGCACCGCGTGCTCGCACAGCCGCAGCAGGTTGGTGGTGAAAAGCTCCCGGTTGGCCGAGCGGTAGATGTGCATGACCCCCTGCTTATTGTCCAGCGCGAAGCGGAAGGCCACATGGAAGCACTCGTCCAGGGAGGATATGGA
Organism: uncultured Oscillospiraceae bacterium; assembly: GCA_934591705.1. Taxonomy (GTDB): domain Bacteria; phylum Bacillota; class Clostridia; order Oscillospirales; family Oscillospiraceae; genus Vescimonas. Next base: position 92,695 of record CAKTPM010000004.1, read on the forward strand.
GGGGTATGCCTGAATGAGCTGCTCGGTCTGCTCGGTGACGATCTCGGCCAGCAGGGCGGGGATGTCGGCGAAGTGGTAGTAGAAGGAGTTGCGGTTGATGCCGCAGTCCTCCACAATGTCCCGCACGGTGATCTTGCTGAGAGGGCGCTGGTTGAGCAGCTTCAAAAATGAGGCCTTGATCGCCTGCTTGGTAAAGTTCGCCATGGGCTCCTCCTTTGCGGCAGAAGTTTTCTTTCATAAAAAGTATAGCATAAGCCGGGCGGCGGCGCAAGGGCGCACCGGGCGGCAGCGCTCACTTTTCCCTATCCCGCAGGGCTTGCTCCAGGGCTTCCTGCCGGGCCAGGATGGCGGTGACCTTGTCATAGAGGTCCTCGATCATGATCTCCGTTTTCAGGTTCACCTTGTAGTCGTTCTCCGCCCGGCGGCGGTCCTTCTCCTCCTGGCGGTTCTGGCTCATCATAATGAGGGGCGCCTGGATGGCCGCCACGCAGGAGAGCACCAAATTCAGCAGGATGAAGGGGTAGGGGTCGAAGGCCTTCAGGGCCAGCAGCACATTGATCACCATCCACAGCACCAGCACCCCGGTGAAGGAGAAGATGAAGGCCCAGCTTCCGGCAAATTTGGCAATGGCGTCCGCCGCCCGCTGCCCCAGGGTATATTTCTCCCGCTCTCCGGCGGGATTCTGGGAGATCTTGCTGTCTGCCAGCAGGTTGAGGACCTCCTCGTCTGTCATGTCGTGGCGGATGTCCTCCAGGACCTCCCGCAGGAGCTTTCTGTTTTCTTTCATGATGTCCACTCTTTTCTGATCGTTTTTCCACAGTATAACAGCTTTTCCGGGGAAATTCCAGAAAAAAATCCGCCGCCTCCGCCTGACGGCGCGAAAGGAAAGAGGAAAGCGAGGCGGAAGGCGCCGGGGCGCTCGCCCGGTTTGACAGGGTATAAACTTTGTGATATGATAAAAAATACCATAATTTTAAGAAAGGACTTCCATCCAAAATGACGGAAAATCGTTCCCTGCTCTCGCAATACTCCCGCTTCGCTATGGCCACCGTGTCTTCGCTGCTGGTATTCTCGCTCTACTCTATGGTGGACGCGCTGTTCGTGTCCTGGGGCGTCAATGAATACGCCATGAGCGGCGTAAACCTGGCTGTGCCATACTCCAACGCTCTGTTCTCCATCGCGGTGCTCTTCGCCGTCGGCACCAGCACCATCATCGCCATCTACCTGGGACAGAACAAAATTGAGGACGCTAACCGCCTATTCAGCCAAAACATCGCGGTGCTGACGGTCATCAGCATCGTCGTCACCGCGGCGACCCTGTGCTTCCTGCCGGGCTTTACCCGGCTCCTGGGCGCCGACGAGGCCACCTATATCCACACCTACGATTACCTGCGGGGCATCGTTCCCTTCTCCGCTTGCTTTATCGTTTCTTATAACCTGGAGATCCTTATCAAAACCGACGGCTATCCCCGCAAGGCCTTCTGGACGGTCATCGCCGGCTGCCTTTGCAACTGCGTGCTGGACTATATCGCCATCTTCCCCCTGCAGATGGGCACCTACGGCGCGGCGGTGGCCACGGGCTTGAGCCAGCTTTTGACCTGCTGCGTGTATCTGCACCATTTCCTGCGGGAAAAGACCACCTTCCACTTCACCCGCTTCCGCCTGGATTATTCCATCTACAAGCGGCTTTTGCCCCTGGGCGTGCCCGACGGCATCACCGAGATCTGCAACGGCCTGATGATCTTTCTTTTCAACCGCACCATCCTCCGCTGCCTGGGGGATGACGGCCTGGTGAGCTATACCATCATCGCCTACACCGGCACCGTGGTCATCAACTGCCTGGTGGGCTTCTCCCAGGCGGCCCAGCCCCTGGTCAGCTATCACTACGGCAAAAACGAGCCGGAGGCCTGCCGGAAGCTGCTGAAATATGCCGCTGTCGGCGCAGGTGGCTTTGCCCTCATCGTGTGGACGGTGCTGCGCTTCGGCGGCGGGTTCTTGGTCCGGGCCTTCCTGGGCTCGGAAAACCCGGCCCTCAATGCCCAGTCCCTGCTGGCCCTGCAGGATTACAGCTATTCCTACCTGCTGGTGGGCTTCAATATCGTCATCGGCGGGTATCTCACCGCCCGGGAACGGGCCCAGAGTGCGCTGATCATCTCCGTGAGCCGCGGGTTCGTGGTGCAGGCCAGCGTGCTGCTCCTCCTGAGCTACACCCTGGCGGGGAACACCATCTGGTTCGCCCCCCTCATCAGCGAGGCACTGACGCTGGTGCTGGCGGTGCTGCTGCTCCGGCGTGAAATGCGCCGCAAGGTTCTGGCGGCATAAGCGTGTCAAAAGCGTATACAGTGAATAAGCAAAACCTCCGGCCCAGCCGGAGGTTTTGCTTATTCAATCGATGATTTGATCAGTGATTTGATCGTTGCTTCAGTCGGTCGTATCCAGCACCGGCCAGCAGCGCCCCTCCACATCAAAGGCGGCAAAGTACTGCTCCTCCATGGGGATCCAGCGGCTGACGAACAGGGACAGCTTGTCCGGATCCCGCCTTTGGAGGCGCTCCAGCTGCCGGGCGGGGGACACCGTGAGAAATACCCGCAGATCGTAGGCGTCCCACAGCCGGCGGTGGCAGGCGTAGCTCCCCTCCACCAGGGTCACGGCGCTGCAGGGCACATAGACGGGCTCCCCCAGGGTCTGGGTCCGGCAGCGGAAGGGCCGGTAGGAAAAGGCCTCCCCCGCCTGCAGCGGCGCCAGCACCTCCCGGGTAAAGCGCTCAATGTCGATGTTGCCGCCGGGGGTGGCCAGGCGCTCCTCCGTCCGCTGCTGGGGCCGGAGGAAAAAGTCGTCCATGTGTACCACCGGGCACTGCAGCATCTCCTGCAGGGCTGCGGCCAGGGTGGTCTTGCCGGACCCGCAGCGGCCGTCAATGGCCACTAAGATCCGGGGCTTATCGATTTTTTCAATGGCCGCCAGCACGGCGCTGCACATCTCTTCGCGGTTCATGTATACCTCCCGGGGGCTCTGCTGCGAATGATTGCCGTGGCTCGGCGGGGACTTCTCCCCGCTGCCCGTCCCGCCGATTATACCAATTTCCCGGCGGCTGCGCAAGGGGAGAAGGGGGTGTTTTTTGCAAACAGTTTTACTTATGATCATCATCATAATATCGGGCTTTACTTTTCTTGTGAAATATTCTACTATACAGGCACAGGCAGGGAACACCCCCTGCCGGATCAAAAAATTTCAAGGAGGACTCTGCCATGAAGCTCAAAATCTATGATTACCTGGCTGTCGCCATTGTCGCCGCCTTTTTGGTGGTGGCCACCTCTTTCCTGATGCTGGCTGCCGATGAACCCATCCGCCAGGCCGGCTTCTACATGCCTCTCATCTTCGGTGCCATCGGCACCTGGGCCGCCGGTAAGGCCGGCATCCTGGAGATGCACTATGAGGAGCGCGCCCGGCGCATCGGCGCTGCCGCCTGAATTTCGCTTTCTTCCTCCGCTTTCTCTCCGAAAGCCCCTTTTTCCAAAAGAAACGCCGCCTCCTGCGAGGCGGTGTTTCTTTATGCGCTTACGGCCGATCAAGATCCGCCGTATCCTCCACCAGATGCCGGGTGATGCGGGCCGAGAGGCCCCACAGGGGGTGGGGCAGGCCGGTATAGACCGGCACCTCCATGTGCCCGTCCAGCCAGGGATAGTCGGCGCTCACCTGCACAGCGCCGTAGGGGAAGTCATCCCCTACCATGGGCCGGAGGGGATAGCGGTACACCGCCGGGGGATGGGCCCGGAGCCAGGCCAGGGGCACCAAAAAGGTTTCGGCTACCTCGGCGGGGGCAGGGCGCATCTTCTCCAGGGCCTCGGGCGCCAGGGCCGCCAGCACCGGGTACATCAGCCCCTCCCGCCGGAGGTGGAGAAAGTCCAGCTCCCCCAGCACGGTGATGTCCCCCGGGGGGATGGCCAGCTCCTCACAGGTCTCCCGCAGGGCGGCCTCCACCGGTGTTTCCCCCGGCTCCATGCGCCCGCCGGGGAAGCACACCTCGCCCCCCTGGGCGATGCCGCCGGCCCGAACCTCATAGAGCAGGCACAGGCCCTCCCGGGTCTCCACCAGGGGCACCAGAACGGCGAAGTTGTGCCGGGCGTCCTGGAGGCCGGGGCGGTGGCAGCGGTAGCGGCGGGCCAGGTCGGCAGCGGTCAGGGCCATATCACAGGTATGCGGTCGGGCGCGGCCCGACCTCTTTCACGGTATTTTTGCACATTTTTTCTCCTCCGCCCAGCTTATCTGCCCTTATTCTACACGATGGTGAGCCCGGTGGCAAGGGGTGCCCATGAAAAAAGCCGCCCCGGCGGGCGGCTTTTCATTTGCTGGCTCAGCAGCCGCAGCCGCAGTCGTTGCCGCCGCAGCCGCAGTTGTTATTGCACCCGCAGCCGCTGCCGCAGCCATTGCCGCAGAACAGCCACAGAACGATGATGGCGATGATGATCCAGCAGCAGCTGCTGCCGCCGAAGCCGCCGCCGCAGCAGGAATTGGAACTCTGGTTACACATAGAGATACCTCCTATGAAGTTTTCCCCCGCCCTCTCGGTCGGGGCTCACTCCATAGTATGTGCCGCGCGGGGATGTGTGCTTACTCCTGCCGGGAAATGCGGTAGCTCAGCGTCAGAAGGGTATCTACAAAGTGGATGTCCTCGAAGAATACCCCGGGCACCTCGGTGCTCAGCTCCACATTGGTGAAGTTCCAAAAGCCCTTGACCCCCAGGGAGATGAGACGGTCCGCCAGGGGCTGGGCCACGGACTGGGGCACCGTCAGCACCGCCACATGGGGCTGCTGCTCCCGGACATAGGCGTCCAGCTCGTCCATGGAGCGGATGGTCACGCCGTTGATGGTGGTGCCGATGAGGTCGGGGGAGAGGTCGAAGGCGGAGTCGATGCGGAAGCCCACCTTGCGGAAATCGAAGTTCTGCAGCAGGGCATGGCCCAGGTGGCCGGCGCCTACCACGATGATGCGGTGGCCGCCGTCGATGCCCAGAATGTGGCCGATCTCACTGCGCAGCTCCGCCACATTGTAGCCGTACCCCTGCTGGCCGAATTCACCGAAGCAGCTGAGATCCTGGCGGATCTGGGAGGCGGTGATGTCCATCTTTCCGCCCAGGGAATTGGAGGAAATGCGCACCACGCCCTTATTATAGAGGTCATCCAGATAGCGGTAGTACCGGGGCAGCCGGTGGATGACAGCGTCAGAAATTTTTGCTTTTTTCATAAGTTCTCAAGTCCTTTTTGAAGCTTACGACATTGTATCGCAAAATAAACAACTTGTCAACTTTTTTAACAATCTAAATTTAGAAAATTTTTCTTTACATTATGCCCAAAGACGAGTATAATATACTGGCGCGGCCGGGATAGGCCGTGAGCATCCTATGCGCCCGTAGCTCAGATGGATAGAGTGACAGACTCCGACTCTGTAGGCCGCTGGTTCGAATCCAGTCGGGCGTACCAAAAAGGCATCCGGCCACCGGGAAGGTGGGCGGGTGCTTTTTCGTTTCGGCGGGGCGGGTCGAACCATAGCGGCCTACAACATAAAATATAGCCCCGGCTTGCCGCGGGGCAGTGCCCTCGGCAAGCCGCTGGTTCGAATCCAGTCGGGGGTACCAAAAAGGCATCCGACCACCGGGAAGGTGGGCGGGTGCTTTTTCGTTTCGGCGGGGCGGGTCGAACCCGTATGACCTGCCGGATGCAGAAAAAAGAAGGGAATCAGCGCCGCCAGCTCCTTGCGCAGGATGCTGACGGCGGCCAGCGTTGCCAGCGTGGGCGTGTCGCCGCAGCAGGCCATGACCGCATCCGGTTCCTCGTCTTGATCGTTGGAGGCCCAGCTCCAGATGCCGAGGCCCTGTGTGCAGTGCTTCACCGCCTGCTCCATGGTCAGCCACTGCTGGCGTGGGTGCTTGCTGGCCACAATGACATTCACATAGTTGCGGCTCTTGATGCAGTGGTCAAAGCAGCTCAGGAAGCAGATGGCTGAAATTTAATCTAATGTTATATCCCGCATCAAGTCTGCGCATCCAATGGAAATGTATCGCTCAAATAAACTTGGGATCAAACGCATGACACGGCGCAGGTCAGAACGCCAACAGGTTCAGTCCCGTGTCCGGGTCATGCGCTCTGTCCACCGCGCCGGGAATGAACTCTATGATCATTTCACAGGTGGCGCTGACCACAGCCCGATTTAAGTGGCCGCCAAACACCTGCCCCTTGTCGTTTCCGGCACTCATGTGCAGATGGGCGTAAAACGCGCCGCCCATGGTATTGATGGTGCCGGTCAGGGAGACGATCTCAAAATTGCCGCGGAACTCGTTTGCATAGTACCGCTGCTCCTCCACCTTGTACAC